>JBDPYZ010000006.1:0-129690 GCA_047291315.1 Candidatus Phloeobacter fragariae | reverse complement strand
CAATTTCTTTCATTGTTCCGTTAAAAGAAAAAGAACTGGCGATTATTAGAGTAGACAATACAACCGGAAGAACTGAACTGCTGACGCAAGTCCGTCAGGAAAAAATTTTGCAGGAAGAAGCATTAGGACGTTACTTTGTTTCTCAATATATCAAACTACGTGAAGGCTATAACTATCCCTCATTACAAAATGATTATTCCCTCGTACAACTGTATAGCAGTAATACGGTAAAGGAAGCTTATCTAATTTTCTTTGATAGCGATAAATCGCCGGACAAAGTTTATAGCAACAACAGCTTTCAGGTTTCTGTTCAAATGATACAACTTGTATTAACCCCTGCCACTGAGCCGGATATTTTAGCAACTGTGAGATTTAAAAAAACGACGGAATTTAAAAACCGGGGAACAGTCGCATGAATATTGGGGTGGCAGAATGACTTATCATTTTGACTTAGCTAAGAAAGGGATTAGCGAAGAAAAAGAACAAAATCCATTAGGATTTACCGTAACTAGTTTTTGTTATGTCAAAAGAGATGCGGGAGGGATAATGAAAAAAAATGGATTATGGTTGATATTGTCTTTGTGTCCCCTATTAGTCAATGCGAGGGCGATCCCGCAATCTTCAAGTTTTGATAAACGAATACAAAGCGTTTCTTATAACGCAATGAATCCCACTGTTATAAAAAGTAAAATGGGATTTATTACGACTATTGTTTTTGATGAAGGTGAACCGGTTATTAGTGCAAAAACGGGTTTTCCTGATGGTTGGCAAAGTGAAATAGAGGATAATATAATTTATCTTTATCCGCGCCCTGTTATGCAAAAACAAAATAATGGGGGAAATGAAGTGAATGTAGTGATTGCACCGATTCTTAAAGAATGGGATACCAATATTTTCGTCAGAACAACAAAACGGATTTATAGTTTTGATGTGCAATTAACCCAGGATAATCCGGCTTTTGTGGTGCAATATCGATATCCACAAGAACAGGCAAAAAAGCAGGAAGAGGAAAACAAAAACCGACAACAGGAAATTGAAATAGCCCGAAAAAAACAAATGATAGCCAAATCATTTGAACAAGCAGACAGTCCAAAAAATTGGGATTATTTTATGCGTGTTAATGATAAATTTGACAGCCGAAGAATAGCCCCTGATTTTGCTTATGATAATGGCCTGTTTACTTATTTAGGTTTTAACAATAATAAAGTTTTTTCTGTTCCTTTTGCGGTTAAAGATGGTGAAGAACAATCCCTTGCATTTAACGTAGAGACAAAAGGGAATTATAAGGTCATGGTTATTCATAATGTGAATGATAAATTTGTTTTACGTTATGGAAAAAGTGTTGTTGGTATCATCAATCAGTCATTTGGAAAAAAAAATAGGGGACAAAAACACACATCCTCATCCAAAGTAAAAAGATTAGAGGTACATAATGAGTGATGAACATAAAGCCAGCGCAGATGAACTAGCACAGCAAGCCTCAGAAAGTCAGTTAGGTGTGACAGAATTTCATAAAATTGGCAATATTTCGCCGCCTAAAAATAATTTCAAAACAAAATTATTGTCTTTGCTTTTAGGTGTCATGATTTTGGCTTTTGTGGGATTAAAATTTTATATTCATTATGTGAAAAATGAAGAAAATCCTGTCACAAAATCGACAGTTGATACAAATGAGTCAAGGCAACATGTTAGAACGGATTTAGGTAAAAATTACGATCCGGTTGACGAAGAAAATAGCCACTCAAATAACAATAAAGAAAATGCAGAAAATTATCGTGAAGGTGATAATTATATCTCAGTAAATCCTCAAGTTTTTCAAAAATATTTATCGATTTCAACCCAATCAATACAAAGTATGGTAACTAACCGTCCTGAGTCGTTATCAAAAAAACCTGAAAATAATCAGGCGGAGAGTGTTAAAGCCATTTCGACTAAAAGCCGCCAGGAGACGTCTGCAATAAAAGTCTCAGCGATGACGCTTGGTCCTGATTTGTATATTGAAGCCAATACCATTATTCCTTGTGCATTATCGACACGGTTTGTCTCTGATGTGGCAGGAAAGATTAATTGTGTGATAACCGAAGATGTTTGGAGTGCAAATCATCATGTCAAACTGATTGAGAAAGGGACAAAGGCGTTTGGAAGTTATCAATCAGGGATGATCAATCACGGTCAGGGACGAATATTTGTTATCTGGGAGCAATTACGTACTCCTGACTTTAAACGGATTGATTTATCCAAGACTCATGCAACAGGGGCATTAGGTGAAGCAGGAATTGCAGGCTGGATAGACTTGCATTTCTGGCAACGCTTTGGTGGCGCGTTAATGTTGAGTACCGTACAGGATGTTGCGGCGACGGCAGCCAACAATGCAGGTAAAAAAGACAGAAATACTGATTACACAGAAAACTCACGTAAGGGATTGGCAGATATGGCAATAGTGGCATTAAAAAACTCCATCAACATACCGCCGACAATGTATAAAAATCAAGGCGATATTATTGCCATTCTTGTCGGTGATGATATTGATTTTTCTGGTGTATACCAACTAGGAATAAGCTTGTGATTGAAAATAATGTTAGAAATAACTTATCCCTGAGTCATTATACGGCTCATCTGTTTGGTCGTTATTTGAAAATAGCGGGCGTGACTGAAATTGCGGTTAATCGCCCTCAAGAAGTCTGGACGGAAGTTAATGGGGTTTGGTCTAAGCAGATTGACAATCATATCACGACAGAAAGTTGTCAGCGTTTCGCATGGACATTGGCAAAATTTAAAAATGATGAAATTAGCTCAGTGAAACCGTTATTGTCTGCAACGCTGGAAAGCGGGAACATTGTCCAAATTGTTTACCCACCCGCCTGTGCGCGTAATTCACTGTCTATCACTATCCGTAAACCTTCAACAAGACAGATAACACATCAAGAATATATTGATGCTGGTTTTTATCGCTACGTCGCTGTGATAGAAAGAAAACAGCCACAAGACGATAAACTAATGACGCTTTATCGTGATAAAGACGTTGCAGCGTTTATGCAGTTAGCGGTTGAAATAGGTAAAAATATTGTTTTTGCAGGAGGTACAGGTTCAGGCAAAACAACATATATGAAAAGCCTGATTGATTTTATTCCCTTAAATACCCGTTTGATTACCATTGAAGATGCGGAGGAAATTAAATTTTATCACACACGAAAACTACGTACAGCTTTTTTATCCTTCAGAGGCAGGGAGTGACGAAAAATCGATTATTACGGCAGGTAAGCTGATTAAATCTTGTTTGCGAATGAAACCTGATCGGATATTGCTGGCTGAGGTAAAAGGCAGTGACGCCTGGGACTTTATTAAAGTTGCAGGCTCAGGGCATGGTGGAAATGACCTCAATTCACGCAACATCATCAAAAGAGGCAATAACGCAAATGATCACGAAATGTTATCAAAACACCGAATGCCAGAATTTACCTTTTGACGTTTTAAAACAAATTATTGTCGATAGTATTGATATTGTTGCTCACGTAGGGCGAGAGGGAACGGTACGTTACATGAGCGATATTTATTTCAGAGGTGTTCATGAAGACATTTAATCGTCCTCAATCATTGGTACTGCTGATGATGATGCTACTGTTAACTTATTTATCTGGCTCTGTCTTGTTTTTCTTATTTTATTTTCATCAAATAAGAGAATTTTGGATTTTTAAATCCGGGTTAAGCATTTTTAGCAGTTATCGCATGGAAGTCTTTAACAAGGCAATCCTAGATAGTGCTGTGATAGGGACAATTACTGGCTTATCTGGCTTTAGTGGTGGGTTTGGGGATTGCCTGTCTTCTACCTGTGTTAGCACTGATAAAACTCAACGAAAAAGATAAAAATATTTATGGCAATGCAAAATTTTCACCCTTGAGGAAGTGAAAAAAAATACGGCAATTTTACGTTCGATGGGTATGAGAAAAATGGCATTATTGTTGGGTCATTGAATAATAAGAGCATCCGTTATATCGGAGCGGTATTAGCGAAATGTGAGTAGGGACCCGGGCAGGGATTGTAATTCCCAATAAAATATTGGTGGAGGGTCATTACTCTTGACCCTAAAAGAGAATGTTTTGATATCCACTCATTAGTCAGAAAATACCTTTTAGGCCAACAGGTTTATAAATTCGATCCGTTTAGTCCTGATACCCATCGTTTTAATCCGCTTTTCTACATCCAGTTAGGGACGAAATCGGGCTTTAACCAGCTTGAAAATTTAGCTAAAATATTTTACCCCTTTGATGAAAAGGCCTTAGGCGCATTTTTAAATAAATGTGCGTGTAACTTTTTTCAGTCAATAGTTATTGAGCTCAAATTTTATATTGAACATGATAAAACGTATTTAGATGAAATAGAGATCAAAGCGATCCACAATCATTTCAAAATGACTGAGCTTTTTATACGGGTTAACCATAATGACATTATCAACTTTTTTGAGTCTCTAAAAGACTCTCTGTGAAAGGTAAGCAGAAAATATTATTATATATTGAATTAGATGGGTTAAATACCTATCTGAAAATGTAAGATAAACCTGGTTCACAAGCGGAAAGTGTTTTTTTGAATGCGCTGTCACCTTTCAGAAATCCTAATGTCGAAAAAGCAACAAATGGTAATGATTTTGATTTAAGAAAAGTCCGTCAGGAACAGATAATAATCTATTATTGTGTCTCTGGTGATAATGCGGGCTTGGCTTCTAAAATAATTAACGTTTTCAGATGGTATTACAGTTAAATTTAGAAAAGACTACCGAATCAGACTATTGCTCATGATTGTCGGATATAAATTGAAATTATTGATTGTTTATCAGGCGGTCACAACTTGATGAAATACATGGTTACGCAGGCAGTAAAATCCGGTTATCGAGTGCGCCGTGTAAAATTATCTATTTAGCTTATGAGAACAGTGATGCAAGAATGTTATCTGAATCACTAGGAACAGTACCAGTTGAAGTGTCATCAAAAAGCATAAGTCGTCATAAAGGGAGTATGTCAAGGAGAGAATCAAAAAATCTGATTGAGTCCTTTTAATTACCAGTAACGAGCTATTGATGCTAAAGTTTAGTGACGAAATTATTAACATGCAAAGCGAAAATCCCATCGCCTGTAAAAAGCCTTTTATTATTTTGACCCTTATTTCTATTATGATTTTTTGAAATTTTTCTCCCCAAATTAAGCATTTCTTCAAGAAAAAAGAGCGATTTATTTCTCATGCCAAGTCAGGAGATCTTTGAGAAAGAAATTGTCGCGAAGGGTTAGCCGTTGATATCTCAAAGCTAGATAACGAGGAAGAATATGTCAAGAATAATGTTTATTGTCTTTATTTTGTTAGTGGGTTGTTCATCACCTCAACCAACGGAAATTGATTTTAACGTCAAAAAGTCGGAAATCATCAATCCAACTTTACCCGAAATCAAACTATTTGAGGGGTTAATACCGTCAAAAGATACCGGACAGCATTGGATATATACCGTACATAGTCATAATTTAAAGGCATTACCTTCACTGAACTACCAATATGCACTTGCTCATGCTGATGTTGTTATTATTGGAGCAAATAGTACCGTTTTAATAGCCTGAAATCGGAACTCATAAAACAGGGAAAGGTAGCTTGTATATTGTATCAATACAGACCTTCACTGTTATCAAGTTATCGCATTCAATTTATTAAAACATAAAAGGGGAAAAATGAGAAAAGCATTTTTATTTTTGCTGATAATAACTACATTTCAATTATTCAATTGCACAAAACGTTGATAAAGAGACGAACATTTTACCGGTTTCTCTGTGTATGGCAGGGAAAGTAAGGGGTGAAAATCCGTCAGAATGTGCAGCCCCAGTAAAAAATTTCCGCAATATTTTGAAGTGGAAAAAAAGGATATATTCGTTGAAGTAAGATGATTGATATGCACTGTGCTTTCTGCTTTGCTACCAACTTTGAAGTTTTGTCCATTCGACGATAATGTCGTTCCAGCGCTCCAGTTATCGGCAAAGGATTGATGAAATTGGGCGTTGACTAGTTCTGCCAATGCTGACCCGTAAGTATCATCCCTAATATGCCAAGCTTGCAGCCACGACAGGTTGGAATAAGTTGTACCAGGGCAGGACTCGGCCATTTTTGTCAGACACAGGTTGATCGCATCAGCTAGGATATCCGTCATGAGCAAGGTTTTATCCTTGCTCATGTTACCCGTTTTCAGGTGTGTGAAGTGTTGTGTGAAAGCAGTCCATTATCAGCAGTTAGGTGATCTTGATATGTCATAGCTGATTGATCAGGGTTTGCGGCATCAGAGCACTACAGCATTAAGCGGTGTGAATCTGTAACGATGGTGTCTGGTAAGCGATGTGTTTTATCCAGATGGTTAATTTTGCCAATTTGGTATCCAGCAAGACCAGACGATCACACAGGCATTGATCACAGTCGATAGACACGGCCAACGGTAATTTACTGGATATTTTTAAGGCGGTAAATTTCTCAACCGGCACTAGGTATTTGTCGAAATCCTTGAACTGATGTGATCCTTTCACCCATATGTCGCCTTTTTGCAGCGCGTTTTTTACTCCGATAGAGCAGTTTTTTATTCATTTTGTGCCTGATTTAAGGAATAAGCTAATACTTTTGATGCCTAGCTATAACAGCTGTATAGTGGAATATTTCAGACTTAATTAAAAAGATTTTTTAATTAAAATCCCACGCTATCTGTGCAAGCAAGTCTGCGACCGAGCGGAGCGAGTGAACAGGCGAGGAAGCCGAGTGCGAATGTCATCTGTAATCAAAAAGAAATAGGGTTATTCAGTCGTGGCATATTAAGGTGGTTTTATTTGTTTCGTCAGAGAAAAGTTATCCATATGCGGATAACGGTCAATAATAAATTTCAAATCATCTATCAAAAAGCCGAGATGCATTCTGCTTTCAAGCTAAGGGCTTTTGGTAAATCCCAAGGCTTTGACTGCTATATTTCTGCGAATTTACTTTTTCATCAACTCGCTCAGGTTTTTCAACCTGCTGGAGGTGCTGTATGAAATACACTTATACCATCAACGGATTTCGGCGAACCTATGAGGGGCGCACCGATGTGCGTTTTGCCTGTTGTCACTGTGGACAGCTTTCATTATCCCTTGTGAGATTATTCTGGCGTGCCAGACTCGGTAACCGCCCCTACGTCAACCTTGAAGAGGCGTGTATTGAGTTTGTTGAAAAAATTAACCGCAAACAATTTAAGTCACTTTTTTACAAGCCTTCAACGATGAAAGCGTGTTCAGGTGCTTGTTGTCATTGTTCGGATAGTCAAAGCGAACAGGTGTTACCCATAGCCAGAGGCTTAATACTGAGGAGATTAGAACAACAAGCTAATAACAGCATCGAGGGGGAAAAATAATGAAATATTTCAAAGCAACGATAACCATGACGGTTGACCACGAAAACGGAAAAACAACCTCTCCAGTCTATCTTTCAGCAGAGACGAAAATCGCCGGCAAGAAATTGTCGTCTCAATACATCTTTGAAACCGATGGTGCAAATTGCTGTTTCTACAAATCGCCTCGATTGGAAGAAATCAGCGCTCAGGAATATATCGCTAATAAGGAAAAACAGACGGATATTACCGAAGAACAGGAGATAGATTTGTTCTGTTCTTTGTTAACTATTTTTGGCATTCAGGAAGAATACGACGATGGCGAAATTAGAGACGCTAATGAATTGCTCGCCAATCCTTCAGAGGAACCCGAGCTTTTTGAGCAATATACCGAACTTCGTGAAGCGGTATCCTTGCAAATGAGGGAAGCAAACAAAGCGATTTCCCTAAATGAAATTAAAGAAATAGTGATTACCCTTTTTGAGGGCGGACAAGAAGAAAGGTTATTAACGCAATCAACAGAGTTATCCACCGAACATGTAGTTATCCCTGTGGAAAACCCGGGGAAGGAATCGCCTGAAAATGTGATAGATACCTCTGATGGCAAATCGGTTGATAATTGTACAAACAATTCTATCTTTTCTGTTTTTTCTCCTGTTAACGGAAAAATCATGAGTGGAGAAAATATCAGGCTTAAGATGTTTAACGGATGTGTTGATGCAGTGAAATCCAAAGAAAGCTTGATTGTTCGTGGTCTCTAAAACAGTACCTATCATGCGGCAAATGGTTATTCGAGTACACAAATCAGGTTGGTTCAACAAAGTGACACTATTGCAGTGTTAAACTTGTACAAAAAAACTCTAATTAAGGAGATAAAACAAGAGGCGTTTTTGATTAGTACGGCTATACACACAGCCATACTGGAGCCAGAAATGTTTGTAATGCAGTACATTTCCGCTCTTGAACTAAATGTGAACCAAAGACGATAAGCAGGCATTGGCTGATTTTGAAGCTGAGGCGGTAGCTAATAATCAAATCGTTCTTTAAAAAGACGACTTTGAACCGGTTGAGATGATGTGTGATTCTACGCTTGCCTATTCAATGGTTGAAGAGTTACTGGAAAACGGTGACCCAGCGTTTTCAATATTCTCTCGAACTGAGAGGGGAACATTGTTGAAAATCCGCCCTGACTGGTTTGGACTTTATTCCGGTGTGCCGTTCATCCTCGATGTGAAAACGACCAATAATGTCCATGACTTCGGTAAATCCGTTGACAAGTTTGGCAATTTCCTGCAAGCAGTGTTCTATCAGATTATCGCTAATCAGGTTTTTAACCTCGATATTGATTTTATTTTCTGTGTGATTGGCAAAATGCCTGAATGTGGGCGCTCTCCTGTGCAACTTGGCATGCTGGACGAAGAAGATAGCGAAGAGGGCGTTATTTAGGTTAACAGTGTGATTGATTCTCTGGAAACGCGCATAGAAACGCAAGTCTTTGCTACGATATTTCGCCCTTTATGGGCGAAACAGGCAGATAGACGACACAGAAAAGCTTTGGTGGTAGAAGAAGCTGTGGGATAAATACCGAACTGGAAACCATGGACAACGTTTATGCCAACCTGCAATCGGTCATTATGCAACAAAGAATCGCCGCCCTGTTGCAGGCTCAGGTCATGGGTGAGCAATTCATCCAAACGGCAGACAAGCAATCACTGGTGCTGACATTAACACGATGCGACAAAGATGGACTGATGCCAGACGGAATAGAAGCGTCGCTGGTTTTTCGCAGCACCAAAATTAACAACCAGTTTGTAAAAAAAACGTCTACATGCCAATGGTTGATGCTGTGATTAAACGTGCCCGTCAATCTTGGCAGGTGGCGAATATCATTGCAAAAGTGGTTTATTCCCAAGATTAATTTGAGTATGTGATTGACGAAAACGGCTAACACTTAACCCACCGTCCGACGTTTATTGATGGTGATGAGGTTGTGAAAGTCTACGCTTTCGCAAAACTGAATAGCGGTGAAATCGTAATTGAAGTGATGTCAAAAATCGAAGTAGAATGAGTCCGTGATGTCACCACTAAAGGGAAATACTCAACGGCGTGGGAGCAGTGGTTTGACAGAATGGCGCTTAAAACTGTCATTCATCGCCTCGCTAGACAGCTTCCTTATGTCTCTGAGTTGTTTTCGCTGCTTAAGGTACAAGATTATCAATTTAGCGAAAAAACCGCTTAGAGCCGCTTCTACTTCGAATAAACGGTTGTCACTCAGGGATGTTTTGCGTGAAGGCCCCGAAAAATTAAGACAAAAGCAGGAAGCAGTATTAATCGCCCTCGATGATGCCACAGACGAAAAAAGCCTTGCGTAAATCGGGGAGCACTATAAAGTGTTATCCACCGAGTTGTCTGAGGCAGAAAAAAATTACGACTAGCAAAAAGCGGTTAATTATAGCCAACAAAAATAACAAAATTTGGATGGCAAGGCTTGCAAACGATACAGGGGACGCTTGGCGACTTACCGATGGTGAAGTCATCTACTTTTTGTGAAGCCCAGAAAAGCGCCAAAGAAGCGGGTGTCGTGCTTGAAAGCAGAGACAATACAGATTTAGTGCGAGTTATAAAAAAAATGCCCCTGAGCAAATAGGGGCGTTTATGTTAAAGATGGTGTAATGGGATGAATAAATAGCGTATTAAATATATCCTGTTTGCAATTATTAAAATAAATTTGAGTAAAAAAAAGGCGGTATTATGTCACTTTCTATTCAAAGTAATTCATTATTCGTATTCAATAGAACGCTTACTGATGAAGCTATTAAGCATGCTGTTGAAAGTTCATCAAAGGAAGAAGCTGCCCATATTGGAATATGGGAGAAAATTAAAGATTGGGTTTGTAGAACAAACACAAGTGAAGCTTTGGAAAAAATTTATGAGTTAACACATAACAATGATGAACCTGATACTGAATCTATATTAAAAAAAGTTATTTCTTTTTATCAACTTAAGGAAATGACATATCCTGTTTATCAAGACAAATTTAAAGCATCTATTACTCAAAACGAAGATGGTACATATATTTTTTATTTTTCCATTAAAGATGTTATGGATGAACGTGCATTGTTTTATGGGAGTACTGAAAAAGATGTTTATTCTTTAAAGGAAAGAGAATTAACCAATAATAGTGAGTTTTTAGATAAAAATACCGTTATTCGTGAAGGTCTCGATGTAGCTTTAAATAAAGTAAAATATAATGGTAAGCAAAATAAATTAGAAGGCGTTTCTTTAGCCAATCAGGGAAGGGTCAATCTGCATTTATTGGATGAAGAATCAAAGCAAGAAATGGCTATTAACCGGCGTTTCGCCCAAAAATGGATTTCATTACAAATGAAATGTTTTGATTATTATGCCCAACAGCGTTCTTCACTAGATTCTATTGATGGCATGGATATCACAAAAACAATAGGAACAGAAAATGAGTGGATTTATCATTTTGCTCAATCAATTAACGGAATAAGAAAAAATACACAAGAAAATCTTGCCAAAGAATTTAATAATGAAATTAAGGAATTAAATCGTTCAGAAATTTCTTCATATCTTAATAAATTTTATAGAGGTCCAATAAATGGTGATATTTACGCAAAAGTAGATAAAAATAATATTAAAAAATCAGAATTACTTAAAGAAATAGATAATTTTATATTAGAAAATGGTGAAAACTATCCATTAACATATCAATATATTAGAAAATACGCTTAAATCTTAAATGAGAAAAAATTCACCCGGACGCCCTACGATGCCGTATTCAAACAGTTTTTAAGTGAGAAAGAGACAGCGAAAGATTTCTTCGATATTTAGCTGCCTAATGAGATTAAAGCACTGTGTGAATTAGACAGCCAAAAGGCAGAGTCCGGCTCATTTGTCGATAGTGAGATGAAAAACTATCAGAGTGATATACTCCAATACTAAACAGGGTCAAAGTTATCTCTATTTGCTAATAGCGCATCAGTCCATACCCGATAAATTGATGGCATGGCGACTTATGCGCTATAGTATGTTTGCGATGCAAAAAAATTTAGAAGCTGGCGACAAGGAGTTGCCTCTGGTTTTTCCTATCTTGTTTTATTGTGGTGAGAAAAGTCCGCATCTGTATAGTACTGGTTGGCTGAATTGCTTTAGTGGCAGAGAGATATTGCAGAAAAAATATATACCAACCGTTTAAGTTAGTCGATGTGACAACACTAAAAGACGGTGAAATTATGGAACACCGTAGAATGGTGCTATTAGAATTACTACAGAAGCACATTCGTAGACGAAACATGACGGAGTTACTGAATGAAATTGTTAAACTGTTGTCGTATAATTATTATACCCATAATCAAGTAATCACCCTGTTTAACTATCTCATACAGGAAAGAAACGCACAAAAAACGATGTAATTTATCATCGAGATAGCCGAACAATCAGAGAAACACGAGGTGGCACTGATGAGGATTGCTCAGGCATTAAGGTAAGAAGGTGTGCGACAAGGTAAACTTGAAGGCGAAAAATAAGCATCGATGAAGATAGCGCGTCAAATGCTTCAAAGTGGTATGGATGGGCAATCAGTGATGAAATTTACGGGTTTAACTGATACTGAAATGAGTAACCTGTTCAAAGATTAAACCATGACGAAACGCAATAAATTAGGTCTAAATTGTCCCAGAAAGGCTTTTCATAAGAAGCAGACAAAAAAAAGTAGCCCTGTTTACCGTAAAAAGGTCTGGGTCAATGCTGTGTACCAAAAATAGGCAAAAAAAAACTAATCCTCCAAAAGTAACCAAACAACCGCCCAAGAAGCCTGTTACCAAACTCAAGCAAGGGGTTAATGTTAAAATACCGAAACCTCCCACTCCGCCTAAAAAGTGATTGCCGTTAAATGAGGCAATCTCACAGATAACGGCTTTTTGGCCTCTGGTATTAAGCGTATGTTCCAGCGTGGTAATCTCGCTTTCGCTTATCTGATTTAAATCCGTTCCTTTAGATTTCAGAAAAGCAATCCTTAAATATCTCAACAGCGTAATCCAGCTCTTCCCTTGTAATTAAATAACTCGGTAAAATACGTAGTACACTCTTCGCTGTGACATTTAGAATTAAACCTTTTCTATAACACAGACTTACAATTTTCTGAGCTACACCGTTGGTATCATCCCTAATCAAACTTTTAACATTAATGCGACAGAGACTTTGGATATGTTTATTCATACCATTATCGAGACGAGTTAACCTATTTCCCACCGCTTTAATGATAATATTAATGCTTTCTCTTCTATGTGGATAAGAAGGATGCAGACGATTTTATTCTACTGTTAGCATCATTGCACTACCATAGCAGTAAGCACCTTACGTTCTACTTCCGGAAGAGCACGGATAAAACGCTTTAGTTTAAAGTGACGCTGGATTACCTTTGCTATCTGAGCCAGCCCTCTGGCTTCAATGTGGTCAGTTTTTGCTAAATAGCCCATGGAATGGGCAAAATCGCGGGATTGCTTCGGATTAATGACGGTAACGTCAAAATACAGTCTGAAGCTAATAGGCGAGTGCAGCGTGCAGCTTCCAGACCACTGGTAGACTCCATCAATACCAGTGCTACACTATGCTTTTTAGCTAATAATTTGCATCAAACCTACATGGTTATTCCCAACATTAAACTGCTCAATGTTACTGTTCGTGGCAATATCGGGAGAAGCTTTAGATATATCAATTCCAAAACAAAGTGGATTTGGCGGACTCATTTTTATCCATCCTTGTAAATACGTTATGGAATACGGACAACTGTTCGGGTTCCAGATGAGTGGCTCAGTATATGCGTCATTTTCTTTTGAGCTGGCTATAAACTCTAGGGTTTATCCGGACTACATATACCTCGCCAAATCTAATCGCTACTATTTTAAATAAATTTTAAGATATAAGGGATTAAACCGCTTTATTTATATAATTGTTATCTCGAAATAGATTTATCATATAAAGTTCATTTATTATACTTGGAATATTTACTTCATTAGGTTTCAATTTTTTTAATTTAGAAATTAAATTTCTATCAACTTGGGTGATATTGTCATTAGTTCCTAATTTAATATATTTTAAACTGCCCCCATTATTATTTATACTTCTACTATTCCCAGAGCTTGTACTAAGTATAAATGATTGATTATCAGGTGTGACTATACCTAATACTAAATGTTTTTGTCTTCTAATGTTTTTTTTTTCTATGAAAGAAAAAACTATAAACCCGTCTCGAAAGGTTTCTCTCAATTTAACCTCTATATTTCTTTTATCATATACAATAGGATTATCTTGAGTGTTGGCTTTTATAACGTATTCACCACATTTCTTTTTATCCAAATCATCAATATCTTTTTGATGTATATTTTTAGCTAAAATTACAAGCGATTCATCCTTATAACTATAATCAGATTCATGGGATATTATATCTTTTACTAACATTTTTTTTATTTCTTGGAAACTTTTATCAACATAAGATTTACTTTCATTGTATTTACCAAGTCTAAAAGACATACATTTTTTATATTCTATTACTGTTTGATATTTCTGCTCTTTTTCACAAAATCGTTCAGATATTTTTAGTGTTTCCCCTTTAGGTAAAGAGATATGTACAGTCTTTTGTTCTCCTTTTATATTATTGAAGGAAGACAATAACTTCTTAGTTATATTAATACATTCTGATCGGGATTTTTCCTTATTGAGATCTTCAATCAAATTTATAATGACATAACTAATGCCTAATGTAACAATAGATAACAATAATTTTCCTTTATCACTAAAATTCACATAGTTATCTGGATTATTAGTTATATTTTCTATAATACTCGGATTATCTTTATTGATAAATTGAGTATCTATATTCAGTTCTGTTGATAAATTTCTGTCTAAAATCATATTTGAAGTCCCTGTATTTTAAATTTAGTTACAAAATAGAGAGTAAACATAAATACCGCCCCTAAAAATATATTGATTAATAGATCTCTTACTCGAAAAGTTGCCTTATCATAAAAGGAGGATATTTAATCAATTTGAAAAAATTAGCAATCTCGCCCTAACAAAAATAATATTTTTATTAATAGACATAACTAAGTCACATCCGTTAATAACCTGAAAATAATAATATTACTAAAAAATTAGATTCTGTCGCATTAAAATCCATGGATGATATATAATGGCTAATTTATGGTTTTTACATAACAGAGTTAGTTATGTGTATAGTTAAATAAACCTTTAAGAGTCTCCCATCAAAGTCATTTTAATTGGTTTTTGGTATTTAACCTACAACTTAAGCTTGCGTAATCTAGATGGTTAGGAAATTGACTCGATTTTTAAGTGCAGATCAAAACACATCGATTATTGCTAAAAAGTGCCAAAATTAGTTTATTGATTCTGTTTCTAGTTAAGATTTCATCTGATCGTGTTTTTTTTAATCTAAAATCCCTTTATCAACGTGGAAAAGCCGGGTTTTTCTGTTTCTCTCTCATCCATCTCCAATGCCTTTAGACCAGGGGCAGCAACGTGCTGCGCTTGAGATTCGCCAGAAAGTCGTAGTAACGCACAATCCTTAAAATGGCAGGCAAGAAATATGACTGATATATCGCCGGAGCATTTCTTCCTATGACAGGATTTGTTGCTGATGTGTTTATTTCCGATGGTCATAGTAGTAGTGAACAGCGGATCCGCCACTATAGTGTCATAGTTTAGACGCCGAGACAGGTGGACGTTTTAAATAATGGCCGATATATTTAACCTTACGTCTGGCTTTTCACGTTTTCTTTGCAAAATAGACTTTCCAGTTACGTTTATACTGGACTTCAATATAACGACACCAAGTACGGTAATTATAGATATGCAAAATACGGGTAAGTTTATTGGGTTAATCTACGAGTAATTTTTGCGCAATACACGGATGACAGTCACTCGCAAGATAAGCAAGATAAGCTAAACGGAGAATTTTGTCGGTCTAGGAATTAACATAGTTCAGAGTATAAAAGATCTGAAGGGGGTTGCCTAGGATTGGAGCTGAAAAGCAGCGACGTTTACGCCATCGGGGGCTATCGTTATGCAAGAAAGAGGTATTTTCGTTAACCATTCCACCATTCATCGTTGAATATTACGACTAACGCCTAAGCTTGAAAAAGCTGTTACCAAAAAATAAAAAAAATCTATGGCAGGACCTGGTATCTGGATGAAATCTATATCAAAATAAAAGGGAGATGGCATTACCTTTATCGCGCAGTCAATGGTCATGGTGAAACCATTGATTTCATGTTAAGTAAAAAGCGCAATAAGAAGTTCGCTTATCGTTTTTTAAGAAAAACCATTGACCAAAATACTTATCCAACGGGGATTAATATAGATAAAAGCAAAGGGAAACTGGAAGGAATAAAATTATTAACCAAACCCGATTAAAGATAAAAAGCCGGCAATGCCATTATAAGAATAACATTGTGTAGCAAGAGCACCGTTTCATTAAACGCTATCGAGTTATCTTGGGGTTTAAAACTTACCCGTACCGTAAAGATTTTACTGAAAGGAATAGAAACACTACATATGCTACACAAAAAACAAATCCCTATTAATGGACAATCTCTCTGTCCAGTCGATGCCTTTTACGCTTTATCTGCCTAATAATTCTTCCAACTACCCCCTAATCAAACTTTTCATATTAATGCGACATAGCCCTTATTTATCCAATGGGTTAAAAATCCATAATTTGGTAGTATTCAAAAATATGTGTCATATCTATATCTTAAACTATATAGGGTTATACGTCGGAAATCGAAAAAATTTTTTGATCAATTGTTACTTTTAAAAACTGCTAGAAATTATGGGAAATATAACGATTGATAAAAATAGCAGTTCTTTTGGTTACTATGGGTAGAGAAGCTATCTCTAAAGTTTCATTTTTACTGTGTGCACCCGATCCCCACGGACCTAAACCATCAATACAGGCGGAAACATCTTGCACTATATAAGAAATATCTGCACCCCCGCGTTCAGCAGCTGACTCAGACTGCAATTGTTCTCCACCCAACGCCGTACTGATGGTGATAAAAGTTGCTTGTTGGCATCAGTCTCCGGCATGACTGGGATAATATCTTTGAATATTAATTGACTGGAAGTAAGTGGTAATGAGGCCGCCGTAATGTCACGCATCTTTTGTTTCGCTAGGCTTTTCTGTGTATTTGAATGACGTGATTTACCACTACTAGAAAGATACCATTCAATCAACCCTATTTTGCTCGTCACCAGTTCGTTTTCTGTCAGTGAAAAACTAGAAACCCATTATGATATTACTACCTTGAGCGGTTTCACGCGATGTTGCTGTTGGTTTTACCGCTTGTTCCTCATCCCCGGTAAGTACCTGCCGTGATATTGGTATTATTTAATTTACCTGCCTGATCTAGCGCCGTGAGTGCATATAAAATAGTGACTATGCCACCTTTATCATCAATGACTCCCGGTCCTGTTGCTGATTTTTTATCTGATGAAAGCGTGAATGACTGAAAAAGTCTGCTGGTAGGGAAAACCGCGTATCCAGGTGGCCGATCAACAAAATTTTCTTCCCCGGGCCGCTATGGGTAGCCACTAAACTGCCGGCATGTTTCATTGACGAAGGGAGGTTGATCCATTGTGTTTTAAAACCTAAGCTTTCAAATTCTGGTCGAATCAACTCCCCAACTTTTTCGACTCCTTTTTTGTTTCCCGTACCACTATTGATATTGACTAGGCGTTCTAATAACTTGAGTTGATTTGTTTTATTTTTATCAATGTAATTTATTAACTGGACTTCATCGAGACTTAAGGTTGCGTTGGCAACAGGAATGTAGTTAACGCCGGACAATGTTAATATAAAAAACAATATCTTAGTTTTCATTTTTATCCCCATATATTCCGCATCTTCGGCGGTTTTTTTTATTCGTTGTGCTTGTCTGTCTCATGTGTAATTTCAATAGCGATGGCATTGTCAGGCACTGTTTGTAACTGGTCAGTCTGATAGGTTTTTGGCTCTGCACTTTCATCGCCCTTCTTTAGAATAATGTACCTACCATCCTTAGCACCATGATAGCTTACTCCTTCAAAATCAATATTGCCGGTATAAATACCAACCGGTAAATGGTTATTTCCCCGCTGAATGCCCTTTTCATTGACAATTTGCAATAAGATTTCAGGGAATTTATTGATTGTGCTTAATCTTCCTGTCTCTGCGATCACTGGGCCTACTTTTTTCGCTAATGCAGTATTTGCTTTGCTCCCACAAGTTTTTTTCACTAACTTCCAGTTGGTCATCCAGTCGCTTCATGAAATCATGCGCCGAAAAGAGTTCTCCGCTATGGGTTTCAATCTGCTTTATCCATTTTTCAGCATCGTCCAGATAGACTTGTACATGGGCTTTACTGCGTGAAAATTCCACATAGGTATTATCGAGGGTCGCAAGTTTCACTTTGTTGTCATTGGCATCACCATAAACAATCCTATGAGGTACTGACGCACCTTGCGCTCAAGCAGCGTGATTTTTACCTCCGCCTCATCGATTAACTGTAACTTTTTCTGATTGGCTTCCTCAATTTTGGCAGCTTTCATTGCCTGACTATCTGTTACACAATTTAATGTTAAAAGTTTGATTAGGGGGTAGTTGGAAGAATTATTAGGCAGATAAAGCGTAAAAGGCATCGACTGGACAGAGAGATTGTCCATTAATAGGGATTTTTTTTGTGTAGCATATGTAGTGTTTCTATTCCTTTCAGTAAAATCTTTACGGTACGGGTAAGTTTTAAACCCCAAGATAACTCGATAGCGTTTAATGAAACGGTGCTCTTGCTACACAATGTTATTCTTATAATGGCATTGCCGGCTTTTTATCTTTAATCGGGTTTGGTTAATAATTTTATTCCTTCCAGTTTCCCTTTGCTTTTATCTATATTAATCCCCGTTGGATAAGTATTTTGGTCAATGGTTTTTCTTAAAAAACGATAAGCGAACTTCTTATTGCGCTTTTTACTTAACATGAAATCAATGGTTTCACCATGACCATTGACTGCGCGATAAAGGTAATGCCATCTCCCTTTTATTTTGATATAGATTTCATCCAGATACCAGGTCCTGCCATAGATTTTTTTTATTTTTTGGTAACAGCTTTTTCAAGCTTAGGCGTTAGTCGTAATATTCAACGATGAATAGTAGAGTGATTAACATCGACTCTTCTTTCTTGCTTCATTTTTTCTAGATTACGCAGGCTTAAAGAATAAGCTAAATACCAGCGTAAACAAACCAATATCGTTATCAATAGGATTATGATTATGTAAAAACTATAAAATAGTCATTGTATCATCCATGGATTTTAATGCGACATAAACCAGTAAAAAACTATATTTTTTTAGTATTAAATAAAAAATTTTTATCATCTTTCTTATTTTTTAAAACAGTGGTTTTATCATATAAAAAATCTTGTTGAAATTTTATAGCAAAATTAATCATCAATTCCAATGCTGACAAAATATCTGATTCTGAACTTTCTTCTCGTATTCGGTAAATTGCTAATATTACTGTAGCATCCAAATCGGTAGATAATATCACATTAGAATAATAGTTTATTTTTAATATTTGTATTAATAATTCTTGGTCACTAGTTATCTTCATCAAAGGGCAGATTATTTCTATCTCCCCGTTTGATATATCAAAGTAAATAGATAGATCATTATTTATATATAATACAGGTTCTTCATTATCTATTTCTAGATCAAAGTAATCATATAAAAATGATATTAATTTTTGCACTATTTTTCAACTCTAAACTAAATTAGAAAGGCCTTTTAAGCTATTCAATATATTTTTATCGGCAATGCGTTTTTCATATGAAAGGTTTAAAAAACTTAATGGCATATTTTTGATGACTTTATTACCTTTTACGCCAGTATTATAATACTGTACTTCTTGATTACCACTTTTAGTGAAAACCTCTTTTATCAGTTCATTGTTTATTCCACCATAAGGTGACCCTAGTTTACTAAGTTTTATTCTCTGATGATAGGAAATGACTTCTTGTTTTATCTCTGAATCTAGCATTCCGGTCCTATCTTTTCCACTTTTACAATTCCAGCATGGAACAGCTTTAATTTCATACGCAAGCATAGCAAGACGTTTTGATGCTTTATAAGGTTCACCTTTATCAACATGGTGCAATTTATGTTTCCATATAGTCTTTATTTGTTTGCTTAATTCTAGGACTTTATCTGCATTGTCTGGATTTTCTTTTAAATAATCACCAACCCAACCTCCAGGAGTTGAATTTGGTTCAAAATCATCACCTAACAATTTTTGCATAGCTATAGAGTTATAAATATCAGATGCTGAATTACCCAATCCAAATTTTAGGGCTAGTTCGTTCACTCCAAAATTAAAAGCAGACACCTCTAAGACAATCTTCACATTTTGTATTTGACCTTGCTTGTCTCTAATTCTTAAAGTCATTTTTTGTTGATTACTAAGTGCCTCCCATGCTTTAATCTGATCACGTACCATTGTTTTTTCATTACCTATTTTACTATTGGTTAATAAAGAAGTAGATACCAACCTAAGTTTAACTGGATCGCCTTTTAATGCTTTATCAAGGAGATGAGGCTGAGAAAAAAGAGCGGCCGTAACCACTTCCCTGGCTCGATTTCTTGCCCCAAGGGTTCTTTCATACGAATTTTCTGGTAATTCATAAGGTGATAAAACACCGTGGCGTATACCTTCAAAAAGAGTTTTCTTAATGCCATTTTCTTTTATACTAATCGATGATTTCCATAAATTAGTCGCATGATAAATTTCTTTTGTTGAGGATGAGCAAATTCCTTTATCTGAATAAGATATATGGAAAATATCATCTTTTCCTAATTTCATTTTACTTGCTGGCTGTTGTTTACTTAAGTAAGTTTTTCCAGTATACGTGATATTATTTTTTATAGAATGCCAGTTTTTGTCATTTAGGTGCCCAATTAATGCTTCTTTAAAGGTTATATTGGCTAATTTTTTAGCTTCTGTATAAGAATATTTTTTTTGTAAAAAACTCTTAGATATTAAGTTAATAAGATTATTACGTAATTGTTTAGCCATTTCTATTTCTTTATCTATTGCGTTTCTGTTTTCCTTAAATTTTGAAGCATCTAATTGATTCGATAGCGAAATTAGTAGAGAATTATCTTCTCCAATCTTATTCATAGCTCGAATAGCGGCATCTATTAAATTACGCTGATAATCGTAAATATCATGAATAGATCGATTTGTTTTAAATTTATTTTTTATTAATTGCTTTAGCGAAATTATCTTTTGATAAGCTTTTTTCTGTGGCTTTCCATGACCTACAGAGAATCTAATTTTATTAAATCCTACACTGTTTATTTTTTCTTTATTTGAATTAGGAATATTAACATTCAAATTATCATTTACTATTTTCATATTTGTTTTAAAAAATTAATCTGTTTGTTAAATGAAATATTTAATATAAATTATAAAAATTAATTAATATTGTTTAATATATTATTATTTACTTACTATCTATGCAACTTTAATATTACTACTCATTTTATTTGCTCTTAAAGAATATTTTTGTCTAATGTCGTCCAGTTTAAAATAGAAATCACTAGATTTAATTCTTCCTTCTTCTATACATAATTTATCTATATCTTTATACACTTTTTGCATTGCATAATTTTCTAAAGTTTTACGTTGATTATAATTAAAAGTTCTAAGAGGATATTTTTTCTGAACTGCACTCATTACCGCTGTAGCATAAGGATAAGCTCCAGAGGCACAAGGAATAAATTGGCCTTTACTATTTTCTTTGCCTCTAAGCCCAAAATCTTTACTCAATTTTCCAATTTCTATTAAATAACTTTCCCTTATCTCTACATTTTTTTCTTCTTTGCAAAACATATCTCTTTGACGACTATAAGCAAAAGCTAAAGTTGAATCGATAAGTTGAAATTTACCTTCTTTATCAAGTTTTACATTATCCAGTATATTTAACTGTAATAAATGATTATCAATAAATGTTCTAATTTCTTTATTATCAATAACTTTCTGTCTAATAAAATTAGATTTGTTAGATGATTTTCTAACAAAATTATCGGAACTATTATAAATTTTTTTTATTTTTTTAAATAAACTACAACTGGTTGTAGAATTACTTTCATTTACATTTTTTTCTTTTGAACATAAATTAAATTTAGGTATGCTATAATTTTCTGAGAGGTTATTCAATGGTGATAACATATAGTTAATTCCTGGTTATTAAACTATCAAAAAGTTAAATGAAAAACTCTAAATATTTTTTTAAAAAAAAATAATATGTTTCTATCATTTCAATAAAATTTTCTACAGAAACTAAACTTTCATTTTTTATTTTTGCCCTTAATTCTATTTTTCCATCTACTTCTTTTAAAGTTGGCTGTCCTAAATAAAAAACTCCTTCTTCAATATTTAAAAAAAATGATAAAAATTCATCGATATTAAATTTTAAATAATACTCATTGCAATCACATAATACAGACCAAATCCAAAATTCTTCTACTAAGTTAGTGATATTAATATTTGGAAAATCATCTTCAATATTTATAGCAATAGTCAAATCATCTCTTAAATTTTCGTTTAAAACATATTCAATACCATATTTTTGTAAGACAGATATTAAAATTTTTGAGATATTATGTTCCATATAAAATAAAAATAATTATATAGTTGGAGGAGTCTAATTTAACAGAAATACTATTCAATTTATAATTATTAAAAATAGCAATCTTATATTATGATTATTACATCAATTTATCTATCTATAGATAAATAAATTTAAAATAAAAAATCACTCTCTAATAAGTTTATTTTTCATATTTAACGATTTCATCTTTATAAAAAATAGTTATTTTTGGTTGTAGTCTTCTAAACGTTGTTCTATGTTTAATGCTGGTTAATAACCATAATTTTTCCTGATATAAAATGCAGCGGGATTAAGCTAAAAGACGATTTCCATTAAAGCTCTAGGCTAAAACCACTTACTTACACTTACTTATTTTTTGAGTTATTCCCCTGATCTTAACGGAACTTATATTAATTAAAGGTTTTATATTAATCAACTCACCATAGGTATATTTTTTGCTATCTATTGGTTCATCCGATCATCGACAAAGAGTTCATTCTTTGTTCGAATGGAGATAAATGGTACAAACTTATTGCCTAATTTTCGTACCCCTACCTTTCAAAGCAAAAAAAAGGATGCTCCATACTAGCTATTTCATCCAGAAAGGTTGAAATATCACCTCATCAGCAATGAAAAACTCCAATTGCTTATTCTATACGGGCGTAACGTTTTCAAATTGCCTTTTCCTATTTTCTTTGTATGAATCAGCCATAGCCTCATTCCTATTACCATTAGGATTTTTGGTTAAAGTCTGTAAAGTGTTTTGAGCACTTTACAGATTTGTATTTTTAATTAAATTCCTTTTAGGGACTTACGGAATAAGAAAATTTTTTTATATTTAAAATAAAAATCTTATTTTATATTTTTATCACTTTAACTCTTTTAACTTATGCATAACTAAATATAACTACGCTCACGAGGTTTGTCTGTGGATAACTTTTCTACGAAACAAATTGAAACCATCCTGAATATGCTACGACTGAATGACCTTATTTCTTTTGGATTACAGATGACATTCCGCTTCCTCGACTGTTCACTAGCTTCGCTTGGTCTCAGACTTGCAGCGAGCGGTGGGGTTTTAATTAAAAAAATCTTTTTGAATAAATTAATTTTAAAACATTGCACTATACTTTTGCTACAGTTAGCATCAAAAGTATTAGCTTATCCATTAAATCCGGCACAAAATGAACAAAACATAACTTATCAACAAAATCTCTGAAAAAGCCAATCTAACCAAGAAAAATTCAGAGAAAGCAATCAATACATTTATTAAAACCGTGAAAGAATCGCTTAAGTCTGATAATGACATACAACTGATTGGCTTTGGTAGCTTCAGATTAAACCAAGAGCAGCTAAAAAAGATCGTAATCCAAAGACATGCGAGGTTATTTAAATTTCTACTGAAAACGTACCTAGTTTTAAGCTGGTAAAGATTTAAAGAAAGCGGTCAAATAACGCAGAACTGTACGAAAACCAGGTACTAATTAAAATATCTGTCCGGAATTGAATTTGATTATTTTTGTACAGGTATTTTAGCTCTGTACGAAACCGAACCATTTCGGAAAGCTAAATATTGTCTATCAGGAATTTGAATAAGTGATAATTTTAAAAACTAAAACAGAAATAACCCACATATCACCCTCTAAAATCGCCCGTAATTCATTTTAAGGTTTTTTCTCAAAAAATGCCCCCTTACGTCTTATTTTTTCGTCTTTTAGAATGCGTTTTGTATCAAGTTTTAATTTTCAGGCAAAAACACCCCGTGAGGTTAACCAGGTGTTTTGATAGTATGAAGAATTAATGTCATGTAATGAAAAGATTGCCTATTCGTTTGTTATTATGCAATTTGCTATGCAAACAGTGAAAATATCAGATGAATAAAAAACGCAGTTTGAAAAAGTTAAATATAAAATGCAAAGACAATTTGTTTATAGTTAAACCGTGTTTTGGTATTTCATATCAATAATCAGCTTTCTTCACAGTTTTTTGATACTTACGATGAAGCAGATGATTATTGTATCGATAAGGGATTATCAACATTTATAAAAGTCGGGGAGGTGAGTTACAAGAATCCTGATGAGCTTTCGATATCTCCAGTTAATGAATTACTTTGTACCAAGTAATTCATTAACGATCTATGTGATTGATATTGATGATTTTAAGAAAGTTAGCGAAGAGATAATGCCTGATAAGGTCTTTTTACCTTGTCCTTCGAACTCCCTTAATTAAAAATTTCTCTAATTTAAAAGCGAATGGAATATTACAAGATGAGAAAAAAATTCACCCGGACGCCCTACGATGCCGTATTCAAACAGTTTTTAAGTGAGAAAGAGACAGCGAAAGATTTCTTCGATATTTAGCTGCCTAATGAGATTAAAGCACTGTGTGAATTAGACAGCCAAAAGGCAGAGTCCGGCTCATTTGTCGATAGTGAGATGAAAAACTATCAGAGTGATATACTCCAATACTAAACAGGGTCAAAGTTATCTCTATTTGCTAATAGCGCATCAGTCCATACCCGATAAATTGATGGCATGGCGACTTATGCGCTATAGTATGTTTGCGATGCAAAAAAATTTAGAAGCTGGCGACAAGGAGTTGCCTCTGGTTTTTCCTATCTTGTTTTATTGTGGTGAGAAAAGTCCGCATCTGTATAGTACTGACTGGCTGGATTGCTTTAGTGGCAGAAATATTGCCGAAAAATTTTATACCAAACCGTTTAAGTTAGTCGATGTGACAACACTGGAAGACGGTGAAATTATGCAACACCGCAGAATGGGGCTTATTGGAATTACTACAGAAGCACATTCGTAGACGCGACATGACGGAGTTACTGAATGAAATTGTTAAATTATTGTCGTATAATTATTATACCGATAATCAGGTAATCACTCTGTTTAACTATCTCATACAGGAAGACAGGAAGGTAATGTGGAGCAACCAGCGCAATTAATTAATGAGATAGCAAGGCAATCAGAAAAACACGAGGGGCACTGATGAATATTGCTCAAGGTATACGTCAAGAAGGTATACAACAAGGAAAACTTGAAGGTGAAAAACAGGCTTCAATGAAGATAGCCCGTCAAATGTTGGAAAGTGGTATGGACAGGCAATCAGTGATGAAATTTACGGGTTTAACTGGTACTGAAATGAGTAACTTGTTTAAAGATTAAATCATGATGGAACGCAATAAATTAAGTCTAAATCGCCCCAGAAAGGCTTCTCATGAAAAGCAGACCAAAAGTAGCCCTGTTTACCGTAAAAAGGTCTGGGTCAATGCGGTTCACCAAAAACAGGCAAAAAAAACTAATCCTCCAAAAGTAACCAAACAACTGCCCAAGAAGCCTGTTACCAAACTCAAGCAAGGGGTTAATGGTAAAATACCGAAACCTCCCACTCCGCCTAAAAAGCGATTGCCGTTAAATGAGGCAATCTCACAGATAACGGCTTTTTGGCCTTATCTTTTTCCTGATGGCAAGTTGCTTCTAATGAAAATAGGCATCCAGCAGGATATGTGGCAAGAGGTGAAGGCGATAGCCAGAAAGCATTTAAGAGCGTGCTTGGGTAGTATTGGTTATCACCCTGATTATCGCTCACTTATCCAGTTAGGCGCGTTTCGTTATGACAAAGACGGTCAGATAGTCGGAGAAGTAACCCAGCCGATGTTGATGATAATTTGCAACGTTTGGCACGCCGAAATAAATCAATCCATTAATCTACACAATGCATTATTCCATTAACTAAAAACTGAGAATGATAAAATTTTCTCCTCATGTAGTAAAATCACCAGGTTTCTTTTATGACCAAAGAACAACATATTGAACAAGGTTTAATCGCCAAACTGCGAGAGCTGAAGTATATCTATCTGGACGATATCCGTGATAAGGTCAGTCTTGAACGAAACTTTCACAAGAAGTTTGAAATCCTAAACCGTATCAGTCTTACCGATGCAGAATTCAGCCGCTTGCGTGATGAGATAATTACGTCCAATATTTTCGTTGCTGCGCGAAAAAGGCAAATTCACCCGAGAAGATGGTACACCGCTTGAACATATACTGGTGAACATAAAAGACTGGTGCAAGAATGATTTTGAAGTCGTTAATCAATTTCGCATTAATACCGAAAATAGCCATCAACTATATGATGTCATCTTTCTGATTAACGGTCTACCCCTGGTACAAATTGAGCTTAAGGCTTTTCAGTTAAGTCCGCGCAAAACGATACAACAAATTGTTGATTACAAGAATGAGACAGGTAATAGTTATACCTATACACTGTTTTGTTTTATGCAATTGTTTATCGTCAGTAACGGCAATGATACACTCTACTGTGCGAATAACCGAAAGAACACTTCAGTTTTAATGCAGAGGAGCGGTTTCTGCCCATTTATCGGCATGCCGATAAAGATAATAACAAGATAACCAACCTGTATGACTTTGCTGATGACTTCTCTATGCTGTTAAAGCGATGGTTGATGCCATTCACCAAAATCGTGGTAATGGCTACATTTTACATACGACGGGTTCAGGCAAAACACTGACTTCTTTCAAAGTCTGGACATTACTAAAGGACAACCCTGATATTGAGAAATGTTTGTTGTCGATCGCAAAGACCTTGATCGCCAGACACGCGAAGAATTTAACAAATTTCAGACGGTCTGCGTCGAGAAAAACACCAATACCGAAGCTATGGTAGGCCGTATTATTCCAATTTTCCACGACATTCAGCACCTCGTGGATCTCCTGCCTAAGCTCTTCAAAACTAATAATATCAGCCCAGGCGATCCAGCTTTCAGACCACCAGGGGATCACCTTATCGCAGAACCATTTCAGCATCTTTGAGTCCTGACACCACTGGTGATATCAGTGAAGATTTTGTCACAACCAGCTTCATTTAGCGCCTTGATTTGCAGATCCAGACTTTGAGATGGAGTTGAAACTCTGGCATTGCCAATCAGCATGAAAATTGCTCCTAAAAATGTGCCATAATCTGTTCAAGGAGATAAATATTGGCACTTTATTTTTGAGACGGATATTGAAACGTAAGAAGGGGGATTTTCACAGAAAAATAAATTGCGGTTTGAACCGTATCAAAAACGAATGTTTTTGATACTAAATAAAAGTTGGAGGTTATCGCAGCTATCCGGTCACTGCCCCTTCTATGGTGGGCTGTATGGCCGAGCGGAAAGGCTCTTCATTTTCTTACAGTAGGGTATTGATCATCCCATTCAGTCTGCCACCTAATGATAATCACAAATAAATACAGAATCACTTTTCAATAACTACAGCTGGGGATGTCCGTTTTTCACAACAACGAAATCATCAAAATCACAAAATTAAACGAACGAAAAATAACCGAAAAAGGCTTGATGTATCATTTTTAGGTTGATAGCGGCAATGGAAGTCTGATAGAGGAAAGTGGCAAGTGAATATTTGTCAAAAACTAACTGGATTAAACCATCATTTTTAAATAAAAAGCCTTAAAAAAATAATGGCCATTTTTTGTCGATAAATTAGCTATTGCCCATGAAAAAAGTTCAGCTACGTAAGTTGCTGATTTTGATCACTTTATTTTGACGTGATATTTTATATAACTTACTGAAAATAATTGAATTATTGACAATTTTTTGTTTGTAATAATTAGAAATCGTTTTTTAGCTGATTCTTTACACAGTTTTGCTCTTTCACCATTTGTTTTTCTTCCCTAGTCTCTGGCAGGCAGAACACATAAATATAAGTATTCTGTTTTAATGTTTTTTATTTCTTTTTGCGCCAAGCGCGGATAACCCATAAAAAAATATCAATACAAGACATACGAGTAGAAAGCCATTTTGAAAATGCAAGGTGATAGCGTAAAAGTTGTCATATTACCAAAAAAAGATAATGCAAAAACTCGATATAATGAGAAATTTGGCGAAATTTTGAAGCGAAATGAAGCTGCAAGAGCATTGAATCAAGCACTCAAAAAAGTCTTTTGGCAACACGAAAAGCCCCGACAAAAATTATTGGACTATAAACAAAAAATTGTGACTTATACCAATCTGTTCATGACACACCGCAAAAAACAGAAACTAATCGAAAAAAGGGCGCGAATCAATGACGATTTTTATTATTAAAAATAATTTTCCGAAAATCTTTTTTAACCCACATCTGGGAGATTATAAATTATTTCATATGATGATCATGTGGTTTCATATGAAATAATTCTCAAAATTTCAATAAATGACCGGAGTGATTGAGTTAAAAGTGCTGCTACATTGCGATTAATAGGTAATCCCCATCATGCGTATTATCCAAATTTAGCAAAACCTCTCGTGGGATTAACCTCAGAGATTCTTTTTCCCCAATTTTTTACTGGCAGGACAAAGCTAGTTCTGAGTTTGGCGTATACAAAATCCGTGATGAGATCGAAGAAGAAACCGAATTGACATATCATGAGCAACGAACGGCAATTAAAAAATTAACTGAAACGGGTGTGTTGATAGTGACAGAAAAGCGACTTGAGAACAAAACTTATTACCGAATTGATGAAGAAAAACTAGACGAAATTCTGGATAATTTTGCAAACTCAAAAAAGCGTTTTTCTCCAGATGATAAAAGAGTTTGCCCCGACATCCACAATGTGGATGTCGGGGCTCAACAAAGTTGAGTTCGTTTGATCAAGAGATTACTACAATAGATCCCTTTATAATCTCCCTTATGAAAAAATCGAAAGTTTTTGACTCAAGCTCAGTAGAATTTCTAAGTTTGTTATCGGAGTCTATCTAGAATTCTTGGTTGCAATACCGTAAAGAGATTAACAAAACTATCAAATGACGGTTAATCAGACTATCAAGCTTCTGGTTAAGTATCGTGAAAGCGGTTATCAACCAGAAGATATTATAAACACCAGTATCGCTAATGGTTATCAAAGATTGTTTGAACCGAATAAATCCATAAACATCGGGCGACAAACCTAATCAATCAAGTAACAACAGTACCAAGCAACCCAGAAGGCTTTATGGTAATTAACTGGTGACACTATGTTTTCAATGAGGGGGTTTTATGAATATTATTCAACGGTTACAAAAAATCATGCCCGCACATATTCGTCCAATTACCACTAGTTGGAAAGAACATTTGGCAAAGGTGTAAAAATATCACAGGAAGCCAGTCTGAAAGATGTGGTATTTCGTCGGAAAAAACGGATTAATTACTTGATTTGTCGCTCTGGCATATCACTGATTCATCAAGATTGCCGTTTTGAGAATTATCAGATTTTTAACGAAGTGCAACGGAATGTACTAAATCAATCAATCTCGTTTGCAAAGAATTTTGGTGCTGGTTTTGGCGGATTTATCTTTAGTGGCGGCTGTGGAACAGGGAAAAATCATCTCGCAGCTGCGATAGGTCATTTGATGACCAAAGGCCGATCTGTTTTGTGCATTACTGTCGCTGATTTGATGATGTGTTTTTGGTTAACTTACGAAAAAACTCAAAGTTGACAGAGCAGGAATTACTGAGTGAACTTTGCAAAGTTGATTTATTGATTTTTGACGAGATAGGTGTTCAGCATCAACACAGTGAAAATACTCAATTAATTATTAACCAGTTTGTTGACATTCTCTCTCGCCTGAAAGGTGAGGTTTTTTGCTAAATTTAACTAACTTATGAACCCCGTTTTTGCGGGGTTTTTTATTGACGCAAAAGGGACAGGAATGCACTGGAAAGAAAGACGGGAAATCGATCATGTGGAAGACCGGCGTAACAAAACCGAAGCACAGGAAGAGTATTCTAGCTTGGAAGAAGCACTGTGGCGCCTGAAGAAACCTGGAAAGTAAAGGAAACTGCACCAGAAACCCAAACGCCTATCTGCTGAAGGTTTTGCATTTTCCCGCTGGTGTGGGTGGTCGTTATTCTTCTACTATTACTAATGGCTATCACTTGGCTTTTGCCATCTCGGTTCAGGAGCCGAAAGCACTGTTGTTCGTAAACCGTTTTGTTGATGAGGACGAAGCGTCCTGGTTTACTTAGGTGATGCTGGCGTCAACCGAAGATGTCAGTAAAAGATTTTTGCTGAATCTGTCGGTGATTACCGGCTGCCGAAACTGGTGATGTACCGCAAAGAGACACAGACGGGCTGTGGCACGGATTATACCCTGATAGAGCAATTTTATTGCCTAGTTGATAGCATGATATATATTGACCTGTCATTTTATTATGAGATGAAAGACAAATTGCGGGTAGACGGTCAATTTGCCTTTGGTTATGTGATAACTCATGAAGAGGGTCATCCTGTTCAACATCTGCTGTGTGTTCTGAAAAAAGTGGACCCTGGCACAGGCTAATATGTCAACGAAAGCCGCCAATAAGTTATCGGTGAAGCTGGAATTACAGGCGGATTTTTTCTGGCGTGTGTGGCCATTATATGCATCAGGAAGGGGTACTGGAGCGGGGGAGATTGGGCGCTCATTGTCCTGTTGATGGTAAAATAACAGTGTTGTCGATTGGCCTGATGCATTATCGCTTACAGACCACCCTCTGGCAGGTGAAAGCGGAGCATACCCGGCAGAAGGTGGAAAAAACCGAACACCAGTTGCAGACATAACGTATTCAGTTTGACCAACTGGCCAAGATTGACAAACAACATTATCAGGGATTAATAAATTCAAGACAGACGATTGAGGCACTTAGACTGGATGTTGTTAGGGGTTTTAAGCGGTTGCGTGTCAGTGCACCTGTCCCGAAGAGTCAGGATCTTCTTCCTCCGCCCGCGTGGAGGATGGCCACACCGCCCGACTTACATCAGACGCTGAACAGGCTTATTACACCTTACGAGAGAAAATTTCTACGGTCACCGCCCAAATCTTAGGGTTACAGGATTATATAAAAGCGCAGCGACAATAATCTAAAAGGAGTTCAATTAAATTAATCAAAAATCGCCACGGTAGCGAAGGTTTTCGGGTTCATTATGAAAATCCAGCAGGCCGTTTCTATAAAAACTTTAAAGCTCTCGATGCGGAGTGCCGTTTTCTTTTTCTGAGTGAATCCGAGCGATTTAGTGAGATGACTGCAAAAGAAAAAGAGAAATGTTTGGACTCTCCTCTTTGCAAATTGATCCAGTTTTATGTTGTAAAAAAGTGGATCATCGTGAAACTGGACGGTTGCGTCATTCTTCGCTTAATATTATTTGTCATGCCTTATTTTCAATCGATGAAATGTTGCAATCAAAACTCGCGTTGAATATTCGGCGGAGTGAATGTAACGTTTACCGGGAAATACGCTTAAGCATTTGGATTCTGCCTATTTGTAGCTTAAAGCGATACGGAATTTTGGCGTGAGTCCTATTCCTAAATTGAAAAGGAAAGAAGAAAACTCAATTTTTATTCCGGCATTTTGGACTGTTGAAAGCATTATTAAGGAATCGATAGTCAGGGAAAAAATCACCTTTATTCTGGCTTCGAAGTTGGATCTGTGTATCAGTGAAATATTGGCGTTGGGTTATACCAATATTCAAGGAAAATACCTGAATGTATCAAAACATGTAACCCGCCTTGGGGTGATAAAAGACCTAAAATATGACGTTCAGCGATTGTTATCAGTGCCAAAATCTCTGTTAATTTTATTGTAAAAACAAGTTTGGGTTAAATGAACCACTAATTGCCAGCCACTCGGGAAAAAGGTTGAAGTTAAATTACAGTACGACAGGAATCGTTAAGGAGCTGTTGGAAAAATTCAGGATTAGAAAATTCCACAACTTACGGCATTTTTCGGCTGTACATTTGCTTGAAAAAAGGAATTTTTAATTTGACCTTTTGTAGTGATAAATTTTAAACTTTAAATGAAAAGCTTTAATTCTCTTTTATATAAATATTTATAAGGTGTGAAGTAATATGATGAATGCTATTTTGTTGCAAATGCTCAAAGAGACAAACAAGGAAATATCAAACCATTATGAATTTGATAAAAATATATTTAGCCCGGAAAATTCTTGTTATCCATCAGAATTTTTTAACAAAGTTCAATTTGATAAGTTGATGGCTGATAACGGAGTAAATGATCCGGCTATTTCAACAGAGCTTGTAAGCATTTTAACAAAACTACAAGCCATTAACAATAACAATGACAACAATTTTTTTACTGATAATGATTCCCAAAACAAATATGTAAATCATAGTGATAAATGTTTTCCCTGGGAGAAAAAAGAAAAAATATATTACGAAGAAGAGAAACAGAATATAGATGGTTTTGGTGTCTTTGCAGGAAGAGGAGAGCTTTTTTACCAAGACAGAAATAGAGAAAGCATACTGAGTGAGCTTTTTTCAAAAAACGGATTAAACCTTTCTATTGTAAGGGCACAGATTGATTATAATTACGACTCTACAGAACTTGAGGAACCAATAAATCAATATTGGGTACTAAAAAACGCAAAAGAGAAATATAATATAAACAAAATCTTTGCCAGTACTTGGTCTCCACCTGCTTATATGAAAACGATTCCTGGGCAAATAGAAGGAAAAAATTTGAATCGCCTAAATCCAGATCATGATGATGATTTTTGTGAATATATTTTAAACATCTGTCTAGATTTTGAAAAGGCAGATATTCCTTTATACAGTATTTCACCGATGAATGAACCTGAATTCCCAACTCCAGATTGGGCTGGTACAATCTGGTTTCCAACGGATGCTGCCAGGTTTATTCCAAAGCTAAAAGATACCCTGAATAAAAAAAATATGAAGATAAAAACAATCATGGGAGAATGTGCAAACTGGTTTTTATCTGATATTTACACATTTTCTAGCCTTGCTTTTATGTGGATTAATGGCACCTTTAATAAAATAGATATCTGTGCAAGCCACGGTTACAGCATACCCAATTTTATTTTTTCAGAAACTGATGTTACTTATAATCAAAAAGCTTATAACTGGATCTTCAATCGATCTTCAAAACCTAGATGGGTAACAGAAATTTCAGAAACTAAAGCGTTTGATCCTAGCATGAAAAAGGGATTGGAATTCGTCACTAGTCTGCACAATTTTCTAACAAAAGGTAATGTAAATGCTTTCACATTCTGGCTTGGTGTTGAAAAAAGTAGTAATGAATGCTTGATTAAAACTGATGGTGATACTTATAGCAAAGGAAAAGTTTTTTATGCTTATGGTAATTATACCAGATACATCAACCCTGGTTTTACCCGTATTAATACATCAAAAAATAAGTCGTATAACGGAATTCTGTATTCCGCCTTCAAAGACCCTAATAAAGAAAACTCTTTTGTAATGGTTACAATTAATGATAATCATCATGATAATGAAATAGAATTCGAAGTAATTGGTTCTGATATCAACATATTAACACCTTACATGACTTCAGAAGGAGAAGGTAACAATTGGATTAAATTAGATGATATCAGAAAAGATAAATCGACAAACACATTTACTATGCAAATACCGGCATATAGTGTTGTTACTTTTAAAAATAACTTTGAATAAATGGGAAGAGTTAGAAATCTTGCGTATTGGAAAAAGGTAGTGTTCATGGTTAGAACATTGACTCGATTTTTAAGTGCGGCTCAAAACACATCGATTATTGCTAAAAAGTGACAAAATCAGTTTATTGAGTCTGTTTCGAGTTAAAACTTCATCTGATCGTGTTTTTTTTAATCTAAAATCCCGATTTTAGGTGGACTAATCCTAGATTGCGGTTTATGCGTTGTTAAACCGCAGTCTATTACCACAAAGAATGCCTTGATAAGTATCGGTGCCTAAAATCCCTTTATCAACGTGGCAAATCCGGGTAAGTTTATTGGGTTAATCTGCGAGTAATTTTGAGCAATACACGGATGACGGCCTATTAGCCATAGATGCTCAACCGCTTTCTTTTTAAAAAGCCATTTTTCCAGACACCTTTTTTAAGGTACAACCCGCCATGGGTGATGGAAAAATGAATATGCGGATGTTGATTTAGTTGGCGCCCGTAGGTATGCAATGCGTAGAAAATGCCAATTTCAACCCCTATTTTACGCGCAAAACGCAACATAGCTTGTGTTGCACAACGGAAAATCTTGTTAAGTAACGGCCAGTTATCATTAAAGAAAGACCAGAGTAAGTGAGGAAATAGTAAAGGTGATATGCTGCCAATCAAAATTAGGCAGGATATGTTGTTTTTCTGCTATCCATTGCTCAGCAGCTTTAAATCCACAGGCACTGCAGGCCTTATTTTTTCAGCTCTGGCAGAAAAAATGAGAATGGGTGCAATTGTTGGAAGTGCAGCAATAGCATCGGACACCTATAACACAGGTATCACAGCCAAGCATGCGCTCTACAGAAATTTTTGTCCACTCACTGAGAATCACCGTATTTTTCCAGGAAATGCTTTCAGCCATCATTATACTGAAAGAGTAATTTTGTCGGTCTAGGAATTGACATAGTGAAGAGTATAAAAGATCTGAAGGGGGTTGCCTAGGATTGGAGCTGCAAAGCAGCGACGTTCTCGCCATCGGCGAGCTATCGTTCTTTAATAATTCCATTTAGTTAGTAACAAATATCTTCTTTCCACTTTCACCTATCAAGCTTCCGTTTCCGCCATTAACATCAAAATGGTAGAACAAGCCTTTTTCGGTTAATTTACGCTCTCGTAATCTTATTATTTTAACAACTTCTTCGTTGTAAAAAACGAACATACCTGGCTGTAGTCGCTGAAATGTTGTTCTGTGCTTACTTATGTTAATCACAATAATTTTTCCTGATTAAGAGAGGTAACCAGGAAAAACTAAAAGGCGATTTATTGTTGGGGTTCAAAATTAGAACCCCTTATTATTTATTTTTTGAAGCATTTTTCCTGATGTGAACAATATTTATATTAATTAAAAATTTAAATTAATCACCTCACTATAGTTATAATTTTGCTATCTATTAGTTTGTTTTCATATTTTTAATGATAATAAGGAATAACAATGAAATGTAGACATGCGAAAGATACTGAGCTGGAAAATGTATGTGATCTTCTGGCGATAGCATTTTCTGAAGAACCAGTACACCAGCTTATATTCACAGGTCGTGATCCTGAAAGCCTTATTGATGTATTACGGAATTTTTTTCGTATTTACGTTAATTTTGCCAGCAAATATGGAGGTATACTTCTTGCAGAAAATGATGCTGGGGCCTTGGTCTATTTTCGACCTGAAGCTATGGCAATGACCAAAGAAGAGCTTACTATGATTGATAATCAGCTACGCAAAGTGTGCGGAGGAGACTATTCAAAAGCAGTGGCGTTTATAGACGGACTTGAGAAATATCATCCACAAACCTTTCCTCACTATTATATTTCTCTTCTTGCAGTAAAGCGTTCGTGCCGAGGTAGAGGCTTAGTGGGTGATTTATTCAGTGAATTTAATGTTATCCTTGATAAGGATAACTTACCTTGTTACGCTGAATGTACAAGGTTTAGCACACGAACCCTGATTAGAAGATGGGGGTATATTGATGCTGGCTCCCCGATAAGTATTGAGGGTTTTCCTAAATTATATCCGGTTTGGCGTGATCCTCAGAACTGATCTGTTTTTAAAGCCGTTGCTGCGATAGCTGGTAGGTGATAGAAGAACCACTTAACGATCGATTTTTTATGTTATTTTATTACTTTTATCTGTTGGGTGAGAAACAAGGTTAAGTTTTACGCTTAAGCTGATGGCATGCTTCGCATTAATGACCCCAAGTTTTTTTACAATATTTCCCATATGAAATTTTACAGTGTTAGCACTTATATTAAGTATAATACCAATTTCTGAATAAGTTTTCCCAATGCTACACCAGTAAAGGACTTCTGATTCACGGAGAGAAAATATAATTTTTTCAGTTGTATTTTCATTCTGATATAAAGAAAGAAGCATTTCATGGGTATGAATTAATAATCCCTGAAGTTCATCTTTATTACTATTGATAAAAAAACTAATATCTTTTATTAAAAATTTATCTATGTATAGAGATAGTATGGCTAAGTTATTAAGGTGATCATGCAAAATAAAAGCATAACCGCTAATATTAAGCATTTTTATTGGTTCAAAGACTTTTTTAACTGGCCATATGGAGTTAATTTTAATATTTTCATCCCAAGAAAAAGACGAAATACGATTTAATGCTTTAATAATGACAGGATCAATGTCTTGAGTTTTCTTGTTAAGATAATTATTGATAAGATCATCAGATAAATCACTAATAATCATCATGTCATCTGTGTTTTTTTTATTCATTACAGCGTAGACGTAGTTTACCTTGTCATATTTAGCTAATTGTTTATCCAAATGTTGCTTTATATAATTATTTTTTCCTGTATTCGAAAAAAATTTTTTAGTCATTATATTTTTTCCTATTATAAGTGATGGCGACAGGGTTTTCTCCATATTTTTCACCTCATCTGGTGGATGAATTTACCCCAAGTCACAGATTTCAATGATTAACTAAATAAGTTAATCGCCATACTCTTTTTCTTTAATTTTCTATTTTTACTCTTCTTCATGATGATGTGAAATATTAATTTTTCCACTTTTCTTGTAAAAAATGATTATGTTATTTATTAATAATACTGCTTTAAAAAAAGAAGGAATATTCTGTTTTTACCTAAGAAACTATAATATGAAAATCGTCAGGTTAACAAATTGGAAAGACAATAAAAAATATCAAATAAAGCTGGAAAAAGAATAGCTTCCGAAATAAACTCAAAAATTATTCCAATAATATTAACAACTTAAAATAATTATTGATCTTAAACTTAAGATACTTGATATTTTTTTGGTAAAACAACTGATTCTGGTCATGGTAGAATTTTTTACCTGTTCTCTTTTGCATAGCTTTGAGTTCCGCAACGCTTTTATTCTTTAATCATAAAACAATATTGATATTTGGCTACCCATTAGACCTGTCAATGGGACTTATAGTCTTCCCATTGACATTTTCACCAACCAATATTATGCAAGAACTTTATGGGAAACTATTTGCTAATACCGCCGTCCGTTATGGTTTGCTTTGTGATATTTTACTTGTTTTTCTGGATTTTATTCTTTCAAGCTTAGGAGAACCCCAAGATTATTTTCAGTCTATAAAAGATCGACCAACAATCATGGGAATAATTTTCATATTTCTATGGATGAGTACCCTAATTAATACGATTATGTTCTAGAAGTTGAAAAATTGGGGTAAAATCACGTTTGCAAGGTTCTTCATCTCTTCAGTATTAGCTGAAACTTCTATCAGAATTATATTAATACAACAATGATGTGGAAAAATAACCTGACTGACGGCGCTTTTCATCATTCTTTATAAAGTAATTTCTACTTTCATTCTATCCGTTATAATCTCAATAAAAATAAGCTGTAATCCCCGCCATCAATAACAATATCTTGATGGTTAGGAAATTGAGTCGATTTTAAGTGAAGATTAAAACACATCGATTATTGCTAAAAAGTGACAAAATAAGTTTATTGAGTCTGTTTCTAGTTAAGATTTCATCTGATCGTGTTTTTTTTAATCTAAAATCCCGATTTTAGGTGCACTAATCCTCGGTTGAGGTTTGTGACCATCGTTTTCTTTCTATTCGATGTGGTCTGTTAGACAATAATTCCATTGCTCTGGTAGCGGTTTAACAACGCAAAAACCGGCAACCGCCATCAGTAAAATCATTTTGATGAACGGCAATATAAAAACGATAGCAGAGACCTTAAATCAGCGTCTCTACTTTGACCAGGGTGGTTTTTTGACCGGTTTGGCATAGAAAATTACCCAGTGTGGTGGATGAAATGCCGAACGAATCGTTACTACGAATTACTGAGGTGTTAGTACAATGAAACTATACACTCAAAATGGAAAAAATTATGAAAAGACATCTCACTATCGGATTACTGCTCGGCACATTTTTGCTGCCAATGGTTTCACTGGCAGAAACATCATTATCTTCGCGAAACATTAAAAGAATGGTCGAAGCTTACGAAATGTACATAGGAAAATTAACACCCGTTTTAAATGAAAAGGCTAGGATGGGTGTTATTGTGCTATATAACTATCATTGTAAGTCTTGTGCAAAGATGGCACCGATGATTTTAAATCTGGCAAAAACACATACTGATATCCGATTTGTTTTTAAAAATTTACCGGATAAATCAGAACAATCTATTTTAGGTGCACAGACGGAATTGATGGTTTGGCATAGAGGAGGAGAAACGGCATTTTTAAAATATTTTATTGAGTTATTTAAAAACGCTAATGTTCAGCAAGCAATAGAAAAATCTAAAGTATCTCTTACGGATATTCAAACTGAATTAGCGAATACTGCCATTGATAATGATGTTATGTCACTCGTAACGGCACATTACGCTAACCAGTTAAATATTAAAAAGCTTCCCACTTTTATTATTGTCAATTTTGCTAATCCTGCTGAGGAAAACACCACGATTTTAACGGGTATGGTGGATAAAAAAACGTTATTAGTTGCCGTTGAAAAAGCAGGTCGAGGGGAATAATGAAAACACGCCTCTTATACATGCTGTTAGCTTTTTTGCGGCTTAATCCGAGATACTGTCAGCGAAAACGTCATTGTGTGAGGGTCGTTTGGTCAATCCCATCATCGATATTTGCTGGCGTTGTCTGTTTCTAATTAGCTTCGGTAATCTTGGATTAAGTGGTAGTTAGTTACTGGATACACCAAATACCTCATAACCCATTCAGGTATGTCTGGCACAGCCGCCGTTATTTCAGTACATTGGTCATTCCGATTGGTTTTTGGGAGCAGTTTGCCATGACCTATGTTACCCGTGCCCTGATCTATGTGCATGGTCAATATGGGTGGATTTACTATCCCGATTGGAAAGATTGGCGTCGAGAAAAGGGCACCAAAGGGATCAATGAAGACCCAGGCGGGATTTATCACGTTCACTGGTACAAATATCCGCTTTTAGCTAGCTTAATATCACTATACAATCAATATTGGCGTTGCCCCCCCAGCCGAGAACGATGTATCTGAGCAGTGTTAGATGAGTTACCCTGCCTGCATAAACTGCCCGTCATTCTCGATTATCTCTCCGAAGCCCACTATCTGGGATTTGGTCAACATTAACACCACACTTTATTTTCGTGTCCACAGTGGCAATGTCGCTCAATGGGTATAAAAGAACTGGGTGAAGCCGGTTTACTGAAATTCCGTGACCAGTAATAGCTATGGTATCGATACGATACGTGATGGGGTAAACTTTTCCAAAGAAGATACTCGTGAAAAGATTATCAATTTCTCAGATATTCAAAATTTAGATGATTTACAGTGCGTGGTCTCGCTCTTGGGGGATGTGCCGATTGTCAAACTGACCTCAGCATACAAACAGTATAAAACGATTGCGGTAGGGAACATTGAGCACAATGTTGCCGCGATTTTTGATAGTCAGATTGAGCAATAACTGGATAGGTCAATGATTGAAAGAAAAGCAGATAAACTGGTAACCGGTCAACGCAATGAATCAGACCAATAACCTACAGATGATTGAAATGACGCCACCTGAATCTTCTCATTATATTGAATCGGTTAATTACTATGGCACGGCAAAAACAGGTAAACGGGTATTAGAAATAGAGGAAAACAACCTAGATAACCGCGCATAGGAGACAAACAGCAACCTCAAGCATGAAAAAAGCACAGAAAAGGAGGTTTAACCTATACTCTAGGTCAAGAATATCCCAAGTGGCGGCAGTGCCCCCACTGCAAACTATTATGAAAAAAAGGTAACTATTACTTTGTCGGTGAAGAAGGGACGCAATGGTTTGGTGAAGGTGTTCCAACAGAGCTCTTTTCATTGAGGCGAAAAGAGATTGTTGAGGCCGTTGGCGAAATGGCTTCGGCTAAACAAAAAATTGCAGCCGTGTTAGCTACCGGTAAAGCGAAAGCCTTTAAAAATATCGAGAAAGTCCAAAAATAGTGGTAATCAACGCTAGCAAAAACCGGTTATTCAGCAGATAAAGTGAAAAAATAGAAATAGTCAACTCATCAACACCAGAGGTTGACCTTAAAGAGGCTATTATATAACCCATTAAAGCGCCGTCTGATAAAAAACGCGGTTTTCCTATGATGCATTTTATTAACCCATGTCATTAATCGCATTCCCTGCCAACAGGAAGTGTTAGAAACGTTGTGTACTGAAAAATCAAGAAAGAGATTGAACAGGGCAACTTCGTGCAGCTTAATCCTGAAAGCAGCCTTTTAACCACAAAAACCATCTTAAACAGGAAAATAACGTCAGTACTTTAATTCATCAGTTGAGGTATATAGTAAAAATTGACTACAGACAAAAAAAGAAAGTGTGTTAGCAAAAAATATCCCTCAAAATAATATCAGATTTAATCTGATTAATCTTAAAGGCGGATTTGCGCCTGAAATTAAGGTAATCGAGGAAATTTATAGCCTGGCAAAAGAAAATAAGCTAAACACCGTCATCATTAGCCCTAATAAAAAAATTAGCGGTAAATTACAGGTACATTTAGATAAAAAAGTAACAAACATCAGCATTGATGACTATTTAAGGGAAAATTTAAAAAAATAACAACAAACGGTAATTAATCGGTATTTAGCAGTCTGAACATTCCCCCTTAACAAAGTAGAGTCATTACTTGTTCGTTCGTATACAGATGGCGGCACAGTTATTGCATTAAACAGTGCCAGCCGTAAAAACATTGGCCTCTACAGTGAAATAGCCAAAACCCTCGGAGCCGAACCGATAAACGCCTCTATTTTAGATCTGACCAGGATAAAGAAAGCAGAATTCATACCACAGTCAATCATTTTGCTAATTTTTACGCCTTAAATAAAGACATAATCATTCATGCAGGTAATAACCTAACAAAAGAAGCAATAACAACAAAAACATGCAATATTTTAATCGAAAAAGGATTACTGTCTGAGAACAAAAAATTGGTGTTCTTGGATGTACCCAACCGAAATCAGCGCAACACCTATAAAATATGCATGATACTGGAACGCACCACAGAAAATGAAAGACAGCAATATCAGATAAAATGGATTAGTAAACAAAGAAATAAACTGTTGTTATAAAATACCGAAGGCCAAATCAGCGCATTATCGGTCAATAAAATTGACAGTCATTTTCGCCTCTTCAAAATACAATAAATGGATCTGATAGAAGGCGATAAAGTAAAATCAACCGGCACATTTGGTCAGAATATTCAAGCAGGAAAAACATTTACCATTGCCGAGCTTAAGAAAGGTACCTTTCTATTTGCCGATAAAATTATCATGAAAGATGAACACGGCAAAAAACCGCATTTACCCCGAAAGCTGAGAACACCCTCGAATACCATTACTGTGAGACGTTTGGTTATAGCCTTAACAAAAATCAACCGGTTTTCGAGGTATTAAATGAAAAAGAGGACAATAATACGACCACCAACCAGATAAGACGCAGTGTAAGAACACTATCGGCATAACAAGCTTGGATAACGACGCCATCCCAAAAAGATTGCAGTAAAGCGATATCAGCACCACGGTTCTTTCTGATATCCAACAAGGCAATGAGTCATTTATAAAAGCTATCCTCTTCGCAAAAAAATAATGCCACCACCGAGATTAACAAACAGCTAAATATCGCTATTGACAGGTTAACGAAGTCAAATATGGTCTTTAACCGCCTGGATGTTATCCCCGATGCAGAAAAATTAAGTCATTTTTCGTTTGAGGAATGTTCGGAAACATTTAAAACATGCACAAAAAAGAGTTATTTTAAAGTTGTGAGCAGAATAACGGAGCATTATGGACGCTTTATTCGTAAAGAAGATTTTGATAACGAAGTGAAAATACTTTCGCAGATTTTACAGAGTAAAAACAGTCAATTGCCGTTAATACAAAACAAGAAACCTCTTAATTTTACCGGATTAACCCAAGGTAAACAAAAAGCCGCCGAGATTGACTTAACGTTAAAAGACAAGACAATAATGATACAAGGTTACGCTAGTGTCGGAAAAATCACCCAGTTTAAAATGGTGGCTAAAGCCCTGAAAATAACCGTCAGGATGTCAATATCATCGGCCTGGCACCGACCCATAAAGCGGTCAAAGAATTAAATACAGCAGGGATAAAATCGCAAACCATCGCGTTTTTTTAATGGAAAATATCAAAAAAAACCTCAAAATATCATATAAAGATATCTTACTTTATTATTGACGAAAACTCAATGATAGGCAATAAAACTAGCAGAATTACGACTCATTAACATTACAGATAATGCGGGCAGAGTCGTCCTCTAAGGCGACACCAAACAGCTAAAAACCTTTGAGCGATGCGCGACTTTCTAGCCTGGCAACGTAGTGCAGCTGATAAAGTCGTGATGGACGAAATCGTCAGACAAACACCCAAATTAAAACCTGCCATTGAAGCCATCATTGCCGGTCATACAAAAAAATCACTGGATATTATTCTCCCGGTTACCTGACAGAGTAGCAAAGAATAAAGACGGCTTTATCTCTGAAAGCTCAGTTATGAACGGATCCTCAGATTTTATTTCGAAAATGGTGATTGATGATTTTTTATCGCGAACTAAAGATGTTCGGGATAACACAGTGATTATCACACCGCGGAATGCTGAGCAAAATGAAATAAAATACATACCATGATGCAAAAGAAACATGGTTTTGGAAAATCAATAAATATCCCTATTTTTCAACTCATCAATAGTCAGGAGGCGGATTTGAAAGATATCCATTTCTGGGAAAATCAGATTGGGCACATTGCAAAAATAAATAACACTATTTTCAGATAACAGGAACTTCAAAAGAAGGCATTGTGAACCTGATAGACCGTGAAAACAATCATAAGAGATACCTGTCACCACTTGAAGTGAATTCTGCTGTGGTAGCCCTTTATGAGGGAAAAACGATTGAAGTATCAGAAGGCGAAAAAGTTCGAATAACCACAACGGATAAAGACCGCAGCATTGCGAATAACGATAGTGGGATTATTCAGCGTATTGACGAAGACAAGCTCTATATTGAAATAAACGGCAAACTAGCTACCTATCAGCCAGCAAAACAATTTACCGATAGACGACATCTTGATTATACTTACGCAATCTCGAGCTATTCATCTCAAGGTGACTCTATCCCCTAAGTCATTATCTATGAAAAGAATGGCGCAATGGCAGCAATGGATAAATACCTACGTGGAATTATCAAGGGAAAAAGAGCATGTTCAGCTTTACTTGTGATGATGAGTGGATGAAAGCAATTACTAAAAAATCAGTCGACAGATTTACAGTCCATGACATCCTATAACAAATAGGAAGACTGACTCTCCCTAAGTGAAGTGAGAATATGGGAAAACAGCAAGGAAATAGGAAACACGAAATTGGCACAAAAAATAGACCCATCACTTATTGAAGTAGCAAGATTTTCCCACCATGACAGACCTGAATTGTTATTATCCGTAACCAATGAGCACGGCATTCATCGCGAAAATTTACATATTCCAGTCGGTGTTTATACAGGGAAAACAGACATAGAAGACGCCACTTACAAAGGTGCATCTGATGGAATATATGTTGTGTTAAAAATGGTAATGATGAAAACAACATCAATCTTTATTCGCTGTCACAATTTGATGCAACCTTAAAAAGTGACACAAAAGATCATTCGATTGTGATTGAACTCGAGAATATTAATGAAGATGAAATCCCTGAAAGTTCACACAAGGAAATAGAGGTAGATAAAATTAATGATAAGCAGGACATAACACTAGAATCTTCACTACTACATTATGATGGGAAAATATCTGATATTCAACGCTAAGAAGAACCCCAGACACGGGAAAAAGAAAATGATAGAATCAACATCTCACATCATCATGGAGAAGAGCAAAAATAGAAAATCAAAGAAAAGAGTATGGGGATTAATTTACTGTTTAATATGTGAGTGATCTAAATGGGCACATAAACATGCAACCTATAGAATTAAACAGCTCATCAATACAACAGCTTGATTCTATTCCTTTAACAAAAAATCAAAAATCTCTAATTGGGATGGTTGTTATCGTAAATATCTTGGAATTTTTTGATTTATTCCTAATAGATTTTATTGTTGCGCTTTTGGAATTATTAACGTTTTTTGGGGCGAAATATTCTCTAATAAAATCCGTTCTACTTTTCTAGGACTGGGCTATGGAATAGGGGCAACAGCTAAAATTATTGGTCCAGTTTTTTTTGTCTTTAAACGGTGGAATAAAGTCGGATAATGATAGATTATTTATTCCCTTTTTGATATTTGTCTTAATTTTTTTATTGGGATCCATAATTTATCTCTTTGCTAAAGAAACTAAAAATCTTCAACTTGAAAAACTATGAAATCATTTGTCTTAAAAACCCCGCCAATCCATTTCTAATCGCTATAAGTTATTAGGAAAACTGCTTGAGGTCACTAATGTTTATAACACTTTATTTTGAATTTATTTGTTAAGTGATTAAAGATTATCTAGCTATCCGGTTATTTATCTACAATCTGTGTGTTATCTTTAGGAATAAAGCATAATTAAATTTGATAGAAACAGTTTATGGATAACATTTTTTATAAGTTCTTTTACAATAGGAAATGATAGCCTATTTAGCGTTATTGATGACACCGAAACCGCAAAAAAGAATATTGAAATGTCAATATTATAAGATTATCAATTACAAACAGGAAATACGATGAGTTCAAACTTAACTGCAAAATCGGCGTTAACACTTTACTCTTAAAATTTTGCTTATAGTTTTTGGGTAATACATAATAATACTTTTAACAATAAGCGATCGTCGGAAATCTATCAGATTTAGGTATAATAGCTAGATATAATTTAATAAAAGATTTTTTATTATTCGAGTATCAGTAATCAATTTACCAACATCCACGAATAATATTCGTCGCGATCATTTTTGTTATTGATTAAACGCTTAAAAACTCAAAATTTCACTCTTAACCTGACAGAAACTATAAGTAATAATAGCTGACAGGTTATAAAGTTTATACAATCAGTTTAATTTTATGAGAGCGCGACAACATTGGTTGCCGAAGATCCTTTATGATCTCTTTATACTGAAAAATTCACTTCCTGTCCTTCATATAGCGTTTTATAATCGTTACCTTGAATAGTAGAATAATGAACAAACACATCCTGACTGCCATTTTTCGGTGAAATAAATCCAAAACCTTTATCAGCGTTAAACCATTTAACAATACCTGTGTTGATGTTTGATATATAAGTTCCTTAATTTTGTTAATTAGTCAGAAATCTCAAAGATTAACATGATTTTTACTAATGGTATTTAATCAGAAGTAACTCATTAATGAATGAGGTATTATGATATAGCTAGATTTTGAATTACTTAAAAAGTATTTTTAATAAAAATATCTTGCTACTCTAGAAAACGAGTATCACTAGTTCATAATTTATCGTTTTAATCAATAGTTATTTTTATTTTACAAGACGTTTAACGTTACTTAAATACAAAGCTAAGACCATGACCAATATCGATATTGCATAGATCAATACAGAAAATGGGTCTTTATGTTCTACGATAATTAATCGAATGATAGCTGTAATACCTATATATACAAAATATTGTAAAGGGAAATGATATAAAGAGTTAAAGTATTTAATTATTAATGCGATAAATTCAAAATAGAGAAAATAATTAACGATGCCTTCGAGTAAAAGATAAGTCTGGGTAGGATTAGTCGACTGGAATAATAATAAAGCTAAAGTAAACGTTTCTTTCATCAAAAAAATAATCAAAATAACGGCTAACAATAATAGACTAAAACTAATTATCCATTGCAATATACGTGATATTAATTTTGACTGAGATAATCCAGATATTTGCAATTTTATCATATTTAGTTCTTTCATTAACTATAAAATCCCCTTGAAAATAAATAAGGTTATCCCTACTTAGTATTATACTAAACAAAATAATATACGAATTAATAAGCATGAAAGGAGGACAATATGGCTTATCGTTCTTTTTCTCTTATTCCAATGTTCAGCGATAACCCGCTATCTGACAGGTTTACTCAAATGGATAAATTGTTTATCCGAATAACCAGTGAAAAACCCTTATCAGATGTACCCGCTTATAATTTATACCAAAAAGATAAAGAAAATATGGAGATAACCGTAACTGTTCCTGGTTATCAACAACACGAGTTAGATATATCGGTACTGAATAACAAACTTACCATCAGCGGCAAAAGTGAAACTGAAAAAGAAGAAGGTAACAATGATAGAAAAATAGAGAAATGGCTACATAAAGGTATTGAGAAAAAAGGCTTTTTGATGAGTTTTAACCTTGACCATCGAATAAGAATCCAAAAGGCTAATTTAGCCGATGGGTTACTAACATTAACCTTTAATTACGAAATACCGAAAGAAGAAAAACCACAAAAAATTGCCATCAGTCAAAAATCTCAAGCGGAAGTCATCGAGCACAAAACATAATTTTATTAATCACCTAATTTCAGGTACTTTTTAATAAAAAAGCATTATCTTATTTTGTCTAAAAAATGACTAACTTTATAATCCACCTCATTTATTCTTTCTTTCACGGCTTGATAACCAAACGCTTTAATCATAATTATCATCAATATCCTGTGGTCGTTTATGAGAAAATTCAAACATGGGATCGACTCTTAATTCGGTTTTAAGGACAACATCGGTAATCAAAGCAAGGTTTTCATACAGGATAATATCCTTATTACCACTTTTTTCGTTTTTTTTCTTTAAAACTCTGACTCCTATTTTTAGGATTTCCAATGCAACCTAAGTCCGATTTGCCGTTGATTTATTTTCACCATATTTTAATTTTTCATCGCCCATTTCATCGATAAAATCAATAATAGTAAAAGGAATTTTTCGCAGTGCAGGATGATTTTTTTCGCCTTTCATTTTATACCTCTTTTCCTTGTTATCTCAAAAATAGCTATAGCAGATTGTTTTGATAAAGCAGGTATCTACTATCAAATAGATCATGTAATAGCCATAGCATGGCAGGAATAAAAGTTTAATCTCAAAGCAAAAAACAAAAATGAAGATGGCTCATTCTATTTAGGTATTATGCAGATTAATACAAAAATGTCTAAATCAATAAAAAAACTAATACCCCTCATTATCGGAAAGTGCTTAATAAATCATCCTTGTTTAAATATTCATATTGGCACAATGATTTTAAACCGTAGCTTTACCAACTACGGGAAAAATTGGTTAGCCGTTTGGATATATAACGCAGGAATGCGAAATGCGGATGCATCAATTAAAAATCGTTACCCTCATGCGAGAAAAATTTATTAGCATTATCAGAAAATAAAAGCAGGAAAAATGAATGAAAATACAATTTACGAGGAGTATGAATAAAATCAATCTCAAATGGAAGTTTGAAAATAAATGGGCGGATATACCGCCCTTTTTTTAATCTTTCAAAACACTATCCAGTGTCATCATTTGTTTATAAATCTCTTGCATTTGATTTTTAATCGGCTTAATCAGTTGTGCCATTAAATTCTCCGTAAGTTCGTTGGAATCATATGAATATGTTTGCTAAATTTTAAAAATCTGTATATAGAAGATGTCCATTTTCTTTATGAGTAAAGGGACATCTTTTCGTAGTATTTCATGACCGGAATAATTCATTTTAATTTCCTTTTGAGTGATGGTGTTAGGCAACACGACAAGTGCGCAAAGCGGCGATGCGTTGTTGGCTAATTCAGAAAGAAGCTCAATGCCGATGTAACGCCGTCCTGACAGTGCCTCAGCGATACAGGTAGAGCTTAAAACCCAAAACGGATCGAGCACGATAACGTGAGGTTGAGTGAAAGACTCTATAAGCGGCTGTAAACTACTAATGGGTTTTTGAGTTGGGTGATAAAAATTGCCAATATATTGCCATGACTGAACATTTTTCATCGGTTTTATTGGCATCACCGGACGACTTTTAGCAAGAAGATAAGCCTTTTCGTGACTATGCTCCAAAAAAGCCGATTTTGACTCATAGTTTTTCTTGAAAATAAGATGACAAACAACACGGAAGCCGGACTTTTCCAAGCATCCACAAATTTCTCAACACGATTCTAGTCGTAAAAACTCACAATCAGACTGTGTTGGGTTTCAATATGCGAAACATTTGTTGACAGGCGGGTAACAACCAGGAATTATTTTTATCGTTGGCAATTTAACTCCATGAGCGATCGGTGTAGTCAACCAGATATGGCGGATAGGGAAAAATAAAATCGATTGCATTATAAGGAAACGTTGACATAATTTTCATGCTGTCGCCTTGTATAAATCAGGAAATGTACGTGTCTCCTATTTTAGTTGGACAGCAGGAGGTGACCCCATGTCACCGTCACCTTAAAATGGGCGTATGGCAAGTGGGCATCGGTAGTAATGAAAATCCTTCGAAATTCAAATTAATTAGATTGATAAACCTAATATCTTGGTGGAATTGTATCTATAGCGAATATTTTTGTAGTGAAATCCCTTTAAATGATAAGCTTTTTTCACTGTTCTTCTAATATCCTATAGGGAAGAATAAGCGGATCCGCAATTAGCGGTGACATTCTTATTTTATCTAGTGCGCCGTAAAACCCCGTCCTTCATAGGTGGTCAACAATGACAAATACACAAAAAAACTATCTTCTTTTGTTTTGTATAGTTTGGCTTCTATATTATCCAAGCAACAAATTATTTTTGATCTCATCAAAAGCCTTTTTTTCTTCTGAAGTTTTTTCTTTTTTTGTAGTGTTATTTGACTCTGCGATCAAAGACAAAACTTTATTTAATTGTTCAAAATTAAAATTTTTATCTAATAGACATGAGATCATATTGGGCAATCGATTATCTGCCAAATACAAAGCCAAGCCTGATAAGAAACATTTCCTCAGAAAGTCACCTTTTTTAATTAATTGTTGATCAAGAATTTCATCAGCGAATTTGTCTTCTTTGAAGGAATCTGGATGAATGTGTACAATTATTTTCTTTCTTTTATCATTCATTTAATCATCCCCTAAAATCATACTAGCAATCGACTTAACTAAGGCAAATTGCGAATCGGGAGCTTGATATATTTTGTTCTTTAAATGTTGAAAATCTTTAATAATTTTATCTTTAATTAAAGATGATCCACCTCCTATGAGATAAATTCTCTGAAACTCATTAAACGTTTTTAACTTACCTGATACCAATACAGATAAATTATTAATAGCGTCTTCAGTTTCTGATTTTATCCTGTCTGATTTTTGCTGATCTCGGTTTACCAGTGAACTTAAAAACTCATATTTTTTATAGAAAATATCTAACATTAAGTTATTAGCAGAAGCGTAACTTAATCCTATATTCGTCTCTGATTTAACAATTTTCTGTATTCTTTTAATGACGGAAGAAACGCCTAATGACGGCTCGGCAATAACATGTGTTAATTGTTTAAATTTCCCTAAAACAACACCACAATCTAACGTGGTTCCGCCCAAATCAACAATAAGAGACGATTCAAAGTCATTAACATGGTCATGTTTAAACCTTTCGTGCAAAGCTGTTAAAGATTCTGGGCTGACGTGAACTTTTTTTATTTTGAAGGTATTTTTGTATCCTTCTCCATCATGATATTTTATTTCTCTCAATAAATTAGCTTTTTTTCTTTCTATATTTTTTGTGTTTTTTTGACGCTGTTCATTGAAGAACTCGCATAATGGCAATGTTACATACAACTCTACTTCACAAGGTTTTAAATCTGTATTCAGTAAAGCATGATGAACAGATAGCAAATTTTCATCGCTATATTGATAATTAACCGTTGTTGTTTCGCTAGAGTTATTAACCCCATCGTTAAAAGAATAACGTTTGCCATCTATCTCATAGTTATAAATGTTTTTCCCAAAGGCAAAATTCCAGTTTCCCTCTAAAAATGAGGTTTCGGTTATTTTTGTAATTAGCTTTTTTTGCTCATCAGCGTAAGCCAGCTTCACAAAAGTAGAACCATCATCACAAAATATTCTTTGCATAAACGTCCTTTATATTGGTTTTATTTTTACAACCAATATAAAACCAAAAACATAAAATGTCAAAAATAATACATAATTTGTGCATAATATGGTTAACAAAGAAAAACCAAAAATGTAAAAATTACATTTTAATCCCAAATTGGTTTTATTTTGGTATTTTTCAAAAAAAAGAGAATTATTTTATTTCACCAACTCTTTGGAGGATTTTAAATACGGTGGCTTTTTGTTTTGGCGAGATGTTGTTCCATTGCCGATACGAAGTAATGACATTATTTAAAAAACGGACTTCCCAATTGGTTAATGTCGAATATTTTTTCCACAGCGCTGCATTTTCTGCATGAGAAACTAATTCAGACTCTTTCATTTATCTTTATTTCGCCTTGCTAAACGTTGCAAATTATCATCAACATCGGCTGGGTTACTTCTCCGACTATCTGACCTTATTTTTCATAACGAAACGCGCCTAACTGGATAAGTGAGCGATAATCAGGGTGATAACCAATACTACCCAAGCACGCTCTTAAATGCTTTCTGGCTATCGCCTTCACCTCTTGCCACATATCCTGCTGGATGCCTATTTTCATTAGAAGCAACTTGCCATCAGGAAAAAGATAAGGCCAAAAAGCCGTTATCTGTGAGATTGCCTCATTTAACGGCAATCACTTTTTAGGCGGAGTGGGAGGTTTCGGTATTTTAACATTAACCCCTTGCTTGAGTTTGGTAACAGGCTTCTTGGGCGGTTGTTTGGTTACTTTTGGAGGATTAGTTTTTTTTTGCCTATTTTTGGTACACAGCATTGACCCAGACCTTTTTACGGTAAACAGGGCTACTTTTTTTTGTCTGCTTCTTATGAAAAGCCTTTCTGGGACAATTTAGACCTAATTTATTGCGTTTCGTCATGGTTTAATCTTTGAACAGGTTACTCATTTCAGTATCAGTTAAACCCGTAAATTTCATCACTGATTGCCCATCCATACCACTTTGAAGCATTTGACGCGCTATCTTCATCGATGCTTATTTTTCGCCTTCAAGTTTACCTTGTCGCACACCTTCTTACCTTAATGCCTGAGCAATCCTCATCAGTGCCACCTCGTGTTTCTCTGATTGTTCGGCTATCTCGATGATAAATTACATCGTTTTTTGTGCGTTTCTTTCCTGTATGAGATAGTTAAACAGGGTGATTACTTGATTATGGGTATAATAATTATACGACAACAGTTTAACAATTTCATTCAGTAACTCCGTCATGTTTCGTCTACGAATGTGCTTCTGTAGTAATTCTAATAGCACCATTCTACGGTGTTCCATAATTTCACCGTCTTTTAGTGTTGTCACATCGACTAACTTAAACGGTTGGTATATATTTTTTCGTCAATCTCTCTGCTACTAAAACAATCCAGCCAATCAGTACTAGTACTTACGGATGCGGGCTTTTCTCACCACAATAAAACAAGATAGGAAAAACCAGAGGCAACTCCTTGTCGCCAGCTTCTAAATTTTTTTGCATCGCAAACATACTATAGCGCATAAGTCGCCATGCCATCAATTTATCGGGTATGGACTGATGCGCTATTAGCAAATAGAGATAACTTTGACCCTGTTTAGTATTGGAGTATATCACTCTGATAGTTTTTCATCTCACTATCGACAAATGAGCCGGACTCTGCCTTTTGGCTGTCTAATTCACACAGTGCTTTAATCTCATTAGGCAGCTAAATATCGAAGAAATCTTTCGCTGTCTCTTTCTCACTTAAAAACTGTTTGAATACGGCATCGTAGGGCGTCCGGGTGAATTTTTTCTCATTTAAGATTTAAGCGTATTTTCTAATATATTGATATGTTAATGGATAGTTTTCACCATTTTCTAATATAAAATTATCTATTTCTTTAAGTAATTCTGATTTTTTAATATTATTTTTATCTACTTTTGCGTAAATATCACCATTTATTGGACCTCTATAAAATTTATTAAGATATGAAGAAATTTCTGAACGATTTAATTCCTTAATTTCATTATTAAATTCTTTGGCAAGATTTTCTTGTGTATTTTTTCTTATTCCGTTAATTGATTGAGCAAAATGATAAATCCACTCATTTTCTGTTCCTATTGTTTTTGTGATATCCATGCCATCAATAGAATCTAGTGAAGAACGCTGTTGGGCATAATAATCAAAACATTTCATTTGTAATGAAATCCATTTTTGGGCGAAACGCCGGTTAATAGCCATTTCTTGCTTTGATTCTTCATCCAATAAATGCAGATTGACCCTTCCCTGATTGGCTAAAGAAACGCCTTCTAATTTATTTTGCTTACCATTATATTTTACTTTATTTAAAGCTACATCGAGACCTTCACGAATAACGGTATTTTTATCTAAAAACTCACTATTATTGGTTAATTCTCTTTCCTTTAAAGAATAAACATCTTTTTCAGTACTCCCATAAAACAATGCACGTTCATCCATAACATCTTTAATGGAAAAATAAAAAATATATGTACCATCTTCGTTTTGAGTAATAGATGCTTTAAATTTGTCTTGATAAACAGGATATGTCATTTCCTTAAGTTGATAAAAAGAAATAACTTTTTTTAATATAGATTCAGTATCAGGTTCATCATTGTTATGTGTTAACTCATAAATTTTTTCCAAAGCTTCACTTGTGTTTGTTCTACAAACCCAATCTTTAATTTTCTCCCATATTCCAATATGGGCAGCTTCTTCCTTTGATGAACTTTCAACAGCATGCTTAATAGCTTCATCAGTAAGCGTTCTATTGAATACGAATAATGAATTACTTTGAATAGAAAGTGACATAATACCGCCTTTTTTTTACTCAAATTTATTTTAATAATTGCAAACAGGATATATTTAATACGCTATTTATTCATCCCATTACACCATCTTTAACATAAACGCCCCTATTTGCTCAGGGGCATTTTTTTTATAACTCGCACTAAATCTGTATTGTCTCTGCTTTCAAGCACGACACCCGCTTCTTTGGCGCTTTTCTGGGCTTCACAAAAAGTAGATGACTTCACCATCGGTAAGTCGCCAAGCGTCCCCTGTATCGTTTGCAAGCCTTGCCATCCAAATTTTGTTATTTTTGTTGGCTATAATTAACCGCTTTTTGCTAGTCGTAATTTTTTTCTGCCTCAGACAACTCGGTGGATAACACTTTATAGTGCTCCCCGATTTACGCAAGGCTTTTTTCGTCTGTGGCATCATCGAGGGCGATTAATACTGCTTCCTGCTTTTGTCTTAATTTTTCGGGGCCTTCACGCAAAACATCCCTGAGTGACAACCGTTTATTCGAAGTAGAAGCGGCTCTAAGCGGTTTTTTCGCTAAATTGATAATCTTGTACCTTAAGCAGCGAAAACAACTCAGAGACATAAGGAAGCTGTCTAGCGAGGCGATGAATGACAGTTTTAAGCGCCATTCTGTCAAACCACTGCTCCCACGCCGTTGAGTATTTCCCTTTAGTGGTGACATCACGGACTCATTCTACTTCGATTTTTGACATCACTTCAATTACGATTTCACCGCTATTCAGTTTTGCGAAAGCGTAGACTTTCACAACCTCATCACCATCAATAAACGTCGGACGGTGGGTTAAGTGTTAGCCGTTTTCGTCAATCACATACTCAAATTAATCTTGGGAATAAACCACTTTTGCAATGATATTCGCCACCTGCCAAGATTGACGGGCACGTTTAATCACAGCATCAACCATTGGCATGTAGACGTTTTTTTTACAAACTGGTTGTTAATTTTGGTGCTGCGAAAAACCAGCGACGCTTCTATTCCGTCTGGCATCAGTCCATCTTTGTCGCATCGTGTTAATGTCAGCACCAGTGATTGCTTGTCTGCCGTTTGGATGAATTGCTCACCCATGACCTGAGCCTGCAACAGGGCGGCGATTCTTTGTTGCATAATGACCGATTGCAGGTTGGCATAAACGTTGTCCATGGTTTCCAGTTCGGTATTTATCCCACAGCTTCTTCTACCACCAAAGCTTTTCTGTGTCGTCTATCTGCCTGTTTCGCCCATAAAGGGCGAAATATCGTAGCAAAGACTTGCGTTTCTATGCGCGTTTCCAGAGAATCAATCACACTGTTAACCTGAATCACGCCCTCTCCACTATCTTCTTCATCCAACATACCCAATTGCACGGGATAGCGCCCACACTCCGGCCTTTTGCCAATCGCACAAAACAGAAAATCAATATCAAGATTAAAAACTTTCTGGGCAATAATCCGGTAGAACGCTGCCTGTAAGTGATAACCAAACTTGTCAACGGATTTACCGAAGTCATGAACGTCATCAGTCGTTTTCACATCGAGGATGAACGGCACACCGGAATAAAGTCCAAACCAGTCAGGGCGGATTTTTAACAGTGTCCCCTTGTCCGTACGATAGAAAATTGAGAGTTCTGGTTCACCGTTTTCGAGTAGCTCTGCAACCAATGAATAGGCAAGCGTAGAATCACACATCATCTCAACCGGTTCAAAGTCGTCTTTTTAAAGAACGATTTGATTATTAGCTACCGCCTCAGCTTCAAAATCAGCCAATGCCTGCTTATCGTCTTTGGTTCACATTTAGTTCAAGAGCGGAAATGTACTGCATTACAAACATTTCTGGCTCCAGTATGGCTGTGTGTATAGCCGTACTAATCAAAAACGCCTCTTGTTTTATCTCCTTAATTAGAGTTTTTTTGTACAAGTTTAACACTGCAATAGTGTCACTTTGTTGAACCAACCTGATTTGTGTACTCGAATAACCATTTGCCGCATGATAGGTACTGTTTTAGAGACCACGAACAATCAAGCTTTCTTTGGATTTCACTGCATCAACACATCCGTTAAACATCTTAAGCCTGATATTTTCTCCACTCATGATTTTTCCGTTAACAGGAGAAAAAACAGAAAAGATAGAATTGTTTGTACAATTATCAACCGATTTGCCATCAGAGGTATCTATCACATTTTCAGGCGATTCCTTCCCCGGGTTTTCCACAGGGATAACTACATGTTCGGTGGATAACTCTGTTGATTGCGTTAATAACCTTTCTTCTTGTCCGCCCTCAAAAAGGGTAATCACTATTTCTTTAATTTCATTTAGGGAAATCGCTTTGTTTGCTTCCCTCATTTGCAAGGATACCCATTCACGTAGCTCGGCATACTTTTTCAAAAAGCTCAGGTTCATCTGCCGGATTTGCCAACAGTTCATCAGCATCCCTAATTTCGCCATCGTCGTATTCTTCCTGAATGCCAAAAATAGTTAACAAAGAACAGAACAAATCTATCTCCTGTTCTTCGGTAATATCCGTCTGTTTTTCCTTATTAGCGATATATTCCTGAGCGCTGATTTCTTCCAATCGAGGCGATTTGTAGAAACAGCAATTTGCGCCGTCAGTTTCAAAGATATGTTGAGACGCCAATCTCTTAGCGGCTATTATCGTTTCAGACGCAAGATAGATGGGAGAGGTTGTTTTTCCGTTTTCGTGGTCAACCGTCATGGTTATCGTTGCTTTGAAATATTTCATTATTTTTCCCCCTCGATGCTGTTATTAGCTTGTTGTTCTAATCTCCTCAGTATTAAGCCTCTGGCTATGGGTAACACCTGTTCGCTTTGACTATCCGAACAATGACAACAAGCACCTGAACACGCTTTCATCGTTGAAGGCTTGTAAAAAAGTGACTTAAATTGTTTGCGGTTAATTTTTTCAACAAACTCAATACACGCCTCTTCAAGGTTGACGTAGGGGCGGTTACCGAGTCTGGCACGCCAGAATAATCTCACAAGGGATAATGAAAGCTGTCCACAGTGACAACAGGCAAAACGCACATCGGTGCGCCCCTCATAGGTTCGCCGAAATCCGTTGATGGTATAAGTGTATTTCATACAGCACCTCCAGCAGGTTGAAAAACCTGAGCGAGTTGATGAAAAAGTAAATTCGCAGAAATATAGCAGTCAAAGCCTTGGGATTTACCAAAAGCCCTTAGCTTGAAAGCAGAATGCATCTCGGCTTTTTGATAGATGATTTGAAATTTATTATTGACCGTTATCCGCATATGGATAACTTTTCTCTGACGAAACAAATAAAACCACCTTAATATGCCACGACTGAATAACCCTATTTCTTTTTGATTACAGATGACATTCGCACTCGGCTTCCTCGCCTGTTCACTCGCTCCGCTCGGTCGCAGACTTGCTTGCACAGATAGCGTGGGATTTTAATTAAAAAATCTTTTTAATTAAGTCTGAAATATTCCACTATACAGCTGTTATAGCTAGGCATCAAAAGTATTAGCTTATTCCTTAAATCAGGCACAAAATGAATAAAAAACTGCTCTATCGGAGTAAAAAACGCGCTGCAAAAAGGCGACATATGGGTGAAAGGATCACATCAGTTCAAGGATTTCGACAAATACCTAGTGCCGGTTGAGAAATTTACCGCCTTAAAAATATCCAGTAAATTACCGTTGGCCGTGTCTATCGACTGTGATCAATGCCTGTGTGATCGTCTGGTCTTGTTGGATACCAAATTGGCAAAAATTAACCATCTGGATAAAACACATCGTTTACCAGACACCATCGTTACAGATTCACACCGCTTAATGCTGTAGTGCCTGATGCTGTGCAAACCCTGATCAATCAGCTATGACATATCAAGATCACCTAACTGCTGATAATGGACTGCTTTCACACAACACTTCACACACCTGAAAACGGGTAACATGAGCAAGGATAAAACCTTGCTCATGACGGATATCCTAGCTGATGCGATCAACCTGTGTCTGACAAAAATGGCCGAGTCCTGCCCTGGTACAACTTATTCCAACCTGTCGTGGCTGCAAGCTTGGCATATTAGGGATGATACTTACGGGTCAGCATTGGCAGAACTAGTCAACGCCCAATTTCATCAATCCTTTGCCGATAACTGGAGCGCTGGAACGACATTATCGTCGAATGGACAAAACTTCAAAGTTGGTAGCAAAGCAGAAAGCACAGTGCATATCAATCATCTTACTTCAACGAATATATCCTTTTTTTCCACTTCAAAATATTGCGGAAATTTTTTACTGGGGCTGCACATTCTGACGGATTTTCACCCCTTACTTTCCCTGCCATACACAGAGAAACCGTAAAATGTTCGTCTCTTTATCAACGTTTTGTGCAATTGAATAACTGGAAAATAAAGTTATTATCAGCAAAAATAAAAATGCTTTTCTCATTTTTCCCCCTTTATGTTTTAATAAATTGAATGCGATAACTTGATAACAGTGAAGGTCTGTATTGATACAATATACAAGCTACCTTTCCCTGTTTTATGAGTTCCGATTTCAGGCTATTAAAAATCTTGGTACTATTTGCTCCAATAATAACAACATCAGCATGAGCAAGTGCATATTGGTAGTTCAGTGAAGGTAATGCCTTTAAATTATGACTATGTACGGTATATATCCAATGCTGTCCGGTATCTTTTGACGGTATTAACCCCTCAAATAGTTTGATTTCGGGTAAAGTTGGATTGATGATTTCCGACTTTTTGACGTTAAAATCAATTTCCGTTGGTTGAGGGGGTGATGAACAACCCACTAACAAAATAAAGACAATAAACATTATTCTTGACATATTCTTCCTCGTTATCTAAGTTTTTGAGATATCGTTAACGGCTAAATAACCCTTCGCGACAATTTCTTTCTCAAAGATCTCCTGACTTGGCATGAGAAATAAATCGCCTTTTTTCTTGAAGAAATGCTTAATTTGGGGAGAAAATTTCAAAAAATCATAATAGAAATAAGGGTCAAAATAATAAAAGGCTTTTTACAGGCGATGGGATTTTCGCTTTGCATGTTAATAATTTCGTCACTAAACTTTAGCATCAATAGCTCGTTACTGGTAATTAAAAGGACTCAATCAGATTTTTTGATTCTCTCCTTGACATACTCCCTTATGACGACTTATGCTTTTTGATGACACTTCAACTGGTACTGTTCCTAGTGATTCAGATAACATTCTTGCATCACTGTTCTCATAAGCTAAATAGATAATTTTACACGGCGCACTCGATAACCGGATTTTACTGCCTGCGTAACCATGTATTTCATCAAGTTGTGACCCCGCCTGATAAACAATCAATAATTTCAATTTATATCCGACAATCATGAGCAATAGTCTGATCTTCGGTAGGGGTCTTTTCTAAATTTAACTGTAATACCATCTGAAAAAACGTTAATTATTTTAGAAGCCAAGCCCGCATTATCACCAGAGACACAATAATAGATTATTATCTGTTCCTGACGGACTTTTCTTAAATCAAAATCATTACCATTTGTTGCTTTTTCGACATTAGGATTTCTGAAAGGTGACAGCGCATTCAAAAAAACACTTTCCGCTTGTGAACAGGTTTTATCTTACATTTTCAGATAGGTATTTAACCCATCTAATTCAATATATAATAATATTTTCTGCTTACCTTTCACAGAGAGTCTTTTAGAGACTCAAAAAAGTTGATAATGTCATTATGGTTAACCCGTATAAAAAGCTCAGTCATTTTGAAATGATTGTGGATCGCTTTGATCTCTATTTCATCTAAATACGTTTTATCATGTTCAATATAAAATTTGAGCTCAATAACTATTGACTGAAAAAAGTTACACGCACATTTATTTAAAAATGCGCCTAAGGCCTTTTCATCAAAGGGGTAAAATATTTTAGCTAAATTTTCAAGCTGGTTAAAGCCCGATTTCGTCCCTAACTGGATGTAGAAAAGCGGATTAAAACGATGGGTATCAGGACTAAACGGATCGAATTTATAAACCTGTTGGCCTAAAAGGTATTTTCTGACTAATGAGTGGATATCAAAACATTCTCTTTTAGGGTCAAGAGTAATGACCCTCCACCAATATTTTAGTAAATTGGGAATTACAATCCCTGCCCGGGTCCCTACTCACATTTCGCTAATACCGCTCCGATATAACGGATGCTCTTATTATTCAATGACCCAACAATAATGCCATTTTTCTCATACCCATCGAACGTAAAATTGCCGTATTTTTTTTCTTCAAGGGTGAAAATTTTGCATTGCCATAAATATTTTTATCTTTTTCGTTGAGTTTTATCAGTGCTAACACAGGTAGAAGACAGGCAATCCCCAAACCCACCACTAAAGCCAGATAAGCCAGTAATTGTCCCTATCACACACTATCTAGGATTGCCTTGTTAAAGACTTCCATGCGATAACTGCTAAAAATGCTTAACCCGGATTTAAAAATCCAAAATTCTCTTATTTGATGAAAATAAAATAAGAAAAACAAGACAGAGCCAGATAAATAAGTTAACAGTAGCATCATCATCAGCAGTACCAATGATTGAGGACGATTAAATGTCTTCATGAACACCTCTGAAATAAATATCGCTCATGTAACGTACCGTTCCCTCTCGCCCTACGTGAGCAACAATATCAATACTATCGACAATAATTTGTTTTAAAACGTCAAAAGGTAAATTCTGGCATTCGGTGTTTTGATAACATTTCGTGATCATTTGCGTTATTGCCTCTTTTGATGATGTTGCGTGAATTGAGGTCATATTTCCACCATGCCCTGAGCCTGCAACTTTAATAAAGTCCCAGGCGTCACTGCCTTTTACCTCAGCCAGCAATATCCGATCAGGTTTCATTCGCAAACAAGATTTAATCAGCTTACCTGCCGTAATAATCGATTTTTCGTCACTCCCTGCCTCTGAAGGATAAAAAAGCTGTACGTAGTTTTCGTGCTGATAAAATTTAATTTCCTCCGCATCTTCAATGGTAATCAAACGGGTATTTAAGGGAATAAAATCAATCAGGCTTTTCATATATGTTGTTTTGCCTGAACCTGTACCTCCTGCAAAAACAATATTTTTACCTATTTCAACCGCTAACTGCATAAACGCTGCAACGTCTTTATCACGATAAAGCGTCATTAGTTTATCGTCTTGTGGCTGTTTTCTTTCTATCACAGCGACGTAGCGATAAAAACCAGCATCAATATATTCTTGATGTGTTATCTGTCTTGTTGAAGGTTTACGGATAGTGATAGACAGTGAATTACGCGCACAGGCGGGTGGGTAAACAATTTGGACACGTTCCCCGCTTTCCAGCGTTGCAGACAATAACGGTTTCACTGAGCTAATTTCATCATTTTTAAATTTTGCCAATGTCCATGCGAAACGCTGACAACTTTCTGTCGTGATATGATTGTCAATCTGCTTAGACCAAACCCCATTAACTTCCGTCCAGACTTCTTGAGGGCGATTAACCGCAATTTCAGTCACGCCCGCTATTTTCAAATAACGACCAAACAGATGAGCCGTATAATGACTCAGGATAAGTTATTTCTAACATTATTTTCAATCACAAGCTTATTCCTAGTTGGTATACACCAGAAAAATCAATATCATCACCGACAAGAATGGCAATAATATCGCCTTGATTTTTATACATTGTCGGCGGTATGTTGATGGAGTTTTTTAATGCCACTATTGCCATATCTGCCAATCCCTTACGTGAGTTTTCTGTGTAATCAGTATTTCTGTCTTTTTTACCTGCATTGTTGGCTGCCGTCGCCGCAACATCCTGTACGGTACTCAACATTAACGCGCCACCAAAGCGTTGCCAGAAATGCAAGTCTATCCAGCCTGCAATTCCTGCTTCACCTAATGCCCCTGTTGCGAGTCTTGGATAAATCAATCCGTTTAAAGTCAGGAGTACGTAATTGCTCCCAGATAACAAATATTCGTCCCTGACCGTGATTGATCATCCCTGATTGATAACTTCCAAACGCCTTTGTCCCTTTCTCAATCAGTTTGACATGATGATTTGCACTCCAAACATCTTCGGTTATCACACAATTAATCTTTCCTGCCACATCAGAGACAAACCGTGTCGATAATGCACAAGGAATAATGGTATTGGCTTCAATATACAAATCAGGACCAAGCGTCATCGCTGAGACTTTTATTGCAGACGTCTCCTGGCGGCTTTTAGTCGAAATGGCTTTAACACTCTCCGCCTGATTATTTTCAGGTTTTTTTGATAACGACTCAGGACGGTTAGTTACCATACTTTGTATTGATTGGGTTGAAATCGATAAATATTTTTGAAAAACTTGAGGATTTACTGAGATATAATTATCACCTTCACGATAATTTTCTGCATTTTCTTTATTGTTATTTGAGTGGCTATTTTCTTCGTCAACCGGATCGTAATTTTTACCTAAATCCGTTCTAACATGTTGCCTTGACTCATTTGTATCAACTGTCGATTTTGTGACAGGATTTTCTTCATTTTTCACATAATGAATATAAAATTTTAATCCCACAAAAGCCAAAATCATGACACCTAAAAGCAAAGACAATAATTTTGTTTTGAAATTATTTTTAGGCGGCGAAATATTGCCAATTTTATGAAATTCTGTCACACCTAACTGACTTTCTGAGGCTTGCTGTGCTAGTTCATCTGCGCTGGCTTTATGTTCATCACTCATTATGTACTTCTAATCTTTTTACTTTGGATGAGGATGTGTGTTTTTGTCCCCTATTTTTTTTTCCAAATGACTGATTGATGATACCAACAACACTTTTTCCATAACGTAAAACAAATTTATCATTCACATTATGAATAACCATGACCTTATAATTCCCTTTTGTCTCTACGTTAAATGCAAGGGATTGTTCTTCACCATCTTTAACCGCAAAAGGAACAGAAAAAACTTTATTATTGTTAAAACCTAAATAAGTAAACAGGCCATTATCATAAGCAAAATCAGGGGCTATTCTTCGGCTGTCAAATTTATCATTAACACGCATAAAATAATCCCAATTTTTTGGACTGTCTGCTTGTTCAAATGATTTGGCTATCATTTGTTTTTTTCGGGCTATTTCAATTTCCTGTTGTCGGTTTTTGTTTTCCTCTTCCTGCTTTTTTGCCTGTTCTTGTGGATATCGATATTGCACCACAAAAGCCGGATTATCCTGGTTAATTGCACATCAAAAACTATAAATCCGTTTTGTTGTTCTGACGAAAATATTGGTATCCCATTCTTTAAGAATCGGTGCAATCACTACATTCACTTCATTTCCCCCATTATTTTGTTTTTGCATAACAGGGCGCGGATAAAGATAAATTATATTATCCTCTATTTCACTTTGCCAACCATCAGGAAAACCCGTTTTTGCACTAATAACCGGTTCACCTTCATCAAAAACAATAGTCGTAATAAATCCCATTTTACTTTTTATAACAGTGGGATTCATTGCGTTATAAGAAACGCTTTGTATTCGTTTATCAAAACTTGAAGATTGCGGGATCGCCCTCGCATTGACTAATAGGGGACACAAAGACAATATCAACCATAATCCATTTTTTTTCATTATCCCTCCCGCATCTCTTTTGACATAACAAAACTAGTTACGGTAAATCCTAATGGATTTTGTTCTTTTTCTTCGCTAATCCCTTCTTTAGCTAAGTCAAAATGATAAGTCATTCTGCCACCCCAATATTCATGCGACTGTTCCCCGGTTTTTAAATTCCGTATCGTTTTTTTAAATCTCACAGTTGCTAAAATATCCGGCTCAGTGGCAGGGGTTAATACAAGTTGTATCATTTGAACAGAAACCTGAAAGCTGTTGTTGCTATAAACTTTGTCCGGCGATTTATCGCTATCAAAGAAAATTAGATAAGCTTCCTTTACCGTATTACTGCTATACAGTTGTACGAGGGAATAATCATTTTGTAATGAGGGATAGTTATAGCCTTCACGTAGTTTGATATATTGAGAAACAAAGTAACGTCCTAATGCTTCTTCCTGCAAAATTTTTTCCTGACGGACTTGCGTCAGCAGTTCAGTTCTTCCGGTTGTATTGTCTACTCTAATAATCGCCAGTTCTTTTTCTTTTAACGGAACAATGAAAGAAATTGCCAACACAGATGTCAACATGGCAACAAAAGAACACCCTGCAATTATCCAAGCTGCTTTTTTTGAACGGTGATTATAACGGTCAATCAACTCTTCAAATGTTTTAGAGGTTTGAACCTGTTGTTGAATTTTATTTTTTTTCATCCAAAACCATCCTGTCGTTAATCGGTTCAAGCTGTCCTGAAACATCTGACGGTAGTCCTGTTAGTTGCTGACAACCCGACAATAAATAAATCAATAATCCGCCAATGAGTATTTTTTTAATCATAATATCGTCCAATACAATATTTTAAACATGAGTAATCTCCCCATAAGACAAAATGCCTGAATCCCCATCTTTTTCAACGAAATGATGAACCATAAAACTTTTAAACATCTAACTTGTCAATGACAGCCGAAAAGTGATCCACTTTTATGGACTTATCAGCGGTTGAATATTGATTCACTTTTTTACTCAAGATTAGATTCAGCGATAATTCCTGCTTTTCTTTTCTGTTTTAATCGATAGCTTTCTCCTTTTATCTGAATAACGCGTGAATGATGTAAAATTCCATCTAGCATTACGGATGTTAAAGCGACGTCTCAAACAAAATTTTGAGACCATTGACCAAAGGGAAGATTTGATCTTAGGATAATCGGGATTTTTTCATAACATTTTTAACGATAACCTGAAAAAATAGATTTTCTTCTTCCTGATTAAACAGCAGAAAATCTATTTCATCTATGATCAATAATTTCGTGGCCATAACTCCTCTATGCATTATCGTTTTATAGCGTCCTTGCCTTTTAGTCGTTGATCTTCTGCTTCAACTCTCAACGGTTGTCGAAAAACGGACTTTAATTCCCGTTCTCACGGCTTCATAACACATTGCTATTGCAAGTTAGTTGTCATCCCAACACCGGAAGGAGCCAGTAAAATAAGATTTTCGTTACGTTCAATGAAGCTTAACAAGCGAAGTGATTGGAGTTGCTTTTGAAGGGCGCCAGTGGCAAAGGTAAAATCATATTCTTCAAATGTTTTTACCGCAGGAAAATCAGCCATACGTGTATACATTGCTTGTTTTCGGTGATGACGCGCGAGGTTTTCTTCATGCAATAGATGCTCTAGAAAATCGATATAGCTACATTCTTGTGCTACGGCCTGTTGTGATAATGCCTGTGCATTGCTAATCATGCTATCTAGTTGGTGTTGTTCAGCCAGAGAAATTAAACGCTGATGTTGTAATTCAACCATTATGCTATCCTCCGACAAAAGTTGTCATAAATAGACAACGGATGATGTAATGGATGATCATCCAGGTATTTTAAAACGTTATTGACTTTATCTTCCCGCAGTTGTTTTTCTGGAGGAACTGTCAACATTGCCTGCAGCTCTTCCACCCAACGATCAGATGGACTAGTTTGGATAGTGCAGTGTTGACGTTGATTAATGATTTCATAAAGCCAACGAAGACCATATTGGTTTGCTGTTTCAACATCTATCATCATATTCATTGACTTCAAACGAGTCATTAATAGAATATAAAAACTATTGCGAACATATTGCACCATCCGTTCGAATTTTCCTTTTGTCTGTGCGCGATAAGGTCGACAAAGTCGGGGGGAGAAAACCCCATAGCCTTAGCAAATTACCAAAGTGAAGGATGAAAACGATGTTGTCCATGTCGGTAGGCATCACGCTCCAAAACAACCGTTTTCATGTTGCCATAAAAAATTTCTCACAGAGCTCCTCAAAAAAAGCCAAATGCATGTACGGTGACATAATTCCAGTGTTTTATACCGCATATTATTGATAAATTCGATATACAATAATCTGCTGTAACCCAACACGGTCACAGAAACATATATTGAGAATTTACCCTGTCGAATAATTGTCTAATCAATCTGCATTTTCTGACCCGGTTTGGTTTCGAAACGAACAATTTGCGCCGCCGGTGTTGATTGAGTCAAAGACCGGATATATTGACGTAAGATAGTCATTCGTCCTCGGTATCGCAGTTCATAAAGCTCTCGTTTTATTACTGTTGATGGAATTTTGTGAGAGCACGCTTCTTGAACGCGTTTTTCGATATAAACCTTAATTATCTAAAAAGGAGGCAACAGGAGGTCCGGGTGAATGTTTTTGCGGTTCACCTTTAGCCTCAAAATAACGCTTTACCCTGTTTCGAAAAATCCCCAATTTCATTGCAATTCCTCGATTACTCATCACCTGCTTGTGTAAAATTTTAATTTTCATAATAGTCTCAAAAATGATCATAGGCTGGCCTATTTTTAGGAAAAAAGATTAAACCCTAGATAAGATTTCAACTGCTAGCATGGATCATTTTGCACCGTTTCTAAACACTAATAACTATCATTTCCCCGCCCACCGTTGACGTGCCTTTTCCAGTGATGCCATCCGCCGCACTTTTGCACCTAACGCGCCTGTGGGCGAAAGAGGGCTATACCCTTTTTCTCCGACCCATTCTGCGGAGTGTTTGATTTCTTTCCCTAATAAGTTCCCTGCCTTATCAGAAAGGCTATTAACCCCTTTCATACCTATTAAGCCTTTTCCTGCGACCCAACTAAAACGAGGCTCCATATCAATACTTTTTCCGGCTGCCAATCCCGCTGCGCCTAATCCTATTGTTGCCATTCCTTGTACTGCTCTCTCAACGCCAACACCTGCTAACTGACTGGCAAACCCTTTAGCAATGCTGACTAATAATGCACTTAACGCCCCTGCCAAAAAAACCATAGACCCCATTGTTATTAAATTATTTGCTTTTGATTCTCTCAGAACCTGAGTTAAAATATCACCCTGATAATCCATTGCTATTTTTATTACCAGTGTGGCAAATAAAATCGTCAATACACTGGAAAATAAGGCTTTCAACCAGTTATTAAACATAGTACGAAGAAACCCAAACATCAGGCAAAAAATAAAAATGGGTGCAGTCACTACTAATAGTTTCATCGTCACTTCCGCCGTGATAAACACAACAGCGCTCACCACCATTAAAATCATTGAACCCGCCCATACTAAGGCCTGTCCTATTATTCCTTCATCTTTAATATATGTAGACGGATCTAAATCATGGATCGTTTTCCCCAATTTTTGCGTGCTATCAAAAAGGTGATCAAGGGTTTTCCATACGGAGTTTCGCCCTGCAAATTCTTCCTTTAGTCCTTGCAGCGCATCAGTTGCGGCGGTCAGATAACCGTCAATGTTTTGAATAAACATTAAGATAATGGCAAATTTCGATAAATCCCAGACCAGATCCTGAACAGGTGTTTGCGATTTTCCGGCTAAGATTTGATAACCTTTCCAAAGGATATAAATGACAATTGCACTCGAAGCAATTGCAATGATCCCCTGAGCGTACTGACTTTGATACGCATCACTGATTTTATCCACACTACCCAGCACATCTCTGCTGAATTTTTCGAAAAAACCTACCATTTATTATTGAGATCCTTTTTGAAAATTAATTATTTATTGTTTAAATTGCTTATAAATACATAGGTTTATTGTATTTAATATGATCTTGTTACATCTCAATAATTTTCATCATATGATAACCTTCATCGGCTAAACGCCCAGAAATTTCATTTTAATTTACAATCAATATATTTATCGGTAGCTTCCTTTTGGTGTTCTCTCCAACAACTTTGCGATTTTGTTTCTTCTTTACATGCCGCTAATCCGAGTACACTCATCACCAACACACTTAAAAAGACTATCTTGTTCCTGTTTTTTATTTTTGACTCCTGTTATTAATTAAATTTGGGGATAGGTGCATTAAGCTGACGTTTGTTATACTCAGCTATTTGCTGTTTGTTAAACATGGCTTCATCGGCTTTATTTTTATTTGACCAAATATCATATTGCATTTTTATTGCCAGTATTTTAAGTGATTGTGCCTGTAATGCATTCGCCAAGTCCTGAGATTCTTTACTGTCTTCCGCGTTGGCAATTCGACGACTTAAATTATCAATCTGGCTCATTGAACTGACTAAGGTTTTATTGATTTTATTGCCTTGTTCAATATTCACTGCGTTGCTAACAACTTTCACTTTACAAAGGTTATCGGCGGTATCAATGCCTGATTTACACATATCAAACGCACCATATTTTTTAAATAAACTCATTACTTTACTGTTGAGTTTACCCGTAGGATTTTTAGTAAAATCCGCTACAAAGCTATCACCTTCCTGATAAAGTTTTTCTAATTCTCCTTTCATGTTGTTCAGTGAACTCGTAAATTCTTCAATCTGTCTGATACCCGTAGTGGTGGCTAATTGTTTTTTATAGGCATCAATCTGATTTTGATAATGTTCGACTGTTTCTGACCATTCGCTGACTCTTTTTAAATCAGAAATGGCATCATGAACGGAAATTGTAAATCCTTTTGATACAGACGGGATAAGCATTAATAAGATAATTAGTCCTTTTTTCATTCAAACCGCCTTTTCTAAAAATTCAGGTACCCACTCATTCGGCTTCATTCCATCCTGATAAAGGTTATCGAAAATCTCTAAATTATCTGCGCTGGCTGATAACAACTTCATGTATTCCCCAATACCTGATAAATCAAAGGTTACAAGGGTTGAAAACGACCGTGTATCGCCTTTTTTAAGCATAGGTTTTTTGACTAACGCCTGTCTGCTCAACGGGTCAAGTGACTTAACAATATCAAATTCTTCTGGGGTGAGCTTAAAGCCGTTTACATAGTCGTCATAATCCGCATCAGGGTTAGGCAGATAAATACTGGTACTACAAATCTCAACCACAGCACGCGCAATTTTATTTTTCAAAATTTCATCGGGGGATTGCGTTGCTGGAATGACCATGCCGTTAAGTTTTCGGATGGTTTTTAGTTTGTTGTACACAAAATCAGTAAAAGCCTCATCCTGTAACCACTTCCAAAACTCATCCATCACGATAATCAAACGACGACCATCCAGAAGTTGAGTGACACGATAGAGCAAATAAAAAGAAATCGGCTGACAGATAAACTCATCATCTAAAAACTCGGTTCCATCAATGCCAAAGTTCGTTACATGGTCAATATTGAACGTATCATTAGCGTTATCAAACACCCAGCCATACGGAGCCCCCTGTACCCATTGCTCCAGACGGATGATAATACCGTTTTCCTGCTCTTCCCGTGTATTGCCCTGCGTTAAATGCTCCAACATACGCGTAATACCGTATTGATGGAGTTCATCAGGTAAAGCCATCACCGCATCTACGACATCACTAATCTGGCGTTTTTCTCGTGTCTGTAGTTTCTCACCATCCCGCGTACAAAGCATTTGTATCAACTGTTTAATAAAGTTAAGATTTCGTTTGGTATTTTTCAGCGCAAAAGGATTCCAGCCAGTCGGCTCTCCTATTTTTACCTGATAATATTCCCCGCCCAACATACGGATAAAAAGCTCAGCCCCTCTGTCTTTATCAAAAAAGACACACGTTAGTTTTTTTGTTTTTGCATTAGGATGAAAGGTGGCTGGATTATTAAATTTTTGCGCCATCAGCAATAAATAATCGACGGTAGCGGTTTTACCTGAGCCTGCTGTACCAATAATTTTGGTGTTGGCAAGATGCTTTTCGCCAATTTCATTTTTGAACAATAAGCCGTTATGGAAATTCATGTAATATGCTTGTTGGCTCGGCGTTTTGAGCGCAGTTACCGCTTCGCCCCAACAATTATGGTCTCTTTTCCCCTGAAAAAAGTTATGAAGCGAAGCGAGTTCGACAAAGTTTTGATTGCTAATTAAGCTGACTCTTGGGCGATATTTCAATACTGACGGTAATTGAGAAAAATAAGCAGCTGGTAATGAAAGCGTAGATAATGTCACGATAAAACCTAAATCGGTTAACTCTGCCATCATTTTACTGGTTTGGACATTGAGTTCTTTTAAGCTATCAGCAAACACAACACAAGTAAAACAGTACATTCCTCCAATCAGTTGACCAGCGACTACCCTATCTTTAAACAACAATAGTTCTTCGAGTTGTGAAACGGCGTCATCTTCCGTACTGGTAAGCTGTTTCTCTGTTCTTCTAATCGCTTCTAATGTTTTTGTCTTGTCTAATAATGAAAATGATTGAGTAATAAGATAATCCGCTTCGCTGTATTGAAGTGCATCTAACATGCCTGTTGTGGTTTCACTGCAAAAATCTTTGATTTCAATGGATTTAAAGAATTTACTCTGATTACCTCGCTGAACTTGAGCCGTATCATTGTTAAAAAACACATCTGCACCACCCAACACTTGATAAAACGGTGTGTTAGTGACCCTGACCGACTGATGTTGAAACGTTAATAAAAATTGATAAAAAGCGAGTTGCGAAGAAAATAATGCACCATCTTTCTCTTCAAGACCCAGTTGATGATAATGGAATTTTTCAAGTCTTCCTTTTAAAGCTGTTAGAATCTCATTCATGCGGAAAATATGCCGTTCTATTTTATTTTTTTTCTCTTTTAGTGAAATTTTCTTGTTAGCAGCTTTATCTAGTTTATTTTCTGGTTCATAAATCACACTAAAGTAAAGATGATTGGCTTTAAATTTTTGTTTTTTTATACCTTCCCAGTAACGCCCCGCAACTAAATCCGCATAATAATTGCCAGATTTTGTGGTAAACTCATCGTAAAAACTCTCTCTCAAGGTATTAAGCATGTAAGTCACCGATTCGCCAGAAAATGACCGCAACAGGTTTGCTAATTGAGCATCAACTATCTCAAGTTGTGTTTCTGATACGGTATCAAATGCCATACCCAGTAACACAAATGTTGCAACATAACGCCCATCAACGGTTTTGATAATATGCATGTCAACATGACTTGAATAAGGAATATATTTATCGAGCGTGATACGGTCATTTAATTTCATAGCATGGATAAAATCATCAATATTAATGGGTTCGTAAGGCGAAGAAAGGAACGCTCTGGCATTAAAAAAACGGTTGGTCACGTATTTCCCTAATAATTTCAGTTTAAGAAAATACAATGTGAAAATATGGTCATCACGTTTCGCCCTCATTCTCAAAATAAAGACGACAACAGGAATGGCAAGCCAAAAGAATTTAGTAAAATAAACACCTAGGATAAAACAAATACCAACAACAAAAATGAGGGGTACAATAGGAACACCCAAAAACATTGCAGGCCGTGTCATTGCTTTAAACAGGATTGCCATTCATATCGCTCCTTTTTTGATTAGCCAACCAATAATTTTGCAACTTCACTGGCACTGGCAATAAGAATTGCACCGATAATAATCGGCGAGCATTCACGTAAAGTTTTCCCCCCAAACAGGACTTTGTAACCCACCCAAAGCACCGCTAAAGTCACCGTTACGATAGAAAGCCCTGTTAATCCTGATTCAACTTTTTGTAATAAACTATCCGCTTTCTTAAAACCATCTGCAAAAGAAGGTGTTATCATCAGTGATAATAATGCACCAGAAAAAACCGTTTTTAGTTTATTAAAACTATTCATTGTTAATCCTCAATTAAAATACCCTTTGATTATCATGACGATTTTGAGTCACGCCCGCTTTAAGCAAAACGCTTACGAGATAAATGATTTATCTCTTTTGTTTCAAATCCTTATTTTATATATTTTTGTTGATAGAGTTTAATCTGTCAAACTTATGGAGAGGAACGATATATTATTTTGCTTTTTTTGATAGATAACCTATCCTTTCGATATAATTGATGTTGGCAAATTGTCTTTCTTTTTTGTTTCCTGTTTTTAAGTTACCGAAATAATAACAACTCAGCATATTCTTTAAATTCTTTCCTCCGCTGATAACAGTCAATTAAAATTTTCAACTATGTCGCATTAATGTTAAAAGTTTTATTAGAGGTAGTTGAAGAATTCTTAAGCAGCTAAAGCATAAAAGGCATCGACTGGACAGAGAGATTGTCCATTAATAGGGATTTGGTTTTTGTGTAGCATATCTGCATCAATCCACTGGGTAATTTTTATTTTTAGTCTCTAATTGTTGAATGATTTCTATCGCTTCCTGATACGACTTAGGTAAAAAAGATTTTCCTAGCTTTGATACAACCGCTATCGCATAACGATTAAATCCACCCTCAACCCGTGCAATATCATTTAGCATATCGGGTTGGATGTATGGAGCGCAATGTAATAATGCACTTAAAAAATTTTCTCATCATAAAATAGCTTATTTAAACTTACTTATAAATGATTTATCATATTTTTATATATCCAAGTTTTTGGGATAAAAATAAAAAAACAACAGATGAAAAAATAATAATGATAGCAATAAATACATTTATGGATATTATGTTTTAATTACAAAATTAAGGATAAAATGATAAAGAAATGAAAACTCTAGCCGAGAGAATTAATTTCATACTTAAAGAAAAATACATTCATCAAATTGAAGCAGCAAAACTATGTGAGATCCATTAACAATCAATTAACCATATAATTCGATAAAGTCTAAAAGAATCAAAACTTTTACCCAGAATAGTTGATGGTTTAAACATAAACCAATAATGGTTAATCTATGGAAATGGAACTTACAAAAGAAGGGTTATTATTAATAATTATTTTTAATGATATAGAAATTAATAACAAAAATATATTTGTTTTATATCATATTGAAATCGCTATTTTGTAAAAAAATAAAATAACTAATTTTCACCATAAATATTATGATAATTTATTAATTTGTGACATAAGAAAAATAATAAATTATATGTTTTTTAATACTATTATATTTATCTGTTACTCAAAAAAATCATTTTATCTTTAATAAGAAGATAATTCATTTGTATATTTATATTTTCAATAATATCAATAATCATTTTATAAATTTCAGAAGAATATTTTTTAATAAACAAAGAAGATTATTATTATGTTCATAATTAGGATATTGACTCTATTTTTAAGTGCGACTCAAAACACATCGATTATTGCTAAAAAGTGCCAAAATTAGTTTATTGATTCTGTTTCTAGTTAAAATTTCATCTGATCGTGTTTTTTTAATCTAAAAAACCGATTTTAGGTACACTAATTCTAGGTTGCGATTTGTAACCATTGTTTTCTTTCAATTCGATGTCGTCTGTCAGACAATAATTACGTTGCTCTAGTGGCGATTTGTACGTTGTTAAACCAAAGTTTATTACCACAATTGATAAGGATCGGTGCCTAAAAATCCCTTTATCAACGTGGCAAAGCCGGATTTTTGCGGTTTCTCTCTCTCATCCATCTCCAATGCTTTAGACCAGGGGGAGCAACGTGCTGCGCTTGCGATTCGCCAGAAAGCCGTAGTTAAGTTACCATCTTAAAATAGTGGGCAAAAATATAGCTGATATATCGCCGAAATATTTATTCCTGTGACAGGATTTGTTGCTGATGTGTTTATTTCCGGTGGTCATAGTAGTGGTGAACAACGGATCCGCCGCTATAGTGTCATAGTTTAGCCGCCGAGATAGGCGGACGTTTTAAATAACGGCCGATATATTTGACGTTACGCCAGGCTCCTCGTGTTTTCTTTGCAAAGTGGACTTTCCAGTGACGTTTATACTGGGCTTCAAGATAACGCCACCAGATACGGTAATTATAGATATGGTCAAATCCGGGTAAGTTTATTGGGTTAATCTGCGAGTAATTTTGAGCAATCACGGATGACGGCCTATTAGCCATAGATGCTCAACCGCTTTCTTTTTAAAAAGCCATTTTTCCAGACACCTTTTTTAAGGTACAACCCGCCATGGGTGATGGAAAAATGAATATGCGGATGTTGATTTAGTTGGCGCCCGTAGGTATGCAATGCGTAGAAAATGCCAATTTCAACCCCTATTTTACGCGCAAAACGCAACATAGCTTGTGTTGCACAACGGAAAATCTTGTTAAGTAACGGCCAGTTATCATTGAAGAAAGACCAAAGTAAGCGAGACATGGTAAAGATGATTTTGCTGTCAGTCACAATGTTGTTATTTCGCTATCTATTGCTCAGTGGCTTTAAATCGACAGGCACTAGAGGCTTTGCTCTTGCAACTTTGGCAGAAAAAACGAGAATGAGGCTACTCCGCTAGAAGTGCAGCAATAGCATCAGACATCCATAGAACAGGTACCACAGCCAAGCATGCTTTCTACAGAAAATTTTGTCCACTCACTGATCGAATCACCGTATTTTTCCAAGAAATGCTTTCAGCCATTATTGTGCTGAAAGAGTAATTTTGTCGGTCTGGGAATTGACATAGTGTAGAGTATAAAAGATCTGAAGGGGTTTGCCTACGATTGGAGCTGCAGAGCAGCAATGTTCACGCCATCGGCTGGCTATCGTTCATGCCTTGCCTTAATACTATGGACTACTGCTTGGCCCGTGTTTCAGTCAGTAGTTTTGCTCTAATTCAGCAATCTCACTTTTCATACGCACAAAAGTTTCATCAACCATAATTAATTCACTCTTTAGTGTATCAACAATGGTAGCTACTTTTTGCTTTTTAATTAATGCGGAGCGAGCTAGCTCCTCTTTATCTTTACTAGCGCCAATTCTGCCTTTTCCTGCCACTGTATAACCTGCTTTTCATCACTTGCAATCCTGCGTTCTAATCCTTTTTGCTCATCTAAAGTGCATGCCTATATTAAAAGAAATTCAACTAACATATCTTCCATTTCTTAGATCATTAAATGGATCATTTTCTGTGGATCTTCTGCCTTATCTAATAAAAAAGCAACATTAGCATCAATTGTATCTGTGAAACGTGTGAAAATGCCCATCGATAAATTCCTCAATTTATATTGAATGATTGATTTGTCATTAATTTTTTAACTTTATTTATTGATAAACAATATTCGCGCCAACTTAATAAATTAATGTAACCATAAGAAATAAATATATTTTTATTTCTTATCTTTTACATAACTATTCGCTATAATTTACATATTAAGGAAAATGACCACACAACTCTCTACTGATAACATTCTTGGCACTGCGGATAATTTCTTAGAAAGATTGGAGCAAACTTATGCTCTTGCCAAACTGAATAAACCGGTTTTAGTTACTGGTAAGCGTGTAACAGGTAAGGATCTAATTGCTGGCCGTCTTCATTATCTTTCACCACGTTGGCAAAAACCATTTATTTCCCATAATTGCAGTGCACTAAATGAAAATTTGTTAGATACCGAATTATTTGGCCACGAAGCTGGTGCATTTACTGGTGCACAAAAAAAACATTTAGGCCGATTTGAACATACGGATCGGTGCACACTTTTCCTTGACGAACTGGCAACCGGCCCCTGATTGTGCAAGAAAAATTATTGCGTGTCTAGAATAGGGCCAACTATAACGTGTCAGTGGTAGGCAAAGCCTTAAAGTCAATGTTAGTCTTATTTACGCGACCAACGCTAATCTACCTCAATTAGCTAGCAAAGGCTTATTTCGTGCCGATCTGCTTGACCGTCTGGCCTTTTATGTCATCCACATTCCGCCATTGCGTAAGCGATCAGCAAATACTACGTTACTGGCCGAACATCTCGCTATTAATATGAGCCACGAGCTCAATCTCCCCTTTTTTCCAGGATTTTCCCTTAAAGCGCAAAAAGTTTGTCAACTTATCCCTGACCCGGCAATGTACATAAATTAAAGAATGTCATTGAACGTTCACTCTATCGTCATGGCAATAGCGATGAACCATTAGATTATTAAATATGATTGTATTCGATCCTTTTACTAACTGGTCAATGCCGTCGGCGGTAACAAAAGAAAACGATGAGTTACCTGAACTTCCATTGATTTAAAACAATGGCAGCATCCAGCGGAAAATTTTGGATCGAACAAGCATTACAAATAATGCCCCTTTAATCAGCGGCTAGCAGCTCAGCAATTAAAATTAACCTATCATCAATGAAGCGGATTACCGAAAAAACATAACTTGCCCGTTAACCAAAATGTAAATAAGAATAAATAAGGTTACTATTTGACAATAACCAACTTAGCAGACAGATTGATGATAATAGTTATCAATAACTTTTGTAAAGCACTTTGTTGAGAATTTTTCTCAACAAATAACTAATAATTTTATCAACTCTATTTTGTTGCATAGCTGGAGTTAAGCTACAATAAAGCCATTCGCACTTATAATAGGTTCTTATTATGCGGTACCTAATTTTATTGATTATCTTAATAAATGTAGGGACAATAGCATTAGCAGACACCCTTCCGCCACAAATTCGACAAACCATTTTTATCTATTGTGTTAATGACATTTTCACCACATTGAATCCACAAATTACCCGCACAGGGCTGATTATTGACCCACTAGCCGCTCAACTTTATGATCGGCTATTAGAGGGCAATCCATTTATCTACAAACTAAATTCCGAAGTTGCCTCGCACTGGAAATCATTTGATAAAAGAGCAACTTATCGATTCTATTTAAAGCACAATATTCCATTTCAAACAACTGATTGGTTTACACCGACACGAACGCTCAATGCCAATGATGTTGTATTTAGTTTCTCCCTTATGTTTGATAAAAACCATCCTTATCATTATGTTGGGGGTGGCAACTATCCTTACTTCGATAATCTACAATCAGCTAACAATATCCGTAGTATTATTCATAAGATCGATAATTATACCGTTGAATTTAAATTATATATACCTGATGCATCATTTCTCTGGCATCTTGCTACTCGCTATGCCCCAATACTTTCGCAAGAATATGCGCAATATCTCAATAAAATCAATCACAAAGAATTTATTGATTGGAAACCTGTTGGTACCGGTCCTTTCATACTGGTTGGTTATCAAACCGGTCAATTTATCAAGCTAACTCAGCATGATAATTATTGGAAAGGCAAACCTTTCATGAAGCTAGTAGTGATTGATCTTGGTACCGGCGGTACAAAACGCATATCTAAATTATTGACCGCCGAATGCGATGTATTAGCTTATCCAGCTGCCAGTCAATTAAAGGTTAGACAAGCTATTGCGTATTCAATTAATAATGAAAGATTAATGCAATCTATCTATTACGGCACCGCCGAAACAACAGCTTCTGTCTTACCAAGAGCTTCATGGGCTAATTATAATCAAATTAAAGTGATAGACTATAATCCCAAAAAAGCCAAACAAATGCTGGAAGAGCTTGGCTTGTCTGGTATGAAATTAGATCTTTGGGTTCCAATTATTTCTCAATCATATAATCCGAGTCCGTTAAAAACCGTAGAACTTATTCAGGCAGAGTTAGCAAAAGTAGGCATTAAGATTAATATTCACCCTGCGGAAGGCAACTTATTAGAAAATAAACTCACTGATCGCAACTATGACATGGTTCTTAACGGTTGGTCAACGGATAGTAATGATCAAAATAGTTTTTTCCGCCCTATACTCAGTTGCCCAGCAATAGAATCTAATACTAATTGGAATAAATGGTGTAACTCCTCCTTTGATGAGATTTTACGTAAGGCACTATTAAAAAAAAGTATTTCATCCCGAATTAATTATTACCATCAAGCGCAATTATTATTGACAAAAGAATTACCGGTATTACCGCTAGCTTATTCATTACATCTACAAGCTTATCGTTACGATATAAAAGGTCTAGTTATTAGTGCCTTTGGTAATTCACCTTTTGCGGGGGTTTATCGCGGTGGATCTACTAAAACACCCCTACCGGCTGATTCTTATTTTGATGATGAAGAAGGAGCATCGTGGTGATTATTTACGCATTAAGGCGGTTATTATTATTAATTATTACCTTATTTTTACTGACGCTCGTTAGTTTTAGTTTGAACTATTTTACGGCTGATGCTCCCTTAAGTGGACTATCATTATGGGATGCCTATATTTTTTATTTAACCGGTTTATTACATTGGAATTTTGGGTTTTCTAGTATTAATGGCCAACCCATTAGCGATCAGCTGAATGCCACTTTTCCTTCCACCATGGAATTGTGTTTTTTATCGTTTGTTTTAGCTTTAATAATCGGTATTCCAACCGGTATTATTGCCGGTGTTTGGCGAAATAAACCTGTTGAATATATTATCAAAATTTTTACACTAATCGGTTTTTCTATGCCAATTTTTGTGTTGGCTTTATTATTTATCCTGCTTTTTTCATTGAAGTTAGGCTGGTTACCGGTCTCTGGACGAATTAATTTACTATATGATCTTGAATCTGTTACTGGTTTTGCACTGATCGATGTTTGGTTATCTGATTCAGTCTATCGTAGTCAAATGTTCATTAATATCTTAGAGCATTTGATTCTACCGGTTATTACATTAGCCATCGCGCCAATTTCTGAAATGATACGTTTAATGAAAAATAGTACTGAAGCAGTTATGGGAGAAAATTATATCAAAGCAGCGGCAACCAGAGGACTATCCCGTATTACCATAATCAAACGCCATGTACTACACAATGCTCTTCCTCCTATTATTCCAAAACTTGGTCTGCAATTTTCTACTATGATCACACTAGCGATGATCACTGAACTTGTATTTAATTGGCCAGGATTAGGGCTCTGGTTAGTAACAGCCATTCAACAAAATGATTACTCCGCAATATCTGCCGGCGTAATGATTATTGGTACTTTAGTTATTTTCGTTAATGTCATATCGGATATTTTAGGCGCTATCATGAACCCTTCTAAATATAAGGATAGATATGTCTTCAGATAATTTTTATCGCGAACAAAAAATGCCATCCCCTATCCGGGTCGTCTGGCTATTTTTTTCTAATGATATTTTGGCAATAACAGGATTTTATGGCGTTGTTTTTCTTCTGGTTTTGACTTTAATCGGCAACTACTTATCCCCCTATACTATTAACCAACAATTTTTAGGCTACCAACTACTACCTCCATCTTGGTCGCATTATGGTAATGTGGCCTTTTTCTTGGGTACTGATGATCTTGGCCGAGATATTTTAAGTCGATTACTTATCGGTACAGCATCTACCTTCGGCTCTGCACTTATGATCACCATTAGTACGACGCTGGTAGGATTAATATTAGGTTGTCTAGCCGGTATTACCCATGGCTTAAAATCAGCTATTTTAAATCATGTGTTAGATACCCTATTATCAATTCCCTCCCTGCTGCTGGCAATTATCATTATCGCTTTTGCCGGTTCAAGCCTTGAAAATGCGATGATAGCAATTTGGTTAGCCTTATTACCAAGAATTGTTAGAACAATCTACAGCGCTGTTCGCGATGAACTAGATACAGAATATGTTCTTGCAGCTCGACTTGACGGTGCCTCAAACTTTTATATCCTTTGGTATACAGTATTACCAAATATCACTCCTGTCTTAGTAACCGAAATTACCCGTGCTTTATCTATGGCTATTCTGGATATGGCCGCGTTAGGCTTTCTTAATTTAGGTGCAAGATTACCGACTGCTGAATGGGGCACCATGCTCGGTGATAGTTTAGAGTTGATTTATGTTGCGCCATGGACAGTCTTTCTTCCTGGCACAACCATTATGATCAGCGTATTATTTGTTAACTTACTTGGTGATGGCTTACATCGAGCCATTAATGCTGGGGTGGAATAATGCCATTATTAGATATCCGTAACCTCACTATCGAATTTATGACCGCCAAAGGGCCAGTAAAAGCAGTCGACAACGTTTCTTTACAGTTAAATGAGGGCGAAATTCGTGGCTTAGCTGGCGAATCCGGTTCAGGTAAAAGCTTAATTGCTAAGGCTATTTGTGGCATAACTAAAGATAACTTAAAAGTTACTGCTGATCGTTTTTATTTTATTGAGATTGATCTACTAAAGCTCACCGCACGACAACGGGGCAGAGTTATAGGCCATAATATTTCAATGATTTTTCAAGAACCTCAATCTTGCTTAGATCCAGCTGAAAATATTGGTAAACAACTTATTCAATCAATACCACAATGGACTTTTAAAGGCCGTTGGTGGCAACGATTTAGCTGGCGTAGACGACGAGCAATTGAATTACTCCATCGTGTTGGAATTAAAGATCATGATGATATTATGTACAGCTATCCTTATGAACTTACAGAAGGTGAATGTCAGAAAGTGATGATAGCCATTGCGCTAGCAAATCAACCACGATTACTTATTGCAGACGAACCCACCAATGCGATGGAATCCACTACACAAGCACAAATATTTCGCCTGCTTGATAGATTAAATCAAAACAATAATATGACAATTCTACTAATTAGTCATGATATGCAAATGATGAGCAAGCTGGTTGATCGTATTAGTGTACTCTATTGCGGCCAAACCGTTGAAAGTGGGACACCTGAAGAGTTATTACTCCGCTCTCATCATCCATATACGCAAGCCTTAATACGTGCTATCCCTGATTTTGGCAGCCCACTGCCTCATAAAAGTCGACTGAATACTCTACCTGGGGCGATTCCTTCTTTAGAGCACCTGCCCATCGGTTGCCGGCTAGGTCCTCGTTGTCCCTATGCACAAAAAACTTGTATTATAACACCGCCGCTACGCGGTATAAAAAACCGGGCATTTGCTTGCCATTTTCCTCTTAACATGGAGGAAACACCATGACAATGCCGTTGCTCGCAATAAAAAATCTGACTAAAACCTTTCGTTATGGTACAGGGTTATTTCAAACTCAACTATTAGAAGCCGTAAAACCTTTAAGTTTTACCTTAGGATCTGGTGAAACCTTGGCTATTATCGGTGCTAACGGATCAGGTAAATCAACCCTTGCCCGTATGTTATCGGGTGTTATTGAACCCAGTGGTGGTGAAATCTTTATTAATGGCCATCAGCTTAACTTTGGCGATTATAGTTATCGCAGTCAACGCATACGCATGATATTTCAAGATCCAAGCACTTCTTTAACACCTAGACAGCGTATCGGACAAATCCTTGAAATCCCCTTAATTCTAAATACTTCACTTTCCGTTCATGAACGTGAAGAGCGTATAGAGCAGACCCTTCGTCAAGTTGGGCTATTACCTGATCATGCTGGCTATTACCCGCATATGTTAGCTGCCGGTCAAAAACAGCGAGTAGCGCTGGCAAGAGCGTTGATCCTTCAACCAGAAATTATTATTGCTGATGAAGCACTGGCGTCATTAGATATGACAATGCGTTCTCAAATCATTAATTTAATGCTTGAATTACAAGAAAAACAAAGCATTTCATATATTTATATTACTCAACATTTAGGTATGATGAAACATATCAGCGATAAAGTGTTGGTAATGGATAATGGTGTTGTGGTTGAAAGAGGTAATACTGCCGAAGTGCTTGCTTCACCTTTACATGAAGTAACCCGACGCTTAATTGCCAGCCACTTTGGTGAACTTTTATCTGCGGATGCCTGGCAGCAAGATATTATCTAATATAAAAACAGAATAAACTGATCGGATCAATTAGGTAATACAACATATTTTCTTCTATCATGATAAACTCATTGCGGCTTATCAAAAAATAATGCATAAATACTATCTACAACAGATAATTTATGCTGTGTACATTAGTGTTATTATTTAAAATTTACAAGGATACGGCTTATGGGCTTTATAAGCGGCAAGCGCATTCTGATCACTGGTTTAGCCAGTAAACTATCTATTGCTCACGGTATTGCACAAGCAATGCACAAACAAGGCGCTGAACTAGCCTTCAGTTATCAAAGTGATAAACTGAAATCTCGCGTAGAAGAGATGGCAAACAGCTTTGGCTCTAGTATTGTTTTACTATGTGATGTCGCTTCCGATGAAAGTATCACTACACTATTTGCCGAGCTGGCGAAGGTATGGAGCAAATTTGATGGTTTTGTCCATTCAATTGCCTATGCACCAGCCGATCAACTTGACGGTGATTATATTGATGCGGTTACACGCGAGGGATCCCGAATTGCCCACGATATTAGTTCATATAGCTTTGTTGCGTTAGCAAAAGCTTGCCGAAGTATGTTAAATCCTAATTCTGCCTTGGTTACCCTTAGCTATCTGGGCTCTGAGCGCGCTATTCCTAACTATAATATTATGGGATTAGCAAAAGCCTCCCTGGAAGCAAATGTCCGGTATATGGCTAACGCAATGGGGCCTGAAGCTATTCGAGTTAACGGCATTTCAGCCGGTCCAATCCGCACATTAGCATCGTCGGGCATTAAAGATTTTCGTAAAATGCTATCACATTGTGAATCAGTAACACCAATCCGCCGCACAGTGACGACTGAAGATGTTGGCAATTGCGCCACTTTTCTATGCTCTGATTTATCGGCGGGTGTGACAGGTGAAATTTTACATGTCGACGGCGGATTCAGTATCGCTGCGATGAATGAAGTTGAATTAAAAGCTTAATAGCATCATTAGCCCGCCATTACTTATTGATTTATCAAAATTATTATTTAAAGGCGGGCTGCTGTTTTTAACTAGATAGATTAATAATTATTAGTCAGATAATTTGCCATAAGATTGGTGATCATGGTGGTTTTTGCTGTATAACTCAGCAAGTTTTCTCACAATAATGTCGTTATATCGATGACCCTGGGTAACATTGATGTCACAATACTCGATTTTGTTAAACCTTGAATATCGTGATGACGCTCAATCAAACGCAATACCTCTGCCATTGAGCCAAAGCAAACTTTTAAATTATTTTTTGTTTTCTCTGAGCCAATAGTTTCAATTTTCTCGTTGATTAAAATGTTAAATTCTTCTTGTTAACTACCTGTTCTAATTGTTGCAGTTCCTTTGGATCACTCTTATCGATTGACATAATACTATCTAATTCATTCAAGTTTACTTTGGGGGGGGGAATTCACCTATTATAGGTTTTTACCATCCATGCCAAAGAGATAGGTTCAGATTGTAATTCTAGATTGCTAAATGCCTTAAGCAGTTTCGTATTATCATCTTTATTATAGATTATCTTATTAAGTTCTCCCCTAAAAATACCTTCAACATTCTTGTTGTCAATATGTTGATTTAAATTGGCAAAATTCCGGTAATATTAGTGCACATCACTTTTTCTACACATGCTTTAGCAACTTCAGCAATTTTACCTACTGCTATTTTATTCTGATCGACATTATCGTTTGCTAAAGAAATATTTTTCTGCCAGAAAGTAAGTATACTAAATTAAAAAAAACTATCGTACAGAAAATTCAAGCCTGTTTTCTGCGGTTTTTCATTTAAAAAAGCTCTTTCTGATTTCACTGACATTGATCGTGCTAACTCTGGATATTTTTCACTCGTTAAAGTCATTTCTTCTGACGATAATGAACTCACTTTACGTAATTCGACTGGAAATTTTAGCAGTTGAGATGAATTGCTGAATGAATTATTTCGCTTCCAGTCAAATTCATAGGAACTATTTTTTACTCCAGTGAAATTATTAACTAAATTAGTTACTGTATTTATAAAATTATTAAAGCTTTTGAATTGTTGATATTATCGAGATTGTTTCTATCCATGAGGATTCAGTATTGTTGATGTTGGAAAAAACTATCTAAACGCATTTTTATTCCTTATTTATTTTATATATTGACACTAATAAGTATAAGTAAATAACACAAATACAAAATTTAACCTTTCTATTATTTACAAATAAATATCTAACTTTTCATAAACAGTAAATATATTTATCTGTATAGAATAAAATAGTTATAAAATAAATTCATTTAATTATGAGAATACTCAATATAATAAGAAATAACATTAATAACTTTATTGTAATAAAATGCTATCTATTTAATATGATTATTAATTTATAATTAATTAAAATATTATATCTCGATGTCATTTTATTGTTGAAATGACAATATAGAAATTATTTCATGCTATATTATAAAAACCGTCAATAAATAAACTTTTCCAAAATTAATTACTATCTGTTCAAAATATTATCTATAAGACGTAATTTTTGTTTGAATTTACTTATTTATATTAGCCTACAAAATGATTTTTAATCAGATTATTAAATTGACTTAATTTATCTAAACCATTTGATTTATTTATTTTTTTCTGCTCTATCTTTTCCCAGTTAAAATTTGCACATATCGTTAACTAATTGAGAGAACATTGAAGTAATAATACTTTCTTTTGTCAATTCATCAATCTTCTTTTCACTATCAGCTAAATGTAATGTATTCGCTATTACCTAAAAAACTGTTGTTAAATTATTTTTCACAGATTCAGGGATGGCCTTTTTTAGTTTATTATCCATTAGTTTTCTAAAGTTACCAGTTACAGAACCTATATTATTGTTTTCGCCTGACATAAGAAAGACATTATTTAGTTCTTCAAACTCAAACTTTGGAAAACTATGGCCAAAATAGCCCTTTATCAAAAATGATAATTCAATGGCATCATGCTGAGATAAATCTTTATTAAATGTCTTTATCAATTTTACACTATCAGTGAGGCTATACTCTGATCCAGGTTGCTTTCTAAATACGCCAGCAATTTTTTCTTCTTTTATACATTTATTAAATTTACCACAAATTTCTTCTATATTAGCCTGCATAGCACGAACGACCAATTCATCGTGCCGCACTATCACTGGTACTGATTCATTTTTCGAACCAAACAAAGAATTCCATATAGAGCTAGCAAGACGAGAAATAAAAGATTTAGGCGCATCAAAAGTTTGTTCTGCCATTCGCATTATATTATTTCATTCCTTATTTAAATCCAGTTTAATAAAAATAGCCTTTCCAAGGGAGTATGATTATTTTCTAAATCTATTTTTTTTCGCTATTCGGATAGTTCGTTGTTTTATCACTAGCATAATTGCCAATTTTTTCATAAATAAGCTCCTCCTTTTATCCAACAGCATCATAGTAAACTTCGTTACTAACATGCTCTCGCTTCCCTGATCTCTCATAAGGAACTGCATAAATAGGTTTCTCTTCTTTAACAACATCAATAACAGTAGAATATATATTGCCCACATTTTTTGCAGCAATAAAAACCTCCTGTAAATAGACTTGAACAAAGGAAAGAGGAAAACTCTGACTTAGTTAAAGCTGTATCTTTTCTCCTGGTTAATTCTCAATAATCAGATTTTACCTTATTTTACATACTTTGATTATTATTTTTAATAGCTAAAATATACAAACTAATTATATTTAATTAGACATTCAATCATATAATAAATAATTTATATTACTTGAAAGGCTAAATATAGTTCTTATTTAAATAATTAACAATATTAATTTAATCTAACTGTTTATAAATTTGACAAATTTTTAAACTATTTCCATATTTAGATATGGTTAAATTAATATACTCTAGGGTGTTAAGGTTATTAAAATGTTATCCATATTCAATAAGTTATTAGCATTCTTTTCAATAGGAGCACTCATGAGTTACTATGAAATCAAAAAGATAGTAAAAGCACTAAGCAACCATACTACTTTGTGTTAAAAGCTGCTAATCATGAAGTTATTGCCACTAGTGAAATGTATAAAACCAAAGCCGCAGTACAAAAAGGGATTGCCTCCGTAAAAAAATAGTCCAACCAAACAAGTCAAGGATCTAACCAGCAACAACTAATCTATTCATTATTCATCTAAAAGCTGCAGTGATTAGCAGCTTTCCCATTTACCTCCTTTCTCTTATTGTCCTTAGTCAAGATAAAAATAAAGTAATAAAATCTTTAGCAACTGCTCTGCTGTTATTTTATAGCAATAAACCCTATCAAATCCAAATGAATGTCACCATAAAACTTTACTATTCGGCCAGTTCTTGTTCACTTTCACCTCATATTATATTGAGATAAACAGGCTTAGATTTTAGTATTTAACGAGTTGATCTAAAGAAAAAATGTACCGAGAAAGAAATTGATTTCTATACTATTAATCCTAAAGACCAAGTTCCGGTATTACAGCTAGACAACTATGATATTTTGACTGAAAAATTTTTAAAAAAATATAAAATAAATTAAATCAATTTATTAAGTAAAAATTTTAAGTTGATTCTTATTTAAAGATATACATTTATGTACAAATTATTTTTCCTGTCTGTTTATTTTTTTCGACAAAATACCAGAGAAAAAATGCTATCTGTCCAAAGCCACTAACAAAGATTGAAAAGTTTGAGGTCAACATTTTTCTACAGTGCTGCTAATATGATGCCCCTAATGAGACTACTTGGATATTTATAAAATTTGAATTTGGCGAGGAATCGATGCTAAAAGAAAAAACAAAAAAATATAATACCTGTGAACAATTATTTTTTACCAAAATTAATGTTCTTTCTTATTACGTTTTCTTTAATTCACTATAAATTAGGTTATGCGCCAAAACCAATAACTACACGTCAGTAGCAGGATCTACTAATCCATCTTTAACAAATACAATAGTCATAAAAGGATAATTATCAAATAACATTATATCATTAATTAACAAATATCACTTTCTGAAAAAAGGTGATTATGATAATAGTAATGATTATTATAGTGACTATAAGTTATTAACATTTATTAAACCCGCAATAAATGAAAATAAAAAAATAAATTGATAATTATTCATTTGATGGGAAGTGCCCCTCTGCTTGTGATAGAATATACAATTATTATGAGACTTTTCATAAAAGCAAAGATGTTTCATGTTATATACAAAGCATAAAAAACATCGATAAACTATTGGCTACCATTCACAACTATTTAACTGAAAAACATTCAAAATTTTCTATGATGTATTTTTCAGACCATGGATTATCTTTTGCTAACAAAAATAATATTAATGAATTCAGACTAATGCATGAAAATGAATATAAACAAATTTTAAAGTGCTATTTTTCATTACATCTTATGATTCAAAAAAATTTATATTAACACAAAAAGAAGTGCATTGAGTTTTATAGCTCTGTTTTCTGAATGGACTGGAATTCATGATGATATTACTGATAAATTATGCGGAATAATTTCGAATAAAAAATGCGAAAATCAAAATAACATTATTAATTTTAATAATAAGATAATACATTATTTTGATTTGCCAAAAGAAGAAAATATTTAAGGAAGCTTCCTCCCTTTTGTTTATCAATCATGTTTTTTCGGTCAATCAATAACAGACGCGGTTGAAATATCCTTTCGATAAAGTTTCCAGCTTCTGAGTAGTTTTTTCATCCTCGGTTACCATATCTAAATCGACAGCATCTTTCAATGATTTGATGATTTCTGAGAGCTATCAATTCGATAACACTTTTCATATTTTGCAGACCGAATAGCTTTTTTTTTCTCAGCATCTTCATCAGTGACCCACTTCTCCCTGTCCCAATAATCAAACAGCGTTTTAGGTTCGGAAAAAGTGAAACCGGCTTTCATGTTGACAATATAATCAATGATAGAGGGATCTCTATTAGTGGTATCAAATGCCGTCTTTCCTCTGTGGTCTAACACATATAATCATTATTTGCCATCTTCACTAATAACAATGGAAACTTCATCATTTTTAAGTATTTCAAGTGCTTCCAGCATAGAACCCGCTGAGAGACCTGTTCCTTCGACGAAATAGTTATAGGCTGTATGTGAGTATTCTCTTGTTGAATCATAGTTGTAGTGATAAACCTGAATATACCCTGTCGATATCGCAAAACCTCTTTCACCTATTTCCGTTTTTATCGCATTTTCCGGAATATCATTTTTGTTTTTGATGTCTAAACTGTATTTCATTATTCTGCCCTTACTATATATATATAAAAATGCGACATTTCGCGGCCGGTTTTCATTCGCCGTGGGGACAATGCAAGAAGCATCAAAATAGACAATTAAATTATATCCAGCCCCGTGCGTTCTGTAGATGCTCCATATCCATGATTGTGATTCGTTAAATACGTCTGACGATGGAACTCCATTGACCATTTCGTGAAGATATTGTGTCCTATGATATTTCGGATAGCGTCCCCCTGATCGCTTAATACTGTTCTACCTTCATCAACACCATTTCTACCGACGGAAAGACCTCGGATGAATTCATCGACAATTTTCCAGAAGGATACGCCTGTGCCAATTTGACTTTGTCTAAATCTTGACCCTCGCAAATAAAATAGCCTTCTGGTGGCGTAGCTTGCGGCCATATAATAAGTGCACCTATCGGATAATTTTTAATCGCTTCAACATCAGAGGTTAATGCTAGAGCACCATGATATGTCGGAAAATAAATAACATGACCAGTAGCATTATTACGCACTAAAACCATTTTATTTTTTTGATATAAGCCAATTCATATCTGTTTGCGCACCTCATAAAAAATCGAACCGCCACTGGGTGGATCGATATATATTTTGCCAGTCTGAAAGGATTCAGCTGAATTTTTCTTTGCAAAATTATCCATACAGTTTTTTTGACTTATTACCTTTTCTTCGGCATCACCTGTTTCTTGTAGAACACTCTATTTATCCAACTTTTTAATTACTCATGCTGCTAAATCACTCCAAATGAAACCTAAAGCACTTTTTTCATGGTTATAAGGACATGACTGGATTTATCGCCGTGTTAGAGGAAAAAGTTGGATCGGTTATCAGGATAAAATCAAACAGGATTTAATTGAGCATAAGGTGACCATCGTTGCCAGAACTAATGGCAGAGAAAAGTTAACTGAACAGGTGCTCATTACGCCAAAAGAACTTGGCAAATTATCTGTTCTTGTTAGTTAATCATGCCAATGCGTAAGGCTGGCCAACACCAGGGAAAATGTTGCTGTTAACAAACACACAACGGCAACTATATACAGAGACCTCCACACTCGCAAAGAATATGGTTTAGTAAGAAACAAAACCTTGTACTATCAATGAAGCAATTAATGCCAATAAGTTGTTGATTAATAAATCAAAACTACTGATAGAAAGAATTAAAAGACATGAATCTGTCTATTTTTATGAATTCTTGGATAGATGTGAAGAGATATTGAAAACAAGAGGATTAAGAGAAAAAACACTAAAGGATTATAAAAGTAAACTGTTAGCGATAAGAAAAGAGTTTATCGATTCTCCAATTGAAAATATATCAACTAAAAATAGTTCTGATTTTATTCAAACTTACATTTCAGACAAGAAAATATCGATGGCAAAAAATAAGAATCACGTTGAAGGATATATTTGATGAGGCTATATCATCAGGACATTATAGTAAATAATACAGTTTTACCAGCTAAAACGCCAAAAATAAAAATACAAAAAGCTAGACTATCTTTCAATTACTTTAATGCTATTTTGAACTTGATTAATGATGAAAATAATTGGTTAAGTCATACAATGAAACTGGCTTTGGTAACAGGTCAACGTGTTTCTGATATTGCAAAAATGAAATGTGAAGATATACATGACGAAAAATTATGGATTATTCAGCAAAAGATAGGGACCAAAATAGCTATTCCACTTAATATTGAAATTAAAAATTTTAAATTAAGAAAAATATTAGGATCAATTGATTGTGTTAATCGTTTTATCATTACAATAAATAACAAAATATTAATTGATGCCGCGCACGATATTTGAAGCCAAAACATGCGATAAATAGCAGGCCACTTTTGTTGCACTCAGTGTAACTGAATTACATTTTTATTTTTCATCATCTGGATACATAGCACCGTTTTATGACATAAAGATCGCTATACATCATTGATAAGAAGAGACCATACAACGTAAAAAACGTGTTGGGAAGCAAACTGTAGAGGGATTCCAGGTTGTTCCTAAATTAACTAGGATGTGATCCTCATTTCATCATTACTTACTAAAAAACATGACTATGCTCGTATATCAGGTCCTAGTGAGGGTGTTTATTAGCCTCCTAGTGCTTATTTAATAAACAAAATCATGAGTTAACGTGCAGGATTTCTTCGTTTTTTCACTCATGTATAAAATGAGGACGTGCCCTAGTTATTAGGTAATGAAATGATCTGTAAGACAACGTGATACCTGATGACCTTTATACAAACTCATTAGCTACAAATCTTAGGGCAAGGTGTAGCTCTCTTTTAGGAACAGTGAGTTAGTTTAATGTTCAAGAAAAGCGTGTATATCAATAATATGAACCAATGCGAATTGGCGTTCCGATAATGTACGATGATTCCCTCTGCTTTTGTTTCGCCAGCCGCTACGAGGTAAGTAGAGCCTCTGAGGAAGTTTTAGAAATTCAGCCAGCTTAGTTTTGCATACGCTGGCTGGTAGCATCTCTTTCCCGTTATTTAATAGTAAGACTTGTACTTATAAAACTTACTTATTTAAGCGTTCTCTGATGATCTTAAGATGATTTGGAGTTAGCTCATCATATCTCCATATAAACAAACCACCTAAATTCAAATCAATAATTTTATCCAGAAAGTAATTTAGATTCCAATCTGTAAGACCTCTAGTAGTTAATGCCAATACAATTTTATCTCTGCTCATTCCATAAGAGATGCTTTTTTCTAATGCTTGTTTGACATTATTAATAATGTCATCTTTATTCCACATTGCAGCAGCGTAACAATAATGGACTAGCCGATTACATTGGCCTGATGTTATGATTTCCTTAACCTTATCAGTTATCTTCTTTCCTTTTTCTGTATTGGGATGGTTATAAGAATAACCAGCAATAAAACCAAAACTGGTTTCTTTATTATTTTCTTTTAATTTTTTCATCGTTTCAATGATGAATGTAATATTCATATTGCACTCGTCATCAAAATCAACACCATCCCAATTTTTATTAATGGTCGCAGATATAATCCGGGATACATCATCCATACCAGAGGGTTTCTCTTCAGGAGAGCACTCTCCTCCTCCATAAACCCAAAGCCTTTTACCCTTAAAACAAGGGTTGCTCTCTGGTTTTGATTCATTTTCTGGACTCCAGCCTGGATTGCTTGCACTTCCAGTTGTTAGTCCTTCAAGGTTGGTCACCATACCGTACATTATGTAATCAAATTCATTCAATGGGTAACCAGTCAGAGACATACTCCAACCACCAAGTAACTTACTCAATATGCACCTCTTTCATTTTTATTGGAGAAATTAATTCAATCAATTTTAACGGTCAATTGACGATATTGCTAAGTAGTGATTATCAAACTCGTCTTGAGAGCATAACTATTTTTCCTCTGATTTTATCCTCAAAAATCTGAACATAATTTGCACAAATGAGCGATTTTCGCTGTAAATCGGAGTTTTGGTTATTTTTTGACACCCTCATATAGCCTAATTTCTTGCCATTTTACCCCCTTCTCCTCCCTTTGAACACCTTTTCATCGCTGGTTTTGGTCAAAATTTTAACAAAATTCACGATTTAAGAAAATATTGGTTTGTTGGAAACTATAAATTTTGCTAAAAATTCAGCACCCAGTCATCGTAAAATTAATGGCAAAACCCTCACTCAGGATGTACAATTAATTGCTACGTCCGAAGTATTGCGTGTCGAAATCCCGGTAGGAGTACCTCTACCTGACCGACTGAAACGCCCCCCAGCGGATTGGAGTATTTGTAATGGTGGCGGTTTTGATAAGGAAAAATAACCACTCTTGACACTCGCCTATCCATCAGACAAACTCTGGGATTTACGTTGAGAATTTATCCGAGGCTGGGACACAGGACGAAAGATGGATAACGAGCGTAAGATACTAAGTGCACAAGCTGATACTATCCGAAATATCACCGGGCGTATTGGGTATGGCAAAAGGCAAGGAGCAAGCCGTCCCCCTGTTGTTGCTGATGAGGCTTTTAGACAAGACCGAACTTTTAATACAAACGTAAAATCCGGTGAAAATGATAATTAGTGTTCAGTCTCTTCTTTTGATGCCTCTAGCGTCGTCCCAACTGCTAATGAAAACCGCCCCCGCAACGTTGCGTTTAACTATATTCGTCAGAGAAGCATGAGATTTTTATTTTTGCGGCTGCTGTGGCCAGTCAATCTCTGACGCTGCACTAATATCAACACGGTTAAGCCACACGCGATATTTTTCTACGCCAGCAGTGAGGCTTTTTCGGCTTCCGTGGCTATGTCGAGGTCTGACGCATCCTGCAACGGTGCTATAAATTTTCCTGCCTGTTCAAGTAGATAATCTCGTTTATGGGCAACTTACTCCCTGAGTTCATCTGATGTGTAAATTCTCGGAACGACCTCACCATCGATAGAACACCATTTTCGCTTAGGGGCTACCTCTTTAGGCCATTCGGATACCTCTGCTACGCTGCACCCCTCGGGACAGAAGCTACTGATATCATAGCCCATTGAGCGTATGACTCCGTTGGCTTCATGCTCGATTTTCATCGTATCGGGCTGAAAGCTTTTCTGGCATTCATACCAGTCCTGACCGTCTTCCGAGATAAGGAAAATGATCCCAATTGACCATTCCATGCCTTTTTTATAAGATAATTCAGGGTAATAGCGTTTAAAGTTTTTAATGTTCTGCATTACATGCACCCTACATTCATCCAGTTACCATTAATGTTTTTTTTGTAGGACACGCAGTTGAACGAAATCCACATAGCCATCAACATTCCCGTTATACACGCCGGTAATCACATAGAATAACTCATCACGATAGTCCGTGCCTTGCCATACCTGAATTTCCTGCATATGCCCCAGTCGAATATCTTTTATGAACGTGGTATTGACATAATCCCAGGTGGCGAGACCATTATCTTTGTTATCCACCCAGCCGCTGAGAGCCCCCCAAAAAAACTGCTCCGTGGATATTGCCATCCTTCTGCAAGGTGGCTCCGGCAGCATGGAGTGCCGCTGACGCGTGAAGATGCCCATTTTCATTTTATGGAACAACCAATCACCACCACCATCATCGCCATTATTTAGCCGAATACCGTCCCCGCCATTGTCTTTTTAAAGCCACGTACGAACAGTTCCGTTCTGATTATGAAAGCCAAATTAGCGCATAAAGCCCGCGCAATCGACTCAGTGGAAAATGCGCGCGACATTATGGAGTGTAATTTTGAATCTGGTTTACGGTTTGGCAAATCGATAATATTAATGAACTCAACCACCTGGTCGGGTTGTGGCGTTAAAAAATACAACCCTACCGCGCTGCATTGCCGTACTGGCGTGACCCAGACTGAGTTGTTACGGATTACCCCTGCGCAGTTAATCAAAACTCCATCCGTTGAAGTGTGCCTTGAACTGGCGGTGAGTCAACCGGAAAGCCGTAAGGTCAACAACCACATTCGCGTATCGTTCAGAGGAAGTGAAATACGATGTGCGGCAAGTACCCCGGCGTTTGCGTGGGCGACAACCTTACAGATAGATAGTACGTAACCCCTGGTGCGACAGTGAAGCGCAGGTGGTGATAATGAATGAGGACGGGCAGGAAACTTTCTGCCGTGTGCCGGAAGTGGCGAAAGACGACTACGGTTTTGCCCTCAATTCCACGACATTATGCGAATCTTTCAAGGCATTATCACACACCACGGCGCAACCCCATCTGGCGGAAGTGGAACAGACCCTGTATGGCACCTCCACAACGGGTGAAACTGCCGCAGCGCAAAAAACCAATACCTTACCCTTTGGGGCGCTTTAACCCTTATCTGGACAATGAACGCGACACACCACCGATTTACCTCCCCCAACAAGAGCTGGAGCATCCACGGTCTGTGCCCCGCGTTTTGAAGGGCGCTTAAACCCGATCGGCGTGGTTCAACACCTGAGTGCTCGTTTTCAAGCAGCTGGAAAACCTGGCACAGTGAATTTTATACCAGGCTGACCCCAGCGCTTCCCGGACGGCATCCCTGCCGACCAGGTCGATGCCCTAGTCGATGAAGTGATGGGCCCAATCCACCGATGTGGTGGTCAGTCTGGCTAGTCACGGGTAACGGGAGGCCATCATGCTGAAACTCAAAACCCTGTTACAACAGCACAAGCTGATACAAGTAGCACTGGCACGCGCCCTGCAACTGTCGGAGGCCACTCTGGCACAAATTCGTCAATCACAACCAGAGTGGCCCAAACAGGATATCCACGCCCTAAAGACACAGATTCAAACCTGGTTAGGTGACCAGAGGTGACGGCAACGGATTCTTTTAACGAGACAGAAGGCTGCAGCAATAAACATCCCGTATTGAATGATGAGGAAACCATGTTACTAAAAACAGATATTACTCTCCGCCTGCCAAAAAAAACATTTTGGGCTTTTTCGCGCCCCGTTTAATGACCAGGCCATACAGGGCCATGAGGCTGTATTTCTCGCCCCTGATAGCCGTTATGTGCGTGAGGCGTTGTACCAGACCGCACGCTATGGCGGCTTTATCGCCGTTATCTTTGAATCCAGCTCAGACAAAAGCACCCTGCATCGTGACCTGATTGACTCCATTTATCGGGAAAACGGTTCCGATGGTGATGATTGAACTCTACGTGCTGGAGATGAAAGACAACGACCATCATGGAAAGACCCTGAAAACCGTCAGTCTTGCCGAAGCCATTGTCCACACCCTGGCTGCTCCACTAGAAAAATTTAAACGGTCACCGGAGGCCCGCTTTAGTCAGTTACATCGACTATTAAAAGACAGCAGTCGCCCCAGGTACAGCCATGTGCTGGTGATTGAAGAAGCCCTCTCCTTACCCATCCCAACCTTAAAGCCCCTTAAACACTTCTTTGAGCTGGAAGATGGCTTTAAAAAACTGCTTCCATCGTTCTGCTGGGACAACATAAACTGGGCGATAAGTTATCCGAGTACCTGTTGGCGGTAATGGAAGTGATACAACGCTGCCAGGTGATTGACCTGCGAACACATCTGGCCGACTTTCTTGACTTCAAATTTAAGCAGGTCTGGGCAGATATCGACAAGATATTGAGCAGTGACGCCATCCCCGCCCTGCGCCAGCGCCTAAGTTGGCTGCACCCGAAAGAAGAAACGCCGGTCAGCCTGCTTTATCCATTGGCTATCGGCAATCTGATGACCGCCCTCATGAACCTGGCCGCGCAAAACACCATTCCGGTTATCGACGCCAATATTATTCACAGTGTGCATTATGCTGACCCCAGCCGTGACATTAAAAACCTGTCAGCAATGACCCATTGGGCCATCCAGCAGCAGCTCAGACAATGTCTGTCGGTGATGGACGAACTTAGCCAGAAAGGATTTACCATCAGTCATTTTACCGTCGATGGCTATAGCCGCCCGACCATTATCTTGCTGCATGACCGCCGGTGTGATTTGTTGCATCAAAAAGATCATGCTATTCGCTACGCCCTGGGCACCGACCGTCAGGGCCTTTGGGAAAAATACCAGTTCCTACAGGATGACTACCTAATAACCTGGGAGGTACGTTAATCATGAAAAGACGCCCTGTCCGTATTGCCGTCCGACAAGGGGTTTTTGCCAGAGAAATCCCTTGTCGGGCAAAAACCATTGATATCACCAAACAGGAAACCTATTTATCTATTTGCGAAAACTGCCATGACATTGATGAACAGGACCTCCGTCTCGTTGAAATCGCCACGCGGTATCGAATTAACGTATTTGAGCATATTCAACACAGTGACGCCCTTGAGGATATTATTTTCGAGCGCGTTTAATCCCCAACGTTTTTAATTAACAGGTAAAAAAGATGGCAAAGAAAATAACGCGGCTTAAAACCGCGGCGGGATCCTGCACCCCGTGAACAGATGATAGGCAATATCCAGAGGGAAATGACCCGACTGGAAACGCAGATTAACGACGAAATTGCACACTTAACCCATGAACACGCTGCCGATATTGAAGCCATGAAAGCTCGGATAACCCTGTTGCAAAAAGGTATCCAGACCTGCTAAGAAAACAACCGGGAGGGGATTACCCAAAACGACAAAACCAAAACCGTTAACCTGATAACCGGCGAGGTGTCATGACCTAACAGCCCGCCGTCCGTTTCGCTGAAAGGAATGGATAATATCCTGCAGGCACTGAAGGACAGTGGACAGAACCACTGCATTATTCGCAAGCCGGTAATTGATAAACATGCCCTACTCAAAAATCAGGATACCATCCGGCGACTTAATATTTCCAGCATTACGTTTCATAACCAGCTTGAGGATTTCATTATTACGCCCTTTGAGCAGGAGGTCGACGCATGAGCTATCAGGAAATAAAACATCTACCGCCGCCAGATTGAAAAGCGTCTTAACCGAGCCATGCATCACTTGCAGGCAGACCATTTGCCACCTCTTATTGTGAATTTCAAAATGCACTCGAGATATTGTCCGAAATGATAGCAACATTAGATAAGGAAAACACCTTATGAGTATTACCTGCCACCAGGCTAAAAATTACCTGAATCCTACCCAGGCAGACATTATCCAGCAACCGGAAAGTGGCGAGTGAGGGATGACCTAATCCTGTTCTGCCCTCATTGCGGGCAGCGATATAGTGTCTGGGTACTTAACTGGGATATCGATCCCTTAACTGGTATGACTACAAATTCACTCTCGACGCCAACCACCTCCCATCATCAAACTCACAAGGTAAATAAAAGATGAACCTTGACCTTTGGTTAGTTTTGCTGGGGGTGCCTTGCTCAGTACTATATTACCGGGTGCAGGAGCTATCATCACCCTAAACCATGAGTTCCAACGAGGATGGCGCAAAACGCTCCCGTTTATTGCCGGTCAGGCAACGGCGTTGGCCTTGATGGTGCTGATTGTCGCACTGAGCGCTGAGGCATTGCGTACTTCAGCGACAGCCTGGCTACTGCTGAAATTCATTAGCGTACTCTAGCTACTGTTTACAGCATACAAAACCTGGCGTTCACCGACAATTATCGATGCCTACGATGTCGTGGCCCTGACCAGCGACGCGCAACGGTTCTGCTGGGGTTTTCTGACCTACATCACAAACGCCAAAGCGCTGGCTTTCCTGCTTGCTGCACTGCTGCTCTTTCTTAATCCAGCCCAACCTTTAAGGCCGCAAATCGCCATCATGACCCTGACGATGGTGATTGTCGATGCGCTGATGATGACACTCTACGCACTCAGCGCCGCCCGCTTGCGGCCTTATTTTCAATCGCCAGAAACACTTAAAAACAAAGCCGACTGTTTGCCGGTTTTCTAGTGTTCATTGCACAGTCAGTCTTTGTTTTGTTGAGCACACCCCTTAATTCACTAAAAGAGGATAAATTATCATATGAATATTAATTTTAGGACTATACGTCAGTCCTTATGCCGGTAATGCTTTTTCCACGTTGCATACACAGGAGTTTGACACGGTAACAGCCTGTCAACAGGTCAGCCAGATTATCGAGAAACTCAAGCAGTGGCAAAACGCGTGGCGAGAGCAACATCATGCTAGAAAATACCTTTCGTAGAAAGGGCCATAGTTACTGATTGAACTAGCCGAACACACGGCTCAGACCGTCAGACAGATTATCGACATTGACCTCGCCGTCGCCTGCCAAATAGGGGATGCAGTGACCAGCCAAATGATCGCGGTCTGGGGCAGGTAAAATGTCTATTTTCCTATGGGGGCTAATATGGAAAGTCAGCCAGCGTAACCGGGAGATATTTGCCGACTTCAACGTGCATAATCACCACGCCCTGTAGCGCGTAAGCACAAAGTCTCGCTACAATGGATTTATTCCGTGGTCAAACGGGTTAAAAAAGAAGAGCTGGCACGCATCCAGGGGATGCCTGTTTGAAAATGAAGAGTAAGCAGGCATGCTGACGATTTATAACGTGCTTTAAATGCTTGAATGCTTTTTTGCTACTATTATCACCACGATAACACCTACGCAAAGGAGATGAATATGCTTGATTCAACCCTGCTCGATTTATCCTGGGCAACACTGGTGACATTGGCCTCCGGTTACATTCGCTACTTTATTGCCAATGTCGGTCTAAAAGAACACCATAAACCCATTGATATCCTATTCACCACACTGATTTTAGTCTGTTGCTGACGGCTATATACCACGTGACACCATGGGTATGTCCGTCAATGCTTACGCTGCAGCACTTGCCGACAGTGTTGTTGGCATTTACCCTGGGTGCATTGTCACGTAAATATGGGCGTAAACGGTTGTATGCGTTTCTCCAGAAGCATAATATCTCGTGGTCTGATAGTAGCCACTCTGCCTGGCAGCAAATGTTTGGCCTGACGGATTATCGGGCCACCGAATTATTTGTAGTTCTCAAGGATGGCCCGGGCTTACTATCACAATTGCAGGGGGCGTTACAAAGGACTCCCAAATGGGCCTTTTACACTCAGCAACAACGGCGATGTCATTCTCTATGTCACGCATAGGAGTCAGGCAAATAGCGATGAATGGGTAGAGTATGAGAACGTTATTCATCAGGACTGGCGCTCTCGCCACTTACATCCCTAAGGATCAAATCACCAGAATAGATATCAGGAAAAGAGCAGGAAAGCCATCAGAATTTTCTACCAACTGAAACGAATACTACTTCAGTCACGAACATGATTTCAATAACCGGCAATTTGAGTGATGATTTCTGTTTCACTATGTGAAACTTAATTACCGTTACCTGTCTGTCCCAGATAGATCGACATTTATCGCAGGTTTCCCGTTTAAATATCTCACGTCCTATCAATTAATACAAAAAAACATCATCAGAATTTGCAAAACTTAGAGATAAATTAAATTTAACATACGAAGGAACACCACCGTCTTTTCATGAAATTAGAAGCTTATCAGCTAGACTTTATACAGAAAAAATGGGTAGTGAATTTACCAGAAAATTATTAGGTCACAAATCTACTGAAATGATAGATAAGTATGAAGATGACAGAAATAATAGCTGGATTGAGTTGTAATTTATAGTGAATGAATAGTGATTTATAGTAACAACATAAATATAACTAATTGATATATAATATTTTTATATTGCAATCACTTCACGAAAGAGGTTCCCTTTATCCCTTCCGACTCAATTGAAATGGAGTTAGCCATGCTAACACCACAACCTGTTACCCAATTTTATTTTATGCACCAGAAGCATGCATGAAATAGGTAGCAGAAGAGATTATCTCAAAGTCATAAAATTCACAGCATGTATATAGCCAGGTTATCAATGAACAAGGTTATATCAATGTTATCGGCTACCAACTTTGATTTCGTAATAATATTCCGGTAGATAAAATTCAGTTAGCAAATAATGCTGAAAGGCAACCTCCCTATATCTTATTCGTCACCACCGATCGTTATTACCATGATGATTAAAACAACAGCGACAACAAATTAACTTTATCGATAGCGCCGGCGGGTCATTACAAACAGCACTACTTATACCCAGAGTGATGCTTATATAGTCACTAAATCTGGCAATTTAGAAAAAAATAAACGCGGTAAAGCCAAACAGGAACCAACTACTACCCGATGGGCAGTAACTGGCCAGGTAAAATATGATAATAAGCGATTAGTTGTCCGACAATATAAACCTTTTTTTAACAATAGTTGGAATTATATTAATGATGATAGTGGCCGTTATAACTACTATGCTGATAGTCATTACTATGACCCCCCAGGACGGGAACTACGAACGGTTACCGCTAAAGGCTATAAGCGATGTCAACAGTACTATCCTTGGTTCACTGTCAGTGAAGATGAAAATGATACTGTTGCTAATATAACAAATTAGTCACTTATTCAAACTAATAGCATATTATCTAAAATAAAAAAGATAATCTGCTATATTTGGCCAAATAGAAATTTCTCACTAAATAATATTAAAATACATTGCCAATTAAAAATTGGCAAATTACCACTGATCAAAGCTTATGCTATTGTTTATCACTGTTAGTTAAAACTTAATCGACCTTCTGACACAACTTAGTCTTATGCAACTCATTATTATTGCGAGCTAACCAAAGTGACAAGGCTTTCAGAGAATCTGGCGAAAATTCATGACTACGTGCATGAATTTCTTCTGGCGTAAACCAAAAAACCGATTCCACTTCAGCTTCCTTTAAAGCAAAAGGGCCATGACTAACACAGCTAAATAATCCGCCCCATACCCGACATTTAATGGTTTCATAATAAAATAGCCCATGCTCGGCAAAAGGTACGTCGGCAATCCCCAACTTTTCTTCTGCCTCTCGTCGCGCAGCAGCAAGCATAGTTTCACCACTGATTAAAACCCCGCCGGCTGTTGCATCCAATAAACACGGATAAATATCTTTCATCTCAGTACGACGTTGTATCAAAATTTTACCCATACCATCATGCACAACAATATAGGCTGCTCGATGAAGCAAATTCTCTTCTCGCATCTGCTCACGTGTAGCTTGGGCAATCACTTTATTTTTGTCGTCAACAATATCAATCCATTCTGCATCGACTACTTCACTTATTACTTGTCCCATCTTAAAACCTTTATCATTATTAAGCGATCATCGATCTGTTTACTTGAGTCTAAACTCAGTAATATTTTGATGCAAACTATAGTCTTAAACTTAGATCGCCATCCTCACACTTTTCACACCACATTTTTTAACTACAGCTTAAATAAGCATAGTCTGTTATTAGCAGATACAAAAGCCTTTTAGTAAGCGTAGGTGATAGATAAATTAAACAGCCAATTACTAATAAAATCTCATCTATTAATTTTATAATATAAAGCAAAAATGATAATATGAGCTAACTTAGCAAAATATAAAAACAAGATATACTAATTTTAGCCGCTAAAAAAACGATAAGAAATGACTGAAATATATTAGCCGTTTTAATATTAATTACTTTTATATACAATCTAATTTGTTTTTATAAATAACAACTAATATCAACAATAATTAATAAAATATTGCCATTATATCGATATTACACATTCAATTTCATTGTTAATAAATTAACAATCTGTAAAATAAAAAATTGTTATTACAATTAATTTATCAATGAACATAAATCTATTTTCATAAAAATTAAAATAAATAAGCTTAACTAATATGATTTTTAGAATTGATTTAATCATCTTACAAGAAATATAAATAAAAAATTATTGGATAACTAACTATTTCATTTGTTTTGGTTTTAACTAATCAATAAACCAACTAAAAATAAACATTTATAAAACATAGCCTATTTGGCGAAGTTTTATTAAATACCCCCCCGACGACTATCTTTTTCGCCAGTTTATTGATTATAATCACAGTCTAATTATCTGCTGTCTCTTTAAATATCAATGCTATAGTTACTTATATCGTTAATGAAAACCACGGAATAATGATGCGGATTTTTATTACTGGCAGTACCGGCTTAATTGGCTCACAGCTTGTTCAACAACTTGTTATACATTCACATACCATCACCGTATTGAGTCGATCATGCCAAAAAGTTTACACGCTATTTGGGCGACATGTTGATTGTCTGACAAGCTTAAATAAGATTAATAATCTTGATGGTTTTGATGCCATTATTAATCTTGCAGGCGGGCCTATTGCAGATAAACCCTGGACTAAAGAACAAAAAATAATCTTGTGTGAAAGCCGCTGGAAAATGACAGAACGCTTAAGCCAACTGATTAATGCTAGCAAAAAACCACCAAAAACTTTTATTTCTGGCTCAGCTGTCGGCTATTATGGTGATCAGGGACAAGCAGTGGTAACTGAATCTGATATACCACATGCCGAATTCACTAATCAATTATGCCAAAAATGGGAATCCTTGGCATTGCAAGCTGAAAGTGATAAGACACGGGTTTGTTTATTACGCATAGGAGTCGTACTAGCTAAAGAAGGCGGTGTACTGAAAAAATTGTTACCTATATTTAAAACCGGGTTAGGCGGGCCAATCGGTAAAGGCAAACAATATATTCCCTGGATCCATATTGATGATATGCTCAATGCTATTTTTTACCTACTTGAGACGCCTACATTATCTGGCGCATTTAATATTACTTCCCCCTATCCCGTGCATAATGATCAGTTTAGTGCCATCCTGGCCGAAGTTCTTAATCGCCCCGCACTGATTAGAACCCCAGAATTTATTATTAAATCGATTATGGGAGAAGCAGCCGCATTAATATTAGGTGGACAGCAAGCCCTTCCAAAGCGGCTTAAAGAGGCAGGATTTAAATTTCACTATATTGAGCTAAAAGAAGCGTTAGAATCATTACTGTTAACTTCATCGGAAAAGACAATTAATTAACATCCCGCCAACGAGTAAACAAAGTTTTGGGTAAAGTTATACCATATTGATCTAATACGCGATTGACAGTTTGATCGACAATATCCTGTATTGTTTTTGGCTGATGATAAAAGGCCGGCATCGGTGGGAAAATTATCGCGCCAATCTCTATAACCCTCATCATTAATCTCAAATGACCTAGATGTAAAGGGGTTTCCCTAACACCCAATATCAATTTACGTTTCTCTTTCAAAATCACATCCGCCGCGCGCGCAATTAACATATCGTTATAACTATTCGCAATACCAGATAATGTTTTTATTGAACACGGCATAATAATCATACCGGAAGTTATAAACGAACCAGAAGAAATTGCCGCGGCAATATCCCTATTATCATAAACAACATCTGCCATTGTTTGAACATCACGCAAACTGTAGATCGTCTCCAACGCTAGGGTTTGCTTGGCGGCTGAGCTAACAATTAAATGGGTTTCAACATCAGCAACAGAACGCAAAACTTCAAGTAAACGAATACCGTAAATCACACCACTGGCACCTGTTAATCCGATAATTATTCTCTGCATCATTTTTGCTCAATAATAACTATAAAATAGACTTCAGTATTGTAGATTTAACGATATCCGATGAAGTCTAACTTAATTCATAATATAATAACAAGTTAGCCTTCGTTGTAAATTTCCAAATTTTCAATTTCATTATGTTCTTTTATCTGATCATTCTTACGGAGATTTTCCAGATAATCCAGATAAGCTTGATCAATATCCTTAGTGACATAAATACCATTAAATACCGAACATTCAAAAGTGGTAATATCTGGATTTTCCTCTCTAACTGCGGCAATCAGATCAGTAAGATCTTGGAAAATTAAATCATCCACACCAATAAGTTGACGAATTTCATCTACTTCACGCCCATGGGCAATCAACTCATTGGCAGACGGCATATCAATACCATAAACATTTGGAAAACGAACTTCTGGTGATGCCGAAGCAAAATAGACCTTTTTTGCCCCTGCTTCGCGCGCTAACTCAACGATTTGTTCAGAGGTTGTTCCACGTACAATGGAGTCATCGACTAATAAAACATTTTTATCGCGGAATTCAGCTCGATTAACATTCAGCTTACGACGCACCGACCTACGTCTTTCTTGCTGCCCCGGCATGATAAAAGTACGCCCCACATAACGATTTTTAACAAAACCTTGTCGATAGGGTTTACCCAAAATGTAGGCGATTTCCAGCGCACTATCACAGGAAGTTTCAGGGATCGGAATCACAACATCAATATCCAAATCCTGCCATTGGCGGGCAATTTTGGCGCCCAATTTTTGCCCCATGCGCAAACGAGCCTTATTAACCGAAATTTTATCGATAAAAGAATCTGGTCGGGCAAAATAGACAAACTCAAACAAACAAGGAGTTAACTGTGGATTTTCTGCACATTGACGGGTAAATAGTTGTCCCTGCTCAGTAATGTAAATCGCTTCACCTGGCGCAACATCACGCAAAAATTCAAAACCAAGGGTATCTAAAGCGACACTTTCCGAAGCAACCATATACTCATTTTGCTCTTCTTTCAATGTGCGCTTACCAAGTACCAAAGGGCGAATACCAAACGGGTCACGAAATGCGACTAAACCATGACCAATAATCATTGCGACACAAGCATAAGCTCCACAAACTTTGTTATGCATTGCAGCAATAGCGGTAAAAATATCTTCTGCAGTCAGAGGAAAATGATCAAATTGATCCAGTTCATGAGCAAGGACATTGAGCAAGATCTCTGAATCAGAAGAAGTATTTACATGACGACGGGCCGTTTCAAATAGCGTTTTTTTTAATTGATGAGCATTGGTCAAATTACCATTATGGGTCAATGTAATGCCAAAAGGAGAATTAACATAAAAAGGTTGCGCTTCGGAAGCACTGGAACTACCCGAAGTTGGGTAACGCACATGACCAATTCCCATTTTGCCCCGCAAACGCAGCATATGGCGGGCCGCAAACACATCTTCTACTAAACCATTCGATTTACGTAAGCGAAATTGATTATTTTCATCAATTGTTGCAATACCTGCAGCATCTTGCCCACGATGTTGAAGCACTGTTAGCGCATCATAAATTGATTGGTTAACTAGTGTAAAACCAGCAATACCGACAATACCGCACATCTATTTTTTCCTCATCAGCCAAGCGGATTGATATTTTCCGGTAAAAAACTTGACGCATTTTTTAAATAATCAAAAAACCATCTAATAATATGACTAAATTGGGGTATCAATTCAGAACTTTGCCAATCTTCACTTTTTGGCAAGGGTGTAAAAGTATCCAGGAAAAACAAGATGACCGACACAATTAGTATACCGCGCAATACTCCAAAACAGACGCCTAATACCCGATCAGTGCCCGACAATCCAGTTCGCTCAACTAACGAACTAATCACATAATTGACTACGGCACCCACAATTAAAGTTGCGATAAATAAGATCGCAATAGCAATACCATTCCTGATCAGCCTGTCGTCGAAGCGAGTGAGATAAACCGTCAGATAAGGATAAAATTGGTTAGCAACAAAAAAAGCACAACCCCAAGTAATGAGTGACAAAGCTTCTCGTACAAAACCACGAATAAAACTCACCAAGGAAGAAAAACCAATAATGGCAATAATAGCGTAATCAATCCAAACCATAATTTTAATCCAAAAATTAAACATTCAGCATGGCCGAACGCATTTTAGCAAAAAAAGAAAACGTTTGCGTTAGATATTTTGCTGAAAATTCGCAATAAGTTGCGCCGAAAATATAAATCATGATCGCCGCGTAACGAATTAATATAATTGTTTAGTATCAATATGCTTTTTCTATTAGTACATATTCATTTTAAGGTTTATAACTCCGTATTTGACCTTGTAAATCGGTTAAATCTTTCAATTCCGACAAACTGGACTGCAGTTTTTCTCTCGAAACATTTGGACCAATAAAAATTCGTGTCAATTGACCATTAACCGGTAATGATGGCTCTGTGTAGACCTGATAACCAGATAAACGTAATCTTGCAATAATCTCTTCCACTTTTGCTGCATTTTTCAGTACGCCCAACTGAATAACATAAGCCCGACCCAGCGGTGCTTGAGTTTTCTCATTCGCCTTAGTGTTTTTTTCTGGCACTAACGCTGGTTTTTCAACTTTGACTGCTGGCTTAGGGTTTGCTTGTTGTCGAGCAGACAGACTATCTGCTAATTTAGCCTTCGAATCAGAAATGGCATCAGAAATCATTGCTTCCGCAGCGCTCTCTGAGGGTATCGCTAGTGGTTTAGGATTAATTGGCGCAATAGGTTCAATTTCATATTCATCACTGGCTTTAGGCACCAAAGGGATAGCTGCAAATTCAGTCTCATTATATTTCTTATTACCATCCAATAATACGGGTAATACAATAACACCAACTGCAACAATAACAATAGTTCCGACCAAACGGTTTTGAAACTTACTGGCCACTTAAGCTTTCCTCATTTGTCTGTAGTTCCATAACCTCAGCGACGGTGTGAAATGAGCCACAAACCACCACAATATCCTGCTTGTTAGCCTCCCCCATTACCTGCAACCAGGCATCTTTAACCGTATCAAATTGGTATGGTGAGTCAACATATTGTGCTAATTGTCCAACATCAGCGCCGCATATTCCATTTAATGATGCGAGATACCATTTATCAACTTGAGGAGCCAGATAAGATAAAGTACTTTTTATATCTTTATCGGCTAACATAGCTATAATTGCATAAACTTTAGTATTTTTCTGCCTGGGCAAGTTAGATAATCTATCGGCTAAATAAGCCGCCGCATGGGGATTATGCGCAACATCTAAAATTACACAAGGTTGCTCACAGATAATTTGAAAACGTCCTGGTAATTTTGCCTTGATTAATCCCTGGTGGATAGCGTGCAATGATATGACCTGACTAATAGCATCACCCTCTTTGATTAAACAATCAATAATGGCCAATGCTGTTGCAGCATTCGCCAGTGGAACATTTGGCAAAGGTAACTGTTTAAATTCGTGATCATGAGATTGCCAATGCCAATGATCATTCTGTGGCTCAAATTGCCAATCTACTCCACAACAAAATAACTTTGCGCCAAGGGTCTGAGCTACCTCATTAATCGACTTCGGCATATCAGGTTCACCCACAACCGCATAGCACCCTGACCGAAAAATACCGGCCTTTTCATAGCCAATCTGCTCACGATCACTACCAAGCCAATCCATGTGATCCAATGCAATGCTAGTAATCGCAGCAATATTCGCATCCACAATATTGGTTGCATCTAATCGTCCACCCAAACCGACTTCTAAAATAACCACATCAAGTTTAGCTTGTTTAAATAACTGCAAAGCAGCTAAGGTACCATATTCAAAATAGGTAAGCGTAGTTGAGCCGCGTTTAGATTCAATATCAGCAAAAACGCAGCAAAATTTCTCTTCAGGCAACATCTTACCTTGGATCCTAACACGCTCAGTATAATCCAACAGATGTGGAGAGCTATAAACTCCGACTTTTAATCCTACTTCAATTAAAATAGATTCCAGTGTATGGCAGGTGGTCCCTTTACCATTTGTTCCTGCAACAGTAACAACTTTCAGAGCCGGATGTAAAAGATCCAATTGACTAGCAACGACACCAACACGATCCAGTCCCATATCGATAATTTTATTATGCTGATTGGCTAAATAATTTAACCAGGTAGCTAAAGAAGAGGTCGCCCCTGGCTTCATCAAGAGGTCAGATGTCTTCTCATTTTTGATCGGATTTGTTGTCAATTTCGGGTTTCTCACGATATGAAGGCTCCAGATCATCGTCAACTAAGATAATAACATCCATTTGACTTGCGTCTTGAACGTTTTGATGAGTTAACATAGCCAGTATTTCTGCTAATTTATCCCGCATTTCAGGCCGTCTGACAATCATATCAATTGCGCCTTTTTCAATCAGTAATTCACTACGTTGAAAACCTGGTGGCAATTTTTCACGTACAGTTTGCTCAATAACCCGTGGACCAGCAAAACCAATCAGTGCTTTAGGCTCGGCAACATTAATATCCCCTAACATGGCCAAACTGGCTGATACACCACCCATGGTTGGATCTGTAAGTACTGAAATATAGGGAAGACCTCGTTCCTGCATCTCCGCCAGTACCGCACTGGTCTTTGCCATTTGCATCAACGACATTAACGCTTCTTGCATACGAGCACCGCCACTGGCAGAAAAACAAACTAACGGACAATTATCTTCCAGCGCTTGCTCAACCGCACGCACAAAACGTGCGCCAACAACCGAAGCCATGGAGCCGCCCATAAAAGCAAATTCAAAAGCTGCTACGATAACCGGCATACCTTTAAGCGTGCCTTTCATCACAATTAAAGCATCTTTTTCATGTGTCGCTTTCTGTGCCGCTGATATGCGATCTTTGTATTTCTTTGAATCACGAAATTTCAAAATATCTTTAGGTTCTAATTCACTACCTAATTCAGCCGTGGCTCCTTCATCAAGAAAAGAGGCTAGGCGCTGACGGGCGGAAATACGCATATGATGATCACATTTTGGACATACGGCTAAATTACTTTCCAATTCAGCATGATACAGTACTTGCCCACAGCTATCACATTTAGTCCAAACCCCTTCAGGGATACTCGCTTTACGGGTCTGGGTAATATTGCGTTTATTAAGAATTTTTTCAATCCAGCTCATTAATAGACCTTTCTGTCTGAAATTACATTACCAGTCTCATTATTATGTTAATCATTAAACTACAATGCCAAAGCACATAATGGATAAAAAACTGATCAAACCTGCTAATAACTATCTATTTTTTTGGTTTAGCAACCTGTTTTTCTTTAATTGATGCTCGACGATAGCGCCAAATATCAATAATACCCGGCAGAATAGAAATTAAAATAATTGCCAGAATTAATAATTTTAAATTCTGCTGAACAATTGGCAAATCACCAAAAAAGTAACCCGCATAAGTAAATAATAGAACCCATAATAAAGCCCCTACCATATTATAAAAAGCAAAATGCCGATACGACATTTTTCCCATTCCTGCCACAAATGGAGCAAACGTTCTAATAATAGGTATAAATCTAGCTAAAATAATCGCTTTACCACCATCTTTTTCATAGAATTGGTAAGTTTTTTCCAAATAGACTCGCCGAAAAATTTTTGAATCGGGATGACTAAATAGACGCTTGCCGAATAAGCGACCAATAGTATAATTAACAACATCACCAATAATCGCAGCAATAATTATTAATACTACCATTAAATGAACATTTAAATCATTACTCTCCAGTGCCGTTAATGCCCCGCCAACAAATAATAAGGAGTCACCAGGTAAAAAAGGAGTAACAATTAATCCAGTTTCACAAAATACTATCAAAAATAAAATGGCATATAGCCAAATGCCATACTTAGCAACTAACTCATCTAAATGAAAATCGATGTGTATAATAAAATCAATAATAAATTCCATAAAAATCCAATGGTTGGCAACTTAAGCACTGCGTAATTAAACACAAAATTAAATGCATTATTCTGGTAAAAAAAGCGGTCCTATGGTCGTTTTAGGTAATTTATATTTTGAGGGATAATCAACAACAACTAAGTAGAGCCCTTCTGCTTTTGCAGTTGCCACTGCTTTTGTTCTATCTTTCAATGCTAAAAGCTCTGCTATCCAGCTAATATCCTGCTCACCACACCCTATGGCAAGCAAACTGCCAACTATATTGCGCACCATATGATGAACAAATGCATTGGCTTTAATATCAACCACAATATAGTCACCATAACGGTTGACGTGAACATGCTTTATTTTACGCCAAGGCGATTTAGATTGACACTGAATAGCTCTAAATGAAGTAAAATCCTGCTCCCCAACCAAAGCCTGCGCTGCAATATGCATTTTCTCAACATTTAAGGGTGCATGATAGTGGGTAACGCCTGCTGCTAATATCGCTGGTCGATAACGATGATTGAAAATAATATAACGATATCGACGCGCGGTGGCACTAAAACGAGCATGAAAATCTGGCATAACAATTTTGCTCCAACGTACAGCAATGTCATCGGGTAAATAGCTATTAACGCCCATCGTCCAAGCAGAGTTTTTACGTATCACAGATGTTTCAAAATGGATCACTTGACCTGTGGCATGCACACCCGCATCAGTACGACCTGCGCAATAGACCTGGATAGACTCATTGGCGACTTTAGTTAGCGCAAACTCCAAACAAGCTTGTATACTTTTTACCTGTTGTTGACGCTGCCAACCATAATAATGACTACCATCATACTCAATGCCTAATGCAATTTTAGTCATCGACACAGGGGGTTGCTTCTCCAACATTAATAATATTGCTCCTGCACTAATCGCTCCGCAGTTTCTATTAACATTCGAGCACCGCCAAATCGAGTATTATCGGCAACCGACCAAAACTGTAATATCTCAGGTGCACCATAATCATTACGAATACAACCGATACTTAATCGATCACTACCTGAAGCATCGGTTACTTGAGTTGGAAAATCATCTTCTCTAACCAACTGAATATCATCAAATTGAGCAATTTCTTGCCAGGCTTCTTGTACGGTCATTGGACGTAATGTTTCTACATGAACTACTTGTGCATTGCCATAAAAAACCGGTGCTTGTAAACAACTGACAATGATGGATAATCCATCATTCTGTAAAATCTTACGCATTTGATCAACTAAACTGCGCTCTTGCGGTGCAGAGCCTTCATCATCACTTAATAATGGTAATAAATTAAATGCTAGCTGTTTAGTAAAACACTCATTATCAATGGGTAACCCATTTAATAATCGAGCACTTTGTCCTACCAATTCATCCACCGCACTTTTACCATGCACTGAAACCGAAAATAGATTGGTTAATATTAAACGTTCAATACCGGCAACATTAATTAACGGTTTAATAGCGACTAGCAATTGACTGACATAACTATCAGCAATAGAAATAATATTACGGTTACGATAATCAGCCAATACACTGGGATTAACACTCGGCACGACTAAAGGTATATCCAGCTCCTGCGCAAATAAGCCACTGCTATCAATCACAATACAACCGTCTTGTGCTGCTTGCTCTGCATAACGGGCAGAGGCTTCTTTACCAGCAACAAAAAAAGCTATTTGTGCCTTCGTCCAATCAAATAACAGAACATCCATGACAGAGTGCTGTTTTCCATTAAAACGGATACTTTCGCCGGCACTATTTTCACTGGCTAATAGAAATAACTCACCAACAGGAAACTGGCGTTCTTGTAATAAACTTAATAGGGCTTCACCAACCGCACCTGTCGCGCCTAATAGTGCAATATTCCAACCTTCTGTCATGTTGGTTTTCTCCAATCTTCTAAGCATTTTTGATCAAATTAATTTTGTATTGAACCCTAGCATTTTTAAGGTACTAGCTGTATCTGCATCATCACAATTTACCTTAAGAGATGACCATTCACGGCGTTCTGGATAATATTTACGTAAATGATCAAACTGGCCGGCAATATGAGCAACTTTTCTTAATGATACATCATCACGGCGTATATCATAAACTAAATGTACTAAACGTTTTAAACTTGCCTGCGTTAATTTCCCCTTAAAGTTAATTTCGTTAAACTCAGCAATAGGTAATAAATCAGCTAGATTTATTTGCTGCGATTGCCCCAAAAATTGGCTAAATGCAGTAAAAATCTGAGTGGTACCCCGTGCTTTACCTTCAAGGGAATAACCCGCAATATGTGGCGTACCAATCCTAGCTTTAGCTAATAAAGGCACTAAAAGACTGGGTTCATGTTGCCAAACATCTAATATAACGTGGATTTTCTTACCATTTTCTAAGGCTTTTAATAATGCTTGATTATCAACAACTGCTCCGCGGCTAGTATTTAGCAAAATACGCCCCACCGGCAAAGCAGCAAGCAACTCTTCATTTAATAAATGATAAGATGAATAAGGGCCAGATTTATTTAAAGGGGTATGAAAAGTTAAGATATCCGCCTGACTGACTAATTTTTCCAATGGCCAAAATTGTTCACTATTATTACCAACGTCTGCACAAGGCGGATCACAAAGTAACGTATTCACACCCCAAGCCTTTAAGCGCGCATTAAGACGACTGCCAACATTACCAACCCCAACAATACCGACTGTTTTGTCTCGCAAATCAAAGCAATCACGTTCTGCCAATAACAATAAAGCGGAAAAAACATACTCTACCACCGCCGTCGCATTACAACCCGGTGCGGCAGAAAAAGCAATGCCTGCTTGCGCTAACCATTGCCTATCCACATGATCAAATCCGGCCGTTGCACTACCAACAAACTTGACCTTACTCTCTTTTAACAACGTTTCATTTACGGGAGTAACAGAACGTACCATTAAAGCATCTGCTGTGGCCAGCTGTAACGATGAGATTGAACGCCCAGAAACTACCTTAACTTCACCAATTGTTCCAAACAATTGTGTTGTGTAAGGCATATTTTCATCAACCAATATTTTCACTTATCTCGTGCCCAATTATATTTATAAAGATTAACAATCGTTTTTAATATTCGATAAAGTAGAAAAACGTTATTTTGCCATGTTAATGAAATAAATCCTAACAAGCCGTTTGCTCATCGTCATTTTTTTTGCCGAAAACATTTCTGGCGTTGTGCCAGAAATTTGTTGAAACATGGTAATAAAAGCCGATGTGGAATTATAGCCGACATCAAAAGCCACCTGATGGACAGTTTTACCTTGCTCTAATTTAATTATGGTATGTAAAAAACGTAACCGCTGACGCCATTCTTCTAAATGACATCCCCAGTTCCTGCTGGCAGCGACGTGACAAGGTACGTTCTGAGGTATATACCCGCTTAGCTCATACAGCTAAAGCGGTGTTATCTTCTGGATTTTGCTGTAATTGTTATAAAATAGGAGCTAAAAATTTATCTTTACTTGCAGGTAAATAGGTATTCTGCACGGCCGAATGCTTTAATTGCCCAATTAAGATATTAGCTAAGCGGATATCTTCTTCAGTATTTGGCTGTGTAATGTTGCGCACATAAAAATCTAGCAATATGGTATAAAAAATAGGCGTTTGACGAATAACACAAGGTTTTTTACATAAAACATTACTGAGTATCTAATATATTAAACTTAACACTCTTTTTATTATAAGTTGCATGTTCAACACCACATGGGATCCGGATAAAAAATTCAGGTAGAGCAATATAATTCTTAGTAGCAACTTGCATCTCTATAATACCTTTAACCACATAAATTAATTGACCAAATGTATGATAATGCAATTTACCCTCGGTATCATCTAACAACTTTCTATTACGAAATACAATAAATTGAGATTCAGCAATATTTGATTCAAGTATATGTTTGGTTTTTTCCATAACAATAATTTTGGCTGAAAATATTTATCAATTGTCTGATTATAAATATATATAATAAAATAGATAATGCTAAAATAGAAAAATAGTTAACAGATGATAAGTATGACTAAATAACAAAAAATTTTATTTTTCCCTGCTTGCGGTTTTATTCTGGTCAATTAATGCAGTTGTAAGTAAAGCAGTGGCAAATGTTATTGATCCTGCGGCTATTTCTTTTTATCGATGGTTACTTGTCTTTTTAGTACTCACCCCTTTTATGATCAGAGGGATATATAAAAATGACGCAATGGTGGTGCAATATAGCTGGAAACTTTTTATTTTAAGTGCTCGCTTGGCATGGTTCTTTACCAAATTTTGGCTTATTATGCTGCACACACGGTTAGTAAAACCTTTATACGAGTATTAAATTCGATTATTCCTTTGTTAACGGTGATACTCAGCATTTTTGTGCTACGCACTATATTCCTATATTGTAATCGTAATCGGTAGGTAGCCTCTTATCCTTAATTGGGCTTATCTGGCTTGTCAGTCAAGGTGATCCAATGATATTTTTTATGCAGGGAATTAATTGGGGGCAATTACTGATGTTTATTACTGTTCTCTCTTATTCACTATATGGCGTATTAAGCAAGCATTGTGCGATCCCATTACCTAATTGGCAATCACTTTATATCAAAATTACCTTTACCGTGATCTTACTATTGCCTAACTTTTTACTAGCCAAAATAGTAGCAATTACCGCGGAAAATATTAATTTGATCTTGTTTGCAGGTATTGCCGCCTCGTTGATTGCACCCTATTTTATGGATCCAAGGTGTATTTCGACTTGATGCTAATACACACTCAATATTTATGAACCTAGCACCGGTATTTACTGTCATTATCGCTGTTTTATTTTTAAATGAAAAATATGCATAGCTACCATATAATTGGTGGTAGTGTTGTACTACTTGGTGTCATTTTAGCGCAGCAATTATGCACTCCACTTACACAACTTTTTAACCATCATCGATCTAACCATAATAAAAAAGAGCAATAATTTATTAAATCAATCAATTATATAGCAAATAATAAAAAACCTACTGATAGATTATCAGTAGGTAATTCTTTTTTCCGCGGTAAAATAATTATGAATGATATTTACTCATCACCAACGAGGCATTAGTTCCACCAAAACCAAAACTATTTGTCATTACGGTATTTAATTTCCGATCAGTAGGTTGCGTAATAATATTCATTGTTTGTGCTTTTTCATCCAAATTATCAATATTGATACTTGGGGCAATAAATCCATGCTCTAAAATTAACAAACTATAAATAGCTTCATGTACCCCAGCTGCCCCCAGAGAGTGGCCGGTCATTGCCTTAGTAGCAGAAATCGCTGGCGGATTGATACCAAACACTTCAGTAATTGCTTCTAGTTCTTTTGTATCGCCAACTGGCGTTGAAGTACCATGAGTATTGATATAATCAACCTGTTTGACATCTGCCAATGCCATTTTCATACATCTCACTGCGCCTTCACCTGAAGGTGCAACCATATCATAACCGTCTGAAGTCGCTCCATAACCAACAATTTCAGCATAAATACATGCGCCACGCGCTAACGCATGTTCTAACTCTTCTACCACAACGATACCACCGCCACCAGAAATAACAAAACCATCCCGATCCTGGTCATAGGTACGTGAAGCTTTTTTTGGGGTTGCATTATATTTTGTAGATAATGCGCCCATTGCATCAAATTCACAGGTTAATTCCCAGCTTAATTCTTCACCACCACCAGCAAAAATGACATCCTGTTTACCTAATTGGATCAGCTCAACAGCATGGCCAATACAATGGGCGGAAGTTGAGCAAGCAGAGCTGATAGAATAATTAACACCCTTAATTTTAAACGGCGTAGCTAAACAAGCTGAAACACCTGAAGCCATTGCTCTAGTCACCATATAGGGACCAACACCACGTAATCCCTTTGCACGCATACCATCAGAGCCTGCCACTTGATTACGGGGTGAACCACCGCCAGAGCCAACAACTAAACCGGTGCGAATATTTGAGATCTGGCCTTCCGTCAGTTTAGCGTCCAGAATAGCCTCATCCATAGCCAAGTAAGCATAAATAGAACAATCACTCATAAAACGGAGAATTTTACGGTCGATCTTTTGTTTAATATAATCTTCCGTCAGCTGAATATTACCCCAGACATGGCTGCGTAAACCCATTTTTTCAAATTCTTCTGAAAACCTGATGCCAGAACGACCAGTTTTCAGAGAAGCCAGTACCTCTTGCTGGTTATTACCTATGCTGGAGACAATGCCCAGACCAGTGATGACTACACGCTTCATTGATTATATTACCTCATAGTCGAAATTCATTTACTGGGAGTTTAGTCTGTCACTTTAGCTTACACTTGTAAGCTGAACAAGTCTGATCAGGTAAAAATTGCAAAAAATATTATCTTTTATCACTTTTATGTTTTAGCGATAGCTAGCACACTCAGATTAAATTCGTTAGAATTGGCTGACTATATTAATAATATTGTAGATAATGTTGTGAATACAAATGAGATCAGCCAAGCTAAATTAAACTGGAATGAGCAAGATATCCCCATCTCTGAACACTTTGATGATATCTATTTTCTAACCAAGATGGTTTAAAAAAATCCCGTTATGTTTTCTTAGCCAGTAATCAATTGCCAAATTACTTTATCTCTCACTCAGCTAAAAAATATGTTATTGCAGAAACCAATTTTAGCCCCGGACTAAATTTTATGGCAGCCTGTCAGTTATTTATTCAATTTCGCCAACAAGCGCCTAAAAACCTGTTACATCATTTACACTATATCAATTTTGAAAAATATCCCTTATCTGTTACTGATTTGATAAGAGTACATCAATGTTGACCTGAGCTTGCCACTTTTTCTAAACAAATTTGTCAACAATGGCCTCAATCGTTACCAAGTTGTCATAGAATAATTATAAAAAATAGAGCAATTATTCTCAATCTTTAGTTTGACGATATAAATATACAATTACCTTAATTAAAATCTAATTTTTTCAATAAAATAGATAATTGCTTTTTAGACGGTTTTGCTCTGGCTAAAAATCCTCAAATCTGGAGTAAACAACTGTTCACTGCAGTGGCAAATTGGTGACGTGATGGTTGTACTTTTACTTCAGCCAGTATTGTCCGTCGCGAATTAGAAAAAGCCGATTTTCAGGTAAAAAACTCAAAGGATTTAGCCACAACCGATGACATTGCCATTATTGTGCTTTATTACGTAGAGGAAGTCAGGTAACTTTATTTTACCAAGATCACAGCGTGGCACAAAACGCTTCCGGCAATCGTCAAGGAGCATACTTTATCCATTTATTAACCGGTCGCCATGATAGCTTAGAACGCTTTTTTATTACCGCGTTTTACTTATGCAAAACGCTATTACACCCAAATTCAACGGTTAGGCTCTACATTTGAACACAATTGGAGCAGCTTAGTATAGTTAGCTTATGACGTAAAAAGCCGACAAAAAATCGATCAACTATTGACAAAAAACTGGCAATCCGACTTTTTACGCCCTGAAACTCGATAAACATTACAAACTATTTGTGGTGTTAATGTTAACCATGATGGTATCTACTATCCAGCTGCCGGTTGTTTATGTACAGCAGATATGACATTCAATAGTTGGCAATATGCAAAACAACAAGGTTTAATAAGTTATTTTAATCATCGTCTTATTCAGCTTAAAAATACTCCCTCTGGCTGGAAGTTGATATTCAAACAGGGACAAGCGCAACGACAAATAACGCATAAAACCGTCATTATCGCTAATGGGCATCAACTACCCTTATTTTCTCAAACAGAAAAATTGCCAGTTAGTGCTGTTCGAGGGCAAGTTAGCCATATTCCTACTACTCTCTGACACTCAACCAACTGCAAACAACACTCTGTTATGCAGGATATTTAACGAAAGCTAATCTTATCAATATCACTGCTTAGGCGCGAGCTATAAGCGCCATCAACTCACACTAGAATATTTCAAATTGGAACAACAAGAAAACTATTCTCGCTTATTTAACCTGTTTGCCTGACGTTAAATGGACAAAAGAGATTAATATCAGCCTAAATACATCACCCCAAAGTATTCGCTGTGCAACATGCGATCATCTATCGATAGTTTGTAATTTACCGGATGTTAATCAACATATACTTCAATATGCACAGCTAGATAAACAGCTCAATGAACAACAGCAAATTTTGCAAGCTCCGATTCATGCCAATCTATTTGTTATTGGTGCATTGGGCGCTAAAGGATTATGTAGTGCGCCAATTTGCGCTAAATTACTTTGTAGTCAAATTTTTTGCTGAAACATTGCCTTTTAGCGACGATAAACTGGCAAATCTCCATCCTAACCGATTTTGGATCAGAAAATTGTTACAAGGCCGGGCGATTAAATTGAATATTAGCTTTTTAACAAAAAATATTTAATCGCTATTAAAGAGTGTACTGCATTGCACAACACGTGGATGCAAAAAATCCATAAGCCACCGCTTTTTTTAAGATAGCTTGTAGTGGCACAGTTAACTTTTCGGCTGGAATAATTGTAAAGCTCAATTTTTGATAATAAGCTCCATTCCAAGCAATATCACGAAAAGTGGTTAAAGTAACATGATCACATATTAATTGTTTTGCCTGAATAATGACTTTTTGTAGTAAAGCCTGACCAATTCCTCTTCTCTGCCATTGGCTATCAACAGATAATTTCCAAATATGCAAAGCTTGATCCATCATTTCAACTTCAATAAAACCAACAAGCTGCTGATCTTCAACTGCCACCCAACAATCGCCATCAACAATAAACTCTAAGTGTTGCTTAACTGATTTGACTTGTGCATCAGCAACCCAAGCAAGCTCAGGAATTTGACGAAATAAAATTGCTCCTGAACGTTCAATATTGACTAATTTTTCTGCTTCATCGGGTACTACCAATCTTACCAACATCGTTACCCCATTTTGAAAAATGCAACAATACTTTATTTAAACTTACTCTCTTTCTGCATATTGAACCGCGTTTTTTAATAACTTCCGCCAAGTATTTTATATCAATCGCTGATCAGGAGAGCTTAATTCACCTGCCTTAATTGCACTATAAATACTCTTACACGGTCAGAAAGTGTTTCAATATTATTTTTATTTTCAATTTCTAACTCAGCAACGGCTAATGTCAAATGTCCACGTAAATAACTGCCAGCAAAAAGCTCATCTTGACTAGCATAATCAACATTGTTATCAATTTGCGTTAAAATACGTTTTTCCAATTTCGCAAGCATGTTTTTTTTCCTTTATACTGGCTAATTTTTAAAAGTTCTTCGAGGTAAATAAAATTTTGCATTACTAAGAAAGACGTATTATAAAATGACTGTAAGCATTAAATAAATCGCTCAGCTCTGGCCGGGATGCCATTTTCAAGGTAGTTCAACACCTACTGATAGACTTTGCGCTGAAAAGCAAACTGATCTGGCTCAAAATTAGCAGCCAAATTATCGCAACTAACATTAAAGGGAAACACCGCCATACAAAACATCCATCCAAGTGCTTGCAATTTAACTTCAACTTTCTCAAAAACGTTTTGTGTTTGCTCATTGCGTCCATCTGTATAATACCAATAAAATAACCAAAATCTATTTGTTGGCATCTACTTTCTCTTGCAACATACCAGTGGGAAATTTAGTGTAAAGCACTAGCATAAAAAACCCGTGCAAAAATAATCCGATGATAATTATCATCTGCTGGCAGATAAATAGGCTCATCATATCCCTTAATTAAACGTGTGCGATACTCTTTCTCAAAACAAACGCTAAAAATATTAATAAGATGATTATAATTATGTTTTTTCATTAATATCTACATCATACCATTAAAAACCTGAATCACCACATTGAGCCCGATGGCGTAAAAAATGATCGATAAGCACTATTCCCATCATCGCTTCTGCTATGGGTACAGCTCGGATACCAACACAGGGATCATGACGTCCTTTGGTGATCACTTTAACTTCATCACTTTGCTGATTAATAGTTCTACCCGGTATGGTGATACTCGAAGTTGGCTTTAAGGCTAAATGAGCAACAATAGGTTGGCTACTACTTATGCCACCTAATATGCCACCGGCATGATTACTAACAAATCCGTCACGGGTAATTTCATCCCGATTTTCATTCCCTTTTAATGTTGCGACTTTAAAACCAGCACCAATTTCAACACCTTTAACTGCATTGATACTCATCATTGCATGGGCAATATCCGCATCCAATCGATCAAAAACAGGTTCACCCAATCCGGCAGGAACATGCTCAGCAATAACGGTTACTTTAGCACCAATAGAATTACCTTCTTTTTTCAGTGAACGTAATAAGGCATCCAAAGCGTCCAATTTTGTTGCATCAGGACAAAAGAAAGGATTCCGTTCAACTAAATCCCAATCCTTTAGTTCACAACAAATATCTCCCATTTGATTTAAATAAGCCCGAACAGTTATACCTAGTTTTTGTTGCAAATATTTTTTTGCGATCGCGCCGGCAGCAACACGTATTGCCGTTTCGCGAGCTGAAGATCGACCGCCACCGCGGTAGTCACGTAAACCATATTTTTGTTGGTAGGTATAATCTGCATGCCCAGGGCGAAAAATATCCTTGATCTCACTATAATCTTGCGACCGTTGATCCTGATTTTCAATCAGCAAACCAATAGGTGTTCCTGTCGTTATGCCATTAAAAACACCAGACAAAATTTTAACCTGATCAACTTCACGGCGTTGAGTCGTATAGCTAGATGTGCCTGGCCGACGACGATCTAAGTCAGTTTGCAAATCTTTTTCTGATAACGCCATACCAGGAGGAACGCCATCAACAATACATCCTAACGCTAAACCATGCGACTCACCAAATGTGGTAACACGAAAAAGCTGCCCAATCGAATTTCCTGCCATCCCCTTTGCTTCCTATTTTACTCATTCATCATAATAATTAATGAATAAATTATTTTATTGTATAAAAAAATGTAATTACCCGTTAATCGATAAATAATTTAAATTTATCTTGATATTCAATAAGTTGTTCCTGCGTTAGCATAAACACCCCATCGCCACCATGTTCGAACTTCAACCAAGTAAAAGGAATCTCGGAATATTGTTCAATAAGGTGTAACATACTATTCCCAACTTCACAAATAAGCACCCCATTTTCCGTTAGGAAACGTGAGGCATTGGCTAGAATTCGTTTGACAAATTTTAAACCATCGGAGCCTGCTGCAAGCGCTAATTTAGGCTCTACCAGATATTCAGCTGGTAAATCAGACATATCTTCAGCATCCACATAGGGTGGGTTAGTAACCATTAAATCATATTTAATCAGTGGCATATTCAAAAATAGGTCTGAGCGAATAGGTACGATCCGATCGGAAAATCCATGAGCAGTAATATTTTGTTCTGTTACTGCTAGTGCATCAGCAGAAATATCAACCGCATCAATTTGCGCTTGCGGAAATTCATAGGCACAAGCAATAGCAATACATCCACTTCCGGTACACATATCTAAAATGGTTACAGGCTCATAATCAATGATCCCGACAAAATGTTTATTGATTAGTTCGCCTATAGGAGAACGGGGGATAAACACACGCTCATCAACATAAAACTCATGTCCGCAAAACCAGGCTTGATTGGTTAAATAAGCAACGGGGATATGCTCATTGATACGGCGGAATACTCGTTCAACGATACGATCTCGTTCACTTAAAGTCAGACGAGAAACCCAGAATTGTTGAGGGATATCCAATGGCAAAAAAAGTGATAGCAAAACAAGTTGTAAAGTTTCATCCCAACAATTATCCGTTCCATGACCGCAATAAATATTTGCTGCATTAAACCGACTAATTACCCAACGCAACATATCTTGGATGGTATGTAGTTCCGCAACCGACTCATCAATAGAAATCTTGTCCAAAATTCCTCCTAACCAATACAAGGTTCATATATTTAATGCCGATAGTCTGCCATGAACTACCTAACAAATCAGCTTATTGTTAAGGAACTTTATAGCAATTACATTAATTAACATTAGAATACTAACAATAGCTTATAAAGATTGCTGCTTATAAGGAAGGTAATAACAGAAAAATTAAGATAAACTTAACAGAATAATTGACTAACTGATTGATAGAATGACAATGAAAAATAAGTTCAAATTGAGTGCTGAGGAAATTAAACTATTTAAAGAAGCTACTACAGGGATCAAACCTTTAATACATGATATTGTTAATTATCCACTGCCACGAGATCAACGAACAAAAGCACAATTTATCACTAAACGTATATTTCAAGAACAATTAGATAGCAGTTACTACTTTTCAGATGAGTATCAACCAGCGCTTGAAGCAGACGGACCGACTCGATATTTACGACCCAATATTAATCCTTATGAACTAAAAAAATTACGTCGAAATAATTATATTCCCGAACTATTTCTCGATTTACATGGCTTATCCCAACGAGAAGCTAAACAAGAAATTGGAACCCTAATCGCATCTTGCTACAGAGAAAATATCCATTGTGCCTGTATTATGCATGGTCACGGAAAGCACATTTTAAAACAGCAAATCCCACTTTGGCTGGCTCAACATCCTAATATCATTGCTTTTCATCAAGCCCCCAAAGTTTGGGGAGGTAGCTCTTCGTTGCTGATCCTAGTCGAAACTGATGAAACTCACTGCAGATAATACATCAAATACAAACTAAAAATGTGCCGCTAGTTTATTAACACTTTGTAAAATTTGAGAAGGTCCGCGTTGCCATCTATATTCAGCCAGCCGCATTTCCGTATTCATCTCTAAATAAGCAATTGCAGATGTTGCAAACATAGGTGGAATTTCTTGTGGACATAAAGCTGATACCAAATAACCGACTAATGGCAAATGAGAAACAATCAATGCTGTTCTTACACCTCCCTCGGCAAGTAATTGCAAATAATTAGCAATAGATTGCGGATCTCCATAAGGCATAAGTTCCGCTAATACTTCGTGCTCTCCTGAATATGACAATAATGGCTGCATTGCCTGATAAGTTTGTACTGCTCTTAAATATGGACTGGTAAACACTCTTTCGAACACTGGATTCTGTTGTGCTAGCCAACTGGCCATTAATTTAGATTCTTCTATTCCTTTAAGAGTAATGTCTCTTGCTTCATCATTAATTGCATTCAGAGTTGCGTCACCATGACGCATAATAAAAACTTGCATAATCCACCATTTGAGTAAAATATTTTCACCTAACCCCCCTACATAGGAGCCCTCTCATTACTCGATAATGTTGTTGTCGGAAAATATGCAGGGTAAGGCAACCCGAAATTTTGCACTAAAATCACAAAAAAAGGAACCGCTTTATTTTCATAAAAATCGAAAAAAAGTTTATTTTATATTAAGTTAAATGAAAATTATGCGTAAAACCATTATATTAGCAATATTTAATGTTACTAATAATCAACTACTGATGTAATTTTTTATTTGATTTAGCCATTTGATCGGATAGCGTCCTCCTGATTGCTTAATACTGTTCTTCCTTTTTATCAACATTCTTTCTACTGTTGGAAAACAACGGATAATTCCCCGCGTAATTAAGGCACTCTACCAGAAGGATAAGCCTGTGCCAATTTGAGACATTTGACTTTGTCGAATTCTTCACCGTCGCAAATGAGATAGCCTTTTCGTGCTGTCGCTTGCAGCCATGGAATAGGCGCTCCGACCGGATAATTAACATCTATTCCTTTAATGCTATTTGCATCTGTCTTGTCTTTAAGTAACTTTTCTATTTCATCAATAGCACTTGCATCTGCTTTACCTTCCAATGCTTTTTTTCTTTTCTCAACACTTCTTATTTCCGTCTTCCCTGCAGCTAATTCCTGTAGCGCTTTAAGCGATTCTAATTTAACCGTTTTCCCACTCGGTAACGTAAGTCCAACGACACCATTATCCCCCATCTACGTATCCATATTTTGCAAAAAGTACAAGATGTAAGTATTTGCGGCAACCAGTGCTCTGGCTGCATCACTATTGTTGTTAGGTTCAGTAAGATTAATCATATAGGTTGTGTCAGTAGCGCTAAATGTTGCTGCTTCCGCTAAAAGCAGTTCTGTACCGCTGCTAACGGCTTTAATCATGTAGGAATAGTTCATATCACCATTTTTGATAAGCATTAACATACCCACTGATACCAGTGGATTATTACTGTTCCATTTTGTGCCCGTGCCTCTGATAATAGCTGACCATAACACTATTATTACAGTGCCTGTGTTGTATATCATTATAGATTCCCTTAGTCGTAATCAGCAGTATAGATATAAACTATTCGGGGCTATGAATACCTGTAAATCTTTCTGAGTGGATATCTCTGTCATCATAATACTGACCCTCATAGCGATAACCTATCTCAGTTGTATTACCGCTTTTTATCGCATAGGGTTCATAGAAAACTAGCACCGGTAAAAATATGGGGCTGCCATGGGGATTGTAAGGATTGACAAGGAAAAATCCATATTCTGCAACCGTATCGAGTAAGGCGACACTTCCATTAATTTTTTCTTTATATCTTCTAATATGCCAATATTTTTGTCGGAACTAATATTTTCAAAGAACCCTTTACATTTAGAGATTTGCTTTGATTATGAACTATACACTTCCCTTTTTCGTCCCAAAAACAAGCACCCTATTGCCCCTTGGGAGATTTTTGCTCTTCATTAGTAAAAAGATAATATCGTGCCAGCCCTTTTTGTTTCTCATATTGAAAAAAACGCAAACTCAATATCTCAGGCGGCAGCTTAAGTGATTTTTTTTACATCTGTTTCAATAGTCTTCAGGCAAAGCGGAGGGCTTTGAGGTAGCAGCCAAGGTGTACCATCAGTAGCAGTTAAATAAAAACCAAACATTAACTCTTCCTGTAGAATATTAAAATTTGTTTTTCGGGTGCTGCGGGTATACCCAAGGTGGAAGGATAACCGATAACTTCATCGTTGATAATATTGATATCAAATTTATTCTTTGTGTTCAAATTTGCCATTATATCTCCGCCACTCTATCTAGCAGTGTGTAGTCTAATTTATAACCCGAAGGCAAATCATATTGGTATTTAAAGTTTATTTGATTTTTCTTCACCGTGATAATACCTACTATTAAAAACGGAATAACGCCCGAATTATTAATTTAGCCATTTTCATCCCATATTTGAAAACCCCACATTAAAATACCCTCGTAATTTTTCCAATTTGTACCCTTAATCGCCACTGATTATCCGCTATACTAACTTGTGGTGTTAGTTTGCTTCATCTTACCCTTATCTTACCCTTATCTTACCCTTGCTATCCACACCAATATTTTCCATCTGTCCTCTTTCCATATTACAGTAAAATCCAGATTGACCTGTGTCATAATTTTTTGACTGGATAATAGAACCGATTAATAGTTCCTGAATGTTTGTCTTTATTGATAAAGGCTTGCCCATTTTGAAGAGTAAACATCGACACTTTTCTGCCATTAACTGGGTTGTAGATGATGAACGTTCGTGCGCTAAAGCCAATTTGAGTACTGACTTTTCCATTTTTTAATTCAGCACCCATCACCATGCCCGCATCATAGTCAACACCGTCGTAGTGGATATTGACCAGATTAGTAAAAGTTGCAGAAGCCTCACCCTTCTTCAGGTCATACTTCGCCTGTAGCGAGTTTTGTGCTGCCGCCCAAGACTTATCCGCTGGAAGACTGTCAAGTATGCCAGATGCCTCGACAAACGCTGATTTTCCATAACTATTTATCGTACGAATATAGAAGAAATATTCATGATCCACCTTAAGGTCTTACTGTATCCAAAACTGCCCTTTTCCTACCTTGGTTGCATAATTTATCACTGCATTTTCTGATATATCCGCCAGCCTTTTTTCACTAAATAAAAATTCAAAGGTACTGTCATAAGCTGCGGAGTCACCCAGTCTTGGTGCGGCGGTCAATGAAAACATCCCAACAGAGATATCAACATTAACGGGTAGGGCTGGCGCTTCAATTGAAAATCCTGTATTGTGGTCTATAAAATAATCCCCCGCCGCGTTAACCGCTCTGACTTCAACGCGATAAGTCCCTCTTGGCAAACTCTCAATATCAACTCTTTCACCAAGCCCCGGAATGCTTTGGATCGTTTTTCCGTTTTCCAGGATATTAATGGCATTATGCCGTACATCTGCTGCTGGGTTTTTCCAACTCAAATAACCTTGTACGACATCACCCATATTAATCGGCATAAAGACAAGATCAATCGGTGAGGCAACGCCGCCCATTGGCAACACGGTAAAAAGCCGGCTTTCAAACGGCTCATCCATAATATCTTTGTAGATATGAGCGCCGTCTTCCTCTAATAAAATTTCCATGCCTTCTTGTGGATGAAATTTCCATTCCGCCGCTTAAAATTCAAGCGTTTTTATTCCCAGATTAGGTAAATCAAACAATACCACATCGCCAGGATGATAAGCGTAGTCATTCTAAATTTAAGGTTAACTGGACACGTCTACCCGCCCGCTTCTTTAGTAAATACAGATTAGCTAACCGTTTCGCCTGATAGGGACTGCTGACAAAGCGATAATCGATATTTTCCTTAATCTCCAACCATCTTCTTCTACCTATTTGTCAATAACAATTGGACTAAAATCCGTTTTAGTATATTTTGGCTCCGCATCAATAAACGTACCGTAAAGGGCATTCGTCGCATCACTTAGCGGTAACCCTGACGTAATATTCACTATATCAATGATTTGGTGTAGTTCAATTCTAAGTGTTGCCGGCTCATGATAAGCCCACATTAATATGCCGTGTTGACCCGCAATGTATGTCGACTCTGCACCAATACAACGGGGCATATGTTCAAGGACCGATGAGGGCGATTCTGATAACTAGTAAGCACCATTTAACGTATAACGTGGCTCAGATTTACCCTCTGGGGTAGTAACCGATTCATCACATAAATCCGCTGCAATTTTAAAGGCGTTGAAATCTATACCGCCATCTGGCACCTTCAAATAACTACGGTAATAGTCTAAAATGACCAGCGCACCGTTACTGCTCCAAGTGGTTTTATTGGACCTAGAGTCAAAAATCTCTTTTCCCCAGACTTCTACTTTGATATTAGGTATATACCGTGCGGATATTTTTCTGCATCGTAAGTCAGGGTAAATCTGAGCCACGCCAGAACTCTCCCAATCATATCCTTTTTCCAGCCTGGCGCTTCTTTTAACAAAAAAGGGGCGGGATCGGTTCGGTCGTTATGTAGCTCGTAACTCGCGGTATTACCAAACCAGCCGATCAACTCATCGTTAAATCAGATATTACCAATGCGGCTGATTTTGTGTGCAGCCAGCGCAATGGTCAGATGCAGTGTTTCATTAATACCTTTACGCCCTTTTTTTTGTTTCGGCAAAAAAGAGCAAGCCTGAATACACGGTTTTACCGACAATGACCAATTTTCTAAAGCGGCTGACGAGCGTAATATCTGTTTTCGTTCAGCCTGGTCACGATAGCCATCACAGGCGGCTTTCCTGAAACAATAATGAACTAGCGGTCTGAACTGCAAACCCTGCGGCAATTAACGCAAGACCCCAACCGCCCATTGCCAGTACACCAGCCATCATCAATCCTATGCTAATAACGCTTGTGAGTGCATTGTTGCCCATTACTTAGTTCTCCATGCCATCAAGGGAAAAAAGTCAATCGGTCTTGCCCCAACCCCGGTCACTTCCTAAATCCTGTGTGCCCATAAAAAACCCTGTTGTTAACCCTTCATCGCCATCAAACATCACCACATCGCCCCGTACAGCCTGTTCAACCGGAATAACGTTGAAAAAACGACAAATCCCTTGTTGCAAATTGTCAAACTCACTTTTTAATACTCTATACGCCCCCTCATTTACTTTTATAACGTCCCCAAATGTCTAAACATGGGTCAAAGTCACAAACAGCAATTACACGGTCAACAGCAAACAAACAATAATCATGTTCGCCCCATGAAAGGGCGACTCATCACCGCCCTTAAGGTATTAGGTAATCTGGTTGCCCAGTTTCGATGTCGCATTAAAATTTATACCCTACACCAACAGTAAACCGCATCAGTTTTCCAGTCGCCACTACCTGAACGTTCATAGCCTACATCAATAGTGATTCTCTCGTAAACATTTACTTGCATTCCAACGCCATAAGCTAAGTCAGTTTTATTATCTGATTAAAAGGTTTCTGAACTACTAACTGATAAATTGTTTTTGAACTCCTGCGAACTTAATTTGTAAGACGCTTTTTTATAAGTCCCTCCGATCAATCCGTAAATACTAATATATTCATTAAATCGATAAATTGGTCCTACCGTCAAAGAAACGGCATTCCCCTTAACGGTGCCTAGTGTTTTAATACTGTCTTTTCCATTATTTTTATTTGCCTGTGCAATTTTCCATCATAATCTCTTGCGGAATAAGAGATCGAAGCAATAATTCCCCAGTCGTCGGTAATTTCCTCCCGGTAACGCATAAAAAAGCCACCTAAATTAGAATAATTATCTAAAGAAACGAAAGCGGATTTACCAAAACTTTTATTTATAGCATCTTCTGCCGTTTTAATATCGTTTTGCATCAAATTAATATTATCTTTAACTCAGTTAAAATGTGTATTTACGTAATCAAAAGAAATCGTCATATCACCTTCTTTTGCCATTGCAGGACCAGAAAATAACGAGGGAATTAATAACAGTAATACTTTTTTTCATTACGTGGCCTTTTGATCCGTAAAAATGGTTCACTATTGTAGTGTGAAATAGCATTTACACAAGCTTCATTCAAACCGGTTTGATAAGCTAACCGCAACCACATTTTCTTCGCCCGTCGTCACGCCGATAGTTGAGATTTGCTCCGCAAAAATGACTCCAGCAACTTCCGGTTTTCCTGCTTTGTTGATAGCAACCAGCATTAATTGTACATTCCGAACCCTGCTACGCTCACTCATCACATCGCCAATCAGCAGAGAGAGAGATAATATCAATTGCTGCCGACTGATAGTGTTTTCTTCCTTAACATGCTCAACCTTACCAAATGCCCGACCCCCCTAAAGCTCACCTGCTATGACTAAATCACCGACACCAGTACGCGCACACGTCACTCCGGATTTTAAATCTAGGCTGGCGGCGATAACCAGCTCATGACTGTCATTTATCGCTTTTACCATTTTATTTGGGAACAGATGGTAGAACATCAGTAAAGCACCTCCTCCAATGCCAGATAACTGAAGAAAATATGCCAAGACGATACTGGAAATTTCCCTGGTCATTGGTGGTGAGTTTAAAAATACCAAACGGAGAAAGGGTTTTCAGTTTATCATTAACTGTTGGCGAATAACGCAGCATCGGTGAAATAGGAATTGCCTAGTTTCCATTAACATCACTTGTAACGTTTTACTGTTACTGACCAGCTGCCAGTTCATTGATTAGGGCCCAATATTATTCGGCCATTCCATTACCGCCATGATTAGTCTTTGTGTCCATTCATTGGTCACAAAATCACACTGTATTCGCGCAAATAGCCCTGCTCTCTCCTTCTCTGGCGCCTAATTCCGCTCCCTGTCGTACCACCTCCACCAAGGCTTTATCACCATTACCTGTTACATTTATCATCTGATGAATATGAACCTGTGAAGATACCTGGCTCTCAGATGAACCGCCTACAGACCTGACACTCAATGTGCCCCATCACGACCTCCAGTTAAGGGCATAATCGCTTCTGGATCTGTTTCATCCATTAACCTAATTCCTTTTGTAAACCGGAAAAAGTCGGCGAATTGACGACGGTATTGCGATGGACACTTAAACCCAGCGAATTATAAACAACGCCAAGTGCATTCACTTTTATCCCGAGGAAATTACCAGGCGAGGTTCTGCCTAAACTTGATTCTAGTGCCTTTAAAACCATCATTTTAACAATCATGTGAGTAATATCATTAACCACCTACTCCGCAAAATCAGCAAAATTAAATTTACCAGTTGTGACAAAATCACCCAGCGTATTTGACATCCAGTCGAAGGCATTTTTAGTAATATTGCGCATGTTATCAAACACGTTTTCGGTTTCAACACCAAAATCCTACCACCCTTTGCCTAATCCCTCGCTACCCTCTTTTTAAACCTTTTCCTTATTTAAAGCTGCATTCCTGATTATTTAGATCTACTTTTGTTCTTCCTATGTCAGAAATGCCGTCTGTTCTGCATAAAGTTGCGAGGTTTTATCCGACACTTATTTATCAAGCTGATACCGGCGATCGCGATAATCATCAGGAATTTGTTGCTCTTTGAGCATCAAATTATAATCCAGATTTGGCATGACCATTTGTGTTATTTGATTTTGAACTTCTTGTTGCACATCCGATTCATTTCCGTTTCCTGCTCTTTTTTCGCCGTCAAATCAGGGTTTTTAATCGGGTAGACCGTTGCACCAATTAAACACGTACTATCACTCATAATATCAGTTACCAGTTTTTTTCATATTTGATACGCAACACACCAACGCTCAAGCACAGCCAGATCAGTAAGGCAAATGACCCCCTGACCACATAACTCCTTTACCGTCATTTGCCACATGGTGACCGCGAGCATCATCCCGTTTTCGATAAACCAGTCAGGCGGTTTAACATTTTTAAGTGGGGTAAAACGGGGGGCATATTTATTTAGCGGGCTCTTACCTGGATTACCCGCTATCCCCGCAATACAACCTCCTACTAATCCAGAATAATCAATACATACCAATGGCCAAGAAGAAAACACCATTTTATTTTCATTTTCCCCGGCAATAAAAATTTGACGGAAGGGCTGTCCCAAAAGCGAAAGTGGTAAACTTTTTATCCGCCCTTCCCCTTACTTTATCTGCTTTTTTCTGCTACGTTTTTTTTCGATGACACTTACCAGCAAAGACTTTGCAAATTACTTTCGATATCAGTACCTCCATGGGATTTAGCCAGAATGTGATCAACGGTTTTGGCGGCGTTGACCAAACTGTTCTTTAAGCATGCCTGACATAAATATTTATCACGTTTAAGTATTCGTAAACGAAGCCTATCCCAGTGCGAGCCATAGCCACGTTGATGACGGCTTTTACCTTGCTGATAATTTCCACAGCACTGATTTCGATATGTCTCACAATAACCACTGCGATCGGTAGTTGTCTTAGCTCAGCCGCGTTTACGACAGGCGCTAGGAATGCGCGGTGGCATAATCCTTATCCTCAAATTTCACTTTTTCCGCTGATTTTGATTTATCGAGGTCACTGTTGGGATGACGCAAGTCGTTGTGTTTTGATGTAACCCTGAAGATCCAATATTTGGGCGGTAACCGTAGCAATTTGCTCTCGTAAGGTGTAATAAGCCTGTTCAGCGTCTGGTGTAAGTCTGGGGGAGGCGCCATCATCCACGCCGCTGGAGGAAGGGGTACCGGACTCTTTTGGGCAGGTGGCATTGACCCGCAGCCGCTTAAAACCCCGAGCAACATCCAGCCTAAGTGCCTCAATCCTCTGTCTTGCATGGGTTAATTCCTGATAATGTTTTTTGTCCATCTCGGCCAGCCGGTCAAACTGAATACGTTGGGTCTGTATCTGATGTTCGGTTTTTTCCGCCTGTTGCCAGGCATGCTCCGCTTTCACCCGCCAAAGGGTGGACTCTGAGCGATAATGCATCAGGCCAATCGACAGGGCCGTTATCACAGCCAGCAGGACAATCAGTGATCCGCGCATCATGACAAAAACGTCTCCCGTTCCGCCTCACGCCGTCTGACCAGTCCAGTCAGTTTTTCCCCGTCAGCATAGACCCAGCGGTTAAATTCATCGGCCGTGCCTGCGTCAACGTGACCGCCACAAGTTGGTTAATTATTTCCTCTGTCTGCCGGATTTCATCCTTTAAAAACCTTTCCGCCTGTGACTGACTGATAATCATCCCCGCTGTTACACCCTGCGTATGACCATAGCCAATCGTCCAGCGTCCTGCCGGACAGCGATAAGTCCGCA
>JBDPYZ010000005.1:0-150176 GCA_047291315.1 Candidatus Phloeobacter fragariae | reverse complement strand
CGCTCTAACGACCGTAAAACCGGTAAAGGTCAATATTGGCATCGCATTATTCAACAAGCCGAATATGCTACCAATAATTTCTATCTCCATTATCAAGGTAATGGTAGTAGCATGACAAATGTTCATCAATTTTCTCAACTATTACAAAATATAATGTAAAACGACAACAAATCTTTGCCGCTGTCAGCTACGAGCTTGCTTATCAAGTTGACAATCATTCTCTCTACCAAATTCCGCATACTGCCTTTAATCAGCAAAATGAAATTATGCTCTTCGTCGCTAACCTTGGATGCACGCAAAATCTGGCAACTTATCATAACAAACAAAGTCCGCAACAAAAAATAAATATTTTAAATACAAAATTCTCACTCAAGGTAATTGAAAATCGCATTGCTAATAGTTGGGTGTATAGTCACCAGTAAGAAAAATTATTACCAATAGTACTGGTTGTTGTCATAATATCGTCCAATCTTTAATTAATCCGATCCAGCAAGAAATCAGTTTAAAACCCGAAACAAAGCTCAATCGTACCCATGGACTATCTAATCTAAATCAATATGATACTAGGAAATTGCAGTGATTGAATATACACTAGCGCACGATGAGCGCATATCATTAAAAAATCTCGATCAGGCTCAGGTTATTTACTGGGTGTTTCCCGCTGTGGTAAAACCCCAACCAGCCTTTATTTAGCTATGTAATTTGCTATCCAGGCTGCCAATTATCCTTTCACAGCAGATGATATGGATAATTTGTAATTACCACTTGCATTAAAACCCGTCGTATATTTTAACAATAAAAATTAGCTGAGAAACGCTCATTACTTTAACGATATATTAAACAACCATTGTATCCGGTTTATTTTCAGTTATGGTAATGCTAGTTTATTTAACAGGAAGATATACTACATTGAAGCATATATGAGATAAATATGTATAAAATCGATGAGTTAAGAACTCAACCTATTGATAGCCTTATTACGCCTCAAGCACTTGTGGAAGAATTTCCACTATCCAAAGAAATTATCGAAAATATAACGACGTCACGAAAAGCTATTGAATCAATTTTAGTTGGTCAAGATCTACGACTTTTGGTGGTCATCGGCCCCTGTTCGGTACATGATACCCAAGCAGCACTTGAATACGCCAAGATGCTGGCTAAACTACGTGTCGAATATAAAGATTATCTTGAAATCGTAATGCGTACCTATTTTGAAAAACCGCGTACAGTGGGTGGCTGGAAAGGTTTAATCTCAGATCCTGACCTTAACAATTCATGCAAAGTTAATAAAGGCTTGCGATTAGCCCGTGAGCTGCTAACTAACATTAACCAACTCGGGCTGCCGACAGCAACTGAATTTTTAGATATGATAACCGGCCAGTATGTAGCCGACCTTATTAGCTGGGGAGTCGTCGGTGCCCGAACGACTGAAAGCCAAATTCATCGGCAAATGGCTTCAGCACTTTCATGTCCTGTTGGTTTTAAAAATGGTACTGACGGCAATATTAATATTGCTATCGATGCTATTCGTGCAGCACGTGCCAGCCATGTATTTTTATCGCCCGATAAAAATGGCAAAATGACTATTTATCAAACTAAAGGTAATCCTTACGGCCATATTATTATGCGGGGAGGAAAACAACCTAATTATAGTGCTGAAGATATTGCCGTTGCTTGCAGTCAGTTACGCCAATTGGGACTACCTGAAAAATTAATTATCGACTTTAGTCATGGTAATTGCCAAAAAATTCATCAACGCCAAATAGACGTTGCTAAAAACATTGCACAACAACTGAAAAAAGGCTCGCTGGCGATCGCAGGCATTATGGCAGAAAGTTTTCTAATAGCAGGTACCCAGCAAGTAATTACCGGCAAACCACTTACCTACGGTCAGTCTATTACCGATCCTTGCTTAGGCTGGCAGAACACTGGACAATTACTAACTTTACTTGCTGAAGCGGTAAAACATCGATTTTAATAATTATAAAAGAGAATTTTTCAGCAACAATGAAATTAATTGTCAGACAAAATTCTTCCTTACCAATAGATTATGCTATCTGGATAAGGTTTAGAATTTTTATTATTAAAATACCAAATACAGCACCATCAGCTATCTTTACCTTATACTCTTTTATAATTTTTTAGTAATTGATAATATTTTAACAGTCGCATTTACTATTTTGTCTGGTAATTTAAAAGTTAACTAAAATCTGCTATCGAGCCTGGCAACAAAATTATACCCACTATACCGACTACAGAGGATAATTTTAGATGCAAAAATTTTTCGTCATCTCTAAAAATAGTGAAACTGAATTATCCATATTACCTGCACTGACAAATCGACATGGATTAATTACTGGTGCAACAGCAACAGGTAAGACTGTAACGCTACAAAAAATGGCGAAAAGTTTTTTCTCAAATTGGGGTGCCGGTTTTTATGGCTAACGTGAAAGGTGATCTTTCGAGTATTGGTGCCAAAGGTGTATTAACCTCTAAATTGCAATAACGTCTTGAAGCGCTTAGAGTAACAGACTGGCATCCCGCTGCTTGCCCTGTCACTTTCTGGGATGTTTTTGCTGAACAAGGACATCCGGTACGGGCAACCATTTCAAATATGGGATCACTACTATTATCACGTTTAATGAATTTAAATGATGTACAAAATGGTGTATTACAACTTATTTTAATAATTGCCGATAACAATGACTTACTATTACTAGACATGAAAGATCTGCGGGCCACCGTTCAATATGTCGGTGAAAATACGAAACAATTTCAAACTAAGTACGGTAACATTGCTAGCACCTCAATCGGCGCCATACAACGTGGCTTATTAACCCTTGAACAGCAAGGCACTAATTACTTTTTCGGCTAACCTATGCTTGATTGTTGATCTGATCAAAACTGAGTCTAATTGCCAAGGGATAGTCAATATTCTTGCCGCAGATAAGCTCTATAATCAGCCTAAACTATACTATAAGCTGTATTTCTATTATGGTTATTATCGGAACTTTTTAAAAGTTTACCCGAAATGAGTGATGTTGAAAAACCGAAACTGGTGTTTTTTTTTGATGAAGCACATCTACTTTTTACTAACACACCGACAGCATTACTTGAAAAAATTGAACAGGTTGTGCGCCTGATCCGTTCAAAAGGCGTTGGCGTTTATTTTGTTACGCAAAATCCACTTGATATTCCCGATAATATTCTAGGACAGTTAGGCAACCGGGTTCAGCGCGCTTTGCAGGCATTTATGCCGCGTGATCAAAAAGCAGTTAAAGCAGCAGCCGAAACCATGCGAGCAAATCCAAATTTTAAAGCAGAACAGGTGATAACTGAACTCGGGGTTGGTGAAACATTAATCTCGTTCTTAGATGAAAAAGGACGTCCTAACATTGTTCAACGAGCTTTTGTTATTGCACCAGATTCACGTATGGTGACTTTAACCGCCGAAGAATTTCTTCAGCTACTTAATCATTCAGATATTTATGGTAAATATGAGAAACAGTTAGATCGAGAATCCGCCTATGAAAAACTAGCAAATCAAACAACCGATGATATAACGGGTACTAACAACCCAAAACAAAAAATACTGAAGATAATGGATTTGTTGGCAGATTAAAAAATTTCTTATTTGGTTCAATCGGCCCTAGAGGGGGTAAAAAAGGGGGTAGTACAAACTGCAACTAAATCTGCCATACGTCAAATAAGTAATCAAATTATTCGTGGTACCGTGGTACTTTAGGTGGTAGAAAACGTTAAAAATGATCAATAACAAACCTAAGGATAATAAGTAACAAGTAGTTTTATTTACATAATAAAATAAAGAAAATTACTTGTTAATACTATTTAGGATCCAATCCCTATAATAGCTTACCCTGGTAAACTCCATTGAAATACATTAGAGTACAAGTGACTAAACCTAATACCGTGCGTTAGCTAATAACGGACTGCCTGAATCGCCTCCTTCTATTGCGGTATTATCAACAATTGCACAAATATGCACCGCCGGCTTATGGCAAGTCGATGGCTAACCACTCGGTATTTCAATACATCGCTTAGAATTGGCAATTGAAATAACTGTTTTTCGCAAATATTCAGACGTTTGGCCCAATTTAGTATTACCCATGCCAATTACAGTTACCTCAGTACCTTCAGGTAAATCAAGATCTTTATTAATACCATTGATAATTGCAAAATCGTTACTCACTGTCTCCTTTACTAATTCGAGTAATGCAATATCATAATTTATCCTAAATGGCGGATGAAAAATAACATCAGGATCACTCGGTGGATTATCCCAATAAGGGTGAATAATAATTCGTTTGATCTTTACTTTATCCTGATAAATTGCATTAGGACTATAATGTTCCATACCAATATAAACGCTAAGTTTAAAAACATCAATAATATCAATACAGGGCGCAGCAGTTAATACCCAACGTTTATTAATAACACCACAACGATGGTAATCGATATCAGCAGAACCAAAGAGACATAGAACACAAAAAAGGAAACTCGCCTGGCTCAGTCATCTTACCATTAGAAATATATTTATCAATCATACATAGCGATACCATGAATTCATTATATTTTAATAAAATAACTAGCTAAAGAAAAATCATTTTCAGGCTATTAAAACTAGCCAGTTTTCATGTTGGCATCGATGACTTAATAAAATGCATTTGATCTATCTCATCTATGGTCAAAACACCTAAAATAACATGATAACCAGTGCGTTCAGGCATTTCATTTCATGGTAACTTCTCGGCTGGTATCGCTCCGCCATCGAATCTCGAACAGAAGTGTTCTAATTCAAATGCAGCGCGGCTTAAAGGTACATTAGGATTACAGTTTGGTTTGATAATAAAATATTCCCAACCAGTGGTTCTATGTGGCTCAGTTAATATCCAGTGAAACACATTTTCACCTGACACCATATTAACCTTAATCCAGAGAGTCGCCGTTTGTTCATCTAATTGCTTAAACATCGACACACAGACACTAGCTATTTTGCCATCAGATGGCCCACTTGAGGCACTCATTAATGTTAACGTTTCACCCAATAATTTTGTTTTCATTTAGCTTACTTCTTGAGCAATAAATTTGATTTCTGCATAGAAATAATGGGTAATAAACACAATAACAGCGCAAAAAATTATAATCACAGTATAAGCACGATATCAATTTAAATTAATTATTTAATGCTTAAAAAACACTTACACTTTTTTTGAAAAATAATTAATAAATATAATTAAATAACAAAATAGATCATTAAATAAATGATCAAATTAATTACTTATATAACATGTTACAGATATTAATTAAATTAATTTAAATGGGTATTTTGTATTTATCATAAATAAAATATTAAATTTCTTTTTAATTAAAAATAATAATAATAAAAGTATTGCCCAATAAACAACCCAGTAAATGTGTTTTACTGGGTTGTTAACATATAGTTATTTTGAGAAATATGCGTTTTTTATTCCCACTCAATTGTCGCCGGGGGTTTGCCGCTGACATCATAAACCACGCGAGAAATTCCAGCAACTTCATTGATGATCCTATTTGACACTCGACCAAGAAAATCATAGGGCAAATGCGCCCAATGTGCGGTCATGAAGTCAATAGTTTCAACGGCCCGCAATGAAACAACCCAATCATATTTGCGGCCATCTCCCATTACACCAACAGATCGCACCGGCAGGAAAACGGTGAAAGCTTGGCTGACTTTATGATAAAGATCGGCTTTATGTAGTTCTTCAATAAAAATGGCATCCGCCTGACGTAATAAGTCACAATAAGCTTTCTTCACTTCACCCAATATCCGCACTCCTAAGCCAGGCCCGGGAAATGGATGACGATATAACATGTCGTAAGGAAGTCCTAACTCCAAGCCTACTTTACGCACCTCATCTTTAAATAACTCTTTTAATGGCTCAACTAATCCCAGTTTCATTTCAGCTGGTAAACCGCCGACATTGTGATGAGATTTAATGACATGCGCTTTACCTGTCGCCGAAGCAGCGGATTCGATTACGTCTGGGTAAATAGTACCTTGTGCCAGCCATTTTATATGCATTTGTTTAGCAGCTTGTCCATCAAATACTTCAATAAAAACACTGCCGATCGTTTTACGTTTTAACTCTGGCTCATCAATCCCAGCCAATGCGCTAAGAAAGCGCTCTTCCGCTGCCACATGAATAATATTAAGATCAAATTTACCGGCAAACATGGCCATAACTTGCTGTGCTTCATTTAATCGTAACAAACCATTATCAACAAAGACGCAAGTTAGTTGCTTACCAATAGCACGATTGAGTAATAGCGCAGTAACCGATGAATCAACACCGCCTGATAGTGCCAAAATAACTTGATCATGTCCAATCTGAGCCTTTAGGCGCTGTACTGTATCATCAACAATTGCTGCGGCAGTCCAACGGGCTTCACAGCGGCAAATATCTAACACAAACCGCTGGAGAATTGCTGAACCTTGACGAGTGTGAGTTACTTCAGGATGAAATTGGACACCATAGAAACGTTTTTCATCATTAGCCATGATGGCAAATGGGCAACTATCGGTACTGGCTATAACCTTAAAATCAGTCGGGATAGCAGTCACTTTATCGCCATGACTCATCCACACATCAAGTAGTGGCTTACCATCTGCACTTACTCTGTCATAGATATCACGAAATAGTTCACAAGATTGCTGAATAAACACCTGGACATAACCAAACTCTCGCTCATCAGACACTTCAACTTGCCCACCTAACTGGATGGACATAGCTTGCATGCCATAACAAATACCTAATACAGGGACACCAGCCTGAAAAACATATTCCGGTACACATGGGCTATTTTGCTCAGTGGTACTTTCCGGCCCGCCAGAAAGAATAATTCCATTGGGATTAAATTCACGGATCTGAGCAGCGGAAACATCCCACGCCCAAAGTTCACAATAAACGCCAATTTCACGGATACGACGGGCAATTAATTGGCTATATTGTGAACCAAAATCGAGGATCAAAATTCGGTATTGATGAATATCAATTGTCATCTAAAAAAAATTCCAAAAACAAATAATAATTTGAAGGTTTATAGAAAAAAACCTCTGATAAAATGGTTAACCTAAGCGATAATTTGGTGATTCTTTGGTGATCGTAACATCATGTACATGACTTTCCTGGATACCAGCACCACTAATTCGTACAAATTCTGCTTTGCTTCTTAACTCATCAATGGTGGCACAACCCGTTAGTCCCATACAAGAACGAAGCCCGCCCATTTGCTGATGAACAATATTTTTCAATAATCCTTTATAAGCAACCCTCCCTTCTATTCCTTCTGGAACTAATTTATCTGCCGCATTATCGGTTTGGAAGTAACGATCAGAAGAGCCTTTCGACATTGCACCTAATGATCCCATGCCTCGGTATGCCTTATAAGAGCGTCCTTGAAACAAGATCGTTTCTCCTGGTGACTCCTCAGTGCCCGCAAGCATCGAGCCAACCATAACGCAAGAAGCTCCCGCTGCGAGTGCTTTAGCAATATCACCCGAGAAGCGAATACCTCCATCGGCAATTACCGGTATATTCATTCCGTTAAGTGCCTCAACTGCATCGGCAATAGCGGTGATCTGAGGTACTCCAACACCGGTCACAATCCGTGTTGTACAGATAGAACCAGGACCAATACCTACTTTCACCGCACTAGCACCGGCTTCAACCAAGGCTTTAGCACCTTCGCCGGTTGCAACGTTACCACCAATAATTGGCAAATCAAGATATTTTGCCCGGGTTTCACCAATACGTTGTAAAACACCCTTCGAATGTCCATGAGAAGAGTCAATTAACAAAACATCAACTCCGGCCGCAACTAACGCCTCAATACGCTGTTCATTATTAGCGCCAGCACCGACCGCAGCCCCTACTCGCAGACGACCTTGCTCATCTTTACATGCATTTGGCTTGCGTTCAGCTTTCTGAAAATCTTTTACTGTGATCAAACCAAACAGGTGAAAATTATCATCAACTACCAATGCCTTTTCGATACGCCTTTCATGCAATTTCTGCAAAACCACATAACGTGATTCACCCTCTTTAACCGTGACCAAATGGGGTTTAGCAGTCATGACTGCTGTAACCGGCTGATCCAAATCAGTTACAAAACGAATATCACGACCGGTAATGATACCAACTAACTCTTTATTATTATTAACAACAGGATAACCAGCAAACCCATTGCGTTCAGCCATCTCATAGACTTCACGAATAGTGGTTTCGGGTGTTACGGTAACAGGATCGATAACGACGCCACTTTCATACTTTTTAACTCGGCGAACTTCTTCTGCCTGACGCTCAATTGACATATTTTTATGAATAAAACCAATTCCGCCCTCCTGAGCTAATGCGATGGCTAAATCTGATTCGGTCACGGTATCCATGGCAGCTGAAAGCATAGGAATACTTAACCGAATAGTTGAAGTCAATTGAGTGGATAAATCAGCAGTACTAGGCAATACATTTGAATGAGCAGGAACTAACAATACATCATCGAATGTTAGCGCTTCTTTTTTTATACGTAGCATAAGCAATATCTCACCAGGCAGAATTTGGAAAAAGATAAAATATTGCGGTCACATTATACATGACAAAATTTATTGACTCTAGTTTTTTCTCAATAAAATTCATTTTTTGCCAATAAAGACGTATAAATCCATTTTCTAATTTAGGTTTTGGGTTGTTAATGATTTATTAACAGAATTTTTTAATTAATTTAAAATCAAATAAATATTATAGAAATTAGGTATTTTGGTTAATTTATTCAGTTAACCAATTACTTTTTAAAATTTATTACTTCCTTAGAATATGGGTAAAGTTAACGGCTTAAACTAAGGAAAGTTATGCTCGCCATTAATAAACTTCAATCAAATACCCACTTACCAATCCGATGCACAAAGAGCTTATTCCCCACTTTCATCTATTGAAAAACAACATATTAATTTTCTAGATTCACTCTATGCTAATGAGAATATTAGTCGCCCAATACACTCTTATGATGAAGCTTTAGCACTTTTAACACCACTATACGATAAAGATTATATTGAAAATAAATCTAAAATTAATTTTGTATCAGCAATGAATGAATTTAATCAATTAGACGCTTATAAAAAGTGTCATTTTATTGATTGGTATAGTATTCAAGATTACCAACATAGCAGCTATACCTATAATAGTAGGTTAAAATTAGGAGCTCCCGTTAATCAACATCACCCGTTAGTTCCCTAGTTGAACTTATCTTTAATACATTTATCATTATTTGATAAGCATCACACCGAATTTACTCCTACGATGCGCTATCACGGTAAAGTGATAAAATCATCAGATATTATGTTTATGCATTCTAATACCACCTATATATCTAATACTTTCTTGAGTACTACAGCAACTCTAGATAATGTCATACCCTTCCTAAAAGACAAATTGGAATTAATTGGTAATGAAATTAGTGTATTTTATGAAATTCAACATATTGAAGCTTTAGTCGACGCTAATATTTCCGGTTTATTAAATGATGGTAAAGATAAAGTATTATTTTGGCCACAAACACAGAGTTTATCATTACTGATATTAAATCTGTTAACGACGAAAAAATTGTTACCATAAAAATGAAAACTGCTAATATTTAGCCATTAATTTTATTTACAAGGTACTGCTAACTTAATATGTTAACTTCAGAAAATAGTGGAATTTACTCGGTTAGCCAGCTTAATCAATCGGTTAGACAATTACTTGAACTTCAAATTAACAGAATTTGGCTTAATGCAGAAATTTCTAATTTTTCTCAACCCTCCTCGGGCCACTGGTATTTCACCTTAAAAGACGAAAAAGCCCAGCTACGCGCTGCTATGTTTCGTGGCCAAAATATACGGGTAAATTTTCGACCACAAAATGGCCAACAAGTGTTAGTTCGTGCGACTGTCACCTTGTATGAACCCAGGGGAGAATACCAATTAATTATCGAAAATATGCAATCTGCAGGTGACGGATTACTACAACAACAATTTGAGATATTAAAACAGAAACTTTCAGCTGAAGGATTGTTTGCTCAACATTACAAACAAGCGCTACCAATGCCGGCTAAACGCTTGGGTGTTATTACTTCAGCAACAGGCGCCGCATTACATGATATTTTAAATATATTAAAACGCCGGGATCCTTCATTACCTGTCATTATTTATACCACCGCCGTGCAAGGAGAAAATGCACCACGACAAATTGTTCGTGCCATTGCCTTGGCTAATCACAGGCAAGAATGCGACGTACTCATTGTCGGTCGAGGTGGTGGTTCATTGGAAGATTTGTCTGCTTTTAACGATGAAGGGGTTGCTCAAGCAATTTTTGCTAGTCAGTTACCGATTATTTCTGCGGTTGGTCATGAAACTGATGTGACTATTGCCGATTTTGTTGCCGATTTACGTGCCCCGACACCCTCAGCTGCGGCAGAATTAGTGAGTCGTAACCAACAGGAATTACTCCGCCAACTAATTGAACAAAAACAGCGACTAGAAATGGCGATGGACTATTTCCTAGCGCGTAAACTACGTATCTTTAGTCACCTACAACATAAATTACAACAACAACACCCTGAACTGCGGATAACACTCCAACAAAATTATCTGATCCAATTACGACAAAAACTTGTTACCGCCACACAACAATATTTACAGCAAATTAATCGTCAACAATATAGCCTTGAACAACGTTTAATACTGTGTGATCCGCGACCACAACTACAAAATTGTCGCCAACATTATATTCAACAGGAATTCCAACTAAAACAATCAATTAATCAAATATTAAGCCAATATCGCGAAAAATTTAGTATTAGCTGTTCCCGCCTTGAAGCAGTAAGTCCATTAGCGACATTAGCCCGCGGTTATAGCATCAGCGAATTACCTAATGGCCAGGTTTTAACCCATACACAACAGGTACAAATTGGGGGAAAACTAAAAACTCGCTTGCAAGACGGCTGGTTTGAAAGTAAAATCTGCTCGATCAATAAAATTTCTTAATTCAAACAAATTATCATACATAAAAATATAAATTTATTAGCCCTACTTTAAGTATTATAAAGGTTGCAAAAAAATTTATTGAACATCGAAATCAGGAAAATATTTTTTATTATCATCTAGCATGCAAAATAAAAGCATATTCCAGTGTCGTGTCCTTTCGGCGGTTAAAACGGCCCGATTGATCACCATGGCTGCCTTTCATATTCGTTGCCAGCAATAAGACGGTATTACCCACTTTATACTCCCTTAATTTAGCCGCCCATTTTGCCGGCTCCCAATATTGGACTTGTGAATCATATAAACCAGTCGTAACCAGTAAATTTGGGTAACCTTGATGTTTAATATTATCACAGGTGCTGTAAGATTTTAGTCGAAAATAAGCTTCTTTCTCAGTAGGATCAGCTCATTAATCATATTCTCCAGTTGTTAATGAAATAGAAGGGTCAAGCATTGTTGTCACAACATCGACAAAAGGAACTTGAGCCACGAGGCCTAGATAGAGTTCAGGTGCCTAGTTAATTACTGCTTCCATCAATAAACCATCAGCGCTACCACCCATCGCATATACCTGTTTTTGATCACTATAACCTTCGGCAATCAATATATTAGTTGCATCAATAAAACCACTGAAACTATTAGCTTTATTTTCAAATTTACCTTGTTGATACCAAGTTTTACCTAAATCGCCTCCGCCACGAACATGTACTAATGCATATACAAATCCCCCATCTAATAAGCTCAAGCGCGGTGAACTAAAAACCGGATACACATTGATACCATAAGCACCATAGTCATAAATCAAAATAGGATTTTTGCTTTTTGCCATAGATCTTTACGATAGACCAATGAAACCGGCACTTTTGTACCATCTTTTACTGGAAACCATATACGTTCACTGGTATAAAGTGCCTTATCAAATCCATTGACTCGTTATTGCTTTAGTAATTCACGTTGCCCTGTTAGCATATTTACCTGCATAACTGAATATTGCTGTAGTTAGTGATGAATAATAATAACGTAAAGTCTCGCTATCAGCCTCTGGATTATAACCAACCTACTCGCCTATCCCGGTTCATCAAGTTGAACACCGTTTTATCTTCCAGTCTATTTGAAGAATATTAACTAATCCATTATGACGCTATTCAACCACGAAGCAACGATTAAAAAGGGTAAAATGTTCTAAATCAGTATCTTTATTCGGTGTAATAATTGTTTGCCACGGTTGTTCAATCGATTGAGTGGTATATAAGCCAAATTTCTCAGCTTGATGGTTAGAACGAATATAGAAATAATCGCGAAAATGGTCTAATTCATACTCACGTCCAGTTTGACGTGGTAAAAATACTTTAAGCGTTTCAGCTGAGTTATTGGCATCAATTAATTGATATTCTGATGTTTTTGTACTGCTAATCGATAGCAAAATATACTTTTTTGAGCTACTTTTTGTCATTCTCAAGTAAAATCGATCATCACTCTCCTGATAAATTTTTTATCTTCAACACCATCTATTCCATATTGATGACAATATACTTGATAAGGTAAAAGTGTTTGTGGATGGTTACGAATATAATAGAGTGTTCGACTATCATTAGACCATACAATATTACCAGAAGTATTTTTAATTACTGCATTCTGTCATTTTTTACTTCCTAACTGTCTAAATGAAACCTCAAACTGACGACACCCTTGAAAATCTTCGACGATTACCAAACGGTTATTATCTTCAGAAATAGCAATACCACCCAATGTATAAAATTGATGTCCCTTAGCACGCTCATTACCATCAACTAATATCTGCCAATCAGCGCGTTTTGGTTAATTGGTTTACGTTGATAAATGGGATAATCTTTACCTTCTGGATAAAAGGGTACGATTTAAATATAACCATTATAAATATAAAATATAGATTGATCTTGTTGCTCCATACGAGCAACCACCTCGCCAAATAATTGTTCTCTTAATGCGGGACCAGATTTTAATACCGTATCGGTATATTGATTTTCTTCAGTTCAGTATTTGATAATTTTTTTATTTTCTCTTGTATCATCACGTAGCCAATAATAATTATCAATGCGGATATGACCATGTAACACCGTTTTGTGTGGTTGCTTTTCTGCTATTGGAATTATCATTTTTTCTCCTGCAAAGCTAGTAAACACAATCATATCTAACCAACCATATCAATAGTACAACGTTTAAACAACGATAGGAAAAGCGCTGGGTTAATTGCATACTTATTAGAACATCATGTTGGTAAATTTTTAGTTATTTAATAACAAAAAATTAATAAACAAAGCCTATGATACTAATTAAAAAAACAACTATTTTAAATAAATATCCAAACAATTAATTAATAAAATTAGCGCATATATTTTATCTTGCCATAATATAAAAAACCTCGGCAATTGATAATGCAGAGGTCTAAATCGGTAGTTAATTTTATTCTATAATGGCTGAGTTTGTGCTTCCGCTGCTGCAAGCGCAACCATGTTAACTATACGTCGTACCGATACAATGGGTGTTAATATATGTACTGGTTTTGCTACTCCCATTAATACCGGCCCCACAGTTACTCTATTAGAACTGGTAACACGAAGTAAGTTATAACTAATACGCGCAGCTTCCATATTAGGCATAATCAGTAAATTAGCAGATCCTTTTAATGTACTATCAGGCATAATATCTCTCCTAATGGTTTCAACTAACGCTGCATCACCGTGCATTTCACCATCAATTTCCAACTCAGGATCAGAACGTTTAACTAATGCCAATGTTTTACGCATTTTTTGTGCTGACGGACAGTCTGAAGAGCCAAAACTTGAGTGAGATAATAGTGCCACTTTAGGCTCAATACCAAAACGTCTTACTGCCTGTGCCGCCATCAGTGTAAGTTCTGCAAGCTCCTCAGGTTTTGGATTATCATTCACATAGGTATCTGCAATAAAAGTATTTCCTGTCGGCAATATTAGAGCATTCATTGCACCAGCCACTGAACTATTCTGCCGAAACCCAAGCACATTTTTTATAATAGTAAAATGTTGATTATAACTACCAATAGTGCCACAAATCATGCCATCAGCTTCACCTCGGTGGATCATCAATGCACCGATTAACGTTGGGTTATTGATGACTTCTCTACGCGCCATTTCCTGAGAAACACCATGGCGCTTCATTAATTTATAATATTCTTGCCAATAGATCTTAAAACGAGGATCGTTTTCATTGTTAATCAACTCAAAATCTTTACCAATTTCAATTTGTAGCCCAAGCTTTTCAATCCGTTTTTTAATAACACTGGGTCGACCAATTAAAATGGGGTAAACTAAACCTAAAGATATTAATTCTTGTGTTGCATGTAATATTCGTTCTTCCTCACCTTCTGCTAATACAATACATTTTTTCTCTTTGCGGGCCAGAAAAAAAATCGGCTTCATAAATAGGTGGGTGCTATAAACAAATTCATTAAGCTTTTCTATATAAGAATCAAAATCTTTAATTGGTCGTGTTGCTACACCAGATTCTATTGCAGCTTTAGCGACTGCCGGCGCAATCTTAACAATTAATCGAGGATCAAAAGGTTTTGGAATAATATAATCAACACCAAATTTTAACTCCTGATCACCATAAGCAGAAACAACTAAGTCATTCTGCTCAGCTAATGCCAAATCAGCAATAGCCTGAACGCAAGCTAGTTTCATCTCTTCATTAATCGTGGTTGCACCAACATCCAGTGCGCCACGAAAGATAAAAGGAAAACAGAGTACATTATTTACCTGATTAGGATAGTCGGAACGCCCAGTGCAGATAATCGCATCAGGTCGTGCTCCTTTTGCTAGCGAAGGAAGAATTTCTGGTTCCGGATTTGCTAATGCTAAGATAAGCGGTGTATTAGCCATCGATTTTACCATTTCCGCAGTTAACACTCTTGGAGCTGAACAGCCTAAGAAAATATCCGCGCATGGAATAACATCAGCTAAGGTACGTAAACCATTATCTTCGATTGCATAAGCGGCTTTAGTTTCGTCCATCACTTCATCGCGGCCACTATAAATAACCCCTTTCGAGTCACAGACGATAATATTGCTACGATTAAGACCTAATGCAACCAATAAATTCATACAGGCGATAGAAGCAGCACCTGCGCCTGAAACAACTAAACGAACCTGTTCAATTTTTTTATTAACGATGCGCAAACCATTCAATATCGCAGCAGTTGAAATAATAGCAGTACCATGCTGATCATCATGGAAAACGGGGATTTGCATTTTTTCACGCAGTTTTTTCTCAATATAGAAACATTCTGGTGCTTTAATATCTTCCAAATTGATGCCGCCAAAAGTTGGCTCTAATGCGGCAATAACATCGATCAGTTTATCTGGGTCAGATTCGTCTATCTCTATATCAAATACATCAATGCCGGAAAATTTTTTAAATAAAACACCTTTTCCTTCCATAACCGGTTTACCGGCCAAAGCACCAATATTTCCAAGACCTAACACTGCCGTACCATTAGAAACAACGGCTACTAAATTAGCCTTAGCAGTATATTTGTAAGCTGCCAAAGGATCGGCCGCAATTTCAAGACAAGGATAGGCAACACCAGGAGAATAAGCGAGAGCCAGATCTCGTTGTGCCGTTAATGGCTTAGTTGATGTAACTTCAATTTTACCTGGTTGAGGAAACTCATGAAAATCAAGCGCACTTTGTTTTAATTTCTCATCCATTGTGTGTCCTTAGAAAATTTTTTATTAGCAAAAAACATCCCCATTATAGTAATCTTTATCATTGAAATCATGACATATGCAACAATTTCGATAGAAACTAGCCAAACTTAAGCTTCATATCAACGAAATTAACATAACTAATTAAAATCTGGTTATATTTATATTATAGAATTTAAAATTATTAAATTCTATGTGGTTTTATTTATAGATAATTACCTTTTTATTATTTCATTAATATTATTTTTCTTATATTCTTGCAATGTTTTATTTTAAAAAAATAATTAAAATCAGTTATAAAAACATCATTTATTTCTACGGGCATTTAAAAAGAAATATACTATATCTAATTATTCAATAATGTTGGTTGATGAACATCCCCTAATACCTCATAGTTTTAAAAAACTCATCAAAGCTGCACATGAATTTAGTGTTGCAACCGAAGTTAGTAATGGTATTGATGTCATTAATATAGCCAATTAATTAAAACCAGATATTATTATAATAAATATTAATACATCTAATATGTATAGCCCTGAAGTTATTCATCAAATTAGAAAAAAAGGTATTAAATCTTATATATTAATTCTTTCTTTTTCAACTAATAGAATTGATGTTTATAATGCTATCGATGCTGGTGCTAATAGTTATTTATTAAAAAATTGCGAATTAGATATGTTACTTAATAACCTAAAAAGTGCCGCTAATGGTTTACCGATTTTTAGCAATCAAATTACTCAATATTTAAATAATCGCCATCAATATCAAGATCCACTTTCTTTATTAACAAAACATGAATTTGAAGTATTACGCGAGATTGCTAATGGATTAAAAGATAGAGAAATATCTAAATCCCTTTTTATTTCTGAAGAAATAGTTAAAGTGCATATTCATAATTTATTAAAAAACTTAATGTGAGTTCTCTCTTAGAAACCAACCTAGTTTATATGAGTGCTAAATAGACTTAGCATAGACAAAAAAATCATTAAAAGATGAAGAAATTATTTATAAAAAGATCATCACCTGATATATAATACATTCATATGCATTGCTTAATCAATTCATCATTTTATATGATGTAAAATATATTTTATTGAATATTTTTATAATCGATTTCTAACAAATTTAATAAGTATTCTACTTAATAGTAACCTTATATAGATTATTATCGGATTTTGCAGCATTATAAAAATCTTCGCTACATATCAAAGAAGGAAATTATAATGCCAACATCAGCATGTTACATACTTTATGGTATAAAAAATTGTGATACTATCAAAAAAGCACGCCAGTGGCTCCATAATAATCATATAATCTATCAATTTCATGATTATCGCACTGATGGGATCTCAATTGAATTACTCGAAATTTTTATTCAATATTTAGGGTGGAAAACCTTGATTAATAAACGTGGTATGACCTGGAAAAAATTGTCCAATGAACAAAAAGCGAACATTATCGATGTAGCTAGTGCTAAAGAGTTAATGTTAAAATATCCAGCAATTATTAAGCGCCCATTATTAACAACTACCGATAACAGTTATCTACTCGGTTTTTCAAGAGACGAATACCAACAATTTATGTATCACAGAGGCTAACCATGATTTGTCCTGTCCTTAAGCTTGCGCAACAACTTATTCAACAACCCTCGGTTAGCCCCGATGACCATGGCTGTCAAACTATTTTAATCAATCGATTGAAAAAATTTGGGTTTTCAATTGAAGTCATGCCCTTTGACGATACCACCAATCTATGGGCATATCATGGTGAACAAGGTGAAACGTTAGCTTTTGCTGGACATACCGATGTTGTTCCGGCAGGTGCAACTCAAGATTGGCGTTATCCTCCTTTTACTACAACATTAAATAATGGACTGCTCTATGGCCGAGGAGCAGTTGATATGAAAGGTTCCCTTGCTGCAATGATTGTTGCAGCCGAAAGATTTATTACCGATTTTCCTAACCATGCTGGCCGATTAGCCTTCTTAATTACCTCTGACGAAGAGGCTAAAGCTACTAATGGAACGGTAAAAGTGGTTGATAAATTAATGACACACAACGAACAGATTGATTATTGCATAGTAGGTGAACCTTCTAGTCAGGTTAAGCTTGGTGATGTTATCAAAAATGGTCGTCGAGGGTCATTAACCGCAAAACTCACCATCCAAGGAACACAAGGGCACATTGCTTATCCATATTTAGCCAATAATCCGATACATAATTCATTACCTTTTTTAAGTGAACTTGTTAATAAAAAATGGGATGTCGGTAATACTTTTTTTCCTCCCACCAGCATGCAAATTTCCAATATCCATTCCGGTACTGGCAGTAACAATATTATTCCTGGCGAGTTAGTTATACAATTCAATTTTCGCTTCAGCACCGAGCTCACAGAGCAACAAATTCGCCAACAAGTTGAAACCATACTAAAAAAATATCAACTTAATTATAAAATTAAGTGGTCATTATCCGGCCATCCTTTTTTAACAAAAAAAGGTAAATTAATTAATATTGTTAGCCAGGTTATAGAGCAATATTGCGGCTATCAACCCCAGTTATCAACAGATGGCGGAACATCTGATGGTCGTTTTATTGCTAAAATGGGAGCGCAAATTGTTGAACTAGGTCTTTTGAATGAAACCATTCATAAAGTCAATGAATGCGTTAATGTTGTTGATCTACAAAAATTAAGTTTTATTTATCAGCAAATTATGCAAAAAATATTATTGAAAGTATAAAATTTAGGTTAATTAGCTTTATTATTAGCAAGACAATAAATTAGGCTAATTTTTTGATCCATAGATTTCTGGCAACCTTAATATATACCCGGATAATACCACTAAGATAATTAATAGTCCCCTCTGATCCACCAACCTTCTCCTAACCAAAGCGAGAATAGAAAAATAAATAAAATAATTATAATTAGCTTAATTTTAACGCCTTTAGGTAAAGCTTTATGCTGTTGCCAATGGCGAATATATTCACCAAACTATGAATTATAAAGTAACCAGTAATGAAAACGTGGCGATTGAACGAGAAAAAAAACAGATAGCTAATAGCAAAAAAGGTGTAGTGGGTAATAATGACAAAAATAAACCAAATGTCGCTAAAATAATACTAATCCAGCCCATAATAATGAATAAAATTCGTTTTATATACATACTGAAATCAATAATAGTTATACGATAATAAGGCATTGACGCAAGTGTTTCCCACACCAGTAAAGATGGCACTCATGTCCTGAAAATTACCGCTTGCATTGCGGATCTGAACCCCAAAACGATTTTAAAACCCCTCGGCGACAAGTTTCAGGGCATTCGCGCTCATACCAGTGACAACAGACTGAAATTTACGCATCCCGCTGTCATCAACCTTAAAGCCAAGACTGATGAGAAAATCGCGCAAGGTTTCAACTTTAGCCATGGTTATTTCCTCTCCATCGCGCAATTTGCGCTTCATTATCCTATTTAACCTCAGTCCACTAGTTTATTTCAGCTAAATAAGCAAAATTGACCGATCCATCTTTTCACTCAGTGAATGAAACGTAGCCATATTCAACAGGTAGTCTTAAAAAGTCTTTGCCTTTAGGCAACGAATCAAGGGTTAATCCTCAGATGGGAGGCTGGCTGTTCCGTCGCCTTGGGGTGCGTGAAAAGAATTACCCAGTGAATCTCCGATGACGTGCGCGACAATTTCAAGCAGGGTTTTCAAATCAATATCGTCAAAAATCAATTCACCCTGCCTAAATAATCACCGTCCAACTTTTATTATTTTGACGAGAAACCACTAATAAACAAGGATACAGAATCGCATTGCAGTCCTCATCACTCATTTGGGAAACAGAAAGTACCATAATCGGCAAGACTGATTCCATTGCCATTTCACCCTGGAGTAATTTTTGTAATTCGTCGGTTAATCCTCATAACACCGGTAATAATTTTCGCATTCCCGGGCGGTGATAATATCGCCACCGGATTGCGGATCACAATCACGTTGTTACCCCAAAGCGTGGATGACTGGCTTTGTGTGTTATAGGCAATCATCAGTTTTTTATTGACCGCAGAGATTTTAATGAGAATAATCGTCATGGTGCCGGATTTTCCACCATGCAGGGTGTGGCATCCCTTCACCATCTGCACCGAGGGTCATGATGTTTTTAGCCTCCGTCATCGATACAACAATGCCTTCTTCGGAATTTATTAAAGCTGAACCTAAATCAATTACCCCCGTCCGGCCCGTCAGATTGATCCGCTTTACTGTGCCTACACGGGATAAGTCAAGCTAAAACACTCGCCAAAACCAAGACCTTCGACTTATGTCTAGAAATGCTGGTCAACTGATTGAAAAGGCAGAAACTGTCTTGACAGATAATACATCAGAGGGTAGTAATGGCTGAACATGCAAAACTATCCCCCCTCCTCTACTCATCGATGGATTCATTGTAGCGGTAGTCTCTCATTAGAAGCCACTCTTCCTGATAAAACATCACCTTTTCCCGAAGAAGGCCGCACGCGGAACATACTTTAGCTGAAAGTATCTTACACATGGGCCAAAACCCTTTTAGTGAGAGCTGCAGACGCGTCTATGGCCTAGATGCTAAATATTATATCGACACTTATCCGCTGCAAAAAACCAATTCGCCACAGGTTGATGACGAGATGATTCAGCACGTCAGAACCTATATCGATACCATCTGGCAACTTGCAGAGGGAAAAACACTAATGGTTGAAGAGCGCGTGGATTTCTCTGATGTAATTGGTGTAAAAAATTCATTTGGTACTGCCGATGCGATCATTTTAAGTGATAATGAGACAAAAAGCCATGACCTGAAATACGACAGAGGGGGTAAAAGTTAATGCAGAGGAAACCGAGCAGCTAATGCTCTATGCACTGGGCGCATTAAACCAATTTGACTTTATTTATGATTTTAAAACGGTGCAGCTTTTTATTCATCAATCCAGACTTAACCATGTGTCTGAGTGGGTGTTGTCGGTTGATGAATTAAATACTTTTGGTGAACCGGCTAAATTAGGCACTCAAAAAGCTATAAATATGACTAACCTTGCCAAGCGTGACGGAATCAATAATCTACCCGATAGTGCCTTTTCACCTGGCACCAAGCAATGCCGTTTTTGTAAAGCAAAAGGCAGTTTCTGTTTTGCCCAGGCGCAACTTATTCATAATGAAGTCAAGAGTGATTTTGTCGATTTAACAAAACCTCTGGCCCCACAATTAAGCGATATGCCGAAACGCATTACGGCACTTACTCCTTAACAACTGGCAAAGTTATACCAACATATTGATTTGGTAAAATTTCTTTAAAACACAGCGAAATCGGGTAGCCGAGGAGTTACATACCAGGCACTTAGTACCTAGCTTTAAAATTGTTACGGGTAAACAGGGTAATCGTACCTGAGGTGATGAAAGTAAAGCAGAAGCCCTGTTAAAACGCTTCAAACTTAAGCAAGAGCAAATATACAACTGGAAAATTATTAGTCCCCCGCAGGCTAAGAAATTACTTAAAAAAAACAAGCCCAGTCGGGGCCAAAACTAGAAGCTCTCATTCAACAGGCAGAAGCTAAACCGGTGATTGGCCTGAATCTGACCCACCTCCTGCACTAACTATCAATCCTGAAACCGACTTCGACGATGTGACCTAAGCGTCACTCGTTGATAAATCCAATTTAATCAAAAGGGTAACTTTATGAAAATCAAATTAAACAACGTGCGATTAACAGTCCATGATTTATTCGAACCCACTCCGGTCAATGGTCAGGGCGATTTCATATACCGCGCCACTTTCCTTTTTGCTAAAAACCGTACTGAGTTGATTGAGGAAATTTAAACGGGGATCAAATACGTGATTGGCAAAATGAGGCGCAAAAGATGTAAAAAAACTTATAACAGCATTTGCAATAACCCAACCGTTTTTGTTTACGCGATGGTGACAATAAGGAATATGGAGGTTATGTCGGAAACATGTACATCAGTGCCAATAACAAATCCCACCCGTTAGTTATTGACCCTAATACTTCGCCTCTAACCGAGCAGGATGGTCGCCTCTACTCATGCTGCTACGTTAAACGCCGTCATTGAATTTTACTCTTAATAATAACGCTAAAGAGGTTTCAGCTTCATTAAGAGGCATTCAGTTCTTCCGTAATGGGGATGGAGGCAGCGGCGCGTCTGTTGAAGAATTTGACGACCTGAGCATGGCTGACGAAGAAGAATTAGCTGGGTGACACCAGGGAACCACTACCGCCTGAGGTGGTTAAAAATCAGGCCATAATTAAAAATTAGGTTAATATTTAATCTACTTAGCTTAAGGGAATTTTGATATACAGAAAGTAAATCACCCAAGGAAACTTAAAAATGAAAACAAATAATCACCCTCTTACTATTGAAAATCATCAGTTTATTGGTGAGGTGATTGCGCTCACTACCCCCATAATAACAGCCATTATCTGCTTAACCTAGCGCCACCTGTTTATGCGGATGAGGAAACAAAGAACGAACGAGTAGTTTTAGGCAAGACTGGGGAAGGTCACCGCCAGCAATTTACACAAAGTGTTATCCAAAAGCAAGGGAACAACACAACGAAACTACCTCATGCAGTTAGTCTGTGAAACCCTTACCGGACAAAGGGAAGAAATGAAACCTAATAATGCCATTGAACGGGTTATCGCTCTTGAGCCTAAAGCCAGAGAACGATACTGCCTCAATGAGTGTGATGTCACTGTCACCAAAAACCGGTTTTGTTCCGCATCCCACCATCGAAGGCTTCGGTGCTAGTCCTGACGGTTTAGTTAATGATGATGGACTTATCGAAATAAAATGTCCCAACACCACCACCCATATCGAAACCATTATCACAGGTAAACCCAAGTACGAATATCTGTTACAAATGCATGGGCAAATGATGTGTACAGGCAGAAACTGGTGCGATTTTGTCAGTTATGATGACAGACTCCCACCTAATCTTGCCTACTATAAAATCCGGATTATCAAGGATGACAAACTGGTTAACGAAATTGAACAGACCGTTCAAACATTTATTAACAAACTCAAAGCAGAAATCGAAAGAGTAAACTTTTGTCAACAAAAGGATAACAACACATGAACCACAACGTTATCTTTACCTATACAGAAGAATCCGCCCTTACCGCTTATCAGGGCGGTTTTATTAGTGAGACAGGCGCATATATCATCACTATCACCGAGGCTAAATTGACCCACAGTGATAATGGTGCTGAATTCATTGAATTCTCAGGTGAATCAGATGATGGCAGAAAAGTTAACTATCTGAGTATTTGCTGCAAGAAAAATGACGGTACAGTCAACCCTTTCGGTCAGAATATGGTTAATGCCATCATGGGATGTATCGGAATTCAGTTCGTAACCTCCGTGACACACAACAATCATCTGGTTGCCCCAGAATTTCATGGCAAGAAAGTACGCCTTGTTTTACAGAAAGTCCTGAGAACCAAGAAAAACGGCAATGAAAGTTACAGTTTTGACATCCGTATGCCATTTGTTGCTAACACAGAACAAACACTTTTGGAGAAAGTTGAAAATAAACCCGCTCAGGCAGTTAAAAACCTATTAAACTATTTGAAAGACAAAGATGAACGTAAGCCAATAAATACATCAATTAATACTCAGCAACAAAACACTGAATTCAACCCTTTCCCATAACAGGAGAAACCATCATGTAGATACTAATCTTTGCCATACGCCAGTCCTTACACTTAAAGTAACGTGGCCAGCCTTCATACACAGGGATTCGACACTGAAACCCTATGTCAAATAGCCGCAAAACAATTTAAACAGGAATTCGAAACCTTCAAGGATATTAACGCCAAAGCGATTTGTGTTAAGAAGTAATTACCCCGAGATTCAGCTATGAAACTTAACATCATTAAATTATTAATCACGACATTATTAGTTATCATTACGACATTTGCCTTTGAGTTGATAGCCGACCATATTGTCCATACAGATACAATACCACCCCCAATATTCTCGCAAATCAAATGGGGTCATGAGGGATTAAGGGAATTACATTTAGGCGGTCAATAAATCGTTAGACTAGGCGTAATGATAGCTAGTATGGCATTGATTTATATAGTAGTCTTTAGCCATACGCTAAGAAAGTGATTAACACCAGAACGTTATTATTCCTAGTAACCTATTCCAATCAATTTCAAGGATGAAGGATAGTTATATGTAAAATTTAATCAATAAAGCTGGTATGTTTAACCTTTAACAAGAGATGAAGTGAAGTATGACCTGATACTCGCAGACCCACCCTGGTAATACCATACAAAGCATCAAATGGCGCAGCACACAATCCCTAATGCTCCCCCACTAAATCATATCCCTCACCCTCACCTAGCCAAGAAAGAATATCACCATTCGTGCTTAGTCATTCTCGTCATTGATTTTTCTGGACAATGAAGCACCTGAGAATAGTGTGAGTTTTTGAATGAGGATAAATAAACATGATTACTTTAGCGGAATGGAACGCTAGAAGGGACAAACCTCGCAGAATGGATACCATCAGAAACTGGGCAAGAAATGGACTATACAGTCACTACCTATCAAAGACGGCAGAGAATAAATTGTCGAAGAATACGCCATCAAAATCAACAGTATTAGAGAAATCGGCAATAGTAATTTATTACAAAGGATAGGTCATGCCGAAAATCAGAAGTCGCAAAAACAGCGATTTTTCCCCTAAACCTCTACGAGAGTAAAAGCTATTATACTCACAGAGACCCCCAGTACTCGCAAAAATAGGGTTTAGGAAGAAACATACATAATTGACGGCAAAACTGCCTCAGCAAGAATTTTCAGAATAACCCTAAAAAATATATTTAAGAAGCATTCTGTTTAGGAATCATAAGCAACAACGCTGCTTTACCTATAAAATCACCGAAAATTAAAATACAAAAAAAAGGTTATCTTTGAACGATTTTAATCTGATTCTAAAATCAATAAGAGATGAATCACATTGGTTAATAATAGCAATGAAATTAGCTTTAGTCACAGGTCAAAAAGTATCTGATATTGCTAAATTAAAATGAGAAGATATTCATGATAGGAAATTATGGATTGTTCAACAAAAAACCGAAACAAAAATAACCATTCCTTTAAAAATAGAAATATCAAATATTAAACTATCAACGAGATTAAAGTCTAACAAAATAAATTCAGAATATTTTGTTAATAATGCGAGTAAAAAAATTTCAACAGAAAAAATATCAAGAAGGTTTGCATAGTTAAGGGATAAAATAAATTTAACATGAGATTGCTCTCCTCCATTTTTTTCATGAAATAAGAAGCTTATCTGCAAGATTGTAACAGAGAAAAATGGAAGCGAATTTGCACGCAAAATGCTAGGTCATAAATCAGCAGAAATGACAGAAAAATATCAGGATGATAGAAATAATGGATGGATTAAATTACAATTTATAGCGATAAAAAATATAATTAATCAATTGATATATAAAGGAAAAAATTAAGCCAGTTTAGTATGATGAATATGGCACCAACGTCTCAGAACTATTTTTGATTAACAACGCCCGCTCAGCGCAAAATATTTAAACAGCGTTTTCTCGTTTTACACCTACGAGCAGCAGGCCTCTCTTTCCAATGGCAAACTGCGGCTGATATTCTACGTCAAGAGACAACATTACGTCATCCTAACTTTGTTATCGCACGTAAACAAAACCAGTTTTAGCAAATAAGAGAAAAAAATTTTGACTACCAAGGTAGGTATCGTTTGGCTGATAACCCCTATTAACACAATGATTTAATTGTATTTGTTATATAGCTGTTTTTCTTAAAGTAATATAACTGTCCTAAAAATAGGTCATTTATTGCTGTGTAGCGATTTTTTCGCTAAAATACCGCCCGACTAAACAACCGAACCTCCTACTGGGTCGCCTGTAGCAGCGTTTTTTATACTATGAGAAAAAATAATGTTAACTATTAATGCAGAAATCCGCAAAGAGCAGGGTAAGGGTGCGAGCCGCCGCCTGCGTAAAAATAACGAATTACCGGCTATCGTCTATGGTGGTAACCAGGAACCGGTTTCTATTGAACTCAATCATGATGAAGTTATCAACCAGGAAAGTAAGCCAGAATTTTATGAAGTATTAATTCTAGTGCTTGAAGGGAAAAAAAATAAAGTTAAAGTGCAAGCGGTTCAACGTCATCCGTTTAAGCCTAAACTAACCCATATTGATTTCTTGCGGGTTTAATAACGCAAAATAGCACTTTTTTCACTAAGCCAATAATAAATAACGCCGCGCTTGCGGCGTTATTTATTTTTCATCATCAACGACTTTTCTTGCAACGCTCTAATTGCTCACGTAAGTTCAGTAGTGTACCTTTAATTGTTAAAGTATCCGTTGCCTGATCTCAAAAAATACACTCATCAAGTAACAAAGCATCAAAGTTAATGATCAAACCACCACCGCTACCTGAATATTTAGTAGTAATGCGATCTAGTGGAAAACTTTTTGCCAATTGATAGCTATTTTGTTGAGTAAATTCAGCAAAATTATACTCTCCTAAAGCGGGTAACTCTTTTGATAAGCGTTTTAATTCAATTTCTTCTCCGGCTTGTTGTTACTCATTACAATAACGATAAACTTGCTGTCAATACTCCTGCATTGCTGCCTGGTTTAACTCAGAAGAATCACAATAATCATTAACGGTTTGCAGTAATCCTTTATTCTGTATTTTAATATTCATGCCTTCTCTAGCTGACACAAAATCCATAAAAAAATTAGACACCTTACGCATAACACGCCCTTTTAAAAACGTCAAATAACATTCAGAAGCAGGATTTCTTTCCCATTCGGTCAAATCTATGAGAGCAACAATATCAACATGAGGAATATCAAAATAATGCGTAGTGTTCAATTCTAAATTATCATTAATAAACATACTATTACAGCTATTTAATACGGCTATTAATAAGTAATCAACCGCGAAATAACGATACTGACAAAACAGTACCACACCACCTTCTGCAAATGGATATTTTGCCAATTCATCCCACAAATGAATTGTGGCCGCACGGCTAAATCCCAAAAAGTCTCTTCATCCCCTTTTCTTAAGAGAAACGAATGCATTAGCTAATTCGCTCGCTTGATTAAAAGTGGCAAATGCTTTACTTTTAGCGCTAAATTCGATGCAATTCTACCATCATTTCTTGCACTATATTATCCGTGCCTAATAAAAAATCACGCAGCACAACCGCTAGTATTTATTCATCGCATTTGATTAACTTATGTAAAACAATATGGCAAATATCCAGACTCATCATTTACTCCTTAATTTATCTATGGCACAAAGAACAATGGTATTCAAACATCGATAATCTTTTCCCGCTGCCAAATTGGTATCTATTGATATAACATTTTTGTATTATGGACATATAATAAGATTTGTAACTTATGACAACGGGTTAATTTAAAATATTACTAAATGAAATTATCCTGTTAAATTAGATAAAACAGCTACAGCAAAAACTCAACAATACGCTAAAATATAAAGCTTTATTCATTTAGGATTTTTATTATGCCACAATCATCTCATTATAGTGATGAGCAAATTGAACATCTACTTCTAGAATTAGTCAAGGTACTAGAAAAACATAAAACACCAACTGATCTATCATTGGTGGTATTAGGTAACATTGTAACAAACTTAATTAATACAACTGCTACACTAACGCAGCGTAAAACCATTGCAGAATCTTTCGCTCAGGCATTACTTTCTTCTGTTAATGAAGAAAAAATTCACTAATTTAGCAGATAAAATATTACATGGTGACCAACTCTCGAAACTATCGTGAAAAAGTCTCCCAGATGATAAGCTGGGGACATTGGTTCACGTTATTTAATATAGTACTTAATTTAGTATTAAGTAGCCGATATCTGTTTATTTTTGATTGGCCGAGTACACTATTTGGCCGTATTTATGCCATTGTTAGTTGGCTTGGGCATTTCAGCTTTGTTATTTTTGCCTGCTATCTTTTAATTATCTTTCCTATCACTTTCATTATTGGCTCACAGCTACTATTAAGATTTCTATACACTACCCTTGTCACAACCATACTGACTTTTCTCATTTTTGATATCGCGTTTTTTTCGCACTATAACCTCCATTTAACGCCACTACTATGGGAATTATTAATAAATCCTAAAAATGGCGAAATGGCACGAGAATGGCAGCTGATGTTTATTTGTATGCCAATTATTTTCTTAATTGAGATGTTATTTGCTACATGGAGTTGGCAAAAATTACGTAGCCTAAACCGTCAACGATTCACTAAACCCTTGGTAGGTATCTTTATCACAACATTTGTTGCTTCACATTTAATGTATATTTGGGCTGATGCAAATTTTTATCGCCCAATAACCATGCAAAGAGCTAACTATCCGCTATCTCACCCAATGACAGCGCGAAAATTTCTTGAACGTTACGGTTATCTTGATCAAGCGGAATATAAACGCAAAATACAACAAGAAGGCAACCCTTCAGCACTGTCTATTGAATATCCATTTAAACCACTTAGCTACCAAAAACAAGCACCAAAGTATAATTTATTGCTGCTTGTCGTTGATAACCTTAGCTATCAAGATACCACTGAAGGTATGCCAGCATTAAATACTTTTAAAGCAATCAGTACTCAATTCAATCAACATCTCAGTGTAGGTATCCAAAATCAAAGCGCTCTATTTGGCCTATTCTATGGTTTATCGCCTAGTTATTTGGATAGTATACTGAATAGCAGAAAAACCTCCGCTTTGATTGAAGCATTAAAATATCATAGCTACCAATTTGGTCTCTTTTCATCGGGTGGATTTAGCTCGCCATTATTCCGTCATGCAATTCTGGCAGATTATTCGTTACCCGAAAATACTGCAAGTAATGATTATCGAACCACCAATGAATGGGCTAAATGGCTAAATAACATACAAAGCGATACTCGCTGGTTCTCTTTCCTCAATATTAATGGTTTTGATAATCATAAGTCGCAAAGTGACAATAAAGCACAATTAGACAATGAATTTAAACGTATCCTTGATGCGTTAAAACAAAAAAATATGTTAAACAATACAGTTGTCGTCATTACTGCAAATCATAGTGGCAATACAGAAACTCATGAAACAACAAAATGGCTCACTAATGGTAAATTTAATCTTAAACAAATGAAGGTGCCTTTATGGGTATATTGGCCCAATACCCCGCCACAGCAAATTAATAAGCTAACCAGTCATCAAGATATTATGACTACCTTAATGCAACGTTTACTTTATGTTGATAATTCACCAGAAGACTATTCTCAAGGTGAAGATCTTTTTACACCTAAACGTAACCAACCGTGGATCTTATTAGGTGATGAACAGGTCCTAATTATTAGTTTTTCCAATAAAACGCTTTACCTTAATCAAAATGGAGAAGTTTATATCTTTGATGATAAAGGCAAAAAAATAAAAGATGAAAAACCTAATTTAACACAGCTGCTAAGAGCTTTTGCCGAATCTACCCGCTTTAATATTAATTAATGCTTAAAAATAAATCGGTCGTAGCAGTTGCTATTGATTTTAACCAAAAAAACGGTAGTATAGCGAACCTATATCGGCATGTAGCGCAGCTTGGTAGCGCACCGTCATGGGGTGTCGGGGGTCGGAGGTTCAAGTCCTCTCATGCCGACCAGGATTTAATAAGAAAACCAATCAATTATGATTGGTTTTTTTGTACATAAATTTTGTCGGGGGAAAAATGGAGGAAAAATCATCGCTAAAAAATGACAAAAAAACCCAACTTTTCAGTGGATTTTACGCAATCAAACTACTTTTTTTAAGGTGTTTTCTAATCACCATACTTATGAAAATTTTCTTTAAATATATTAAATATTCTTATTTATTTAGGGCTGTAACCCATGAGAGCACACTTAGAAAATTTATAGAGATTATTGTTGCCGAGATGGAATCAGCAAAAAGCGAACTCGTTTAAATACCCATTGACGAAAGAAGAAATCATGCGCTATAGTTCGCTTAGGTGCTGAACACACCATCTGAGCGGATACCGCGCCCGACAGTTATGCGGTTTTTTTACGTCCATAGATTTTTATGGCCGGATAGCAAGTAGCGATACAACACCCGTTTGGGGAAAACTACTGGCCGTCTCAGATCGGTGTTCAAGTGCCCGGCCGCCCTATGAACAGGGCTAATGATCAATATCTGAAGATGTAAATATGAATACGCAACCCATATCGTTTTCTTTCAATCAAAAATATAACGTCCGTGTGCAAGTTATTAACGGTGATCCATGGTTTTGTATTAATGATGTCTGTAAAGCTTTGACCGTTATAAACTCAAGTGATTTGCTTTCAAAACAGCTAGATAAAGCTAGGGTAGAAAAAATCTACCTTAGGTCAGACGGGCAAAAACGACAATTTGCTTTTGTCAATGAACCTAACCTTTATCGTGTGATTTTCCGTAGCAACAAACCAGAAGCAAAGCAATTTCAGGATTGGGTGTTTAATGAAGTCCTCCCATCGATCCGAAAAACGGGTAAATATGAGCATCCTAAATACTAACCCCACCCTGAAGCCCATGAAAAGTTTAGCAATAAAGATACCCAAAATCTCGCCCTCATCATTATCATTGCACTCATGACCGAAAACTTTCGTTTCAGAGATGTATGGAATAATGCTATCTGGTATGCATTAAGAGAAGTCACAGGCATTCCTTCACCCTATTCGATGGAAGTACGGCTAGTTCCTTCTATTGCTTCTGAATGTGAGCGTATCTGGTATGTAACAGAACATCTGCAGGATATGATAGCGGATGCAGAAAAAACAGCGCTTAAACGAATTATTCGTAAACGTGAAAATGCTGACAGGGTGATTTCAGAGATAGATAACCTGTTATCTCAGGCTGCAAATGATAATCAGCTAATGATAAACGGTGCCCTTTCGAGCTGGCACAGAGCAGAATTGACCCACTTCCTTCAACGATGTTAAGATCATGCCCTCTTTGATGGGGCTATATCTGCTATTATTTTATAAATGCCGATAAAAAAGCCAAATAAATAGGCGTGATATTTGAAGAACGTAGTCAATATAGGTTTAGCGCGAGTCATTGAAAATAAATTCTGGTTGGCTCTATACCAGCCAGATAGAGAAGAATTGTCTTATGATGTATTCAATTATGGCGATAACGGTTGTTTTTATTTCTTTTTTTATTACTGCCTATTTTTTCAAAAAATCACAACAAGCAATATAGGCGAAAGATATTATTTTTTAGGCGGCTTAAGAGGGATATGCGCTATTTTTGTTATCATTACTCATTCACATACATTATTAGGTTTGAAAGGCTTTAATTTAAACGGGTATGTGCAAAATTCAATCAGTTTTACTGGCGGAATTAGCGTACAAATATTTTTTTGCATAACAGGGTTTTTATTCATTGATCAAATAATTAAAAAAATTTAATATTGACTGGAATAAGTTTTTTTATCGAGAATAAAACGATTAGCTCCGTTGTTTCTTTTCTCCCCAACAATTTGGGTAATAATTATATATGTTATTAATTTTAATTAATTACGTAATATATCATTGGATGATATTACTAATTCATTGAGATTATATCTTTTGGGGGTTCATGGAAACCTGAAAATACTTGGAATGGATTCAGTCAATCTAGCAGACGCGACATGGACTTTACCTTATGAGTGGCTTTTTTTATGTTTCATTACCTTTATTTCGTGCTTTAACAAAAATCGTTAATCACAATTCTCCAATGTCATTCCTGTTATCATTTCTATTTTTTATTGTTATTTTTCTTTTCTGTCAAGCTAACATGGGAAAATATTTGTTTATTGGCTGTTTATCAGCAATGTCATTTAATAAATATGAGATAAAAGATAATTCAATAAGAATAGTCACTCTCCTGTTAGGTATTGCTTCATTAATAACATTATTTTTTATTATAAGCGATGATGTTTATGAAAATGATGTTTTTATTTTTTCGTTTACCTCATTTTCTGCTTTAGTAATATCAAGGTCCGATTTTTTATCAAAAAAAATATATGTTTATTGCGGTGAGATATCTTATAGTATCTATCTATTGCGCATGCCAATAATGTTTGCTCTTACTTATTTTTCACATTTTCTATTTGGAGTTACGAATTTAAATAATTATACTTTTATTTTTGTTTATTCAATTTCTTCTATTCTGATATGCATTATTTCTTTTTTCTCCTATAAATATATAGAGTCTCCTTTTTTGAAAAAATAAATAATTAATATGACACCTAACAAAAACTGAATAATTCAGGTGTCATAATTGTTGTCTAAAAATATCAATCTGGCTTTTTCGTTCAGTCAATATCCGGCGCGGTTGATGTATCGATGCGATTAAGCAGTACTCGATATTTTTTCCATGCTTTGAGTTGTTTCTTCTCTTCTTCAATCGCCATGTCCAAATCAATCGCATCTTGCAAAGGTGAAATAATATCTGATGCATTCTGCATTAATGCAAATTTTTCATCCTCAGCCTCTGCAATTAATTCGTTCTTTGTCTTAGGAGGGATATAAAGCCAAACCGGATCAATACTTTCACTAGCACCTAACATTATCCCTGCGGGTGGTGAACAAAACGCATACTCTTGATACACGCTAAAGGAACGGGTTTAGCTTTATCGTCCCACGTCCCAGCATTTATATAACTCTCTTTCAATGATTCAGCTAACCAACATAATTTTGTTGCACTAAAATAATAAACATTATCCTTTTCCATTATTACCATCCTATTGCTAGCCATCTAGTATATTTACCAGCATAGGGAGAATTACCAACTAATGCACCCCATGTAAGATCAAAGCCAGTGAGAGACAAATCATATATAGCGGAGGCGGGTGGACGAAGTCTTGTATCGTGATTGATACATTCGCTGCTGATCGAAGCGACTGTATAGGAAAGCTAACTGGAAAAGTAACAGACCATACAGGATGAGGTATATGTCTCCACTGAATGATAAAGCCAGTACCGGGATCTTTCAGCCAATCATTTAAAAACAGATTTGCCATCTATTTAGTATCCTCTTATATCGCCAACGTGCCAGACTTGTTCGGTGTATTAATCGTAATGTTTTCACTAACATTACTAAATGTGAGCGTTTTTGTGTTTTTATTCGCTACAATGTCATATCCATTTGATCCACCTATCGATAACACTGAATAGCCACTGGGTGGATCTATATATATTTTCCCTGCCTGAAAGAATTTCCCTGAATTTTTTTTAGCAAAAGTACCGTACAGGCTTTCTGACTCATCACTTTGCCAGTAGCACTCCCAGACTCTCCTGCAATATTCTTCTTATCAAATTTATTGGCTAAATTCTTACTGATTTCCTTAACACTACTTGCATCTGCTTTACCTTCCAATGCTTTTTTCTTTTCTCAACACTTCTTATTTCCGTCTTCCCTGCAGCTAATTCCTGTAGGCTTTAAGCGATTCTAATTTAACCATTTTCCCACTCGGTAACGTAAGTTCAACAACACCATTATCCCCCATCCACGTATCCATATTTTGCAGAAAGTACAGGATGTAAGTATTTGCAGCAACCAGTGCTCTGGCTGCATCACTATTGTTGTTAGGTTCAGTAAGATTAATTGTATAGGTTGTGTCAGTAGCACTAAATATTGCGGCTTCCGCTAAAACCAGTTATGTACCACTGTTAACGGCTTTAATCATGTAGGGATAGTTCATATCACCATTTTTGATAAGCATTAACATACCCACTGATACCAGTGGATTATTACTGTTCCATTTTGTACCCGTGCCTTTGATAATAGCTGACCCTGACACTATTATTACGGTGCCTGTGTTGTATATCATGTTTATTTTCCGTTTAGATAAAATAGAAGAATTCTTTGATTAGAATTTAAAATAATCTTCAGCATCTAAAACCAATACCGGAAAAGGTGACAATGCCGTCGTCGTTTCCCCAATATATGCTGAATTGTAATAATATCTGTAACGAGAAAGCCCTAAACTTGTTGCGCTATACTGGCAAATGTTGAGATAATCAAGATAACCCCCGTCAGTGTGCCAAAAATAATCACCAACTCTCTGCGGTGTATACATCGGTCTGCGTATACCTGCAATCGTCTTTCCTTGTACTACGCTAAACTCAGTACCTGGTACTAAAACAGGTCTGGTCAGAACATTAAACTGAGAATTAAATGTCACTTTACCCGCTATATTACGTAATTTTAACCCATTCGTCCCTGTATCTAGTTCGCCCTCTTTAGCTGTTCTAAAAGCGATAACATAGTATTGCGATCTTGCCCATTTTTGTGAATCCCGGCTTATATTTGCTATTCTATAGCCAGTAGCACCTCCTGAGCTATCCCTGATAGACTCTCGATTAATGTAATTGCTTGCGTTTGTCGAATAGAAAAAAAGATGGCGTTATCTAACGTCAACCCTGCTCCGACAGTAGATAGATTAAAAATTCCATCTATAGTCATAATCTTCTTGTGGAAAGCATATGCGTACCCTGTAATCGGCAAGGTGTTTATAAAAACCTTACTACCGGCTATCTTTAACCCTGCCTTTCCTACAGCAGGTATTTCACTATAATCAGGATATGTACGATTTGGACTGGTTCCAACCCTAGACCGTGCGTGATGAACTGTCACTAAGCGATTGGATTGGAATCATGAGATTGACGACTCTGCTCCTGACGCTACCATCGCGTCACCCCGTTGTACAAATCGCACTTTCGCTAACGCCCCTGCACGAGCAATAATGAATTTGTAACCTTGTGGTATGGCATTTGGACATGTCCACTGTCCACCTCCGACAGCTCTTGTCCACAGGTTTGTTGCTGGCGCGGTATGTTCGTTAAATATAAAAGATGAACCATCAGGGTTAGTTATTCTTAATCCCATCATATGAATTCACCTAGCTCAATAGTTAACTTTTTCTGAAATTTCGTCAATAATACTACTAGCATCAAATGCGGATTCACCCAGAACAAATTCCGTCCACGGCGACTGATTACCCGATTTGTCAACCAGTCTTGCTCGAAAATAAAAAACCACTCCCGCTGCCAAACCTGACATTTCATGTGTCTTTAACGGATAAGGGATATCAGCCAATAACATCAAGCCTTCACCATCATTGGTTTTGCTATACTGTATCTCTGTTTTTAACGTGTCTTCCGTGTTTTCACGAAATCCCCAATTCAGCTTAATACCAAAGACTAACGTGGACGCTCGGAAATTAATAGGTATGGGCAGTTCACCTTCTTTCCCTTTCAACACTGTCTCAGGCGCATTCGACCATATTGATGAAATATCAAACGAATTAACGGCTCTTACCCGCACCTGATAACGTCCAGCATAAATTCCCTGCACCTCAAATCCCAATGTTGAAGTCCGTAGAACGGATACCCAGTTGTTATTTCCTCTTCGCCATTGTGCTTCATAAGCAATAGCATTCTCAGAAGCGTCCCAATCGACGCTTAATGTTGTGATGGCAATGCCTTGATTAATTTGGATATATGCAGAAATACGTACGTTTTTTGGCGGCACCTGAACGCCAGGCGGAATGACGGTGACGGATCTTTTATCAATTCGGGCTCCCGAATCAATATGCGCATACTTATTCGGATTATAAAAAGCTCCTGTGATTGTGTAAGTATTATCCGCATTATCCGATATGCTAATGACCCGATAGAACTGAATGGCCAAATCATTCGCATCCACCGTCCACACCGCATTTTTCTCTACCGGTTGGGAATAAGCCGTCGTCACCGTAATCATCTTACCGTTTGTACCGTTCTCCCTTCTGATTCTCCATCAGGTAAATTAATGATGAGCCGTTTGGTCTTTGGTGTAAATCCCTGCTGATATGATTGCCCCGCCTATCTCTTTTCTATCCAGTGTATACAATAACGGCACCGGATTGCCTTGAGCGGTGGTATTTACCGCACCGCCAAATGCATAAGAGGGTTTATTATCCGCATCCTGACGGATTGAAGCGCCGGGCGGCTGAGGTGACAACATTTGCGCTATACCGCCTAATGCCATTGAAGCACCACCCATAGCTAATGCCCCGCCCATGAAGCCAGCTGCCCCAAATGCTGCCCATCCGGCAGGACCTAACATCATTGCCGCGCCTATCATGCTCACCCCTAACATCGTCTGAAAGAAGCCACCTGTTTGCCCACCAAAAGCGGCTTTCATTGCCTGAAGCATCGCCATTTGCGTCATCATCTTCACCATCATTTCAAGCACCGATTTTGTAAAGTCAGCGAAGTTGGCTTTACCTATTAGCAGAAAATCAGACAGCCAGTGGCTCATTCCGTCAAAAGCAAACTGGGTGATATTTGCCACATTGGCGTAAGCATTAGCAGCCTGTTCCTGAAATTCAGAAAAGCCTTTTCTGATACCTTTTTGCCAGTTTTCCCTTAACGATGCCTCTTCATTGAAGTATTTTTTTAACGCTTCTTTCTGTTCGGGTGTTTCCGCTTTTTCCAGTGCTATCTTTTGTTGATATTTTCTATCCGACAATCCGGCACTTTTCATCATCACCTGAGTTCTGGCTTCAATTTCAGCAACCCGTTTTTGTTGTTTATCCCGTTCGTCATTCAAGCGTTTTTGCACTTCGACTTTATCACCCATAAGCGCTAACTCACGCTGCGACGATAATATCGTCTCTTTTTGCACCATCAGTGCCTGCTCAATGTTCGTTAGCTGACGTTTTGACCCAATACCCTCAATAATTGTAAATTTAGCTTCCATCTCCCAAAGTTTACGTCTTTCAGCACTGATTACAGCGGTAACATCTCTGTGTTCTCTAAGTACCTTAAGTTGCGTTTGCAGGGCTAACAAAGCTTCATTATTTGACTCACTGACTCGGGTGCCATCATCCACTTTATAATCAAGTGTTTTAGATTTATTCAGTTTTTCATGTTCAGCCGCAATATATCTATCTCTTTTAGCCGCTGATATTGCTCCTTTAGCATAGTCTTTATTGATTCTTTTTATTTGCGCTTCGACTTTTTCCGCTTCTGTTGCATACTCTTTTTCATATTTTGTCCGCGTTTTTATATTTTCAATGCGCTTTTCTTCCTGTTTCATGCGTTCATTATTCACATGATTAAGAAGTTCAGTTATATTTTTAACCGCGGTCAATCCGGCTATTTCATCGTCTGCTCTCTTCTTCGACCAGCCGGCCCATGGAGTATTGTCATTTGCCAATATCTCTTTAACTTTCTGCGCCTTTTGTAAGGATTCTTCGAGCGTGTCTTCCCTGCCAATATCCATTAAGCTGTCAAAAATCGTAGTAAACGAATTGACAACCGCATTTGCGGCTTTTTCCATGTAACCCAGATTTTCTACAACCGTTTTGGCGACCGCATCGGAAGCGTTACCGTAAAGCCTTATGGCTTCCGTCGCCGCCTTTTCTTTCTCTCCTCGCCTGACAAGAGAATTGATATATTCATATTGTGCAGCGGTCAAAAAATGCATTTTGTCATCAAGGGCTTCAAGGGCACCAAGCGGATCTTTCTTTAGTTTTTCAAATTCCTTTATGGTTTCGTCAACATCTTTGCCAACCGACTGTTTCATTTTTGCTGAAGCTTTGGCGACTATTTCAAGTTCTTTCCCTTTAAATGTCCCACTGCCAACAACTCTTGCTAAAGAATCTGCCATGGCATGTTGAGTAATGCCCCTGCCTGATAATTTTTTGGCTAAATCCTGTAACTGCCCTGCCGTTTTTCCCGCATAACCACCTGTAAGCGCAAGCTGTTTATTAAACTCATCAAATTCACTGGCACCTTTATAGGCAGCAATAGCCGCAGCAACCGTAGATACGGCCAATCCGCCCATCAGCAATCGGACCGGCGTTAAAATTGAACCCACCGCTTTTAGCGCATTACCGACACCCCCAAACGAGTCTTTAAGCTGCCCGCCCCGTTGCACTAATACCTTCCAGGCAGGCATGCCGGAGGCTAAGGAGGTCACTACATCGGTCATTTGCATCGGTAACATTCGCATCGCATGGCGATATTGCCCCATCGTTACCGCTCCATTCATGAACGCTTTTTCTTGTGCTTTCAGTTTGGCAATCATGGGGGCTGCCTGTTGTGAAACCCCCATTTGTGCCGCTTTCAGTTCAAGAATTTCGGTTCGCGTCTTGCCAATGGTGTCTGATTGCTGTTTTAATGCATTTAAAAAATTATCCGCGGCCAACTTTGCTCGTTTTGAGGTTTCTTCTTGGGCAAGTAACGCTCTACCTTCTGCGGTCAGCACCAGATTCATCCTGGTAAGCTTATCTCTCGATTCTTCCAGTATCGTGTTGTAATCGATAAACTAATTAAGCGACAGAAAGCCTTTTTTGTGTGAAGAGGCGAGTTTGCGGGTGATTTTATCCAATTCATCAAACGCTTGATTGGTTGGATTAATTCTATTTAACAGGCCATTAAGTTCATTTTTTTGAGTCTTAATGGTTTCGGCATTTCTTAATGAGGCTAAGCTGACTTTTTTTAATCCATCACCCAGATTTGATGAAGCCTTTTCAACTTTTTCTGCTGTGCCCTGAAATGACTTTAATTTCTGTTCACCTCTTTCCAAATCCGCCGTGTTTACTTTTAATGAAATCGTGGCGATATCAGTCATACCGGATTCCTTGCAACAAAAAGCCAGCACAGGGCTGGCGTAGTAAGTAATTTATACCTTAAGGTGCTCAATAGATTGATTTATCGCTTTATCAGTTAATCAACCGCATGAGATTCTCTTTGACAAAGTTCCGGCGTTCCGCTTCATCAGCAAGCACCACGACCCCAAGTCTTTCTAGATATTCCATCAATGTCTCAATATCCCCTATGAAATAATTAGAGGGAACTACTTCTGTCCATGTTACCATTATAATGATACGGTGATAATATGAAGTCACTTTTTTTGCTACACTATGTAAGAGCTGCTCAAAATGGGCGTTCCCTAAATTCTGAGATAGTTATGATATTACAGTCAACGGTAGATGAAACCTCTACAAGTAAAATGATTGAATCTATAGCTCAAGCAGAAGCAGATAAAATAAAAGAAGCTTTAGAAGAAACTTTAACTAAACTATATGATAATAAAAAATAAACAATTGTGAGGTGGTGATGTTTTGAGCTGTCTGTCAAAGAAAAACAAGTACATTAAAACTTTTGATACAGAATTATACCTGAGCACTTAAGAAGACCTTGTTAATAAAACCATATGGTTACTAAAATGAATAGAAACCCACAGATAAACATAAGACTGCCTATTGACTTAAAAGACTTAGTACAGAAAATGGCTGAAGATAATAAGCGTTCTGTTAATACTGAGATTATCTCCGTTTTAATTAACGCAGTCAAACACCATCTAGGTAAAACACCGCTTGCACCTAAGGAGTTATCTTTTTCGCCTGAGATTATTGATGATATAGCCGAAAAAGCGACTGAAAAAACAGCAAAGATACTTATAGGAAATAAAAATGACCAACATAATGATTAATGCCCATAACGTATTGGTAATCATGTCTTTTGATACATGATCGCTAAGGCTTTCGCTTCCATCACCCGGATATCATTAAACAAGGTCGTCTTGTCACTATTGATACCCAGAAAATCAATGACGTGGGATAACACCGTATAATCCAGTCCCGTTGGCCCATTTATACCTATTCGCCACTGAATACGCATGGCATTAAAAGTAAGATACGCCGCCCAGACATCAGGCCAGACTTCGACTTCACAGGCCTCAGGGGTAAAACCAAAGGCGGCTTTAAAATTGCGGATGTCGGTCTCAGTCATGCCGCCATATATGGCCTCAACGACCGCTACGAGTTTTTTTCGCGTTAGCCTAATAGTTCGCTATAATACGTTGTACTAATGGCGCTGGCGGCTGAGGGATAGTTGTCAAATAGCAATTTTAAATTTTCAGCGTGATAAGGCTCTTCAATCGCCCAGTCAGCAATAATTTGCCGATAAAATTCCTCAATGGGCAGTTTCACTCATCGTTTCCAGTTCACTCATCGCTTTATGATTGAATGTGAAAGTGACTATTTCAGGCTCTTTTTTGCCTGCCAGCGGAATGCGGACATTGGCTTTAAACGTTGGCTTGGGTACTAGGGTAAATTTGGCCATTCTTTTTCCTTAAAAAAACAAAAACCCAGTCAAGGGGCAATCATTACGCGTTAAGATAAATTTGCATATCGGATTTGAGCGAAAAACGGGCAACCACGTTTTCAACCTCATTGATGGCCGTATTAGGCACCCGCTGAAATGAGAGTGAAGCAGTATAATAACGATCTTCACCTGCGCGTTTATTGAAAAACCGAATCGTGATGATTTGCTTGCTCTCATCCAGTTTCATTAGCAATTTTCGGATGGGTGATTTTGCATCATGGGCAAAGGTATAAACCTGGGTGATACCATTTTTAAAAGTATCAACCGTCTCTGCCTGCTCATCTTCAAAAAACTGGATTTCCTGTGTTTGTTGCTCACCCCCTTTCGTCGACAAGGTCATCACCTGGGCCATTCCCTCCCACTCTTCGACTTTCTTTAAGCTACCTTTAGCACCCCCGACAGGAAAAACCGTTCTATCGGTGGTATCGATTGACTTCAGGGTAATACTGGTGTTAGCCGCGGCTTTCACACGAAAAGCGCCCGACATTTTCTTCCAGCCAGAATCAATCTGCACGATATCGCCCGCTTTAATGCTGCCAATCGCGTCGACGGTTAATACCGCCTCTGTTGCATTGGTGGCCGCCGTAATTGTTATCTTATCCGCATATTTATTGGCAACATAAACACGCGAACCATTAGGAATATTGTATGCCATGATTAAAACCTCATTTTAGCTAATAAAAAACCGCCTGTTGGCGGTGGTGTTATTTTGTAGAATGACATCGGTAAGGGACGCTGACAGGCAAGCTATAATAATTAGCCTGGTCGCTAATGGCTGGAAACAGGCTCGGCTCATCACTGAGATAAAGGTTATCCGTCATCGACAAACCATTGAACAGATAACTTGCCAAACGGTTAGCAATATTCATGACAACGGTATCACCGGTTCCCACTTTACCAACCACATTAACCTGAATGATACCGCTGAAAACCGGCATATCAAGCGATAACCCCTTATTTTCTGTTGTCGCTGGCATGATATGCAGTTGTAAATAGGGTTCATTGATGTCATCGAATGCACAATTTGGCCAGACTACCCTGATATTCTCACTATCAGCAAGTTGAGCAATATGGGCGCGTATCGTGGTGTTAATCGTTAACTGATCCATCATTTACACTCAGTCATTGCCTGATTGAAAAACAGTTGAAATTCTTGTGCCGTGATCCGAACCATGCCATTGGGTGCCTGTTTGGAATGCCCTATCTCAAGACGATAGGCATAAGGCACTACATTGGAAAAATAGACGGATTTCATACCCACTTTAAACGGCCCGATCCTGATAATTCCTATTACGCTTCTGTTTGCGATTTTTATCAGATTCTTCCAGCAATGGCAGGTGTGATTGAATATCATCCCCCCCCTTGACATACTGTGCGAACCAGCGACCATTGCGACACAAGCAATTTGTATTCAGGACGGGTAAAATCAACATTTGTCATACTCATCAAAAGGTGGTTCCTAAATTAATTTCAAAGGCGGGGCGCTGTTTATTTTTTCTGCTGACCGCAAAATACCGGAATGCATCTGCATCATGAGAGGTAAAATCATGAAGAGGTTTATCTTTCCAGCAACCACGCTTGTCATCCCATGCTTTGCGATAAGCTTCTAAATTAGCAATGCCATCAGCACATCGATATTCCTCAAAGACGCAGCCAGGTAATATTTCACGCACCGCTTCGATACCTTCGTCAATGGAAAGTCTTGGCACCACGTCAAATCTTATTGTGTATTTTGTCCATCAATATCATAGCCTCTTCTGGCGATTTCACGCCTGGATTTAGCATCAGAGCCGAATTCACGATTATCGATATCATGTGGCGCATTGTGACTGGCGTAGGTATAGCCTTTGTCTTTCAACACTTTCATATAATGTCGCAAACCCTCGCCACTATTTGAGTAGTGATCGATAACATGAAATTCCTTGCCAACTTCACGGACAAACCAGATTGACGTAGAGTCACCGACACCTATATCCCAAAAGGTATGAACGGGTAAATGTCCGTTATCCGGTAATTGACCAATGCGTCTGTTTTGATAAAGATAACGAAATTGTTTTGCCTAATATGCCCCTTCTACCGATTGCAGGAAGGCTTCAGCGGGTAGTGAAGGATATTCCCGCTTCATATCATCACCGAGCGTTTTCTCTTTGGCGTAATACCAGGCTTTTTGTCTGTCGGTTAAGTGAATATTATGTTTATCGTCTAACTCAGCAAAATAATCAATCAGCCGTTGGGGGATTGGCTCTACCGGATCAATCCCATAATAAGAATTTTGCCACCAGGGGAAAAAAAAGAATTTCCAGTCTAACGGCGAAAGGGTTTTCGACTGAATCTGTGCTTTTTCGGCAGACTGACAATAATCATAAAAATAACCCGCTCGGCCTTCTGCCGTGCTTTCTATTGTTGTAAAACAATCACTCGATACCGCTTCAAAGGCACCGGTAACAATCTCGCGGGCTTTATCGGGATATTTTGCACATATTTTACCAAATTCAGAGACATGTAAATAGCGTAAGGTACCCCCTCGAAATGAGGTGCTAATGTAAAGTGAGCCGCCTTTCTTAAAAACTAATTCCCCTACAGAATCATTACTGGCAGAATTAGCTGCTTTGATTTCAAACGGAAGTTTATCGTAAGCGTACTTGATTTTTTCTCTGAATAGTCGCTTGGCATCAACTAAAGTATGGGCAATTAACGCACACCTGGCAGACTCAAATAATGCCGCATCAAGTTGTATGATACATACTTCCGTAGTGAAACCCAGTTGGCGGGCTTTAAGAATAATGTTTCGGGTGTGCATCCCTTCAAAATAGGCTAACTGCTCGGGCGTCATGTTGAAGCGAATGGATTTACCCGTTTTATCCGTTATCCAATAGAGATGGTTTAGCCGCCAACGCTTATTGCGCAATAACGCCAAATGTCGTCGCTTCATGGTTATCCTTTGGATAATTCATCCATAAGATTAGAAATACTCTCTGATACCGCGTTCCTGTCACCACTATCAATATTGTATGATTCTCGTTCACCCTTGATTAGTTTAATTTGGGCATCAACGCCTGCGGTAATGGTACGGGCAATTGCAGCATGATTATCTTCGGTGATGTCGACATTATTCAGAAATACTCTTAGCTTGTTTGTGATCCTTTTCCATCCCACCAAATCAGCACGATGGTCCAATACAACCTCTGCTGCTTCGCTGGCTGCCTGTTCGATAATGTCTTCGTCAGTACACATTTCTGACTGCGTACTAACCCTGCGTACTTCGTTATGAACCAGCTTGGTTCTTGTTGCTTTCCTGACCTTTTCAGTCAGATTTCTTAGCCAACCATTCTGTTTTGCCCGCTTTCGGATAGCACCTTCAGTAACACCATGTTTATCAGCTATAGCGCGTACAGACAAAGATCATAACGGTAAGCGGATTCAATCGCCTCCCAATCCGGTTTTTTTCCATATCTTTACCTTAATAATTATTGCTTTGTTGTTGATCTTGCCCACCGTTTAGCCTGATTTAGACAATCCGCTATTACCCTGCCCCGTTTGCTGGCGGGTTGTTTGCGGTAATAACGGATAGCTTCACTGGTGGCTAACTCAGTGAAAGAGCAATTGACCCTCTCTCAAATAATGTTTTTATGGATATTTGGCTGGTAAAATAGGCGCTTTTTTGGCATAATGAACTCGATGAAATTGAAAGAAAAAAAGGGAAATTTGCGGTTTCCCTTCTCATTAAACTTCCTGAAATTTCTAATTAAATACAAAGCTCATTACAATTCTCATAAGCTTCATCGTTTTTTAACCTTGAAGCTTCTTTTTTTGGCAATCTAAGATGCTCTAGCATGTCAATCAGCTTGCGTATTTCGTCGCCTGATATATTTGTAATAACAACTTCCTGTGTCGATGAATCAGGCACACTCACCACATGTCTAGGAAAGCCGTATTCTGAGACGACCTGACAGGCTAATTTAAATATTCTGGTTTTATCCCGACTCGCTGTTGATGGGTGTATCCCAAGTGATTTAGCAAACCCATTATTGCCCTCTTCTGAAAACATCCTCTGGTAGAAGTAAGATTCCAGTTGCTCAGGTTTGCAGGTGATTTTGATAGTATTTGAATATTCCATGTTTATAATCCTTAAGTAATAAAATTCCCTACCTCGATATTTCTATGAGGTTGTGGTGGCTCTAATGCTTATTCAGAGCGAGTCAAAATGTTAAAGAACGGTGTTACTTAGATGGCATTTTGCTTATTAGCAGGGATCCCATCTGTTGGATTTGGGTAAAGATCAGGGCGTAACTCGTGGGGAGTTATTCCTGTTAATTCGTAAATTGCTAAAACACGATCGACAGGCACTCTTCCATTACGTCTTTTTTTCCAATTGCTTATTGTCATGTCTGACACTCCAAGTTTTTTTGTTAGACAAGAAGCAGTTCCAGTTATATTGATTACTTTGTTTAACGCAGACATTTCACCTCCTGTAATGCTTAATTTAAATATAAAGATTATATAATAATAAACAAAAAAATTATTTTAATTATTAAACTTATTGTTTAAAATAATGATATGAATAAAAAAAATATGAAATCTAACCCATTAGCTTTGCGGTTAAATAAACTAATTGAAATTAAAGGCATATCAAAAAGTGATATGGTTAGAATATGTAATGTTACTCCTCAATCAGTAAATAGCTGGTTTGCTAGAGGAAGCATTAGCAAAGATCCTGCTATTAAACTTTCAAATGCTTTACATGTTTCTGTTGCTTGGATATTAGGAGAGGGAAAAATTGAAGAACTCCCTATTGCTGAATCACACGAAGTAAAAAACTTTCTCACAAATAGCGAAACAAAATTATTAAGTATCTTCAATAAATTACCTAGTGCTGATAAAGAAAAATTAATTGAAGACTTAGAGAAAAAACAAAAATACTATGAAACTCTTTATAAAGAGCTTTCTAACCTCAGAAGTAGATCATAACTCTCAATTCATTTGAATCTCACATAATCCAATTATTTATAAGTATTTAGATTAATTTCTATATGTTTTCACTTATCTCAATATAATCTTTTTATTAACTTTAGATTAATCTTTTTGTTTAACACTCTCTGTCAACTCACTGTAACAGGGAAAAACCAGACAATACTTCGAGTTATCTGAAACTGTGCCAGACGTTGCCAACGTAGCCAGCCTGAGGCATATGAACATGAAGGCAAGTATAGTCATCAGTAATTAAGTCACCTCGCTCTTTAACATATTGGAATCACCGCGCTGAATAAGCTTTAGAGCAACACCACCAAGTGAGTTTTGGGGTGTGTGAATATAACAAAACAGTCAAATCTCGTTTTTACACCAGGGAATAAACAGACTGTGCATACAAACCGGAAACATCCGGCACACACCACTAAAACTTATTTAGGAGGTAACAAAAATTTTTAATCGCAATAAAGATGAGTTTTCTGAAGGTATGACAACGACGGTCAATTTAGGCGTCGTTAGAAAAACGGGAACGGTGAGAATGCAAGTTCGTATTTTCTCCCTACACGGTGCGCATCTTGTTGCTATGTTTGCTCGTACTTCAGTAGCAAAAGAATTAAGAAAATGGGTGCTGGATATTCTCGATAACCAAACAGATAACCCTAAATACCAACCCCACCCTGAAGCTCACGAAAAGTTTAGCAACAAAGATACCCAAAATCTCGCCCGTATCATTGCATTAATGACACAAAACTTTCGTTTCAGAGATGCATGGAATAATGCTATCTGGTATGCATTAAGAGAAGTCACCGGCATTCCTTCACCCTATAAATGGAAGTACGGCTAGTCCCCTATCGCTTCTGGATGTGAGCGTATCTGGCAGGTGACAGAACATTTGCAAGACGTCATAGCCGATGCAGAAAAAACAGCAATTAAACGCATCATTCGCAAGCGTGAAAATGCAGATAAAGTTATTGCAGAGATCGATAATCTACTATCACAGGCTGCAAACGATAATCAGTTAATGCTAAATGGTGCCCTTTCAAATTGGCATAAAGCTGAACTAACACATTTCCTCCAACGTAACTGAATAATCTTAACGCCCCTTTTCAGGGGCAATCATTCATCAATTTAACTATTGAGGACTCTCCTTATGTCAATTTTAATGAACATCGAAACAAAAACTATCAAGTGTCAATTAATCCAGACGGTTAATGCCCGTGATTTACATGCATTTTTGGAAAGTAAGAAAGACTTTTCCATATGGATAAAAAAGCGAATTTCAGAGTATGGATTTGTTGAAAATAAAGACTTTATTCGCCTCCACAAAAAATGGAAGCCAACAACGCTACTGCAATTGACTATCACATTTCCCTTGATATGGCGAAAGAACTATCAATGGTTGAGCGCAATAAAAAAGGTAAACAGGCCCGACAGTATTTTATTAAATGTGAAAGACGGATTTTACCACCGCAATTATCTAATGACCCAACAACTTTAGACTTACCTAATTTTCTTGACCCCACTGAATCCACAATTGCATGGGCTAAGCAACATAAAAAAGTTCAATTGTTAGATGTACAGATTCAGCAACTTGAAACCGAAATCGATAGCCTCAAAAACCTGTTCCAGGTGGGCATGTCACCTGTTCAGTTTTACAAACAACTTAATGGCGTAAACATTAACCAGGTCAATATTTTTCTACAAGAGCGCCATTTTCTTTACGATACAGAAAAGGATATCGACAAGTCTCATGTCTGGCGCGTCCATGCTTATGCACGAGATAAATATTTAATCGAATCGCCCTACATCATTACAACAGAAACAGGTCAACGCCAGTGTTACAAAATCGTTTTGTTAAAAAAAAGGAGCTTCATGGCTATATCGTCAATATCTAAAAAACAAGCTACCGATGAAGAAAGACTGGAGCGGTCAATTCACCCACGACAAATATAGTCAGGTGGCATAAGATGACGATGAATCAGGATGTTATTATTGCCCGTATCATCGCTGCATCCAAAGACATTTTTACCTGCGAAAAAGCCATCGTGACGCTGAAAAATATTTATCATTCGGTCATACGCCAATATTTGATTAAAAATGATGACCCCAGAGAGTATTGTGGTTCACTTAGCCCAAAAAACCAGAATACAAAGATGTCATCAAGCATACGAATCCCCATCTTATGGCTTTAATGAAGAAAAAACGTGAACTGTATAACGCCTATCGTCGCCATCGTCGGGCAACACAGGCACTACTCAAATATCAATCAAAGAAAGCTGACGAATAAAGACAGTATCCTACAAATCAATCACATCTGAATATCAATAACTTAAGAGCTAACAATGATATGAATTATTGTTATACAGCGATGGATTTGTGCTGGATTGCATAGAGAGTATCCAGAGAAAATATCGAAATTAAATTGCCACAATATAAACATTACTCAGATTTAAACAGTGATATTGCGTTTAATATTTTGGGCGATATCAAAATAAAATTAATCGAGCAGGGGTTTCTCCCTAAATAACCGGAGGAACTATATAAATAACATCCATGAATACAAAACAACGTTATATCATGTAAAAGCAGGAATGCAGGTTATTAATCATGGTAACATGATGAAAATAGTTAGACTACGGGAGAAAAAATTAACAAACAAAGGATTGATATATCAATTTGATACCGAAGGAGAAAGCGGAACACTAACCAAAAATTATGTCAATAAAATCAATTTGTTAGAAAAATAGACGACTTACATAAAAGTAAAAGCTGGTATGCTTAACCCTTAACAGGAGATGAAGTGAAGTATGACCTGATACTCATAGATCAAATGGGGTCATGAGGGAATTAGATAATTTCATAGAAAAAAAATGAGTGATTCACTAAATGACAAATATATTTATTATCTTTGTTTTAAAGCAAAATTAAAAAAAGAACACGGAACAGACATACATTTAATCATTATTAAGAATTACTTCGCTAGTGATTTTATCAAATATGCTGTAAAACCCAGTCGTTCAAAACATAAAGATGCCCTCTTGTGTGTCAAATAATTTTCATGCCAGTTCAGGAGTAAAAGGCTTTCCTGATTTTAAAACACCATAAATAACATAAACGAGTTTTCTCATGGCTGCACCGACTACCAGCATTTTAGGCTTACCCGCATAGCAAGCATACGCTGGTTAAACATCCGGACGGTTTGGTTATAGCGCATGGCAACTACTACTGGCATATAAAAGCGGTACGTAAACGACTATCGCCTGTTTTAGATAATCGTTCTTTTCCTCTTACGGAACTCCCCGATTGATGTTGCTGAGGGTTAAGTCCTAAAAAAGCAGCGACTTCCTTTTTTTCGTGAAGTCATGGTTGGTTATAAAAGAAAATATCTGTGTCGTGGTTGTGTCACCTATTTCCGGAATTGACTTTAAGAGTTTACTCTTACTCGCGGAATTTCTGATCACTATTAATGTGTTCATTAATTTCTTTTTGAAGAGTTCGGATTTCCTCTCGCAGGAACTTTATTGTTTTTTCAATAGAGGAGGTAATACAACAGAGTTTGTGCTATCCCGCCTGTTGCATTCCATCCGGATATTTCGTTACCTCTGGCAAGGGCCTGCAGCTGTTGAACTGGCTCAGGTAGCGAGCTCCAGGAACCCGGAGCGAGTGCTTTACAAAAGCGCGCGATCAATTTTGCATCAGCCTTATCAGTTTTTGTTCGAGACAGTTCTGATTTCGCAAAACCTTTTATTTGTGCAGGATTAACAACGCTAACACGGATGCCGTAGTTGAATAAAAAAGTTGCCAGCCCCGTACCATAATCCCCTGTTGCTTCAAGGCATGCGCGTATTCCTTTAGTATCATATTTATTAACCCAATAGAAAATGTCTTGAAATCCAGCCTGTGAATTTGTAAATACTTTAGTGCGATACTTATCAGAATCTAACAGAGCGACATCAAACTTGTTTTTCGCAATATCAAATGGCATATAGTCCCTCTAAACTTGATATTCAACTTTGCTCAACCTTGTGAATAAAGACTTTCTATTAAACGGAACCAAAGATACCTTTCGATCTTTAAAGCTGAAAAGGACAAAGCGACAATAATCTCCCCGTCAGGCTCGTAGTGGCCAAAGAATGTCACCGGTCTGCTTTGTTCTGTTGTCCACACCCGGCAGACCAAAATGATAATGCTCTGCTGAAATAAAAGATATAAGAATGTCAAACAGTACCTGTCAGTTTAAATTTGGTTTAAACCTTTTTCTCTCCAAAGTTGTTTTCCAACTGGGAAGTCAATGCTTTTTTGTAGTCAATTCTGCGTCTCTGATCCGCATGATAGTTTGCCTTGTTGTATTGAAAATGCGGGAAACTACACTAACGCTTTGACCATTTTTCAAATATAAGATCACTTGTTTTCTCTGCGCATCATTTAGCACCCGAGGTCTGCCCATTTTTTTACCTTCGGCTTTCGCTCTGGCGATGCCTGCCTGTGTTCTTTCAATCAACAAATCCCGCTCAAATTCAGCCACCGCGGAGATCACCTGCATTGTCATTTTTCCGGCTGAACTCGTGAGATCTACACCACCCAATGCCAGACAATGCACTTTAACCCCTAACGAGGAAAGATTTTCAACGGTTTTGCGAATATCCATGGCATTACGCCCGAGTCGGTCTAGTTTCGTAACCACAAGAACATCATCATGTTCTAATCTGTCGGTTAATTTGACAAATCCATTTCTTTCATTAGCAGCCACCGAACCACTAATATTCTCTTCAACAATTCGATGAGGTTTGATGTTGAATCCTGCTCCTTCAATTTCTCTGCGTTGATTTTCGGTAGTCTGTTCTAGAGTGGACGCTCTGCAGTAAGCAAAAACACGAGACATTTTATTTTTTCCTGTCCGAAATAGATGTACTTATTATATGGTATGTACGAAATTAATTTAACCTATTTTTGTACAATTCTTTTGGGAGATGTACGAAACCATCCTTTTTTTTACAACGATAATATCCGCATTCTAACTTTAACCATAACGAGATACTTTCTCGCCACAGCATCACATAGAACGTTATAAAACGCCAGCTCAGCATTAATCATCAACGAAGCAACAAGCTCGTAGTGTAATCACGCAATAATCGCGCATATCGTGGCATCAATTAGCGTCTTACGCCATTTTTTCTCCTGATATCTGCCGCGCAGCCACGCCATCAGAAACACCAACGTCGCACCTACACCCTGCTCTTTAATCGAAACAAGGAAAACGCAAACGCTCTCCCATGGCTCGGTTAGTTTGTCCATTAATGTTTTTCCCATACCTTTTCACCCGTCACAAACGGATTGTGCACACCTGTAATTGCAGCAATACGCCGGTCGCGTTCCCGGTCGCGCGCATCCGGTGGATATTGCCTGTCCCACTGCATCAAAATCGCTTGCTGCTTAAGGGGTATCACAAAACCATACCGGTCTAACATATAAATCCATGCCCACTGATTTAAAAGAGTATCTTGATCACCCTGAGTTCCTAACTGTCTGGGCATAAAGACGGAATGTTCGATACGGTACTTCTAAAACAGGTGTTAAATATCGACCTACCCCTATCCAGAGTTCACGATATGTTATGCAAGCCTTAGCACACGGCTTACCGGGAGCATTAGGTTCTCTTTGCGACATATTCAATATCAATACCGATAAAGCCAAAGAATAAATAAAGTAAAGTCCTAATCCACCTATTTTGTAAACCTCACCCTAAAAACATCAAAATACAAAGAGCCACCGCTTTAACACACAAAGAAGAATGGCAACGGTTTAAGCAATATGCCGGTTAAGATATTTTAGCAATGCGAGAAATCTACAGACTTCTCCCCTCGCTCTTACCAAGATCTTATCATCCATCACGAACTAGATATTAAGCGCTCAAATGTCTTGGCGGGCATGTGAATGGACAAAACGGCAGCAACACTAACAGCGTTAGAAAATCTCTATTTATCAGGCAGTGAAACAAAACCCGCATTAGTACTGGCACCGTTACGGGTAGCGCAATCCTTCTGGCCGGATGAAGTGCTGAAGTGGAGTCACCAGCGTAATATCGAAGTGCAACCCATCATCAGCATCAGATTAAATGCACTAAAAACGGCCATGCCAGCGTATTTACTATCAATTATGACAATCTGGTCTGGCTAGTTGATACCCTCGGTGACAGCTGGCCTTTTAGCACTATTATCGCGGATGAGTGCACTCGGTTAAAATCATTCCGGTTGCGCAAAAGTGGCAAACGTGCCACGGCATTAGCCAAAATCGCCCATAAATTTGTTCATCGTTGGGTTAACCTGACAGGCACGCCTTCACCCAATGGCTTAATGGATTTATGGGGGAAAGTCTGGTTTGTTGACCAGGGCGAACGTTTAGGCATAACCTATAACGCTTTTACTTCCCGTTGGTTTAACCGCATTCAATTTCCAGGAAAACAGTGGAGTAAGTTTGAACCTTTGCCTTTCACACTCCAACAAATTCAGTCAGTACTCCGTGATGTCACCCTGTCCCTTAATGCCGCTGACTAGTCCAACATCTACGAACCCATACACAATGTCATCAACGTTGTAGTGCCCGCTAAAGCCCGAAATCACTATCAAAAAATGGAAAAAGAGCTGTTTCTCGAACTGAGCGATAGTGTTGTCGGGGGGCATTAAATGCCGCGGCCAAAACAATAAAAACCTTACAAATTGCATTGGTGCTATTTATAGCGATAAAAGCCACGACTGAACAGAGATACACAATGCCAAAATTCAGGCATTGGACAGTATTGTTAATGAATGAGGGGGGATGCCGGTACTGGTTTGCGTACCACTGGAAACATGACCTTGCACGACTGCTAAAAACCTGTCCCAAAGGGAAAAGTTAGACTCTAACCCGCAAACACTCACAGACTGGAATGGTGAAAAAAGCCCGCTATTTTTTGCTCATCCCCCAAGCTGCGGCCACAGTTTAAATTACGTTGTGAATAGCAAACACACAACAACGAAATTTTAACATAAAAAACTAACAACTGTATATATAAACAGCCGTAAAGGTGTAACAAAGGAGAAAAATCCTATGAATGAAAACAAGTCCCCTTTCGTTAAAAAAAGTGAACTGGCGAAAAGGTACGAAGCTAAAACACACACCATCAGACAGTGGGCAGGTAATGGAAAACAAAGGCGTGAAGGCTTTCCACTCCCTAAATTTAAATCGGATGAGATTAATCTTGCATGGCGTGATATTCTGGATTGGAAGAATGGTAAATAATTTGAGTAACTTTACTCCACCAGCTTTGATAAGCTTCTCCCTATTCTTCAAGGTAGGTGTGCTTGTCGTATACCTCTGCCAAACACCCGGGGATTTATGGCCTAACATGATTTCAGCAACATGAAGCTGTGTTAAGTCAACAATACCCGTACGCAGGCTTTTACGCAAATCGTGAATTGACCAGTTTGTATAATTCTCAAATCTACTCACCATTTTTTGTTTAGATAAGAATAAAACCGTTGTGTTCATTTATACGTAACAGTTTACCCCCTGATATCGTAAACGAATATTCACTGCCATTACTCAACTATCGTGCAGCTTTGATCAGCTTTCAGCGACGGGAATGATTGGGCGGATAATGCACTTTTTACTTTTTCTTCCTGTTTTATGATTTTCCGACAGTACTATCCATAGCCCTTTGGAGAAATCGAAATCATTAACTTTCGCTTTTAACAACTCACCTACCCGGTAGCCAAATAATAACGATAATTTTATTTCTCCCTGCGTATTTATTTTTATGATATTTTATGTACACTGATATGTACATAAATTTTATGACACAAGTATTATAACAGTCGGCTAAAAGTAGCTATTCGCTACTAAGAATAAAAATAGATATATAGATATAAAACAGCCTCTAAATAGATTATCGTTGGTTATTGTTGACTATTGATAGCTCTATCATTAATAGTGATTTAATTTTATGGGCAATTTTGCCCATTCGATATTAGGCGCAATTGATATATCCATACGACTTAATAATACACGATAGAGTTTCCATTCCATTAATTTTTTTGATATTCTCCATCGGTTGCTATATTCAAATCTATAGCATCCTGTAAGGGCTACGATGATACCTGTTGCATTTTGCATTAATTCAATTTTTGTATTTTCTGCACCTTTAATTAATTTAGTTTTAGCTGTAATATCAATCCAAATCAATGCTCGATTTTTATCTGTACCTAATGGCGCACAATGTTCATACTCTTTATATATATACTAAAAGGAATTTCAATCGCTTTATCATCCCAACTCCCCGAACTGATATAACTCTCTTTCAATGATTCAAGTAAACAACATAATTTTGTTACACTAAAATAATAAACATTATCTTTTTCCATTATTACCATCGAATTGCCCTCCATCTCACATCAACTAATCGATAGGTATTACTACCATCAGCCACCTTAGTTTAGCTCATTGTAAATCGGTTATTATTGGCATCTAATATATTAGGCGTATAATTCAGCTAGATTTGAATTAGAATTGAAATTACCAACTCCCATGTTGGCTAAAGCATTAGAGAAAACGATACGAAAGAAATTTCTTGAACTGTTTTTTCTAGCGACACGTATCCATTGAATAATTATGCAGGTGTAAGGCTCTTTCATCCAGCCATTTACCGCTTTTTTTTAGTGCTCCAGTGAGTGCCAACTAATTTAGCATCAATCTCCTGTCTATTATAATTTTCCTCTTAAATAGCAAATGTCACTTGCTTTTCTGGTAAATAAATAACTTGATGCGTATTATTATTACAGATAAAAAATTTATAGTGATTTCTTGCACAAACTAAGTTATAGCCTCCTTTATCTGCACCTAATCTGATAACAGCATCCCTGGTAGGATGGATAGCGTTAAAAATCCATAAGCAGTGATATTATCTAAAGTATTGGTCGCAGCTAATGTACTTGAATAACTGCGAAATGATATTGAATACTTAATGGTGTTATTACTATTTCGAGCTATTACAGTATAAATACTATTACCAGAAACATACGAAGATATATGCTGGACATTATTTTTCATTGAAATCCCAGCATAATGATCTGTTCTCACTAAATTTAATGTACTAAATTGCACAGCTCTGCTGTCTTTAACTTTAACAGATTGATTATCAATTTCCTTTTTTGTGCAGGGGTTAACAATAGTTTGTGTCCTGGCTCCAGCCGCTATCCCACCTATCGAAACTGGCGTAAAGTTTTCAGGGACTTGTGTTTTGGTAATTTACCTGCCCGTCGGTTGTAACTATTTTCTTTCTAAGAATACAATACATGATAACAGGTTGTTATTTCAAACCCTTTTTCAAATAAATCTACTATAATGTAGCCAAATACCCTGAATTCATTAAGATCAAACAAGGTCGGTTGGCCATCTGCATCAAAAACAAACTGCTTATTTTTACAGTTTGCTCCATCAGGTAATGCAGGTATATTAATATCATTACTCGTATCGATCGCATATCTTTATCATCTATAGCAGCCTTCATCAATCCTAAGTTAACTGCATCATTATTATTCTTAGGTTGAATGATGTTAGAAATACGATAATTCTTAGCATCAAAATAATTTGTTAGCTACTGGGCTACTGCAATAATAGCAACATATTTCCTAATGCTCGTTAGACTAACATCGTGACATAATCAAATGCATTTTCATACTGTTTTACATGAAATTGATTGCATTTTACAAATGAGACTTCTTGTTTTACTGGTAAATGTCTCTCAATCAATAAATGATTTTCATTGAATTAAAGGTGATGACAAGATTATTTTACCTCCTTCGTCACTATTAACACCTGTCACTGTATAATCCCTATTCAATGTCAATCTTTGTTCATGGTCACCATTGCTATCGGTCATAGTGACAACTAAATGTTGTTCACTAAATATTTTAAATTTATAATCAAATTCAGTTGTAGCGCAATCGCCAATATATTGGTTGGCACTAACCTTAGTAACTACTGTCATTATTGCTATCTTCGCTTTAGCCAATAAAGATGATAACCACAAAATCTTTTTAGAAATAATCAAATCCAGGTGTAACACCGTTACTAATATCTTGAAATGAAATGCAAGATCATTACTACTATTTTATCTATAAGAATTCACTGTTATAGCAATAACGCATTTTCAAACATAGTATGTTTATTAGTAGTAATAAAGTGGAACGAAATATTATTAGCAATCATCTATTTAGTAAATAATAGTAACCAAGATTATTAAATTTAACTATTTTAATGACTCCTGGGGTTAAAATTTTTGGGGTTTGGTTATCTTGTCAATAACTGTAAGCTTCTCTTCTCTATTTTATAACGGGCTTATAATGTTTCACTACTCTCCGTTGAGGCCAGAAAATCATTAACATTTTATATTTCTAATCCTATCTCTTTTATTTCCTTTCCCAAAGGAGAAATCAGCACATAAGTATCATAAGAGCTACCTTTCGCTCTATATTTATGCTTGTTAGAAATAATATAACCACGATATTTACCATTTTGAATAATGTAGAGTGAACTACCGTTTGTTATAAATTTTATATCATCAATAGTTATAGGTATCTGATTAACCACATTGATTATCTTGTTCCAATTTATTTTATATATTTCACCAGATATCGCCCATGCACTGGATAAAAAATAAATATCTTCATTTGGCAAAAAATATCTACTTATTTGATATTTTTAATATTTTTTCTACATCTTTATTTAATATTTCAGCTAAAATTTTACTATCCCATTTGCTGTTCCTAGCATTAAAAATGAAGCTGTCGGAGAATTAGCGGTAAAAATAACTGTTTTATTATTTAATATGCGAAAACTGTTAATATACAATCGTCTTTTAGAACTCATACTATCAATATAATTTAACGTTAATAGACATAAATCATTTCCGTGTATGTGTAAATCTTCTTTACTCGACATGGCGCAACTCGCTGCTAATCCAACAGCAGAAAATAATAACATTAATATAAAAACATAAAACATTTATTTTAAGCATACACCCCCCTCTATTTATGCTTTTTTTCAACTTGATTTAACGGTAATAAATAAAAATAAATTGATAAAAGCAAGTGATATAGATAAAACGTATTTAGTAATTATATTTTAATAATGTAGGCTGTATAGTTGATTAAACCACTCTCAAATATATCTACTTGCTCATAAAGTATGGGCAAATAGCAGCAAAAAAAGCTAACTTGACATGTTAAAAGTTCCAAGCAATTCCTGCCATAAACATATCCTGATCTTTATCATTAAACGAAACAATACGATTAAAACGAAGATTAGTACTTAAATGCTTAACTAATTGATAATTTATTTATAAGCTAATGACGCCCGCGAAATCATTTTTATTGTTTATCTCATGCCTATCATAGCTATAATAAGGACCAATACCTGCACTAAGATACCAATTAGTTGATATCGGCGTGATATACCAAATCTGTCCAACAATACCTTGCCTATTAACTAGACCATTATCTCCTTTATAAAGGTAACTCACTGAATAAGCAGAAACATAATTTATAGAATGCTTAAACTCTACTTAATGACCCATTTTAAATGGTAATTTTGACCGATTAGTTTGCGAAGTCCCTAACCAATAACTTATCTGCACATCTTTAGCAGAAAACGAAGATGGTAGCTTATTTTGAAAGTTTGTACCAAAACCAACCATGACTGAATCTGTTGTAAAAAAATTAAGCATTTGCACATGATTATATTGAGCTTTCAGAAAGAATCCATCAGATCACAAAATAGCGACAGAAGAGATGTGCGACACTCAGTTTGGATACAGTCAACCGCAAGGTTCTACAATGAAAATGGTCAAAAAATAAATATTTTTCTAGACTCTAAAATAACATTATTTACCTCTTCTTAAATGTAGAGTAGAGAAGAGGTGAATAAATTAATAACAATAAACTAAAAGAAAAATCTAACTCTACTAAATATAAACAACTTCTTCATATCCATTATGACAAAAAATGTATTTGGAATAAGAAAAATGGAGCAATGGCCAGATGGGATTATAACAATAAATATTGTAAATCAGCCACTTTTATTAGTAGTTGATTATTTAAATTTCACTAACTGCGCTATTCTTGAGTTTAGGTGGCTTCAACCAATCGGTTAAAACTGCAGCGAATATTTTCATACACATACAAATAAATAGTAAAAATCCAGGAATATGATAATAGACCATAACTATACAATGAAATTCACTGAATTGCCATAACTTTGCCAGAGTTTAGCAGACGTTACTAGAAAGGAAAATGGCGGAGGAGGAGAGATTCGAACTCTCGGATGGTTTACCATCGGCGGTTTTCAAGACCGCTGCCTTCAGCCGCTCGGCCCCCCCTCCACAACATTCAAAATATTGAACACAGCTTGGCTCATTATAAAGCTTTATATAATTTAATCGCTTTATATTTATGCTATTGAGTAATTATTCTCTTAATTTATCGTCATTTTGCTAATATACTTGGGTAAAAAGTTCAATTTTGCTAAATTAGCCATACATTTTATTTAAGCTTAGAAATATCATATGTTTATATTTGAAGGTCGTGAAATTAAAACTGATGCGGATGGTTACCTTAAAAATAGCCATGAATGGAATAAATCAATGGTATATCTATTAGCCAAACAAGAGAATATTATATTAACGGAACAACATTGGGAAATTATTCGCTTCATTCGTGAATTTTATTTCGAATTCAATACCTCACCGTCTATTCGTATGTTAGTAAAGGCAATTGCTAAAAAATATGGTGAAGATATTGGTAATAGCCGCTATCTTTATAGTCTTTTCCCAAAAGGCCCGGCGAAACAAGCAACAAAACTTGCTGGTTTACCTAAGCCGGTAAAATGCATTTGAGTTATTACAGTGAGTGTCGAATATGAAAATCTACTACCTCTTTTTCAACATTACACTCTTCACTATTATAATATTCGATTTTGGCACTCGCTGGCCCCCCAGCTTTTAACCAATCCTCTAATTGTTGAATTTGTTGCATTGTGCCGAAAGCTTTTATGTCGACATTACCATCATAGCGATTATAAACATAACCATACAATCCATGTTCTTTCGCCCAATGTAAGGTACAATAGCGAAACCCTATACCTTGAACTCTTCCATATATATAGTAATTTATACCTATTTTTCGCATTTTAGTACTCTCTTATTAATAAATAATAACTTCAACATATTGTTTTTTGCGTAAACAACAGATACTCTCGTAGTATAGAGTTGTAATCTACATAGATTACAACTCTTAAGAAACTAGAGTAAAAGAGTGACCTGCTTGAAATTTATATTATTACCCACATGTCATTACCTATAGAATATGCAAGGCTTCTAGGAGGTAGCTATGATGACTACCAGTAAATTTAGTATTGGGCAACAAGTAAGGCACAAACTCCTAGGTTATCTTGGAGTAATAGTCGACGTTGACGCAGAATATTCTCTGGATAAACCACAGGATGACGATATTGCAGCTAATTCAGCTCTACGTTCAGCTCCCTGGTACCATGTCGTTATGGAAGATGATAATGGTGAGCCTATTCACACTTATTTGGCTGAAGCCCAGATTACTTATGAAACGTCTGATGAACACCCAGAACAGCCGTCTTTAGATGAGTTATCTGAATCGATTAAAACCCAACTTAGAGCACCACAATTACGTAATTGATTAATTCTGAAACACAATCAAAGAAGATGGTTAACTGATCATCTTCTTTAATCTATTTTCCTAAGGCTAAGCGAGGTAACTCTATTTTGGTGCAAGTATTCATTACGACCACTAATCCAGCCTGCTCAGCCATTTTCTTAGCTTCTTCATTAATGACGCTTAATTGTAACCAAAGTATTTTTGCATTAATTGCTATAGCTTGTTGAGCCACCTCAAATGAGGCAGTTGAATGTCTAAAAACATCTACCATATCAACTGGATATGGAACATCAACTAACTGTGTATAAACTTTTTGACCGAGTAATTCTTTGCCGGCTAACGAGTCACATTATATCCTTGATTTAAAAGATATTTCATAACTTTATAACTTGAACGTTCAGCTTTATCTCTAGCGCCAACTAATGCTATATATTTTACTTTTGTTAAAATATCTGTCAATTTCTGATAATTCACTTTTGACAACTCCATGATTTTAAAAATAATCACTAAACTATTAAATCGAAACAACGTACTGCTACACTTGACGAATCTATTGAGTTAACTCAATGAATATTAAAATAGTGCTTTAGTTGCCAAATTAGCAAACATCTATCAATGTAAGAAACTTTATGGAATCAGTTATTCGCAAATTGAAAAAAAATAAAAATATTGTTCTGGTTGCCGACGATCAACGTAAATCATCACTATTAACATGAGGTCAAAAATATATCTCAACACTAAAAACGCACAAATTATTTGCCACTGGTACAACGGGTAATTTGATTAACCAGCATACCGGATTGAAGATTATTAATATGCTCAGCGGCCCAATGGGAGGAGATCAACAACTTGGGGCAATGATTGCCGAACAAAAAATCGAGATTTTTATTTTCTTTTGGGATCCATTAAATGCAGTTCCACATAATCCGAACGTAAAAGCGCTTCTTCGTCTCGCTACTGTATGGAACCATTCCTGTTACCACTAATATAACAAGAACTGATTTTATTATCACTTCGCCGGCTTTTGATCATGAAATTGAAATCCCTAATTATCAACAATACCTTGAAACCCGTATTAATTAATAATTTTAAGTTACATTTTTAGCAAAAATTCAATTAAAAGAAAAATTATTATAAATAATAATTACGGTTTTTTCTGCCGCGATACACCTAGTTTTTGCAATTGCTCAACAAAAATAGACGGTGTTAATTTGTCATACAATAAATAAACTCGCTTTTTAGCTCTAGTCAAAGCAACATATAATAAACGTCTATCATGTAGGTTGGGAAAAATATCAAACTTTGGTAATAAAACTTTTTCTATTGCAGACTCAGGTTCACATACAGGAAAACCATCTATTCCCTGATGTAATCCAAGAATGATAACATAATCGGCCTGACATCCTTTCGCAACTTGGATAGGCATAAAATTAATCTTTAATTTTGGCCAACGAATGCTAGCTTTTTTAATCACAGCAGTTTGCAAATAAAAATAACGCGATAAAATGAGAATCGTCTCTTTTTCAGTGACATAACCACTCATTTTATCAAGCAAATCTTCCAGTTGTTCTTCTGGTAATAAAACTATCGATTTTTTATTTGTTTTAACCAAACTTTTTAATGGTCTAATCTGCTGATCAGGATCCATTTGTATAAATTGGTTAGCAATTTTACTAATGTGATCGTTAAAACGGTAAGTAGTATCAAGTGTACAGTAAACTCCCGTACCAAAATAATGTTTAAAAGAAGCAATTAAATTTAATTTTTCTGCCGGAAAAGGAAAACGGTAAATTGCTTGCCCATCATCACCAACAGCAAACAAGTGAGTTTGTGTATTCTGTTCTCGTAATAACTGCAATAACTGCATTTCTAATGGTGAAAGATCTTGGTATTCATCAATCAGAATATATTTCCATGGGCTAATAAATTTTCCTTTATGTAATAAATTAATTGCCTGATGTATAAGCACTAAGCTATCAACTACACCCTCAGATTTTAGGGTCGACTTCCATATTTTAATAATGGGTGCTACTAATCGCAGCTCCATTTGCAATTGCTTCTGCTCTTCTGGTGTTGCTAATTCACTTATTGTTTTCTGGCTTCCGCCATATACACGTAACAAATTAAGCCAATTATCTAAACGAACCACTAATCTTTTTGCTAATTGTTTGTCATGCCAAAACTCACCGCTACCAATATTCCAAGCTAATTCTTGCGTTAAATACTCACGCCAGCCTTTTGCCTGTGATTTTTTCTCATGGCACTGCTTTTTCCATTCACTAATCAGCAAATTATGTCTTTTTTGTTCATTTGCTTCAAATTCACTAATAGCGGTATTTTTATTACTGCTACTTTGAATAATATGCAGTACTAAGCTTTCAAAGGTTTTTGCATGAAATTCTTGCTGTCCTAAATCAGTGAGAACAAGTTCATCCATTTTTTTTGCGGCTTTATCATCAAACGCAAGTAATAAAACCTGTTCAGTAATAGCCTGCTGCCTGAGTAAAATCCAACCCATTTTCGCTATCAAAACAGAAGTTTTACCGCTACCTGGCCCACCTAATACTAAAATATTTTCTTCACCGTTGACTACACAATTGACTTGAGATAGGTTTAACGGAGTAACAGTAAATTGCTGAAAAAATTCAGAATGCTGCCTAAGTAACTGAGCAACCCAATATTGATTAATATCACGCAGTGCCTGATGGTTCAAATGCAGCCAATGCTGGCAAACAGCAAAATTTTGTCGACAGCTTACAAATTCATTTAAACGCTCAAGCGGCATAGGAAGACTATTTAATATGCTATTAATTTGTTTTTGCAGCTGAGTAAGTTGTACATGGGTAAACCAACTATCTTGGATTAAGTCTTTTTCTATTTTTTTCACTTGTTCAGATAAAATCTCAGAACAAATCAAACTCATCTCTTGGCTCCATTTTTTCCATATATCAATAAGATAATGAAAAAAATATTGGGTTTCCTTCCATTCAGTGCCGTGCAAACGAACCACCTGGTTATTTGGTAATTCAAATTCAAGCTCTCCCCAAACAATACCTCGCTTACATCGTATATCAACAAGTTGATTAAACGGAATGAGATACTGATGTTTTTCACCACTCACTTCAACACCCGCATTCAATAGACGGACTCGATTATAAGGATGTTGAGCTAAACGCTGACCTACATGTGTCGATTTCAATTCCATTACACACTACCTTAGCTAAAATATGTTAGCCCATGGTAAGAAAAAGTTTTTTCTCTTTACTAAACTTTATAGGTTACTATGGATGCTGCTATATTATTAATCAGTACTCTGACAAATTAGGGGTTATTGTGCTCATTATGTTCTCTGGCTTTCGCTACGTATTTTATAATAGCAACATCTTTTATTATATCCGAATACTAATTGCGCTCTCAGAAACAGCATTAATTCCTTGGACTTTAGGTGAGCAACTTAAAATAACTATCCCTTTAACTATGGATATTGTTGCCGCAGCATAAACTGATCTCGATGATCAATTTATTGGTAAACTTCGCAATATCTCCATCATATTATTATCATTTCTGATCGCCTCGGTCACCGTTGAATTACTGTTTTCCTATCCTTGGTTATTCTTTATTGGATTAGCGTTATCTACTTTTAGCTTTACATTTCTTGGAGTTCTATAGTTCTACCTATGGAACTATTGCCTTTGGCGCACTTCTAAATCGCAATATACACCATGCTTGAAACGATTTTTACAATTTGGTATCAACAACCGATACTGTTACTTATGGGTGCTATTTGGTACTATTTATTAACACTTATCATCCATATTTTTCTTCCTATCCAGCCCTTACATAATAAACTAGCCCAATGTTACCAACAGCTTTCCATCTACCTAGTTAATAACGCAAATTTATTTAACCCTGAGATTGAAGAAAATTATCAGCAATCGATCTTTGATCTTGTTATGACCAATAGCAAGCTAGTCAATACTATGAACAAAATGAAAGTAACATTGGCTCAGACGCTTAAAAAATAATAAAAACCAATCAGGGACTAGCAATAGCCTAATTACTATTTTATTGTCCAAGATATATATGAACAAGCAAGTTCATCACACATTAAATATCAAAGCTAAAGTCAGGATTTTCCGCATAGTGATATTCTTTTCAGATTCCAGAAATAACTATCGATGCAAGCTGAAGTATGCCAACTAGTTGCTCTCTCTATTTTATCTCATACAAGATATCAGCATAATGCAAAATTTAAACATACTTTTGCTAATCTGGAAAAATCGTTGCAGCACCTTACACAAAAATATTCTAATAACAAACAAAATAAACACACTCTATAACCTATTTGTTAATCTTAAAGAGATAGATGGTCAACTTAATAGTATTGCTGTCGAGCAAATAGAAATTCCATATAGCCAATCATTGACTGAAACTCAACTTTCTGACAATTCATTATCTAACATCAGCGATTTTTGACTCACACTTACCAGTAACTTAACACTTAATTTCAACACTATTTCGATATGAGATTAGAATGTCAGTAGTATTTATACGTGTTATATTATTGTTCAATGCTTTTATCTACCTCACAGTTATTGGATATTACTGACAAGTTTATTTGTATGCCAACCAAATTATATTGCGACTAAGAATTGCTTAATATTGCGAATTATTCGAACCATTGCCGCTATTCTAATTGGATTACCACTGCTCTATTTTGTACCCTCTATAGAAGGAAAAAACTCTTACTGATTATTATTTGTGGAGTTCTTTTCTTTACCTCCCGCAATAGTCAATATGCCCAAGCTACCTTATTTATTACTTTGCTGGTTTTACTTACGTTTTAATTTATTAGGCGAAGAGTTCAACGTTACGCTCCCCCGAGTAACTAATACATTCATTGGCTGTGGCATTGCTTGGATTGCAGTAAATGATATTTGGCCTGATTGGAAATTTCGGCAACTATCTAAAGTTCTACAACAAAAATTAAGCAATAAGTGCCGTTATCTTGCTGCTATTTTATTTCAATATCATCATGGTAGAGATAACGGTATCGATTATCGCATTGCTCGTCACGATGCCCATATTAATGACGCAAAACTGGTTTCTGTACTATCCGATATGCTTGCTAAAACTAATAGTATTTCCCCAGAAAAAATTTTTAGATTACTCTGCGTTAATCACAGCATATTAAGTTATATTTCGGCTTTGGGAGCACATCGTGAGCAACTACTTTATAATGAAACTATTTATTTATTCTTGATAATACAATCACCTATATTGAATCGGCGTTGAATTTTGCCTTATTGAATAACCAAGTAGTCAAAACGTTAGATAATCCATTGATTCAATGGCTTCCAAACAATAATAATTAGGAAAAAATAACAAAGAATAACTTGTTGTTGAGCAATTATTATTAATTAACCTGTTGCCAAAAATCACCTCTCTGATTGTTTTTATTAACCAACAAGCCTCAAATTGAAATAATTTTAATTAGCAAATTCTTTTAAGCGAAAAACTGGCTATGAGGTTTTTTCTTTATATGGCCATAATTTTCCATTAGGCTTTACAATCAAGAATCAAGAATCAAGAATCAAGAATCAAGAATCAAATAAAAGCATAATTGCCACTATCTATGTGAACACTCACAAATCTAATATTTTTATACTTATCCATATTTCAATCAGTTAAAATAGCAAGAAAATTTATTAAGTTATTTCACACACTCTAAAAACCTCCTATGTTATTGTACAAGCTTATATGCAAAAGGTGACGAACAAAATCTTAAGTATCGTTTAACATTAAATTGAGTATAGCTAAATAAATAGCTTACCAATTACAAAATATGACTTAGCAGTTACCGTTTATATTCAATATTTATAATAAATAAACTGTATCATATATCAACATAACTCATTAATAGTTAATAAAAATATTCCACTTAACAGTGGATAATAAAATACGCAATCTCATTCAAACTGCAACAATTAAATGTCCAATTAAGCAGAAAAGTTTATTTTTTTGCGAAGCGCTTTGTAAAAATTGGCTTGATATTATATAAACATACAATTACTGTGTGCATATATAGCATGAGGCTGAGGCCAATATGAATAACAACACATGGAATTACCCAATAAAAACAGAAAATCAACCTAACAATATTCAAAATTTACTATTACCAAATTATAAAAATACGCCAATTTATCCAAACGGCGCAGTTAATGAATGGGTATATAATGAAAATAATCCTATTGATATCATTATTACACCAACTTAGAGATGAATCACGTTAGCTTTTATGACTAAATCCTAACCGAAAATTAAGCAGAGGTTGGTTGATTAATTCAGAGATGCCATTAAATAAAACAATACAGATAAATTCACTAAGCCCGGAAATGAGCGTTGTTTCCATGATAAAAGCATTATCTAGTGGCAACTGTAGTATTTTTATTAGGATGACTACCGACTTTATCACAATCATGTTTACAGCATTTAGAGTATGTAAAACAGATGGGGAACAGCATCTGCTTTATGCCACCTGAAAATACAAATTTCCACAGACACTCTAATCAACTAAAAATTCATTCTAATTATTATCACTTGCCTAGATTAGGATTATTCCTAATTCGCTTACTGAAGCGTAAACCACAATAGACAAAAACAAAAAAAAATAATATAAATCATTTCGTTAATTCCTTAATCGTGGTAATTTAGTTATAAGTCATATCTATAATTCACCGATTGCCTTTTAAAAAGTTAATAAAATTAATGTTTCCTCTACTTGTAACTTTTGAAGTTCGTTGTAGACTTTACAGCTTTAAGATAGTGCTTTGATTCTAGTTTTTATTTGAATGATTCCTCAGGCAGATAAAATAGAGGCGAAGATAGTAGAGCATAATAACTTAACAAGCATTTTAAACCATACGGCTTATAAAAAAGCTCAGGAAGCTAATGCCTATATTGGATGATAACGAGGCGTAAAATGAAAAAGATAGCTATCGCAGTAGCAGTGGCAGCTTTTGCAACTGCGGCCCAGGCTGCACCCAAAGATAATACCTGGTATACCGGTGCTAAATTAGGTTGGTCACACTTTGAAGATACCGGCTTTCACCCTTACGATGCAAATGTTGGAAGTGGTAAAACTAAGCGCAATCAACTAGGCGCTGGTGCCTATCTTGGTTACCAACATAATCAATATCTCGGTTTCGAGTTAGGTTATGACTGGCTTGGCAGAATGAGATATTCTGGTCATCCAAATAACGGTAGCCTCAAATCGATGGGTGTCCAATTAACCGCTCGTCTAAGCTATCCACTCACTGACGAATTAGATGTTTATACTCGTCTAGGTGGTATGGTATGGCGTACTGACGCAAAATCAAACGTATCCGGTCAAAAGCATGATACTGGTGTTTCTCCAGTTTACGCTCTAGGGCTTGAATATGCTATTACCCCAGAATGGGCAACTCGTTTAGATTATCAATGGGTGAGGCATATTGGTGATAAAGATTCACTATCCGTTCGTCCAGATAATGGAATGTTGAGCATTGGTGTTGCATATCGATTCAATCAAGACGCTGCGCCTGTAATTGTACCAGCAGCTACAACAGCAGCTACACCAGCACCAATAGAAAACAAACATTTTACTTTACGTTCTGACGTTTTGTTTGGGTTCAATGAGCATACCTTGAAACCAGCAGGTAAAGCTGAACTTGATGAGTTGTATAGTGAGCTAACTAATCTTGATCCAAATAAAGGTCATGTTATGATTCTTGGCTATACCGACCGTATTGGTTCACCATCCTACAATAAACCTTTATCTCAGAAACGTGCACATGAAGTTATGAGCTATTTGGTTTCTAAAGGAATCTCAGCGAACGTAATTGGTTCACAAGGCCGCGGGGAAGAAAATCCAATAACCGGTAGTACTTGTAATAATACACAACCTCGCAAAGCACTAATTAATTGCTTAGCGCCAGATCGCCGAGTTGAGATTGAGATCCAAGGTACTACAGAGGTAGCTCCGCAACCATAGTATCTCTTAAGAAATTATTTATATCCAAATAAAATAATCCTTTCTTAGGGTTATTTTTTTTTAAAAACTTATTGCTCAGGTGACTAAAAAATCTAAATTTAAAATTATATCTTTTTACTTTAGTCACCCAGTATATTTTGTAAATCCTGTTTAAATGTCGACATTTGGTTAGCATACTGGTTTTTTCTCTCTGCATCTTCAATAAGATGCACGATAGCTTCAGACAGTGTACAGCCTTGTTTTCTTGCTAGAATAGATAGCCTCTGCCATACAAGGAAATCTAAATCGATAGACTTTTTACATGAGTACTGATGCTCGGCATTAAAATATCGCTTTCTGCGAGCTCTAATCGTTTGCTTCATTCGATTAGATAAATCTGGAGACATATGATTTTTTATCCAGTTTATCACTTTTATTGGGGTATTCTCTAATTTCAACAGTTGCTCAATCGCATCCTGACCGGCGCTTTTTTCAATATACTTGGTGATATCCTCACCATCTCGATACTTTTTAACCAGATAATCCCATTTCCAACCACATTCAAGATTTTCAAGCTGTTGATATTTCATAATCATCTCTGTGACAACGTAACTTATGTAATTATAACAACATTTAAAAATAAAAACGTTTAATTTATTTAGCCAATTTAATAAAATTTTGGTAAAAAACCACACTACATTGAAATCTTAGCAAAAAATATGATTATTCACATTTATAGCTTGTAATTTCCACTGTGTTGTTAGTTAAAATGATATATTGTATCTACTGTATTAGTGTTTTTTGAGCTTTAGTCATTAGCTTACTACTTGGATACTAACCATTAGATACTAATATTATGCGCCATAATATTTACATTGACTTGCTTTTATCATTACCTATTACACTTATTGCGACAGTTTATGAATAAAATTATATTTAAAATATACAAAATTAATAATGGCATAAATTTAGGCACACGTTAATATAATGATTTCATCATAAAAATTTTATAATGCTGGAAACGGATATTCTATTTCCACAGTAAAATATACCCTGTTTCTCTAAAAAAAGAGTATTCCTAAAATTTCTTCTATTTTGACTTTATATAATCAGGATATAGAGGATAATTTATAAAATTTTTACCTAAATTATAAGTTGAAAAATAGCGTGATTAGTAACGAATTAATATGGCAAAATTTAGCACCTGATTATGAACCTTATCTTAATCTTTTTGCTTCTGCTGATAAACTAGATAATGCCACTCTGGCCAGCATTCAACCGAGATTATATAATAGTCTCGAACAATTTTTATCAACTTCAACCTATTCTCCTTTTGCTGTCATTAAAGCATTAGAATGCCAAAGCTACTTATCTGAGTTAGCAAAATGTATTGAAAATATTACTCCATCGTCAGTGGCTATTGTTGGAGATTATCAACAATCAAATGGAAGATTTCATTGGCAAGCAGGCACTAAAGGATCATTTACTCCTTGCCATTCAGTCTATTTCTGCGATTGGATAGAGATGTCTCAATTATTTGGTAGTGTCCATCAACATCAGAATAGTGTTCACTTAGAGCCTGGGCTATTACATAAAATCAATGGTGGAGTATTATTACTTTCTGTTGGTATATTATTAGCACAGCCATTGATGTGGCAGCGTTTAAAACAGATGGTAATGCAAAAACGGTTTGAGTGGCTTCCAACAAATAATAATCAATTTTTACCCTATCCAATTGATTCAATGCCACTTGATATTAAACTGATTTTGGTCGGCGATGATTTTAGTCTTGAGGAACTTGAAGCAAAAGAGCAAGAACTTTTTTTTCAAGCTACGTATGGCGAATATGAATTTGAATTGGATTTTGAATATAGTGATCAATTATCGCTATGGATGCAATTTGTTAAACAAATTATTACTGATTACCAATTTCCTGCTTTAACGACTGATGCATGGCCAATCTTCATAACTCAAGCCATTCGATATACTGAAGACAAATCTACCCTACCGCTAGATAGAATATGGCTCATTCGTTGCTTAGCTGAAGCAAATCAATTTCAACATGATAACCAGCTAACTGCAAAATCGTTCCAAACAGCAATTCAACAACGCCAATGGCAACACGGTTACCAAGCTAAACGTAATCTAGATGATATTCTGCAAAAACAAATTTTGATTAAAACTGAAGGTGAAATGATTGGCCAAATTAATGGACTATCTGTTATGCAGTATCCAGGGCATCCAGAACTTATCGGTGAACCATCACGCATTACGTGTGTTGCTCACTTTGGTGATGGTGAGTTTACTGATGTAGAACGTAAATCTGAGCTAGGAGGTAATATTCACGCTAAAGGCATGATGATTATGCAAGCTTATCTCAATTACGAATTGAAACTTGAACAGCCACAACCCTTTTCTGCCTCAATTGTATTTGAACAATCATACAATGAGGTTGATGGTGATAGCGCTTCATTAGCTGAGCTTTGTGCATTAATTAGTGCACTTTCACTTCAGCCTATCGATCAGCAAATTGCTGTTACAGGCGCGGTAGATCAATTCGGCTATGTACAGCCTATTGGGGGTATCAACCAAAAAATCGAAAGCTTTTTTGATGTCTGTTTCCAACGTAAATTAACCGGTCAGCAAGGTGTTATCATTCCTACGGCTAATATTCGTCATTTATGTTTAAAAGCCGATCTTATTGAGGCAGTCAAATCTGGCGTATTTCATATCTGGACTGTTGAACACGTTTCTGAAGCAATTTCAATTTTAACAAAGCATACTTATTATAAGCAACAGCAAGATACAAATAATTTATATCTGTTAGCTTTAATACAAGAACGAATTACTCAGGCTAATAACCAGGAAAGGCCGAAATTCATGGGACTTCTAAAGTGGCTAAATTAAATAAAAAAATAGCTGATCGGAGTTGTTCAGCTTACAAGTGTACGCTATTATTTAGGCTGATTATTTCTAATAAGGCTATTCAGTAACATGGTTGATAAACACAGCTCCTATAGTAAAGAAGATTTGGAGGCTTCGGGTAGAGGTGAACTTTTTGGCGAAAATGGGCCACTATTACCTTCCAGTAATATGCTGATGATGGATCGCATTATAAAAATGATTGAAACCGGCGGCAAGTTTGATAAAGGTTTTATTGAGGCCGAACTTGATATTAAACCTGATTTATGGTTTTTTAACTGTCATTTCACTAATGATCCCGTCATGCCTGGTTGTTTAGGTTTAGATGCAATGTGGCAACTCGTAGGTTTCTACCTAGGATGGCTTGGCGGTAAAGGTAAAGGCCGGGCATTAGGCGTAGGTGAGGTCAAGTTTACTGGGCAAGTTTTACCAACCGCAAAAAAAGTGACCTACCGTATCCATTTAAAACGTGTTATTAATGGAAAATTAATTATGGGTGTGGCTGATGGTCAAGTCTTGGTTGATGATAAGTGTATTTACACAGCACAAGATTTGAAAGTCGGTTTATTTCAAGATACTAGCAGTTTTTAAAGCCAGATCTTTTCTGCCAAAACTCTTTCTGTTATCAAGCTGAAGGGGCAAATATATTATCTATTATACACTCAAGATTTTGATAATTGGTTGGCTATAGATTGTCCAACCAGCGTCCAACCTCTTGCTAACATTCTAACTAAAGCAGAATAACCATTTTCATCTTTATCAAGCAGCAAACTCAAATCTCGCTTGATAATGCCTTTATGACTTTTATAAATCCAATTTCCTTGGATAACAACTTTACTATCATAGCGACCATAAAAAGCGGTCAAAATGATATAAGAGTATCGAGTCTTTTTTTCCAACGGTTGAGCCGATAATAATCGATTAGGCAACGTTATCAGTAACTCATTGACTAAGTTTTGCATCAACTTTTGTTCCAACGGACTTGCCCATAGATGATTTGTCGCATTAATATAATTAACATCGCTAGTTTGATAAGTAATACCATTCCCGCCAATATGCCAGACAAGTGCATTAACTGTACCCATAGCTGTTTTTGCATTAGTCAATCACTTTTTTTAGTCAGTAAGCTCGGCGTAGTTGGTAATAAGATTTTTCAATACAAGTACTATAGCCGATAAGTAAAAAAAATCCATGCCAAATATCTTCATTATTTTGTCACCATCTTCGGTTCTGGATCCTTCATCGGTTTTGCTTCATAAACAAGCACATTACTCTTATTATTTAACATCTTGATCACTGGTTGGATATCCCTTAATACTTGATCAACCATTGCATATCATCGATCATTCTATTATATGCTGGAGAACCTTGCATAACTCGATTTAATTCAACCAGCGTTTGTGGCAAGTCAGCAGGAATATTTTGAAAATCTTTACTAGTCATTAATTTATTCAATTCAGATAAAGTACGTTGCGCTCCACAGATAGTTTCCTGACTTTCTGCTAGCGTATTTGTGGCTTGGTTTATCATAGGTTCAATCGGCATACGATTGATTTTATATAATGCCTCAAACACTTTTGCTGAATCTGCGATAATCCACCATCGATGGTAAGGATAATATCGTAATTGGCAACTTTTAATGGCCCTTTCCATTGGCCTTTTTCTGGATAGAAATCCAAACTAACATATAATGTGCTCCAGTGATCAGGTTAGCTGATTTTAAAGTCGCTCTTAATCCTTGTTTCAATGCCACCGCAAACTCTTTTTCTAGATCAATATCTGTACTGGCACGACCAGGTTCAATATGAATTAAAATCGGAATACGAAATTCATTATCCACTTTTGCCGCAATTTCTCGGAATCAAACGGCACTTCTATCACCATTCCTAAGCGAATTGCTCTAAATTAAACCCGCGCTCCAAGTTGAAATCCGCGCACTGAATCAGAGAAAAACAAAATAAAATCTTTATGCACAGTATATAAAAAGTTCTGAATACTTTTCTGATTTTCATAAAGTCTGAATAGACTTTTATCTTCTACACGCTTGTCTGGTTGCCAACCATTCACCACATCAAAACTAACCCCTCCACTAAAGTGGGGTTAGATCGCCCATCTCTAAACGAACAATCTTGAGCAGACAAATCAAAAGCAATACCGCTATCTCTCCAAAAACGAACTTTTTCCGTTACCAGTCCATCATAAGGGGCATTAAATGAAAAGCTGATAATGCATATTGCGACTTTTAATATCAAATGAACTCTCTTTTCGACAACCATGAAACAGCACTGAAGCGCCAGTATTTAACCTACTAGCCTCATCACTACTTTAAAAATCACTCTAATCCCTTTAGCATCATGTGAGGCTAATGGGGGCGAATCTAATAAATCAAATTTTTCACTATGGCCTGGTTGTACTTGAATAAATACACTAGAAAATAGCGTTCCTAGTCCAGTTATTCCCTCTTTACCAATAATCCAAAATGTGGTATTTTTTCAATAAATCGCTCATTTCATTATTTAAACATGCTTTAATAATGAAGCGCTTAAAATTCTTATCAAGAAAAACTTTTCCCTCCAATCCTATATAAACACTGCGGCTTTTAAGTTTGGTTTTTCCAGCTTCAACACCTTCGGTATTATAAGTAATTAATGTTACTTCAGGCCATAAATAGCTAAAATGATAAATTAAGGATCCAAGCACCAATAAATATCTTTAGAATGGGAGTGATCCAAATAAGTGACTTTACTCTCCATCTTGTAACCCCTTTTCTAGCCTAATTTTACTTTTCGATACAGCATTACAACGATCCCACATTAAACGCGAATCAAAAGTCATCACCGCAAACATGGTTAAAATCATAAAGCAGCAAACATAATCACCCTAATTACCGGTGAAACACTCATTAACCAGTCCATTTGCACCAGTGACGATAAGACTGGAATCACAAAAATATCAATCATTGACCAGTTCAACATATTTATTCAACAAGTTCATAAATAAAGTACATCCGAGCTAGATCCCGATTGCCATAACCTTTAGCATCAAAACGTAACCAGCCAAAACTGCCAGTATTTTTAAGCTTGGTACCATAATGCTAGGCAATGAAATAATAATGGCGACCGGATACGAGCCATCACCCCTATAACAAAATAATACCGGACATAATATTAGATTCTAGTCTACTACCTAATGTATTCGTGATCATAACAGGCAAAACATTTGCTGTAACATAAAGAACTAATGAGGAGAGCAATACGCCATAATATACTGTAAACTATTAGGAGCCTAACATAGCCTTTGGTATGGCAACGAGGACAGTATTTGCGTTCGGCTGGCAAAATGGCCATACAGATATAACAGGATCTGACGATCTGACACCTTGACTAATGCCATTTTTGCCTTCTTGGAGCGGGATAGCTAGCTTTGGCGCTTTACCTATCCGTTGCCACAACAAATAGCGATCAAAACATTGAAATGCCCTAACCTGCAACAAACAAAAAGGATAAAAAACCAGCCAAGACTATCATAATTTACGTCAAATATGGCATGGGCAATATTAAGCAATGAAATCTGACTTTTAATACCCATGACACTCATTTTTACGTAAGGAAATAAACTAACAATAAACAACATAACTAATGCACTAATCGCAATTCCAGTTGGTTGATTAGCTGGATACTTCCACTTTGCAAATAAAACAGTATGACAACATGGACAACTTGCTTTCGTACCTTGTTCTAAAACCGGTAATGCCACCAATAAATTACATTTCGGACAGAGTATCTTTATTATAACAACTTTCATTAAGATGATTATGAGAGCACAACTTTTCAGTCATAATGCAAAATTATTGGCCATCCTTTAGTAATTCTAATTCTTGCCAACGTTCAAATGTCATTTCCATTTCTGCTTCTTTCTCAGCTAAAGCGTTTAATACTGATTCTGTGACGATATGGAGCTGATTAAAAAATTCAGGGGCACTAACTTGAGATTGCAATATGGCAATTTCAGCTTCTAACGCTTCAAGCCGTACTGGCAATTGTTCTAGTTCTCTCAATAAATGATAACTAATTTTATTATTTTTTCGTTTTGGCTGCTCTATAGCTGTTTCCACTGCCACAATATTGGTTTCACTAATAGTAGAATGCGATAAAAAAACTTTTTGTTTACGCTGCGAAGACGCGTCATAAAAACCACCTACAAACCGCTCTACTTTACCATAATCATCAAACATCCAGCACTCAGTTACGGTATTATCAACAAATTGACGATCATGACTAACCAATAATACTGTCCCTTTATAACTATCAACGAGCTCTTCCAATAATTCAAGTGTTTCAATATCTAAATCATTGGTTGGTTCATCAAGAATTAATAAATTACTGGGTTTTAAAAACAAGCGCGCCAACAATAATCGATTTTTCTCTCCACCTGAAAGAGCTCGAACCGGTGTCATGGCCCGTTTAGGATGAAACAAGAAATCTTGTAAATAACCAAGGACATGACGCGACTGTCCATTAACCATCACTTCCTGTTTACCTTCAGCTAAATTATCCATCACCGTTTTATCGGAATCTAACGTTATTCTATGTTGATCAAAATAAGCAATCTCAAGTTTTGTACCACGATAAATATTGCCGCTATCCACCTCAAGTTGCCCTAACATCAGTTTAAGCAATGTTGTCTTGCCACAACCATTAGGCCCGATTAACGCTATTTTATCACCACGTTGTACTTGAACAGTAAAATTATCAATTAACACTTTATTACCAATGCGATAATTGACATTTTCAAGCTCAAACACGATCTTACCAGAACGACTTGCCTCTTCAACCTGCATCTTTGCCGTTCCAATTACCTCACGTCGCTGAGAACGTTCTACTCGTAAGGATTTCAATGCTCTTACTCTGCCTTCATTACGTGTACGGCGTGCTTTTATTCCCTTGCGGATCCAAACTTCTTCCTGTGAAAATTTGCGATCAAACTCAGCATTCTGTTTCTCTTCTACTCGTAATGCTTCTTCCTTTCTGGTCAAATAATCGTCATAATCACCCGGCCAGGAAGCTAATTTACCTCGATCAAGATCAATAATACGTGTTGCCATATGGCGAATAAAAGAACGATCATGGGAGACAAAAACGATACTACCTTGGAAATCTTTTAGAAAGTTTTCTAACCACAAGATAGTATCAATATCCAGATGATTGGTCAGCTCATCAAGAAAAAGAACGCGTGGCCTACAAACTAAAGCGCGCGCCAATGCAGCCTTGCGTAACCAACCGCCAGACAAAGCTGATAGCGCACTATCAGCTGGCAACTGTAATTGCTTAATCACATCATTAATTTGTGTGTCAAGTAACCACAAATTATTGAGATCTAATATCTCCTGCAATTCAGCTAACTTATTAAGATTCTTTTCACTGGGATCTTTCTCGACGATTTTTGCTATTTTATGAAAGGACTTAATATAATTTGCCTGCTCTTTAGCACCTTCAGCGACAAAATCAAAAACAGTACCACCGATATCGCTCGGTGGATCTTGTTGTAAACGAGCGACTTGCAGATCCTGCGGATAAACGATCTCCCCATCATCAAGGGTTTGTTCTTTGGTCAATACGCGCATTAGGGTTGATTTGCCGGCACCATTACGACCAACCAAGCAGACCCTTTCATTATCTTCAATATGCAACTCTGTATTATCTAATAATGGCACATCACTAAAAGCCAGATAAGCACCTAACATATTAATTAATGACATAAATTACTTTTCCTCATCTGCATGACCTATCAGCCAGCAGTTATGGGGCTGGCGATTACGTATAAAATCAAGTGAAACGGTTTGCTGAGTGATTTCCTTGGCAGTTAACCCTAATTGAGTGATGCCTGACATATCCATTTTAAAACCACTCTTATGATTAGAAAACACTACTGTACCACCGGGACGCAACAAGTCCTTAATCTGCATCATCAAGTTGATATGATCGCGTTGCACATCAAAGGTTGTATTCATACGTTTTGAATTGGAGAAAGTGGGTGGATCAATAAAAATCAAATCAAATTTTTCTGTCGTCTGAGTTAACCAACCTAAACAATCAGCTTGAATAAGCCGATGTTGCTGACCGATTAATTTATTAGTCTGTAAATTTTTTTCTGCCCATTCTAAATAGGTACGCGACATATCAACACTAATAGTTGAACGAGCTCCGCCAAGACCAGCGTATACCGATGCCGACGCGGTGTAAGCAAACAGATTCAAGAAATCTTTTCCTTTGCTCATATTCGCTAACATTTTACGCACCAAACGATGATCTAAAAACAATCCTGTATCCAAATAATCGGTCAAATTCACCCATAATTGTGCATCATACTCATTTACTAATAAAAACTTACCCTGTTGGGATAATTTCTCATATTGTTGCTTACCTGATTGGCGCTGGCGTGTTTTTAGCACCAATTGTGTAGAAGTTAACGCCAACACCTGCGTGGTTGCACTGATCACATCAAACAGACGTTGTTTGGCTTTATAGCTATCTATACTCTCTGGTGCAGCATACTCTTGAATAACAATATATTCGCCATAACGATCAACTGCGACATTATATTCAGGTAAATCAGCATCATAAATTCGATAACAATCAATCCCCTGTTGCTTTGCCCATTTATTAAGTTTTTTCTCATTTTTTTTCAGCCTATTAGAAAAATCTTCGCCAACCATGCTATGGACGCCAACCGATTTAGCGGATAAAAGATAATTTTTTTGAATGCAATTTAGCGGTCCATTTTTGGCTTTAAACTCACGTTCAGCTCGCAGTCCTAAGCAAGCTAATAATTCTGATAAACCATTAAATAGCGACAAACGCCAACCAGGAAACTTACTTTTTAATACCCTGCCTAATAGACTATAGAGCGCAATCAATGCAGGTTCGCTTTCCAAACGCTCCCCATAGGGTGGATTGCTGGTGATAAAACCCTGTTGTGCTATGTTAAATGGATTTTCCAACTTAGCCGCATCACCAAGCTGGAAATTTATTAAGGATTGAACACCGGCTCGTTTAGCATTCTTTTTGGCTAGTTCTAAAATGTAGGGATCAATATCTAAGCCATAGAAAAGCGCAGCAGCTTTCTGGATACCCATTTGAAAACGTTTTTGCGCTTCTGCAATTACAGAAATCCAAAGCGTTGGATTGTAACCTGACCAACGCTGAAAACCCCAAAATTGACGCTCTAAACCGGGTGCACGATCACAAGCCATCATTGCTGCTTCAATTAATAATGTACCAGAACCACACATAGGATCGACCATTGGCAAACCAGGCTGCCAACCTGAGCGTAAAACAATTGCAGCCGCTAAATTCTCTTTAATGGGCGCTTTCCCGGCCAAACTACGATATCTACGAATATGGAGCGGATCACCGCTTAAATCTAACGATATTGTGGCATTATCTTTATATAAATGGACATTAATGCGTATATCGGGCTGTTGTTTAGCAATATTAGGCCGTTTATTCATTTTACACTGGAAGCTATCCACAATAGCGTCTTTCACTCGTAAAGCCCCATACTGGCTATTGCGGATAACTTGGTTAGTTCCATTAAAATAAACGGCAAAAGTATCATTAATGGTAAACAAATCCGGCCAATCAATTGCCTGTGCTGCAAGGTAGAGATCCAGATCACTAAAAACCTGGCAGCTAGTTAAGGGTAATAAAATCCTCGAAGCTAAGCGACTCCATAACAAACTCAAGTACATGCCATGTTCGTCAACTCGAAAATGCACACCACCTTGAGCAATATGACAATTGTTTGTTCCTAATACTTCCAATTCACTTTTAAGTAATTCTTCCAGTCCAAATGCCGTAGTAGCAAACAGAGCTTTCATATTGCTGTCACCTGAATAAAAAATTGCGGCACATTATAGCTAACCCTGCGCACATATAATAAAATTACTAGCAAAATTATTGCGCTTAAACAGGAGTGAAGAATGATCCGATTATCTCGTCTTTATATCCATCCAGTTAAATCAATGAAAGGCATTCGTTTGTCACAAGCTTATGCAGAAAATAGTGCCCTGGTTTTCGATCGCTATTTTATGGTTACCAATGATCAAGGTAGGTTTATTACTGCGCGGCAATATCCGCAAATGCTGTTATTTAAACCAATAATACTTGATAATGGCATCCAAATACAGGCCCCTGATAATCAAACAGCAACTATTTTATATAAATACTTTATTAATCATCCCTTACCGACTGAAGTATGGGGAAATCATTTTACCTCGTTAGCCGCACCAGCAAAGATTAGTCAATGGCTATCACAATATTTTAATTCTGCTGTTCAATTAAGATGGTTAAGTAAAATACCCAGCCAGCGAATAAAAAAATTTTCAACCATCCCTCTCTCATTTACCGACTGCTATCCTTATCTTCTTATTAATCAAGCATCATTTAAAGCAGTTCAACAACTATGCCAATCTGATATCAACATTGAACAATTTAGAGGCAATTTGCTCATAACAGGTGCAGAGGCTTTTGCTGAAGATATCTGGCAAACAATACAAATCGGTGAGGTTATTTTCGAGCTTGTCAAATCTTGTAGTCGCTGCATTTTGACGACAGTAAATATTGATAATGGCTCGCAACACTCAGCTGGAGAGCTGTTAACAACACTACAAAGTTTCCGTACTGACGAGAATGGAGAAATTGATTTTGGCCAAAATGCCATCGCCAAAAATAGCAGTCTAATCCGGGTTGGCAATACGGTAAAGATCTTGACTAAAAAACAGCCGAAACAATATAAAACGGTAAAAACAACTAAGCCTCGGATAATTAATCAAAAGAAGGAAATAACATTATTAATTAATGTTAATGGCACAGAATATTTAGCTAATAACCAAATTGTTATTTTGGAACAATTGGAAAAGCATGGTTTAAAAATTCCTTATTCATGCCGAGCGGGCATTTGTGATTGTTGTAAAATGAAACTAATAGAAGGTGAAGTGATTCCATTAACAAAAACAGCAATCAAAGAAGATAGAGTGATCCTGAGTTGTAGTTGCATCCCCAAAACAAATATTAAATTATTATTAAACTAATTCTTATCCATCATTCGTCATCAATGAATGATGGATTTTACTGTTGGTTAAAAAATGTTTTGCAATTTAGTTATTATATAAACCTTGAATATTGATTAATTCAATTTTTTTATGAAACAGCACTTTCATATATTAAACTACTAGCTGGTGGTTGATAAATCATTAAGCGATTATTCATAATCTTAATTGGATCACAAAATCTCATTACCCGATCTTTCAATACCAATCTAGGCTCGATTAGTAAACATAAGCTGGCATATTTTCCTACTTCTGCCACTAAAAATAACGCTTGTTGTCCGCTATCTTCAATATGAACCTGAACAACATCCCCTAACACCAAATCATCGTGGCAATTTACTGGCAAAAAATACCAGCTTCTAGGCATCTGCGGCTTTAAAAAACGAAAAGCAACTAATGCATTTAAAATTAATTCCGCACTATGCTCATTAGAAAGTGATAATTTTTGCACCTGTTCTTCAATACAATGATATAACCCGGCATCATCAATATTGAAAGGCATTTCTCCATAAGCTGATACAACCAACATTTTTGCTGGAAAACATGAACGAAATAACATTCCATTAGCTAAATCTAACATCATCCTTTCATGTTCATTATCGTAATACCAGCGCCACTGATTATTGGGTTTTATTTTCATTTATCACCCCTCAATTTGATCACTCTATTTACTAGCTTAAAATTCATACTAATTAAAATTAAGATAAAAAAATATTTCTATAAAAGAATAGAAAATATTTCGAGTTTTATGTAAAGATATTCAAAGAAAACCCTGAAGTTAATAAATTATCAGATTACAAAATAAATATTAATAAATAGAAAAAAGCTGCTTTTTTTTATGATCTTAAATATAATTAACAATATTTTTAATTAATTTAGGTCCATGATAAATAAATCCTGAATAAACTTGTAATAATGATGCCCCTGCTGCCAATTTTTCTCTTGCTGCAACCAAAGAATCAATTCCACCAGCACCAATGATTGGCAATTGCCCTTTTAATTCTTTTGCCAATAAACGAACAATTTCAGTACTTTTCAATTGCACAGGTCGGCCGCTTAACCCACCAGCTTCACCTGAATACCTTAATCCTTTCACTAAATTCCGATCTAAAGTAGTATTTGTCGCCACTACGCCATCAATCTGATGACGAATCAAACTATCGCTAATTTGGATAATCTCTTTTTCTGTTAAATCAGGAGCAATTTTTACCACAATAGGAACATACTTTTGATGTTGTTCTGCTAATAAATATTGTTTATTTTTAATTGACTGCAATAAATCATTCAATGCTTCACCATATTGTAACAATCTTAAATCTGGCGTATTAGGTGAAGAAATATTGACAGCAATATAACCTGCATAAGAATAAATTTTTTCCAGGCAAATTAAATAATCCTCTTTACCCTGTTCAATAGGCGTATCTTTATTTTTGCCAATGTTAATACCAATAATACCATCGTACTTAGCTTTTTTAACATTCTCAACCAAGTTATCAACCCCTAAATTATTAAATCCCATACGGTTGATCAGTCCCTCAGCTTCAACCAGGCGAAATAGACGAGGTTTCTCATTGCCAAGCTGTGGTCGAGGTGTAACCGTTCCAACTTCTACAAAACCAAATCCCATCGCACTAAAAGCATCAATACATTCACCATCTTTATCAAGACCGGCCGCCAATCCCAATGGATTCTTAAATGTTAGTCCCATGCAAGTCGTTAGTTTAAAATTGACCGACTGCCGAATCATAAACTGTAGCGGTGAATGCATGATATATTTAAGCTGCCGGAAGGTAATTTCATGAGCCTGTTCTGGATTTAAACGAAATAGCGCCTTTCGAATAAGGGAATAAAACATTAGCTGTACCTTTGATAGATAATGTAAATTATTTAGTCGTATAAACCATTTACTGCTTTTTACTCTATAAAAACAGTCTATTTCTAAATTTATCAGCAAATTTAAATAGTATGTACAAACGATCATGATAATTTAAATATGCCTAATATAACACTGCTTTTTGTCATTTCAGTTTTTAAAAATAATAGGTAAAAGCAAATTGATAGATACCCCACCCCCCCGAATAATTTTATAAAAGAAGGGATATCTTATTTAAGTAATCGTTTTTATGAAGTAAATGCTGGCAATCTAGTGAAAAATAAAATGCTATTGATCTTCTAACGCCTTAGTAATTTTTTCAAATAGATCAGCCGAAAGATCGGTTAATCCTTTTAACTGTTTTAACGCCAGATACATCAGATTCTGACGTGTTTCATCATAGCGTCTTAGACGAATCAATGGCTCGATTAAACGAGAAGCAACTTGCGGATTACTGCTATTTAAAATAATTAACATTTCCACTAAAAACTGATAGCCAATACCATCTTCAGCATGAAACGCAAAGGCATTCTGTGCAACAAAAGTCCCAATCAGTGCACGTACTCGATTAGGATTTTCCATACTAAATGTTGGATGAGTAAGTAAAGTACGTACTGTTGTCAGAACATTTTTGTCCGGACTACTGGCTTGTAGCATAAACCATTTATCCATTATCAGACCATCATGGCGCCAACGCTGTTCAAACTCTGCCATAAGCTGTTGACAACTCGGTAATTGTGCAGCCACTGCGGCATTTAGTGCAGCCATCGCATCAGTCATATTATTTGCCTGATAATACTGTTCCGTTACATATTTATCCGCTTGCCGCTTATCATGGCCAAAAGCCAGATAAAACAAGCAACTATTACGTAAAGAACGCTTGGCTATATCACCATGATCTATCCGATACTCCATCACTTTGTTGGCATGATAGGCTGCCGCAAATTCAGCCGCCATTTCAGTGATAAATTTTTGTATAATAAAGTTAATAACACCATGGATCGCTATCGGATCGATGATCTCAAACCACTCGCCTACTTCATTTTCTGAAGGTAAAGTAAATAGTTGCGCTTTTAAAGCTGGATCACACGTTGTATCAAGTAAAACTGCTCGGAATGCATCAATAATATGGAATGGTAATCTGAGATCTTGCGATTGCTGTAGACGTGTCACATTATCTTTAATATAAATAGATAGCAGCGATTGCGCAGCATCCCAACGAGCAAACTCATTACTGGCATATCGCATCAATAATACTAACTGCTCATCAGTGTATGAATAATTCAATTTCACCGGCGCGGAAAACTCACGTAGTAATGAAGGTATTGGAGGAGAATTAACCTGATCAAAAATAAAAGTTTGCTGTGGTTTGACAAAATTAAGTACAGAATGGACAGGTCGACCATTATACTGTAATAGAATAACATTACCTTTTGTATCATACAACTCAATATCTAGCGGTATGTGTAATGGTAATTTTTCTGTTTGATTTACTGTTGGTGCTATGCTTTGGCTAATATGCAGTAAATATTGCTGCTTTTCCGCTAAATATTCATCTCGGACCGTCACTAAAGGTGTACCTGATTGGCTATACCAACGACGGAATAAAGTCAGATCAATATTGGAAGCATCTTGCATAGCTTGCACGAAATCATCACAGGTTGCTGCTCTACCATCATGGCGAGCAGTATAAAGCTTCATGCCCGCCTGAAACTGCTCTTCTCCTAATAGAGTATTCAACATCCGAATAACTTCCGCCCCTTTTTCATAAACAGTAAAAGTATAGAAATTATTCATTTCAACCACTTTATCTGGACGAATAGGATGCGCCATCGGACTTGCATCTTCAGCAAATTGTTGCGCACGCATCAGCCGGACATTTTCAATCCGATTTACCAAACGAGAACCTAAATCAGAACTAAACTCTTGATCACGAAAAACGGTTAATCCTTCCTTAAGGCTTAATTGAAACCAATCACGGCAAGTAATACGATTCCCCGTCCAATTATGAAAATATTCATGACCGATCACCGCTTCAATATTCAGATAATCTTTATCCGTTGCCGTTTCTGTTTTCGCTAACACATATTTGGCATTGAAAATATTGAGTCCTTTATTTTCCATCGCTCCCATATTAAAGAAATCAACGGCAACGATCATATAGATATCTAAATCATATTCGTAACCAAACCGTGTCTCATCCCATCGTATCGCATTTTTCAAACAAGCCATTGCCCAATTAGCCCGATCAAGATTTCCTTTATCGACAAAAAGCGCTAACGTTACATTACGGCCACTTTGGCTAACATAGTTATCATAAAGAACATCAAAATCACCTGCTACCAGGGCGAAAAGATAACTCGGCTTAGGGAACGGATCTTGCCATTTAACCCAATGACGGCCATCTTCTGTTTCCCCTTTGTCAATCTGATTACCATTAGAAAGCAAATAGGGATAGAGCGATTTATCAGCTGTAATACAAGTGGTGAAACGCGCCAAAACGTCCGGTCGATCTAAATAATAGGTAATATGACGGAAACCTTCAGCCTCACATTGAGTGCAAAGTACCTCACCTGAAACATAAAGTCCCTCTAATGCGGTATTTTTTAGTGGATTTATTTCATTAGTGATCTTAAGAACAAAAATTTCCGGCACTGATTCAATAATCAGTTTTCCTGCTTCTTCACGATAGGCTGACCAGGGTTTATCATCAATATGAATACTGCCCAAAATCAACGCTTCACCATCGAGTATTAAGACATTAGCCTGTGTATTGAGTCGTTTTACTCGGCTAATAGCAGTAACAATGGTTGTTGCTGGATCAAGCACAAAATCCAATTCAATATCAGTAATGGTATAATCAGGCGCCTGGTAATCCTGACGATACTTTTCTTGTCGCTGTTGCGTCATAGTAAATTTTTACCTGTATCAATTATTGTTATGTTTTATGTGGTCAATTGTTTGGCAATAAGAATATATAAAAACACCTTTCCTTATTTTAATCATAAATAATTTACCTTTATTAATATTCTATCTTAATGCTCTTTAACAAAGTTTTACTAATCGCTGCAAAAATATCTTCAATATAAAAATAATTTGATAATATTAAATAGTTGATTAGAATTTTTATATAACTAAGCCAGAAATATATACAACTGCCTTCACTCTTACTAGCATCAATAGGTATACTCTGGCATATTTTATTTTTAAGCTGAGAGTAATGCTTGCGCGAGGATAGCTAACGCATTATGAATTTAGATGCACCACCTATCATAACATCACTGCTAGATACTGATGCTTATAAACTGCATATGCAACAAGCCGTCTTTCATCACTATAACCAAGTATCTGTAGTGGCAGAATTTCGTTGCCGTAGTGATGAACATCTTGGTAACTATGCCCAAGCTGTACGCCAACAAATAGATTTAATGGCACATATTACATTAACGCCAGATGAATACCGCTATCTGCGTGGTCTTCCTTCTTTTAAAGCTGATTATCTCGATTGGTTAAAGGATTTTCGCTTCAATCCTACGCAGGTTAACGTTTATACCACGCAAGAAAATCAGTTAACACTAAGAATTAGTGGTCCATGGCGTGAAGTCATTCTTTGGGAAGTACCTCTATTAGCCTTAATCAGCGAACTAATTCACCGAGATCGCTCTCCCAATGTAACAACCGAAGATGCCATTGAACAGTTATATAAATTGATTAAGCATTTTTACCAAGACGCAAAAATGCAAAATATCGATTTAGCAAACTTCAAATTAATGGATTTTGGCACTCGTCGACGTTTTTCTCGTGCGGTGCAATACGCTATTATCAATGAACTCAAAAATCATTTTCCTTATTTTACTGGAACAAGTAATTATAAGTTGGCCCAACAATTACAACTTAGACCTATTGGTACCCAGGCCCATGAGTGGTTTCAAGCTCATCAGCAAATTAGCGCTGATCTTGCTAATAGCCAGCGCGTTGCACTACAAAGTTGGTTGGATGAATATCCAGATCAATTAGGTATTATTGCCTTAACAGATTGTATAACGATGGATGCTTTCCTGCGCGACTTTGATATCACTTTCGCTAGTCGTTATCAAGGATTACGTCATGACTCGGCTGATCCTTCAGAATGGGGTGAAAAAGCGATTAATCATTATAAAAAACTAGCTATCGATCCGATGAGTAAAACCCTAGTTTTTTCAGATAATCTTAACCTACAAAAAGCATTGATCCTATATAAACATTTCTATAAACGTATTAACCTTATTTTTGGTATCGGAACCCGTTTAACCTGCAATATACCCCAAGTAAAACCACTTAATATTGTGATTAAATTAGTAGAATGTAATGGTAAACCCGTTGCTAAGTTATCTGATAGCCCAGGAAAAACTATCTGTGATAACGATGAATTTATCGATCGCTTGAAAAAAGCCTTTAATATCCCTAGCATAAAGGAGCAGGTTAATGACAAACTATAGTTGATTATTACGGCAAGTTATTTTGTTGATTGTCAAATTAGAGTAAATTAAATTCTTATTACAAAGGTCTTTTCATTTGGTTATTCCCATTTTAAACTTGCTATTTTTACTTGTTTCCTACGCGTGGACAAGTAACATAAGGCCTTTCCCACAATCGGGATCAAACAACTTTAAATAACTAATATCAAAAGAGAGTATTTTATGAACATAGCGCCTGTAGTCGAAGTACTACAAGGCCGTGTAGCGGTAGGCGAAGAAGTAACCGTTCGTGGCTGGGTTCGTACAAGAAGAGATTCAAAAGCTGGTTTCTCATTCCTCACCGTCTATGACGGTTCCTGCTTTAATCCATTACAGGCTATTGTAAATAATAAACTAGATAATTATGAAAACGAAGTTTTACACCTCACCGCTGGTTGCTCGGTTGAAGTAACCGGGATTGTGAAACCATCAGAAGGGCAAGGACAAAAATTTGAATTATCAGCAACTCAGGTTGTTATAGTCGGAATGGTAGAAAACCCTGATAGTTATCCAATCGCTGCCAAGCGTCATAGTGTTGAGTATTTACGCGAAGTGGCACATCTACGTCCACGTACCAATCTTATCGGCGCCGTTGCCCGTGTTCGCAATACCCTAGCTCAAGCTATTCATCATTTCTTTAATAAAGAAGGCTATCTTTGGGTCTCAACGCCCATTATCACCGCCTCCGATACCGAGGGTGCCGGTGACATGTTTCGCGTCTCGACATTAGATTTACAGAATATTCCTCGAACAGATAAAGATGACATTAATTTTGATAAAGACTTTTTTGGCCGAAAAGCATTTCTAACCGTATCTGGTCAGTTAAATGGCGAAGCTTATGCTTGTTCATTGAGCAAAATTTATACCTTTGGACCAACGTTTCGAGCAGAAAACTCTAACACTAGCCGCCACTTAGCTGAATTTTGGATGATTGAGCCGGAAGTAGCTTTTGCCTATTTGAATGATATAGCCAGCCTGGCCGAAAAAATGTTAAAATATGTCTTTAAATCGGTTTTGCAAGAACGAAATGATGACTTAACCTTTTTTGCTGACCGTATCGATAAAGAGGTGATTACCCGATTAGAAAAATTTGTCGCCTCAGATTTTACCCAAATCGACTATACCGATGCCATTAAAGTGCTGAAGCAATCGGGTCAATCCTTTGAAAATCCAGTAGTTTGGGGTATCGATCTCTCTTCTGAGCATGAACGTTATTTAGCTGAGCAACACTTCAATGCACCCGTGGTGGTCAAAAACTATCCAAAAGATATCAAAGCTTTTTATATGCGTCTGAATGATGATAATAAAACTGTTGCTGCCATGGATGTATTAGCGCCAGGTATTGGCGAAATTATTGGTGGCTCTCAGCGTGAAGAGCGACTGAATAAATTGGATGCTCGCATGGAAGAGATGGGTATTAACCAACAAGATTATAGCTGGTATCGCGATCTGCGCCGTTATGGCACCGTGCCTCACGCCGGATTTGGTCTCGGATTTGAACGCCTAGTCGCTTATGTTACTGGCGTACAAAATATCCGTGAAACGATCCCATTTCCGCGCACTCCACGTAACGCGAGCTTTTAAATATTTAATCTCATAAAACGAATAAATATTTTATATGATAACTGGTCAGTATATCGCTGATCTTTTTATTTCTAATTATGATAAAAATATCAAAAAGTTTTCCTTTATTTACATTTTGAAGTATATTATTTCTTTTTGTTGTAAATATTGTATTTTTGTATCATTTTCAAGGTAGATAAAAATATTTACCAATGGAACACTGGGCACAGAAATGAGACGGCACTAAACTCTTGGAGATGGTTCCCAATGGTTGGGAATTTATTTTTAGCAGTGGCAAGTGTCCGAATGACACCAATGAGGGTAATAATAATGATGAAGCGCAATATTCTTGCAATAGTTATCCCAGCGTTGTTAGCTGGTACAGCAAACGCAGCTGAAATCTATAACAAAGACGGCAACGAACTCGATCTATACGGTAAAGTTGACGTTCGTCACTTCTTTGGAAAAAGCAGTGGTGGCGATGGAGGCGATGATTCGCGTGTTCGTCTTGGTATAAAAGGTGATACTCAAATCTCTGACCAACTAACTGGTTTTGGTCGTTTCGAATGGGAAATAAAAACCAACAAAAGTGAAGCTGAGAAAGAAAACACAACCCCTCTAGCTTATGCCGGTTTGAAAATTGCTGACTTTGGTTCAGTAGACTATGGTCGCAACTATGGTGTTCTTCATGATGTCAACGCATGGACAGCCGTTCTACCACTTTATGGTGAAGACTCTATGTCTCAGGCTGATAGCTACATGACTGGCCGTAACCGTAACCTGTTAACTTATCGCAACACTGATTTCTTTGGTCTGGTCGATGGCTTGAACTTCGCTCTACAGTATCAAGGAAAAAATACTGAAAGTAACAAATCAGGCAACTCAGATTACCTGAAAAATAACGGTGACGGTTTCGGTGTAGCTGCTAACTATGATATCGGCTGGGGCGTAGCATTAGGTGCTGGTTATACTAAATCTAATCGTAGTATGACTGATGGTCAAAAAACTGCAAGTGGTGCTGGTGGTAATAGTGGCGAAGGCTGGAACACTGGTATTAAATATGATGCTAACAACCTATATCTGGCAGCGATGTACGGCGAAACTCGTAATATGACCATATTTGGTAAAAACTTCAATGATACCAATGATATGAGAAAGATCGCTAACAAAACCGAGAACTTTGAATTGGTTGGTCAGTATCTGTTTGATGAAATTGGTCTGAAGCCATCTATCGCTTATGTGCAGTCTAAAGGTAAAGATTTACCAAGTGCTGATAAGCAAGATTTGGTGAAATATGTTTCTCTAGGAGCTTTCTACTATTTCAACAGAAATCTGACCGCAGTCGTTGATTATAAAATCAACCTAGTCAATAGCAATGAGTTTACCAAACAACATGGTATTGGCAGCGACAATCTTGCTGGCTTAGGCTTAGTTTACCAGTTCTAATTGTCGCTTAGCGGTATTTAAATGGTAAAAGTGAAAACGTAAATCTAAAAAGGTAGCGCTAAAGCGCTGCCTTTTTTTATCAATTTATGTTAATTGATAAAATATTGTTACCAGCCAGACAGTACCAACCTAAACTAATATCACAAGTTTACCTTATTTTTTTCGCAGAGTGTTGGCAAATCATTTTCATCGCGTTAACCTGAGATCCCTCGATTACCAAATTACAATTGAGTTATTGGAATTATAAATATGTTGGAAAATATTATTGCTGCTCCTGCGGATCCTATTTTAGGCTTAGCAGAAAGTTTTAATGCTGATCCGCGTAAACAAAAAATCAATTTAGGTATTGGTGTTTACAAGGATGAGTCAGGGAAAACCCCCATTCTTACTTCCGTCAAAAAAGCAGAGAAATATCTACTAGAGAATGAAGTAACTAAAAATTATCTTACTATTAGCGGGATAGCGGAATTTACCACCGTTACCCAAACATTACTTTTCGGCAACAACCATCCGATTATCGCCGAAAATCGTGCGCGAACTTTACAGGCGCCAGGAGGAACCGGTGCATTGCGGATTGCCGCTGAATTTATCGCTAAACATACCTCTGCGCAACGCATCTGGATCAGCCATCCAACCTGGCCAAATCACGAGAATATATTTAAAGCGGCCGGCCTGACAAACTGTCATTACAATTACTATGATACTAACAAGCATAATCTGGATTTTTCTGGTATGTTAACCAGCTTAGAAGATGCGAAGCCGTGTGATATGCTTTTACTGCATGGCTGCTGTCATAACCCTACCGGTATCGACCCAACGCCAGAGCAATGGGAAATTCTATCTACCCTAGCGGCAGAGAAAAACTTACTACCGGTTTTTGATTTTGCCTATCAAGGCTTTGCTAAAGGCCTAGACGAAGATGCGCAAGGTTTACGTATTTTTGCCAATAAAAATCCTGAAATCATCATTGCTAGTTCCTCCTCGAAAAATTTCGGCTTATATAATGAACGGGTCGGTGCCTGTACTATTATTGCCAATAATAGTGATCAAGCAGAGCGAGCGTTTAGTCAAATAAAATCGATTATCCGAGCAAACTACTCTAATCCCCCTGCCCACGGTGCGGCCATTGTTACCACGATTTTATCCGATGAATTACTAAAGAAAGAGTGGATAGAAGAGCTGACAACCATGCGGCAACGCATCCAACGTATGCGGCAGTTATTTGTAAACACATTACAAGAAAAAGGCGCTCAGCAAGATTTTAGTTTTATTAAAAAACAAAATGGTATGTTCTCTTTTAGTGGTCTTAATGAAGAACAAGTAACTCAGCTATGTGAAAAACATGCTATCTATGCGATTAGTTCAGGTCGAATTAATGTCGCTGGCTTAACGTTAGAAAATATGGTTCCTTTATGCAAAGCTATTATTGACGTATTATAAAGAAACACATTGTTAATTCAGAGAGTTACCGATTAGGTCTAAAGCCTAATCGGTTTTTTATTATTGACGAATCAGATAAAAATCACAAATTAGCCTTGTAAGAAGGGATTAAATTGCCGCTCAGCACATAAATTAGACATTGGTCCATGACCAGGAATAAATTGATAATCATCACCAAGGGGCAAAATTTTTATTTTAATTGAATGGATTAATGTTGCATGATTACCTTTAGGTAAATCACTGCGACCAACACCTCCTTGGAAAAGTACATCTCCCATAGAAATTAGCTTATCCGCATGATTAACAAAGATAACATGCCCAGGCGTATGACCCGGACAATGTAAAACAGCCAGTTTGATATCAGCAAAACTAATTTCGTCCCCATCTTGTAACCAGCAATCTGGCATAAATTCTGGGCATTGTGCCACCCCAAACATTTGGCTTTGGACTGCTAACTCCTTGATTAAAAATTCATCTTCTTTTTGTGGGCCATAAATTGGCACCGAGAAATACGCTGCTATCTCAGCACAAGCACCTACATGATCAAAATGACCATGAGTTAATAAGATATACTGTAAATTTAATGAACGCTTTTCAATTTTAGCAATTAATTTTTCTGCTTCACCACCAGGATCAACAATAACGGCATCTAAGCTCTTTTCATCCCAAATTAGCATACAATTCTGCATAAAATTGGTTACAGGAATAATTTCGAATTTCATATAGTAGTAAATCCATTATTTAAATAAAAATTTATTTAATATCTAATAGATTACCATCTTCTGACCGGTCCTGTATCAATATGGACAAAATTACTATTAGGATAATAACCTACTCCACCCGCTCGCATCTTTAATCCTGCTTTACGGATATGGCTAAGTTCGATCCCTTTAATATAAAAATCCATTGCCCGACCATGGGTATGATAGCTATTTTTAGCAACCCCACCACTTTTACGTCGAAGTGCATTATTGGTTTCGACAGAACGATAACCAGAAACTAGTTGAATAGGTTTATTGATTCCCATTAGCATTTGTAACAAATAAATTTGATCAAATAATTTCGGATCAATAGTTTTAATTTTATTATTACGAAAATCACGGAATAGATGATTTAGTCTCGTCAATTCCGAATTATTGTAATAATGACCATCAAAAAATTCAGTTTTAAGAGACTCTCCGGTATGAAGATTTTCAAAGCGCAGAATTTTGGCTTTCGGGGTTGTTAAAGCCGCAAAGGCATGGTTAGGTAATAAACTAAAACCCAATATTATCGCACCATAACCTAACCATTTTCGTCGATTCTTATCAATATTGTCCATAGCCACTTAACTCAAATAAAAAGAAAAAATAATAATCAATATGTACAATAATTATACTGAATTTATTTCACTTTACTTTTGTATAATTATGAAAAAAATGTCTATATAACGCTATAAAATAGCGTATTTAATACATCTTAATTATCAATAAAAATAATATTATTATAATCTATTATTGCAATAATTACATAAATTTATTCAATTTTTATACAAATAACTCTTAAGTTAGACTAATTATCAATCAATTTTACTAATACCTGAGTTTAATCTGTTATCTTGAAAAAGACATAATTTATCACTAATAGCAATATATACTAAACAAAATAACACTCTATTGAAATTTAATATAAAAGAGGTTTTTACCTCTTTTATATCATTTTTATTCATTAGTTAAGCATGGTTCTTATTTCATTTAAATAATTCATCGCCCCATAAATTGCATTGTCATAGCCATAAATGCCATCCCGAAAATTAGCTACATTCTTGTTATCAACCCAGGCTGTTTGGTAATAAAGATAATTTGGTATCCTACCTGGAATATTAATATAACATGTGTCACCTTACTGAAGTGCACCACAAATACGCTTTTGATCCCAACTAACGCGCGCAAGTAAAATTGATGCTAAAACTGATGCCTTATTCACTCTCACACAACCAGAGTTAATTGAACGATTTTGCCGATTAAATAACTATGGTCAGAGATTACCATGTAAGTAAATTGCGTCAGCGCTTGACATGTTGAATTTAAAACGTCCTAAGGCATTAGATGGTCTTGGCGCCTGGAGTACACGATAGGGAAAGGATGAAAATGAGATTGAATGCCAATTAATGGAGTAAGGATTAATAGGATAGGCATCACGCTCCCAACCGGATAAAACCGTAAAACCTATGCGAGCAAAATATCCCGGATATCTTCTGGTTTAAGGTAAAATATCTCTACGAACCATGCTAATAGAGATATTCCAAGGCGGATTAATAATCCATACTATTAAGTTCATTATTCATTATCGGAGTTTTACGATCAGGACGACCAACAATCATAATTAATTGATTATTTAAATAAAATGTAATGTATAAGCCGGAATGTTAACTAAGATGCCAGAACCACCTCCATTGGGAATAATTCTTAAGCACTGGATATTAATCGCCAGTAAACCAGCCCGATCGGTTGCTGAAGTATTTAGCCATTTTAATGTTGCGTTACCAGTAATACCATCCGGCTCTAATCCATACATTCTCTGGAATTGTTTAATCGCATCAACTAATAACCCATCATAACGATGAGTATCTTCATCTGTAACTGGATCTTGCGTTAATAAGCCATTGCGTGTTAAATTCCAGTTAAAGAAATAAGATCATTGCTTGCTTCCCCTGTCTTTAATAGACTAACCACATTTATCTTAGGCCATATGCCATATTTGTTGATCTGATAAATAAGCAAACATCTTCGTTCTGATTAGTAAGTATGAGGCGTTTTGCGGGCTAATGTTTTTATCCAACTAACTAATTGTTTAGAATTAATCGCACCTTACCACTGAGTAGCACTGCCAATCGTTGGCTCACGGAGTTGATAAGGCGTTTTTTGATATAACCAATCTTTACCATTATATTTTACATTACAGATAAAATATAAATAACCTAACATAGCATCTGACAAAATAACATCTCATTCCATCTTATTGAGTTTTTTATTTTTTACGAATAGGGACAAGCACTTACCAAACTGAGACTGAAAACCGAACAGCGCTAATTCGGCTAATTATTATTTAAATTCTAATAACGCTGTTTCATCATCCCAAGGGTATGCATATATTTACAGCATACAACTTTGCTAACCTGTCCATATAGACTAAATTAGTACCAGATGATAACCAGCCTTGTAGTTGCTAACGACTTTTTTGTATCTCTTCAGCAGTGGTATTTTTCATCTCAGAAACCAAATTTGTTAAAGGGATTTGAGAATTTGTAATCGTGTCTATTTGTCCCAACTGAGCACATGCTGGTGTTATTGCCAATGTTACACATCATATTAGTGAAGCATGCAAAGTGTTCACTCTTTTATTCACCATAGTATCACCTTTTTAATTCATTTTTATTGTTTTAATACCAGAGTAAAAATTTATATTTAGAAGGTCAAAATTAACTAATTTATTGTCATTTATTTGATTCAAAATTAAATAATTTTTATATTTAAAAAATAATTATGTTTATAAATTAATTTAAACCTTTCTTGATAAAGTAAATTTTCATTTAAAATAAAATTCCATAAATCTGAGATTTAATACTTATTAAAAATTAAATTACCAACCAGCTATATTTAAAATATAAAAATAATTTTTTACTACTTGAGCTTAAGTGACAGCAGATGATATTTTTAACTGCTCATCTTCTTGTCCAAAACCTTTTAAACCAACAACATGAACATGCTCTTGTTGACCAAATACCTTACGTACCAACTTATAAGTCGTCCCTTTTTCCGGACTGATATTTTCAGGTGCAGCAATAATTAATTGCATTTTTAATCGTTCACAAAGTTCAAACAGTGTTGCAATCGATTTAGCGTCCAATCGAGCCGCTTCATCTAGGAATAAGAACCTACAAGGTAAAATATCTTTACCTCGTAATCGTTGTGACTCTTCTTCCCAACTTTGTACGACCATCACCAAAATTGACATACCGGTACCAATCGCTTCTCCCGTCGAAAGCGCACCACTTTCTGCTTTAAACCAGCCTTCCGAACCACGATTAACTTCAACATCCAGTTCAAGATAATTACGATAATCGAGTAACTCTTCGCCAATTATTTGTGGCAGGCGTTGCCCAATATCTAGCTGTGGATTTAAACGTTGATAAAGTTTTGCCATCGCTTCAGAGAATGTCAGATTTTTATTTTTAAACAGATCCTGATGATGTTCATGCTCTTCTGACAACATATCAAGTAATGATTCATGACTTTGTCGGACATTAACATTAAGTCGAACTCCTTTTACCTGCCCAAAAGCAACGGACTGTAGCCCTTGGTTAAGCAGGCGGATACGATTTTGCTCACGATGGATCGTTTTACGGATAATATTTGCCACACTCTTAGCACTGATGGCTAATTTTTGTTCACGAGCGGTCAGCTCTTCTGTCAGACGCGCTAATTCAATTTCCATCTGTTCAATAGCATCAACCGGATCATCAGTACGAATAATATCTTGTCGAATACGTTCACGTAAGTGTTGATAAACGGCAATAAAGAACTCTATTTTACGCTCTGGCCGTTTAAGATCTTCAGAGGCGCGTAATATATCCCGTAAATGTACATTATCCGCGACCGCTTGTCTAAGAGCGCCTAGCGCTTTATCTGACATCGAACGTAAACTATCGCCATCCATATAAGCTAATTCACGTCGATGTAAACGATGCTCGACGCCATTCTCTCTGACCATATGCATTACAGCACACCAACCAGATTTACCTGATACAACCTGCTCGCGAAGTTGGTAATAGTCTCGCTCTAATTTACGTAATTTTTTCTGCCAATTGTCCATTTCAGCTTCACAAAATGCGATCTGTTTTTCCAATTGGTTGATGCGCGAGCGATTAGCATTTACTGCCTCATAAAGTTGGTCTCGACGTTCGCGCGCCCGTTTTTCTGCATTACTGTCTACCTGGACGCCAATGGCCTTTATTTCAGCCTCTAATTCTCTTAGCATATCCCGCTTAGTTTCAAAAGAACTACGCAATGAAGCTAATAGTTGATTAAATTGCGCCGTTTTACTTTGTTGCTGCCTTAGCTGTTCACGTGCCTGACTACGCTCTTTTTCAGCCTGTTCTAAACGTTGACGGAGTTTATTATTTAAATCGGTATTTTCTGTCAGAATCTCTGTCGAGTCGCTATAACTAAAATGTGCTCGACGTTGCAAGACTTCAATTAAAGCAAAAGTTTGCTGTTTTGATTGTTGCTGTAACTGTTTGACTTGTCCATATTCATAACGTAATTGCTCATTTTGTTCAGGATCACTTTGTAAGACGTTAACTATCGATTCAAGCTTTACCAACGATTTTGCATGTTTATGCAAAAAGTGTCTCGCTTCTTCTGCCTCCGCAAGTGCTTCACGAATTTCTTCAATGCGATCAACTAACGTTTCATCCATTAGCAAATTAACTTGTGGCAACAAACGGTTCAAACTAGATAAACGCTTTTTGATCGCAGTATGTTGCTGCTTTTCTTGTTGTATCTGAGCTTCAAATTGTTCTAACTGGCTCTCTAGTTCATTTTTACGTTGGTTCAAAGAACGAATTTCAGCCTCTGGATTGGCGTCAAAAACCACCGCAAGATGTTTGCCAATAAAACGACTAAATGCATGATGAGCTCGCTGTAATTTCTGTATATCAAAAGAGAGGGTTGCATAACGCTCAGCTAAGGTATCACTCTCTTGGCTCAACATTTCCAGCTGATTTTCACGCGCCGCCCGACCAAATAATGGTACTTCAGGATAACGAGAAAAACGCCATTGACGCTTTGAATATCGAACTAAGACCGCCTGGTCAAATTCTTCCGTATTAAACACACTATCATCAAAAGATTGCGGATCACCTTCAATAAAATAAACATCATCTGGACATTCGGTTATCAATTCACCAAGCTGCGAGTGAATCTTTGCTAGCTCAGGGACAACAATTCCATGTATTGCTGGACCATAGAGCGCTGAAAAATAGGGCGCATCATCGATAGTAATATCATCATAAATTTCAGATAACAAAACACCACCAAGACGTTCGGCCAAGCTAAGTAAGCTATTATCATCAGCGCCGCCCGGTTGACTAAGATTGACTATCTGTTGCTCTAATTCACTCTTTTGACTGGCTACTTCATCACGTTCAACGGTGATTTCACGTTCTTGTTCTAATAATTGCTGTAGATGCTCAGTAATTTCATGACTATGGCTAAAACTATCATTAGCCTGCACGGTTAATTGATTAAAGGCATCTTGTGCTGCCAGCCAAATAGGGGCTTTTTTGGTTAGCGTTTGAATTTTATGTTTGACCTGCTCAAGCTCTTGACACATTAACATGCGATGCTCATTACTTTCATTAACAGAAATACTCAGTTCCTCTTGCTGAGCTTCTAATTCTTCCAGTAGTGACGTTAACTCATCTGGTTGATATTTCTGTTCAGAATGTTGACAAAATTCAGCTAAAATACGTTCAGCATCTTGCCGACTATTAAGTTTTTGCTCCAGTTCAGCTAATTGCATTTGTAGCGGCTCAACGCGCTTGGCAAGATGTTGTTGTGAAACCCAATCACGCAATAATTCACGTGCTTTTTGATAAGCACTATCCCGTTTGACTTCACCATTAATGTTTTTAACTAAGTTATAAGCTTGGTCAAATTGATTAGTCGCCGCATCAATCACACTAATTTTTTGTGCCAGTTGAAGCAATTTTTCGGTGTTCTGTTGCTCTTTTCCTTCAAAACTAGTTAAAAATTGCTTGACATTACTCGGCGTTAATTTAGCTAATTGGCAAATTTTCTTTGCCCGTTCCAACGCTTGGAGAGCTTTTTGATGTTGGATTGCACGTGTTTGCTGAACATCTAACGCTTGCTGGTAATCAGCCAGTTGGCTCTTTATCTCATCAACCTCTAATTCGGCCTCCTCAACTTTAGCTTCAACCTCAGTTTGCTGATCTAAGGCTTGCTCAACAACTTCACTTTGTTCTTCCAGACGATAAATAATCTCTTCAATATCTGCCTGATAACGATCGATTTTTTCCTGCTGGCGTACTGCTGCTTGTACTAAACCCAAATGATCGCTAGCTGCCTGAAAATCAGCCTCTAAATCTAAAGAAGACCCATTTTTTTCATCCAATTCATGTACCATTTCAACATGACGGGTCTGGGCCGCAATCAGTTGTTTACGACCGTCAAATAATTCAGCCCGAACAGCAAGTGCGCTATCTAGATGCACTCGGCGTTCATTAGCATGACGCATATAATCAGCAGAAACGTAATCCGTTGCTTCATTGATTAAACGCCTAAATAAATCACGATCAGACTGAGTAACCCGGATCACTTCAAGGGTTAACCTATTTTCACGCAAAGCAGCTTCCATATCCTGAAAGGCTTTTCGAACACCACTATTCTCAGGCAAAAGATAATCACGCAAGGAACGCGTAATGGCACTAGAAATACCTCCGTATAAAGAAGCTTCAATTAAGCGATAAAATTTGCTCCTATCACTCGATGATCTCAATCGTTTTGGAATAATGCCCAGATCAAATAGTTGGGCATGATAATCGGTGATAGAATTAAATTGTTTAAACTGCGCACCTTCAATTGCATCCACATGATCTTTTAAATCATTTAAACCAATGACACGCGCTTGACGTTCTTCAACCTGCTCAGTCAAGATATGCGTTGGTAAAATTGCGGTTGGTAACCCTTGGATCATGAAGGGTTTTATATCAACTTTTTTATCACGACCAGTGATTTGTTGTAAGCGAACACCTACTAGAATACGCTGATGACGAGAATTAATTACGTCCAAAATCGAATAACAAACCCCTGGGCGTAATTTTCCATGCAGGCCTTTATCACGCGATGCTGAAGTTGCACCAGCTTCGGTAGTATTACGAAAATGCAACAAGGTTAAATCAGGGATCATGGCGGTAATAAATGCCGCCATAGTGGTCGATTTTCCGGCGCCATTGCCGCCAGATAGAGTCGTTACTAGCTCATCTAAATCAAATGTTCTGGCAAAAAAACCGTTCCAATTGATGAGCGTAAGTGAGTGAAACTTGCCTCGTTCTAACATAGCTATTCATCCTCCGCTTCATCTTTATCACTTTCATTACCATCACTATCTGTTAGCGATAAGTTATCTTTTAACGACATCGCTTCACCATCACGGATCATTCGCAGTTGGGCTTGTTGTGGATCACCACCACTACGCACATCAGCACCAAAACGAAAGACAGATTCGGTGATCATAAAACACTGACTGTCATTTTGTAAAAAATGAACCATACCCAGTCGACGTAGACGATTAAGCGAAGTGCGGAGCTTTTCTTGTAATTTTTGCTTGTCTAAATCCGTTCCTGTCGAACGCTGATTAACAAATTTAAGTAGTTTACTTTCATCAGCTAGTGACAATAGTTCTTCAAATAGTTCCTGAGTAGTAAAAATACCCTGATTAGAAAGTCTTTCCGGACTTAAATAAAGATAACAAAGAATTTTACCAACCATCATATCTAACTCAGATAAAACTGAGCGAGAAATTAATGTGGTCGAACGTGGCCGTAGATAGAAAAAACCTTCTGGCGCGCGGATCAACTCAACATTATAGCGAACATAAAAAGCGATTAACTCCTGTTCAAAATCCATCAGAAAAGCGTGATTATCAAGATCATCAATGCCAATATGACGCCCGGCTCGAAGCTGGCTATCCAATTCTGGGAAAAGAGAACTGACTAAAGCTTGTGCCAATTTTACTGGCATAAATTGTTCAATATTTGTCGATGACATGTGCCTGTACCTTGGCTCCGTAATCATTAATCGCTAACCATTCAGGGTGGATACCTGAAAAATCCGCTTCTGCTATACCTAACTTAACTGCCTGATCAATAATAATACGCGCAACATCAAAGTGCCGTTTCTGTGGATATTTAGTCAAGTAATCACACAATATTAAACCAATATCAAGTGGATGCTGATCTTTCTTATAACCTACTAATGCCTGCTTTATCATCTTAATCAGTTGTTCATTAATTTCATTAAGCTCTTCATATTCAAGTTCAGCGGGCAATTCACCCATCACTTCTTCATTACTTAATACGAGATCCTCACCACGCACATCAAATAATCGGTCAGCATTGGCTACCGTTAATGCCCACGGATCGGCAAAATAATTTTGCACCGATAAACGTAAGCGCTGCGAAAATATTCTATTTTTATCCATATCAATGGCAGTACGGATAAATTTGTGTACATGGCGATCATAGCCAATCCAGAGATCGATGGATTGTTGACCCCAACTAATAATTCGATCTAGCTTACTTTGTAAATCAAATACTAGCTTATCAACCAATTCTGAACTACCTCCATTCATATTCGCCTCTTGAATACGTAACAAATTGGTCTGTAATTTATCACCAGCCGCTTCCAGCGTGTCTTGTAATTCACGTAATGTGCCTGAAGTTTCTGTTAAAAGTTGTTCACAGTTAGCAATCGCCGTCTGCCAATCCTGACTAAGTAATGCGGAGATGTCTTCCTTTACACTATTTTGCTGTTCATCCATCACACGCTGCGACATATCAATACTGTCAAAAATTTCTGCCACTGAATATTTTAATGGAGCAAAAACATGGCGATGCCAGTGAAATTCATCTTCCCCTTCTTCTGCAGCATCTGCCGCTCGACTTAATTCACCAGCTACAATTGAAAGTTGCATAGATAAACGTAGTGAAGAAAATTCCCGCTGGCGAATATAATAATCACTGATCCCTATACCAAGTGGCGTTAAACGGTAAATCGCATTACCTTCAATGATTTCACTAGAAAAACGATTAAATAATTTCTGTCGTACCATATCATTAATTGCATTATTAGCTCTGGCAGTAACGGTTTCGGCTGTCTGCTCGAATCCTTTGCTGACTTCACGAAAAGCATCAATTAATTCACCTTCACTCATTTCACCATCAAGCCGTTCACTATTGAGGACAGCAACAGCCAATAAAAAGGCCAGACGCTCAGCAGGTAATGATATTGAAAAATCATTTTTTCGCGACCATGATACCAATTCTGGAACAGTCTGGGAAAATTCACCCATAATTCATCCTTTCACATAAACTTGCATGCCCTAACATGAATATAGCGCCCTAGATTAATATAGGGTTGTTGTCGACAATAACTATTCTAAAGTCAAATTTTTTTAACCATTAATATACTGTTTCTGGTAATAAGAGATTTAAAGGGGTAAGTGAACGTTTGCAGCGACGCTGAATATTAGATGTCGCTAAATGGAAGTTACCTAATACAGCATTTCTCATCACCAACCCATTCGCATTATAAAACATGATAGAAAATGCGCCACCTAGGTTAATTATATCCGCTAGGTTTTTTATTGCAGATTTTTGTTCATTGATCCATTCAATGACTGCATGAAACAGCACTAAATCGACGATTCCCGTTTCTGTTAAATATTGAGCAAGATTCTGAACGGAAAAGTGAATAAATTGCATGTTATGACTTACTTTCAGCCAACAATCTAGCGCGTTCAAGCATCGTTGCCTAAATGTCACAAACGATAACTTGATGACCCATAGCAGCCAACTTTCTAGCAAAAAGACCTACTCCCACAACCATATCCAATATTTTTAACGGCTTACTAGATAATAAATCAAGCAGAGAGTTTAGATCCTGCCAAATAACAGCTTCGCGTATTTTTCCCTTGGTGTACCATAAATATTCTGTGTAAGCTTATCTGCAATGCCATCAAAATTGCGATCTACCATGAAAAAATATCTCGACAACAGCTATTATAAAACTTAATCGCCATTGATGATAAAAATACTTATTTTAATTAGCACGTTATTAATAATAAAAAACAATTTTATTATTAATAACCTTTATATTAACAATTTATTAAACTAGTATCTATATGATTGAATATACTATACTCGATAAATTCATTAACTAGGGTTTAAAGATGTTGTTTACATTGAAAAAATATATTGGTTCGCTTTTAATGCCATTACCTCTCCTCATTTTAGTTAGCTTTATCGGATTATTACTACTTTGGTTCACTCACTGGCAAAAAAGCGGCAAATGTTTAGTCTCTTTTAGTTGGTTGACTATTTTATTACTAAGTCTACAACCTATCGCGGATAAATTACTACTGTCAACAGAAGGTGTGTTTAACAAACGCTATGAGCTATTACACCCTAAAAAAGAAAACATACAATATATCGTTGTCCTTGGAGGCGGATTTATTTACAACCCTAATTGGCCACCTAGCGCTAACCTTATTAATAATAGCCTAGCTAGAGTGACGGAAGGAATTCGCCTCTATTCTCAATATCCGGGTGCTAAATTAATTTTTACTGGCGGGCGCGGGAACAATACAATAAGTAATGCCGAAGTAGCAGCAAAGGTGGCACTATCGTTAGGCGTACCGGAAACAGCTTTAATCACTTTAACCAAACCGAGAGATACTGAAGAAGAAGCCTTCGAAGTGGAAAAAATCGTTGATAGGCAACCTTTTCTATTGGTAACTTCAGCCAACCATATGGCACGTGCTGAACGTTTTTTTATTGCTAGAAATATGCGCCCCATAACTGCACCCGCAAATCAACTTGCCATAACCTCAGCATTGCATCCTTGGGAAAAATTTTTCCCATCGATTTACTTTTTTTCCCATTCAGAACGCGCTTGGTATGAATTCATTGGCTCAATATGGCAGTCCATAAAAACTGACAATACCCAACCCCTAATGCTTAGTTCTAATGTAGTGGAATAAATAGTTTTTTAAAAAATAGGTAACATCGTAATTTTAAGCAGGAAAAAATGCTTTCCGAACAGCATCAAGATCCTGTTGATTATCTACTCCGGGCCCTGGTGTTTTAACTGCCAGAGCAACATGAATTTTTTCGCCGTACCAGAGCACACGCAACTGCTCAAGCATTTCTATCGTCTCTAACGAACTTATCGGCCATTGGATATATCGCCGAATAAAACCAACCCGATAAGCATAAATACCGACATGGCGTAAAAAATGCTCGCCAATTTCCATTTTGGTCACTGCAAAGCGATCACGTTCCCAGGGAATAGCAGTTCTAGAAAAATATAAGGCATTGCTCTGTTTATCCGTCACTACTTTTACAATAGCAGGATCAAATACTTCATCTGGACTATTTATGGGAGCGGCTAATGTTGCCATCCCGACGTTATTTAGCATTAGATTATTAGCTAATTGATTAATTATTTCTGGTGGGATAAAAGGTTCATCACCTTGAACGTTGATAATAATTTCTTCATCAGAAAAGCCATATTTTTCAACAACTTCTGCCAATCGTTCAGTGCCTGATTGGTGGTCAACGCTGGTCATACAGACTTCACCATTGGCCGCTTGCACCACATCAAATACTGCCTGATGATCAGTAGCCACAATAACACGCTTCGCACCTGACATTAGCGCTCTTTCCATTACTCTAATGATCATAGGTTTTCCATGAATATCAACTAACGGCTTGCCCGGTAAGCGATTAGAAGCAAAACGCGCCGGAATAATTACTGTGAACATGTTACTTTTCTTCATCTAAAGGTAACTCACGAGCTTCTTCTCTTAATAAGACAGGTATGTTATTACGCACAGGATAAGCAAGATAATCAAATTTACAGATAAGCTCTAAATTTTGTTTATCATAAACTAGTTTGCCATGACAAATAGGACAAGCAATGATATCAAGTAGACGGTGATCCATATATTCCTCATCAAAAACGTAACTTAAAATGAAATCAGAATAGCATAAGCATGCATCACCGTTAACTTTAATATCTGCTCTAAAGTGTATTTGTCAGTAATCTGACAATTTGGCAGCTCACAGTAGGTTAAAATTCATAAGCGATAACATCATACCATAAGCGCTACGCGTAACTGAAAATTCAACACACTAGCCTTCTTTAAGCCATTTATTTTGGTGTTCTCAATAGCTTGACGATTAACATATATATCTTGACCGCCATTCACAGGGAGATAAACCTATAGCCCTCTTTTACATCAAACCATTTTACGCGAGCCATTTGTAATTTAAATGTCATAATAAAAACTTCTTTTATTCACTAGGTAACAAAATTTCATTTTTCCCTAGTGCTTCCTATCCTTTTATTAAGCATTCGATAGAAACTCCATTTTTTCTTTCACCAAATACCCTTAATGTCAAACCAGTATTATTATATTAAAAACACCATCTCAGTAGTGTACCCTACTATCTAGTATTCATTTAAATGTCAAACAACATTACAATAAACCAAATTATTCATTACTAAAATTTATCAATTAAACTTGATACTAAATAAAACTTAAGAATTTTATATTAACGAAATAATAGCTTGGCGTGGTATTATTGAAAAGTTGTCATTACATTCCTAACTAGATTCGCGCTATAGATAACATGATAATGTCATTATTTCAAGCATTTTTACTAGGCTTCACTAATTCACTGATGGCTGAAAGAATTTTTCCTGCACCAGGTTGTGAAACCTTAGCACTTACCGGCAGATACCACCAATTTAATTGAGCAAAATGAGAACATTTCACTGCGTCCTTTTCAGTCATTAATAATGTTTGATAATCAGTCACTAAGGTTGTTAATTTAGAAAATTCATAACATTGATGATCAGAAAAAGCGTGTGTCGCAATTAATGGCACCCCTTTTTGCTCAAGACTTGAAAAAAAACGTGATGGGTGCCCAATTCCTGCAATTGCGACAACTTGCTCCAATTCACAGACAGAGCGTTTTTCGCCGGTCAACAAGTTGATAGCAATATCGCCTGTTAATTGCATGGCAATCTCGTCATGCTTAGCTGTACCACCATTAGTAATAATGGCATTAACAGTATTCAAACGATATTGACACTCACGTAATGGGCCAGTAGGCAGCAACCAACCATTGCCAAAACGACGGATACCATCGATAACAACGATTTCAAAATCCCTTTTCAGTGCATAATGCTGAAGGCCATCGTCCGTAATAATAACATCCAGTTCTTGTTGCCTAACTAGCATTTTAACTGCTTCTACTCGTTTAGGGGCAACTACCACTGGCACCCCAGTTCGCTGATAAATTAAAGCAGGTTCATCGCCAGTTTCTTTTATTGATATACTTTTATCAACTAATAGCGGATAAGAACTTGCTTTACCCCCATAGCCACGGGATACAACACCAACACAATAGCCTCGTGATAAAAGCTGCTCAACTAACCAAATGACAACCGGCGTTTTACCATTACCACCAACAGTCAAATTACCCACAACGATAATAGGTATCGGCGCTTTCCAACTAGGGAAAATTGCAAAATGATAGCAAAGGCGTCTTAATCCAATAATCATGCCATAAAATATCGACAACGGCAGTAGCAAAAGACATAGCCACGAACCACCTAACCATATTTTTTCAATCATTGTTTAAATTGCATACTGTAAAGTTGAGCATATGCACCATCACACTTAAGTAAAGTTTGATGGTCGCCTCGTTCAATAATTTTACCATCCTGAATAACCAAAATTTCATCTGCATTTTCTATTGTCGAAAGACGATGGGCAATAATAATAGAAGTCCGATTTTTCTGTAATTCATCCAATGCTGCTTGAATGGCTCTCTCTGACTCAGTATCAAGTGCAGATGTAGCTTCATCAAGAATTAATATAGATGAGTTATGTAATAAAGCACGCGCAATGGCAATTCGTTGACGCTGCCCACCAGAAAGCATTACACCGTTTTCACCAATAACCGTATCTAGTCCATTATCCAGTTTTTGAATAAAGTCCATCACATGAGCCATTTTAGCCGTTTTTTCGATCTTTTTTCGACTAAAACGACCATCGGTTGCATAAGCAATATTATTTGCAATAGTATCGTTAAAAAGATAGACATGCTGAGAAACGAGTGCAACTTGGCTACGTAGAGAACTTAAGGTGTATTCACGTAAATCACGATCATCAAGCAGTATTTGACCTTCACTAACCTCATAAAAGCGGGTAATTAGATTCGCAATAGTTGATTTTCCTGAACCTGATCGTCCGACTAAAGCAATAGATTTTCCAGCCGGAATTCTAAAACCGATGTCATGCAATGCAAAATGCTCTTTTGTTGGATACTTGAAGGTAACATGTTTAAATTCTATTTTACCTTTAGCTTTTTTTAATATTAATTTACCCTCGTCTTTTTCCTGCTCCATATCTAAAATGGTAAACAAGGTTTGGCATGCTGCCATACCTCGTTGAAATTGTGCATTAACATTTGTTAATGATTTTAATGGACGCATTAATGCAAACATGGCCGAAAAAACAACACCGATAGTTCCTGCTGTTAATGTCTGCATAACTTCTGGAAAACTCGCGATATAAAGTGTGAATGCTAATGCTAGAGAGGCAATCAGTTGTATAATAGGATCAGAGATCGAAGATGCCGTCACCATTTTCATCGTTTGCCGACGCATATGATTGCTCACTTTACTAAAACGCTCAGTTTCAACTTTTTGTCCGCCAAAAATTAAAACTTCCTTATGGCCTTTTAACATTTGTTCCGCGCTAGCCGTTACTTGCCCCATGCCAGTTTGCATACTTTTACTAATATTCCTAAAGTGTTTGGAAACCGAGCGGATGGTTAACGCAACAATAGGAGCAATCATAATTAATATTAGTGAAAGTTGCCAACTATAATAAAACATAAGTCCAAATAGACTGATAATGTAGGCGCTTTCTCTAACAATAGTGATTAAAGCACTGGAGGAGGATGAGGCGACTTGTTCAGAATCATAAGTAATGCGAGAAAGTAAGGTTCCTGTCGACTGTTGATCAAAAAAAGCAACCGGCATCCCCATCATATGGCCAAATAAACGCCTACGCATATTCATTACTACTTTACCAGAAACCCACGCGATACAATAATTAGAGATAAAACTCGATATCCCTCTTATCAACATTAGTCCCAATATAGCGATCGGTAACCATTTTAATGTGCTGTTATCAGCTTTATCAAAACCTTCATCAAGCAAAGGTTTTAATAAGGAGATCATGAATGCATCGCCTGCAGCGTTAATGATTAACGCAACAGTAGCTACACTTAATCCCAGTTTAAATGGCAAAATCATTGGCCATAGTCGACGAAATGTTTGCCATGTGGAAAAATCTTTATCATTCATTATCATTGTCTTATTAAATACCTATAAAATAAGCCGTTTATTCTACTTGGGAAACGTCTAAATACCAAACTGCTGATGATGCCAGTGAGGATAACCCTCCTGTCTATAACGCATTATTTCAATTTTATCAAAATAGAATTGCGCTATAATTTTCCCTGATTAAGCGGTGATCAGTCAATTTTTTCCCACATTCACATATCGGTGGCATACTTTATCAGAAGGTAAACGCCAACGGCTATAACGAGCAACAGAAGTAAGTGAGTATTGTGGTTTAATTGCTTGAATAAACGCCATCGTTGACGAATTATTACTACCATGATGAGGAACTTGTAATACATTAGCCGGCAAATTTGCTATTGCTAAACGAACTAGTTCCTTTTCCGCTCATTTCTCAAGCTCTCCAGATAAAATAACCGAACGATAGCAATCACTAATTTCTACTACACACGATTCGTTATTATGTGATTCTTTTTGATCGACTACTGGCCATAGTACTTCAATATGTAATTTCTGCCATTGCCAATGAATACTTAGATAGCAAGGAAAATGATTTTTTTATCAAAATTACTTCTGATCATTAATCCCGGATAGCTTAATAATAAACTAGCTACCCAACCAGTGTGATCGGCATGATGATGACTAAGTAATTCCTTAAGGTGTTAAACGATGATATCGTAGATAAGGCAAAATAGTACTGTTAGCGATATTGTTGTTTCTCCATGAAATACCGGTGTCATAAATTAACACTTTTCCATGTTGTTCAATAATAGTTGCTAATCCATGGCCTACATCCAACATAATTAATCGCCAAAAAACTAGATCATTTTATTTTATAGACATTACTGTCCAATATATTACCAATATTATTAGTATATTATATTGAAAAAACCAACCAAACTGCCAGTATAATATAATAAGCCAACTAAGTCCGGTTATGATAATTGGAAGATGACCAGTATCAAGCCAATAATGCTCAATATAAGCCAGCGGCCATAATGCTAAACTAATGCTTTTATCGATTATATGAAATAATAAACGTTGTACTGCATACCAAAAAATACAAATATATGAAACCATAATTAGCGATATGGTTATAAATGAAATAATTGGCACCATCCATAAATTAGCCAAAAAACTAGCAATATTAACTCCTTGAAATAAAATCAATTGAATAGGAATTAATAAAATAAGCATACCAAGTTGCAAATGAACCAATTTAGCTATCCAATTAAACCAACTCTGTTAAAACTGTACACTCAATTTGACAAACGAAAACAAAAATCATTAATGCGGCAACCGCAAAACTCGAAAGCCAAAAGCTATCAGAAAGTATTGCAAGAGGTTCAAATACTAAAATTAAAGTGATACTCCACAATGCCCACTGCCAAGAAAAACAAACAAAATCTTGCTGTCGAATATAAAGCCATAACAACAAGGCAAATATATCCTGGCATTGCAGTAACCAGGCATAACCTAAAGCAAAGCACTACCCCCACTAACATTAGAATACGCGCTCTATGAAATAAGTAGGTAATAAAAATTGTATTAAACGAAATAGCCAAAAACCGAAAAAGTAAGCCATTCCAATATGTAAACCTGAGATAGCCATCAAATGCGCATACCTGTTCGTTGCAATTGTTGCTTCAATATCGGCTCCAACAATCCATGTTCACCAAAGGTTAAGGCATAAATCTTTGCTTGGTTACCATATTTACTTATCCTTTTACCAACCGTTGAAATTATCTGTTGTCTTAAAGAACAATCTTTATTCAACATAGTAAAATTTTGAACTTGAAACGTTCCTAATAAACTATGAACAATGGGTTTTAATCGACGAGAAAAAATAAGTATTTGCCCGACGCAAAAAAAAATCTTCTTGCATCAAGCTATTAGGCTTCAACTGAATATAAGCATATAATATAGGAAATAAATCTTTATTATTGTTAACTAACAACTTCACTTTTATTCGAATATTATCGACCCTATTCACTAAACTATCTTCAATAACAGCTACATAGCGTTGTTCTTGCTGGCTCAGTATTTTCATTTTTTCTAACAAATAATATCCTTACCAACATCCCCATAAAAAGCTGATACCTAAAACAGCAATAAATTTAGCCAAATAACATGGAATAAAGCAAAAGATGCAGAATATGATAAATAACCACAATTGGAGTGATTTATTAGGTAATTGTGATAAAAAGAGTAAAGGTAATAATCCCAATATTACAGCCACTGATTCTGAATTAATATTTATCTGCACCCTGTTTATATTAGCGAATATTTTTTTCATATAGCTCTTTTCTAATAAAACCTATATTACGAAAATTAGTATTTATCTTTTTTAAAAAGATAAATCAGATTTTATATAAGACCGAAATAATATTTATCCCTTTTTAACTATTTTCTTTTTGTGTGTATGATATGACTCCCAATTAATTTTAGTTAAGAAAATTTATTTTTTATAATAAAATTTTTATTGTAAAGATTGACTACGACAATAAAAAATGGCGTCTTAACAAGACACCATTATTTATAGAATAAATAAATTAAATCTGTTAATTCTTATGCATAAATATTAACGCGATCACGTAATTCTTTACCTGGCTTAAAGTGAGGAACATGTTTTCCTTTTAAATCAACTTTGTCACCAGTTTTAGGATTACGGCCGATACGCGGTGCACGGTAATGAAGAGAAAAACTGCCGAATCCGCGGATTTCAATACGCTCTCCCTTAGCAAGTGTTATTGCCATATGATCAAGCATTTCTTTCACAGCTTCTTCAATAAGTTTTGCTGGTATATGAGCTAATTGGTTAATAAGTCTTTCAATTAATTCAGACCTGGTCATAGTACCTCCCCCTAAACTACCGTTACTGGACAACAAAATGTTGCCCTGATGATTAACTTAATTATTCGCCTTTAGCTGCTTTAAACGCTGCAGCCATCGCATTATTTGCAAAATTAGTATCTTCCTGTTTATTCACAGAAGCAATTGCATCTTTTTCATCTGCTTCACCTTTTGCACGAACAGACAAGGTAATGATACGGTTTTTGCGATCAACACCCGTATATTTAGCTTCAACTGTATCACCAATATTCAATACTTGAGTAGTATCTTCCACGCGATCACGTGAAGCTTCCGATGCACGTAAGTGGCCTCCAACACCAGCAGCCAACTCAATAGTTGCTCCTTTTGCATCAACACCAACTACTTTACCGGTAACGATAACACCTTTCTTATGAGCAGACAGATAGTTATTAAATGGGTCTTCTGCTAACTGTTTAATCCCCAAAGAAATACGTTCACGTTCAGCGTCAACTTGTAATACAACAGCAGCAATTTCATCGCCTTTTTTGTATTCACGAACAGCTTCTTCACTTGCAACATTCCAAGAAATATCAGACAGATGAACTAAACCATCAATACCGCCTTCTAACCCGATGAAGATACCAAAATCAGTGATAGATTTTATTTTACCTTCTACGTGATCATTCTTATTGTGCGTTTCTGCAAATTGCTGCCATGGATTTGGTTTACACTGTTTTAAACCTAATGAGATACGACGACGCTCTTCGTCAATATCCAGTACCATAACTTCAACAACATCACCTACATTAACAACTTTAGATGGATGGATATTTTTATTGGTCCAATCCATTTCGGAAACGTGTACTAAACCTTCAACACCTTCCTCAATCTCAACAAAGCAACCATAATCAGTAAGATTAGTTACTCGTCCTGTCAGCTTAGTTCCTTCTGGATAACGCTTAGCAATAGCTACCCATGGATCTTCTCCAAGCTGCTTCAAGCCTAAAGAGACACGTGTACGATCACGATCAAACTTCAATACTTTAACATTGATTTCATCACCAACATTAACAATTTCACTTGGGTGTTTAACACGTTTCCAAGCCATGTCAGTAATGTGTAATAAGCCATCAACACCACCCAGATCAACGAATGCACCATAGTCAGTTAAGTTCTTAACAATACCCTTAACTTCCATGCCTTCCTGCAAATTTTCCAGTAAGTGATCACGTTCTGCACTGCTTTCAGACTCAATAACAGCACGACGCGAAACAACAACGTTATTACGTTTCTGATCCAGTTTGATAACTTTGAACTCAAGTTCTTTACCTTCCAGGTGAGTTGTGTCACGAACTGGGCGAACATCAACCAGTGAACCGGGTAAAAATGCACGAATACCTTTTAATTCTACCGTGAAACCACCTTTCACTTTGCCATTGATAATACCCATAACTGTTTCGGCATCTTCATAGGCTTTTTCTAACATCAACCAAGCTTCATAACGTTTCGCTTTTTCGCGAGACAAGATAGTTTCACCGAAACCATCTTCTACTGCGTCTAAAGCAACATCGATTACATCACCAACCTGAATTTCTAGCTCACCTTGCACATTTTTAAATTGTTCTACTGGGATCGCTGATTCTGATTTCAGACCGGCATCAACTAACACGACATCTTTGTCGATAGCAACAACAACACCACGAACAATAGCCCCGGGACGGGTTTCGATATTCTGTAAAGATTCTTCAAAGAGTTGAGCAAAAGATTCTGTCATAGTAAGATCTTCAAAAATTTTAATTTTAACTTCCATTCAACATCCGGCCAAATGGGGTTATTTTACATACCTCGCAACACTCCTTGTTACAAAGCTTTACTTAATTGAACATAAAACCAACTACACCAAATAGGTGTATTAACTTATTATATGTCAATATTGAATCTATTATATAGATAATATTTGTTTTTTTTTCACATAAGCAAGCACCTGCTCGATGACCTCTTCAATAGATAACTTTGTAGAATCTAGGATCAATGCATCTTTTGCAGGTACCAATGGCGCAACCATCCTATTACAATCACGATGATCACGCTCTTTAATCTCAACTAAAAGATCGTTTAATTTAATATCAAAGCCCATTCCCTGGAACTGTTGCATGCGCCTACGAGCGCGCTCTTCAGGTGTAGCATAAAGAAAAATCTTTACCGGTGCGTCTGGAAAAACCACCGTTCCCATGTCACGACCATCAGCAATCAAACCCGGTTTAGTGCGAAAGGCCCTTTGCCGACGTAATAACGCTTCCCTAACTCGAGGAAAAGTTGCTGTAAGAGATGCCGTATTACCAACAACCTCACTACGAATTTCATTACTAACATCCTCCCCCTCAAGCATAACAGCTAATTCTTTTTCTCTTGGTTCAAAACGGACATCAAGATTAGCAGCTAATGGAACTAATGCTTCTTCAGACTTAATATCAACATGGTGATGCAATACTGCTAAAGCCAGAACACGGTAAATAGCGCCAGAATCAAGTAAGTGCCAACCCAGCTTATTTGCCAATGCCTGACATAATGCACCTTTACCTGCGCCACTTGGACCATCAACTGCGATAACAAGGGGTAAAACCGCCATTATACTCCTCCTTTTTGATAGAATTGCATTTTTAGCAAATACTTTCTATCAGGCTAATAAGCATACTATTATACTCAATTCATTTTATTAAGGAAAACAAAGTGATGTTTAGACCAAATATAGCGTGATACTCGTCGTTCAGTATTATGCTAATGTTGCTGGCACATGCTAGTATCGATAACTTAATTTTTCTAGCTGATTAAAATAGCCTGGAAAAGTCTTAGTGGTACAATTTGGATCCAAGATGGTAACCGGAGTATCTGACAAGGCGACAAGGGAAAAACACATCGCCATACGATGATCATTATAAGTTGCTATTTCGGCATGCTTCAATAATTTAGGCGGTGAAATACGAATATAATCACGTCCTTCTTCCACTTTAGCACCAACTTTTACTAATTCGGTTGCCATCGCCGTTAATCTGTCAGTTTCTTTTACGCGCCAGTTATAAATATTGCGAATAACCGTTTCCCCTTGTGCAAATAGTGCTAAAGTCGCAACCGTCATCGCTGCATCTGGAATCGCATTCATATCCATATCAATACCAATTAACTCACCTCGTTGACATTCAATAAAATCTTTACCCCAGCGTATTTTGGCACCCATTTTTTCAAGTACAGCAGCAAATTGTGTATCACCTTGTAGGCTATCTTTGCCTATACCCGTTACCCTAACGGTACCGCCTTTAATTGCTGCCGCAGCTAAAAAATAAGATGCGGAAGAGGTATCGCCCTCAACAAGATAGTTTCCTGGTGAAATATAGTGTTGTCCAGCTTTTATATGAAATTGACAATAATGTTGATTTTCTACTTCAACGCCAAAACTGCGTATCAGTGCAAGAGTGATGTCTATATAAGGTTTAGAAACAAGCTCATTCTTTATCTGAATAGTCGTATCATTGGGAGCCAAAGGTGCAGCTATTAAAAGTGCAGTCAAAAATTGGCTAGAGACGCTGCCATCTACTGTTATATAACCACCAGCAAAGCCACCTTTTAACCTTATAGGTGGATAACCAGATTGCTCAAGATAGTCAATATTTGCCCTACCTTGCTGGAGTGCATCAATGAGATGACCGATAGGACGCTCTTTCATTCTGGGCTCGCCAGTTAATACAATATCATTGTCCCTCAAAGCTAAAACTGCACTTAATGGGCGCATAGCGGTACCCGCATTACCAAGAAAAATTTCTAAACCTTTTTTATGGCTAAAATAATGACCGCCACCTTTTACAATACATGTTGTAAGATCATGGGATAATTGATATTCAATACCCAATACTGTCAAAGCATTAAGCATATGACGAATATCATCACTAGCAAGCAGATTGGTTAATACGGTTTCGCCTTGCGCTAATGCAGCTAACAATAGTACCCGGTTAGAAATACTTTTCGAGCCAGGAAGATTGATAGTACCTTCAACGTAAGAAATAGGGTGTATTATTAGGGCTTGCATTAACAGTAGAGTCTCCAATAACAAAGTTGGATAAATTATTTAAATCACATTTATATTCATTTGATAGGGTTAGACGATATCGTTACCAATCTAACCATAAAGGATTATTTAATTTATTTATTTATTTATTTATTTATTTCGATGTTCAAAATCAATCATAAAATAAACAAGTTTCTCCACACCAGCCAAGGGCATAGCATTATAAATTGAAGCGCGCATGCCGCCCGCCGTTTTATGCCCTTTTAGAAAAAGTAGCCCTTGCTGCTCTGCCTCTTTGATAAATTTACTATCCAAGTTAGGCTTTACCATTTGGAATGGAATATTCATTACTGAACGATTAATGGGATCAATTCTATTAATATAAAATTGACTATTATCAATAACATAATACAGTAAGCGGGCTTTCTCTTGATTGCGACTTTCTATTTCTTGTAACCCACCCTGCTCTTTTAACCACTTAAACACCATACCCGATAGATACCAGGCAAAAGTCGGTGGTGTATTGTACATTGAGTCATTTTTAGCCAGTATAGTGTAATCAAGGATAAAAGGAGTTGCTTTTCTCGCTCGGCCTAACAAATCTTCACGAATGATAACCAATGTGATACCTGCTGGACCAATATTTTTTTGCGCGCCAGCATAAATAACACCAAAACGGCTGACATCAAGTGGCCGCGATAAGATCGCTGAGGAGTAATCAGCAATCACGATTTTATCTGGCGAAAAATCAGGTAGTGAGTGGATCGCAATACCATCAATTGTCTCATTGGGACAATAATGAAGGTATTTTGCCCTGGTCGATAATGACCATTGATCCATCGGTTGCACACTTAAATTAGTTGATTTTTCTAGCCAAATATCAATCTCATTGACAGTACAATATTTTGTCGCCTCATGAGCAGCCGATTTTGCCCAATGGCCGCCAACAATGTAGTCAACGATTTCACCAGCCTGAAATAAATTTAATGGCAATGCAGCAAATTGACCTCTGGCACCACCATGACAAAAAAGGATTTTATAGTTATCAGGTATTTTGAGTAGTTCACGTAAATTTTGTTCAGCCTCTTTGACTATCTCCATAAATGCTTCACTGCGATGGCTTATTTCCATCACCGAAACACCCATACAATGCCAATTACAAAGTTCTTGCTGTACACGGTGCAAAACTTCTACCGGTAACATGGCCGGACCAGAGCTAAAATTATATACCTGATTCATCACTCACCTTTATTGACCTAATTAAACTGTTAATATTATTCCATGTCTGCATAGGTTTTAACATTACAGCTGAACAGCTGCAATGATTTAATTTTTAATTGCATAAATAAAATATCTAGCCGGCAAACAACATTTTCAGATAACGAATTAATACTTATCAAACATTGCTTGAATTTTTATTGGATCATGGGCTTGAGCCAAGGCTAATTGTAGTAAAACCCGATCCTTTTGTGAATTTAAACGTTCAGCAGCGACAAATCCATATTTACTATCATCAACTTATGCATCTCGAGTTATAAAACCTGTTGGAACACGACTAGCGCGAACAACTCTGACTACTTATTTTACGGCATCAGCCAGCACCTTAAAAATTTTATGATACATATTGCTGCTACCACTCCTGCACTAACAATGACTTGATAACCATGATAGACAAATGACTTGACTAGTAGCGCAAATGCATTTGAATAATTATATAACAATGCCAACTTTAGGTAATTTATCTAACTTACTAATATCAAAAATAGCGTTATCCACTCTGAGTTGAACCCACCTAAATAGTGCACTTTGCCATTGTAGATAAAACCTTCTTGGCCAGCATTAACAGCTTCAAATGCTTCAACAAAGTGGGTATTCATTTTTACCACATTACGACCTCTAATAACTTTATCGTACATGGATAAATAAGCCCCCGTTTACCCGCCTCTTTGTCAGTGGCAACAATAACGGCGTTATAGAAATTCAACGGCACATCAGCACCTAATCCTGTGGCCGGCCTCATCGCGCCAACCATTACAATAGGCTTATGACAATTGGTGATTAAATCTAATAAATAAGCTATTTCCTCTAGCATGTCAGTACCATGGGTAATGATAAAACCGACTTTTTTGTCACAATCGGCATTAATTTTCTTCGTCAAACTTAACCATACCTGATCATTCATATATTGTGAACCCATATTAACAATTTGTTCGCCATTGAGATGAGCAATTTTCTTTATTTCAGGTAATTCATCAATACTAACTTTACCGGCTGTATATTGGGATTAAGTCACTGAATCACCGCCACCGGCAATAGTAACTCCAGTAGCCAGCATCGGAATGGTTGGTAAGGCAGAAACAGCTCTGTTAGTTAACAATATAGCTCAAACTAATAAAAAAATATTTAACTTATTTATGATAAGATTATATTTTAAAAATTTGCAAATTTACATTAAATGCAAAATATATTTCTGTAAAATTATTAAAATAAGTTATTAATTCCAATGATGTATTTTACTACTGTGGCTTATCGAATAGAGAAGCAAACAAAAATACCGTATTATCATCTTTTAGTTATCAAAAACGAATAAGTAACCTAATCTATGAGCCAAACTTTTATTCCTGGCAAAGATGCCGCATTAGAAGATTCTATTACTACTTTTCAACAAAAACTTAAAAAACTCGGTTTTCATATTGAAGAAGCCTCTTGGTTAAATCCTGTGCCAAATGTCTGGTCAGTCCATATCCGTGATCGAGACTGTCCTTTATGTTTTACTAACGGCAAAGGCGCCAGTAAAAAAGCTGCCTTAGCCTCTGCTCTGGGTGAATATTTTGAACGTTTAGCAACCAATTATTTTTTCGCTGATTTTTTTCTAGGCGTTAAAATTGCGCAGGGCAATTTTGTCCACTATCCCAATGAAAAGTGGTTTGCTCTAACATCGGACGATCATTTACCTGATGGGATTTTGGACGCAAAATTATGTGCTTTCTACGATCCTGATAATAATCTGTCAGCTAGCATGCTGATTGATTTACAATCAAGTAATAAAGAACGTGGAATTTGTGCGTTACCTTTTATCCGCCAGTCTGATCAACAAACTGTTTATATTCCGATGAATATTATTGGTAATCTATATGTCTCTAATGGCATGTCAGCCGGTAATACGCCAAATGAAACAAGGGTTCAGGCATTGTCAGAGATCTTAGAGCGTTATATCAAAAACCGTATTATTGCCGAGCGAATCAGTTTGCCTGTTATTCCTGAGCATGTCATGAAGCGCTATCCAGGGGTTATTGAAGCGATCGCTAAATTAGAAGAGGAAGGTTTTCCCATTTTCTGTTTTGATGCTTCTCTCGGTGGTAAATATCCGGTTATCTGTGTGGTACTTTTTAATCCAAATAATGGCACTTGCTTTGCTTCTTTTGGCGCCCATCCTGATTTTGGCATCGCCCTTGAACGTACGGTTACCGAATTACTGCAAGGCCGCAGTTTAAAAGATTTGGATGTATTTAATATACCAACATTTGATGATGATGAAGTGGCAGAACATACTAATCTGGAAACCCATTTTATCGATTCAAGCGGTTTAATTAGTTGGGATCTATTTAAACAGAATGCCGATTATCCTTTTGTCGATTGGAGTTTTAAAGGCACGACAAGCGCAGAATTTGATGCTTTAATAGCGATTTTTAACCAGATGAATGCTGAAGTTTATATCGCCGATTATCAGCACTTAGATGTTTATGCCTGCCGTATTCTTGTACCTGGCATATCGGATATTTATCCAGTAGAAGATTTGCATATTGCCAATAACGCCATGGCAATAGATTTACGTGATATCATTATGTCTTTGCCTGATAGTCAATGGCAAAAAGAAGATTATTTACGGTTATTAGCTCAGCTTGATGATAAAGGTTTTGATGATTTCACGCGCGTACGTGAATTATTAGGTATTGCGGTTGGTAGTGGTAATGGCTGGAATCACTTGCGGATCGGTGAATTAAAATCGATGCTATCACTGGCAGGTGGTGATTTTGCTCAAGCACTGCTGTGGGTTGAATGGACGTTAGAGTTCAATTCTTCGCTATTTACCGCCGAACGAACTAATTATTATCGCTGTTTACAAACATTACTGCAATTAAGCCAAGAAGCTGAACGTCAACCTGATCAATATTATGAGGCTTTCAATAAAATGTATGGTCAACAAGCCGTTACCGCAGCGTATTCTGCTATCGCAGGTGAGAATTGTTTTTATGGTTTATGGTCAATTGACCCTAAGTTAGATGCGTTGCCGACTCATCAAGCGTTACTTAACGTTTATCACAAACTACAAACAGCAAAACAGGTTCATTTTAGCTAATAAATAAAAAATAAATATCAGGTTAATTTTTATTAGACGATAATCTTATTTCAACGATAATTTAACCTGATTATTTTCCCATATTTTTTATAAAAATTAAAAAATTTTTGCAATAATAATCAAATCATTACCATTTTAGCTTTCTCTTACCGCTATTTATTAACCAAACAATCATGATCTACATCAAATTTATTTCATGCCTACTTTGTTAAGATTATTGCATGCTATAATTTCTTAACTTTAAAGAGCATGTTGGTTATGAAAAATAATAATTTTTCCAATTTATTATCACCGGATGCAATGGCACAACTTACAGATAACATCGGTGCCTATAAAGTTAATAAGCCTCCTCATATTACTTATTTATCTGCCATTACCGCAGGGATATTTATTTCAATTGCTTTCGTTTTTTATATTACCGTCACAACCAGCATTGTTGCTCCTCCTTTCGGACTTGCTAAACTTGCTGACGGCCTATACTTTTCATTAAGATTAATGCCGATTATTGTCTGTGGTGCGGATCTATCTACTTCAACAATTTTAACCATTGTTGCAAAAGCAAGCGGCAAAGTATCTTGGAAAAAGATGCTGCTGAATTGGTTTACTATCTATATTAGTGACCTTATTGGCACCCTTTTTTTGTTGCATTAATCTGATTTGTCGGACAATACATGGTAGCCAATGGGGGATAAATGTTTTACAAACCGAAACCCATAAACTTAATCATACTTTTACCGAAACCATTTGTTTAGGTATTTTAGCCGATCTTATTGTCTGCCTAGGTACATCGATGAGTTATTCTGGCCATAGCTTACTAGATAAAATTTTTGTATTAATTTTACCAATAGGCATGTTTATTGTCAGAGGTTTTGAACACAGCATTGCCAATATGTTTATGATCCCATTAGGCATCGAGATCAAAAATTTTGCATCGCCAGATTTCTGGTTGATTACTGGAGTCAATGAAAGCCAGTTTTCCCATTTAACGATAGGCAATTTTATTACAGATAATCTGATACCCGTCACTATTGGTAATATCACCGGCGATGCCTTATTAGTCGGTATGACTTATTGGTTAATATATTTACGAGATGAATCTTATCATTAATACATTTTCCTTAGACTATCAGCATTTATTCTTTAAAAATAAAGGGAAAAATCTTATGTCCAAACTAAATAAAAAATTCTCTGTTGCATGGCAAGGATTTAATCAGGGAAACTGGCAAAAGAAGTTGATGTACGCAATTTTATCCAAACAAATTACACGCCTTATGAAGGGGAGACGGATCATTTTGGTCAGCTCGACTAAAGCAACTGAGACCCTTTGGGAAAAAGTGATGGAAGGATCAAAGTTGAAAACCGAACACATACACCGGTTGATTTTGATGCTAATGGTTTTGTCCGCCGGTATGATCAAGTGATTGATAAATTACTCGATGTCACTGATTTAATGATGCTAGATTTAAAATAATTGGACGACAGTAAAATCTGGTCGGAGTTTTTAATCATCGAACATTAGAATTTTGCTCGTTACCTGGCTAAACTTAGCCAGAAAACCTGGATCTGTTATGTCGTGGTACCAGGCTGGTCTGATGGTGATCAATCGGCCCATTTATTAGGCAAATTTACCCGTGATATGGCCTATATCGAAAAAATAGAGTTATTACCCTACCACGAATTAGGGAAACATAAATGACTAACCATGGGTGAAAAGTATCAGCAAAACATCAAACCGCAATCAACTGAAACTATGGCGCAAATAAAACACATCTTGCAAGACTATGGGCATAAAGTGCTGTACTAAATTTCGTTATGAATTATCACGTTATTAGTTAAAGCATTAATTTAATAGGACTTTTATAGGATGATGTTTACAGCCCAAAAGCCCGATATTAAAAATAGCTATTTTAAAAGTAGCTTTACATTATATCTCACTTAATTAGCCAATATTGCCTTAACTGTTTCACTGACAAATTTATTTGTGGATGATTGTCTGTGCTTTTTCAATAATATTTTATCATTTTATTAACCAATATACTCTAACCCTTTCATATATGGACGCAAAACTTCAGGTACTTCAATCCGCCCATCAGCTTGCTGATAATTCTCCATAACGGCGACCAAGGTACGTCCAACAGCCAAACCAGAGCCATTTAAGGTATGAACCAACTGCGGTTTTTTATCATCTTTATGGCGGAAACGCGCTTGCATACGACGCGCCTGAAAATCTCCAGTATTTGAACAAGAAGAGATTTCGCGGTAGGTATTTTGGGCAGGTAACCATACTTCCAGATCATAAGTTTTACAAGCAGCAAATCCCATATCGCCAGTACACAAGACAATTTTACGATAAGGTAATTTTAGCAGTTGCAATACTTTTTCTGCGTGGCCTGTTAATTCTTCCAGTGCCGCCATCGATTTTTTTGGCTCAACTATCTGTACTAACTCAACCTTATCAAATTGGTGCATACGAATCAGGCCACGGGTATCTCGGCCATAAGAACCAGCTTCGGAACGAAAACAGGGGGTATGCGCCGTCAGCCGGATCGGCAATATCTCAGCCGCTAAAATTTCATCCCGGACTAAATTAGTCACTGGCACTTCAGCGGTAGGGATAAAAGCATATTGCTGATTTGATTGCTGTTCTTTCAATAGCTTAATATGAAACAGATCTTCGCTAAATTTAGGTAACTGACCAGTACCATAAAGCGTGGCATGATTTACTAAATATGGAACATAAGTTTCCACATAGCCATGTTGTTCTGTGTGTAAATCCAACATGAATTGCGCCAACGCCCTATGTAAACGCGCAATTTGGCCTTTCATAACCACAAAACGGGAACCGGTAATTTTTACCGCGGTCGGAAAATCCAGACCATCAGTTAATTCACCTAATGCAACATGATCTTTGATGGCAAAATCATACTGACGAAATTCACCCCAACAACTTATCTCAACATTATCAGTTTCATCTTTACCGTCTGGGACACTTTCATCGGGTAAGTTAGGTAAATTTAAGGCAATATTTCGAATGTCATCCTGTATTTGCGTTAGCTTATTTTTAGTGTTATCCAGCTCTTCAGCCAACTGGTTAACTTCCTTACGCAAAGCTTCAACATCTTCACCACGCGCTTTTGCTGCACCGATGCTCTTCGAGCGGAAGTTTCGCTCTGCCTGTAATGTTTCCGTTTTAATTTGTAAATCTTTGCGCTCTTGCTCTAGTCTACGCAACTTATCTACATCGAGAATAAATCCCCTACGAGCCAGTTTTTCAGCAAATACGTCTAGCTCATGACGCAGTAAATTTGGATCGAGCATACTTAACCTGTAAAATTATTATTGTTTAAAAAAATAAAAACAACCCATCAGTTTTCTAATGGCTGAAACTTTTTTGCTTGATCTGGCTACATTACCCTATTGAGATTTTTAACGATAGCGCTTTATTGAGCTATTTTTATCCAACTCTGCCAGCCAGGATAATTTATCGCCAATTTTCCCTTCTAAACCACGGGTTGATGGATAATAATAACGTGTCCCTTGCATCTCTACTGGTAAATAGTTTTCACCAGCGGCATAAGCATTAAGTTCATCGTGGGCATAACGATATTCTTGTCCTAAGCCCATCTCTTTCATTAACTTAGTCGGCGCATTACATAAATGGATGGGGACATCATAATCTGGCTTTTGTTTTGCGTCAGTTATTGCGGCCTGAAAAGCATTATAAACGGCATTACTTTTAGCGGCACATGCTAAATAGACAATAGCTTGGGCAATGGCTCGCTCTCCTTCCGCTGGACCAACACGTGTAAAACAATCCCACGCCGCTATTGCAACTTGCATTGCTCTCGGATCAGCATTGCCTATATCCTCAGAGGCAATAGCAAGCAAACGACGAGCAACATACAACGGATCACCACCAGCAGTGATAATTCGGGCATACCAATAAAGCGCAGCATCAGGGGCCGAGCCACGGACAGATTTATGCAATGCTGAAATCAGATCATAATAACGATCACCTTTATTATCAAAACGGGCGCTTCTTTCTCCACTCACTTCTTTTAGTAAATTTACGGCTAATATTCTCTGATCTTTATCATTAATTTCCGCGATATCAACCATCATTTCTAGTAAATTTAATGCCCGTCTGGCATCACCATTGACTAATTGGGCGATCATGTCACGGGTATCATAGGGCAAAATAATCTTCTGGCCACCATAACCTCGTTCACTATCCGCCATTGCCTGCTGTAAAATTGCGGCAATTTCTTCATTAGAAAGCGATTTCAGTAAATAAATCCGAGCGCGTGAAAGTAAGGCTGAGTTGAGTTCAAAAGAAGGGTTTTCTGTCGTGGCGCCAATAAAAGTCACCGTACCATCTTCCATATGAGGTAAAAAGGCATCTTGTTGACTTTTATTGAAACGATGGACTTCATCAACAAATAAAATCGTTCTCCGCCCTAATTGTCGATTTTGGTGAGCGATTTCAATCGACTCTCGGATCTCTTTAATACCTGATGTTACTGCTGAGATCTTTTCAATTGCTGCATCCGCATAATGACCAATAATTTCGGCCAGGGTCGTTTTTCCGGTACCAGGAGGCCCCCACAAAATCATGGAATACAGTTGGCCAGCACGGATAGTACACGCGAGTGGTTTGCCCTTAGCTAATAAATGTTGCTGGCCAATATATTGTTCTAAGTTGATTGGCCGCATTTTTGCGGCCAATGGTTGAAATTCATTAGATGAAAAATCAAGTGACAAATTACTCACCTCACCTCCTTGACCTTTGATCATCAATAGTCACACCTTGCGGCGGAATAAATTTAAATTTATTGTCATCAACATGAATACTTTGCTGACCTTTAAGCTGATATGAACTCATCTGGCCATCTTGCCCTACCGCAGCAAACTGTTGAATAGTACCATCAGGCTGGACAGTAATTGAAAAATGTATCAAATTCCCCTTATTTTGTGTCTCTGTCAGCAGAAAATTATTACCATTTTGGCTAATTTGATAACGTTTCCAATCCTGCGGATCGTTACGGGTGATCAACATAAACGGCGTAGCCGTCGTTGCCTCACTCAATAAAATTACCGTAACCTGCTCAACAAAAGGATTATAAAACCAAAGATTAGTACCATCAGAAACTAACCAACTTTCATCCGGTGATACCATATGCCAGTTAAATAAATTTGGTCGTTTTATCCATAACTGACCTTCACCTTGCTGAATTAAATCACCATCAACACTAGTCACTTTTTGCGAAAAATTGGCATGAAAACTATTTATTTTATTTAAGCGCATTTGCAGTTCAGTAGCAGCATCCGCCCATACCTGGCTAACATGAAAACTTATCGCTAACAACCCTAACATTATCAGTTTTTTCATCAAATAGTAATGACCTTTGCATTCATAATATTTATTAGTTTTAAGATAATACTTTTAAATCAATGTCCTGTTGATGGCAGTGTTAAAACTTCACGATTACCATTATGGCCTGGCTCACTAACAACCCCTTGGGCTTCCATCTGCTCAACAATTCTGGCCGCTCGATTATAACCAATACGAAATTGTCGCTGAACGCCAGATATAGAGACACGCTGCTTTTCCGTCACAAACTCAACAGCTTGATCAAACAGAGGATCTAGCTCTTCATTACTATCATAACCATTACTACCTTCACCATCTTCACCGCCCTTAGTGATATTATCAATATACTCAGGCTTACCTCTAGCTTTCCAGTCTTTAACCACATCATGAACTTCCTGATCGCGGACGAAAGCGCCATGAACACGAACTGGAATAGATGAGTTAGGCGGTAAGTAAAGCATATCACCCATGCCTAATAAAGATTCAGCGCCACCTTGATCAAGGATGGTGCGAGAATCTATCTTGCTTGACACAGTAAACGCAATTCGAGTGGGTATGTTAGCCTTAATTAAACCGGTAATAATATCAACAGATGGCCGTTGGGTTGCTAAGACTAGATGAATACCCGCCGCACGAGCTTTTTGTGCCAAACGAGCTATTAACTCTTCGACTTTCTTGCCGGCGGTCATCATCAGATCGGCAAATTCATCTACCATAACAACAATATAAGGCTTTTTCTTCAGTACCGGATGACTAACATTTATGCTATCACTGGGTTTCCAAAATGGATCTGGTATCGGACGATCCATGCTATCAGCTGCATTAATTTTATCGTTATAGCCCGCCAAATTTCTTACCCCTAAAGCAGACATAAGCTTATAGCGACGTTCCATTTCATTAACACACCAACGCAGTGCATTAGCCGCATCTTTCATATCGGTAACAACTTCTGTCAGCAGATGAGGAATTCCCTCATAAATAGAAAGTTCCAACATCTTAGGATCGATCATGATAAAACGCACATCCTCAGGTTTTGCTTTATACAAAATACTAAGGATCATGGCATTAACCCCAACCGATTTACCAGAACCGGTTGTACCGGCAACTAACAAATGAGGCATTTTTTCTAAATCAGCGATAACGGGTTCACCTTCAATATCTTTACCTAATACAATAGTTAATGGTGATGAATTACGTCGAAATTTACCACAATCAAGTACTTCGTGTAGATAAACCGTCTGACGCTTTTTATTGGGTAATTCTAAACCTACATAAGGTTTACCCGGTATAACCTCAACAATACGTACGGCGGTTGCTGATAAGGAGCGCGCTAAATCCCTTGATAAATTAGAAATACGTGCCGCCTTTACGCCAGGAGCTAAGTCCAATTCAAAGCGAGTAATGACAGGCCCTGGCGAAAAACCAACAACTTCGGCTTTTACCCGATAATCACTTAAGCGAGCTTCAATCAAACGAGATGTTTGTTCCAGCGAAAACATATCAACTGGCTCATTTTGGCTTGGTGGGCTGGCAAGTAGATCTAATGATGGCATAGGTGTCGTGGATTTTGGTAATGGTCGATCATTACGTACTAAAAAAGGATGAAAAAGATTTCCCTGCTGGGGTAATGTTTGCTCTATGTTTTGCTTTTGATGATACCTAGCAGATAAAGATGTTTCGCTGATATCTTTTGCTACCTGCTCCTGCGGTACTTCTTCGTCTTCCGACGATAGCCATTTATGCTCGATATGCTGTTGACTTTCAACTAACGCATTTAATTCTGTTTCATCTGATGTAATGGGTTTATCTTCAGCATCAATGTTATCTGTTGGCTGATTAAGATTATTAGTTATATTGGTATTATAATGCTCATTTTGTTGCTGCAAAAACTGTTCACGTAATTTATCTTCATTCCAATCATCAATACTAAACTCCGCGCCATCAGGCTGTGTCGCTGAATTATGATAAGCTTTTTGGTCTGTACCCAATTCCTGCTCTTTTTGTGTCGTTAGACGATTACCATAAAGCTCACGTCGTGTTGGTAAACGAACAGGATTAGGACGCGGAAATTCGGGGCCAATACCCTTTTTAATTTGCGATTTTACCGGCGTAAAACCAGTACTAGCGTCAGCTTCCGCATCTATTTTTGTTACTGATGAAATTAAGGGCTCACTCAGATATGTAGCTTTTTCTTGATCGCTAACTTGAGTAACGCTATTAGGATCTATCAGTTTATTTAGATTAATATCATCATCCATTGGAACTGGTATATTTGAAGGTTTACTCAAGATATCTTCATCATATTTGTCCAGGGCGGCTGACTGAATATCAAGGGCAATTTTGGCTTCATCAGGTGTTAAAAAGTGTAGCTTATCTTGATGCAATTCATTGTTTTTATTATTAAATCCCTCTTTCGCTAACTGTTTAATTGGCGAAGTTGAAAAAAGCACATCATCAGGATCGATATAATCAGCTGTGTCTGATTTGCCATCGTATAATTTAGCCGAATGAGATGAGACATAAGTTTCTGTAGCCTGATGCTTGTTGTTACTAAGAGTACGATTAATAATCAGCGATATTGTTGCTAAAACTAGTGCGCCAATCTTTTCCACAATCGTCAACCATGACCAACCCGTAAATAAAGTAAAACTAATAACCCAAATACAAAGTAACGTTAACGTGGTACCTAAAATATTAAACCAAGGTAGAATGGCATTACTAAAAACACTACCAATAATGCCACCGGAGGAAAAATTAGGTAAATCATCAATATTAAGTGCTGCAAGAGCACACGATGTAATTATTAACGCCAACCCACCAATTAGGTGTAAGGACAGAACAAAAAAATCCAGACAATTTTGGTTATCGATATCTTTAAATACATTCCAACACCCTAATAACATGGCTAATGGTATGGCATAGGCCAAAATGCCGAAAACAGAGAAAAGAATATCCGCTGACCAAGCACCAATACTACCTGCTAAATTTTTAATTGGTTCATTCCAAGTCGTCTGTGACCAGCTATGATCTGAGGGATGAAAACTTATCAGAGCCACCATTAAAAAAATCGCCCAGATTGCAATTATAAGTAAAATAACCTCTGTCAGTATTTTGCCATTACTGATCTTTTTTAACTTAATATTTTTGTCTTCTATATATTCCTGGCCCAAAACTAATACTCCAGGTTTTTCCTGTTTAAGGAACAACGCTGAGTAATGCTCAGCGTTGAAACTGTATGCATAAACAGGAGTGTACTTAATTTTTTCCAGTTTTGCATCTATTTGATTAACGTGTCTTAATGACCAAGCGATTACTCTGTTTTACTTCTTCCATTACTACATATGTACGCGTGTCATTGACACCAGGAAGAAGAAGTAAAGTCTCTCCTAACAATTTACGATAAGCAGACATATCAGGGACCCGTGTTTTAAGTAAATAATCAAAATCCCCAGAGACTAAATGACATTCCTGAATCCCCTCCAGTTTTTGCACAACGGCGTTAAACTGTTCAAAAAGATCTGCAGCGCCACGGTTCAAGGTAATCTCAACAAAAACCAATAAAGATGCATCGAGATAGTGTGGATTTAATAAAGCAGTATAACCTGAAATAAAACCTTGACGTTCCAAACGGCGTACACGTTCCAAACAAGGTGTCGGCGATAACCCTACTCTCTTAGAAAGCTCTACATTAGAAATACGACCATCCTTTTGTAATTCATTAAGTATGTTCCTATCTATACGATCAAGATCTTTTCCTGGACGCTTTTTGTTATCAATCATTTCGTTATCTCTCTTTTATCTATTTTTTTATACCCATTACATTCCCTATTTTCTTTTCTTATTATTAAATTGGAAAAGATGCAATAAGGTTAAACTCCACCTGACCATTAGTATTTAGTAGTATAATTCATCTTATAGATAAATCATCTGGTTAGTTTTCAATCTGATAATGAAAAATAGGATATTTATCTATTTGTTTAAATGATATTCAATTTCAATTAATCAAATGAAGTAATTAATCCTACAAGATGTTTTCTCAAATACAAAACCGATTGTCAAAGATTATGAATAAAAATCAGAACATCATATGGAAATGAATTTATTATTAACTAATTGTCAATAAGACATATGGGAAATTCTCAATTTAAAATGTTATTTCACGAAAAATAATCTTTCTTCATGACTTGCTGCCTTAATAACATGTTAAAGACAAGCCAATAAAAAATGACCATTCCTTATCATCTTTTCATTCAATTTACTTTTTTTAATTCTCCTAATCTCCTACAATCGCCACATTCAATAAATTTTCTTAAAAAAATGGAGCCTCTATGAACACGACTAACCATAGTAAAGTTATTATTCTGGGATCTGGTCCAGCTGGCTATACTTCAGCTATTTATGCCGCTCGAGCCAACTTAAATCCGGTATTAATCACCGGCATTCAACCAGGGGGGCAATTAACCACGACCACCGAAGTTGAAAATTGGCCTGGGGATCATACCGAGTTAATGGGTCCAGTATTGATGGAACGGATGCTACAACATACTAAAAAATTTACTGCGGAAGAAAACATTATTAATGATCACATTTATGCGGTTGATCTGAAACAACGGCCGTTCCAACTCAGCGGCGATAATGGAATATATAGCTGTGATGCGCTTATTATTGCTACCGGTGCCTCAGCTCGCTACCTGGGTTTACCTTCTGAAGAAGCCTTTAAAGGTCGTGGCTTTTCAGCCTGCGCCACCTGCGATGGTTTTTTCTATCGCAACCAAAAAGTGGCTGTTGTCGGTGGTGGAAATACCGCTATTGAAGAAGCACTATACTTATCAAATATCGCCTCAGAAGTCCATGTTATTCATCGACGTGAAACATTTCGTGCCGAAAAAATTCTCATCCAACGGATGATGGAAAAAGTAAAAACTAGCAATATTGTGTTACATACCAATTTTACACTCGATGAAGTATTAGGTGACAATAGTGGTGTCACCGGAATCAATTTACGTTCAACCCAACAAAATGATAAGATAGAGTTGCTTTCCGTGACCGGTGTGTTTATCGCTATTGGCCATACGCCCAATACAAGTATCTTTACCGATCAGTTAGTGTTAGAAAATGGCTACATTCAAGTGCAATCTGGAACTAAAGGTAATGCAACCCAAACCTCAGTTGAAGGTGTTTTCGCTGCCGGTGATGTAATGGATCATATCTATCGTCAAGCCATTACTTCAGCAGGTACTGGTTGTATGGCTGCCCTTGACGCCGAACGTTATTTAGAAGCGCTATACCGCAAATAAATGTTACAAATTATAATAATCTTATAAATTTCTTTAACAGGTACTGTCGAAATAGCGCCTTCTATCTGTAACATATATATAAAAGTTGATATTAGATAAAATTAAGATCAACCAGTTGTAATAATTAACTTATCACCGGCATATAAAATCATTACTATGGATAAACAAAAAAAAAACGAATTGGTTAAATGGTTGAAACAACAATCAGCACCAGCAAAACACTGGCTACGCTTATCCATGTTACTGGGAATTATTAGTGGCCTACTTATCATTACACAAGCCTGGTTTATAGCTACCATTTTACAAGCATTGATTATAGACAATGTGCCTCGAGAACAAGTGCTAGTTCAATTTGTATTACTCATTTGCGTATTTACTTTAAGAGCTATAATTAATTTTATACGTGAAAGTGTTGGATTCGTTTGCGGCAAAATTGTTCGCCAGCAGATCCGTAGAATGATGTTAGATAAATTTGACCAATTAGGGCCTGTTTGGGTTAAAAATAAACCTGCTGGAAGTTGGGCAACTATTATCTTAGAACAAATTGAGGACATACAGGCTTATTACGCCCGTTATTTACCTCAAATGTATTTAGCCGCTATGATCCCGATTATCATTCTGATTGCGATTTTCCCGATTAACTGGGCTGCTGGCTTAATTTTATTTATCACCGCACCCTTAATTCCCTTATTTATGATATTAGTTGGGATGGGCGCCGCTGATCTTAATCGAAGAAATTTTGTTGCTTTAACTCGATTAAGCGGCAGATTTCTTGATCGTTTACGTGGACTAGATACATTACGGCTTTTTTTCCGCGCCAACAAAGAAGTAAAAGATATTGCGCAAGCTACCGAGGAATTTCGCAAAAGAACTATGGAAGTCTTACGTATGGCATTTCTCTCTTCTGCAGTATTAGAATTCTTCGCATCAATTTCCATTGCAATTGTCGCGGTTTATTTCGGTTTTTCTTATTTAGGAGAATTGCATTTTGGTAATTATGGCATACCCGTTACACTTTTTACGGGCTTTTTGGCCTTGATACTAGCACCAGAATTTTTTCAGCCACTACGTGATTTGGGTACTTATTACCACGCTAAAGCACAAGCAGTAGGTGCAGCAGAATCTTTATTTACATTAGCCAACATAGAACAACCATCGCCACAGCCGCAAAACAAACAGCAAATTACGCCGGTTCAACCATTAACCATCACTGCAGAACAGCTAGAAATTTTTTCTCATAACAATGTACGCTTGGCTGGCCCGTTAAATTTCAGCCTATTGCCAAACCAGCGTATCGCTTTAGTAGGCCAAAGTGGGGCTGGCAAAAGTTCACTATTAAATATACTACTAGGTTTTCTACCCTATCGAGGCTCATTGACGGTCAATGGGATCGAGCTGCGAGATCTGAATATGACTCTTTGGCGTAAGCAAATTAGCTGGGTTGGACAAAATCCCCATTTACCCGCACAAACCATCATTGACAATATACGTCTCTATTCACCTGAAACTTCCGCAGCAGCGATCAATATTGCGATGGAAAATGCTTATGTAACCGAGTTTACTAAGCATTTACCAGCAGGTGTTGATACCCAAATTGGCGAAAATGCTGCTCGCTTATCCGTTGGACAAGCACAACGAATTGCTGTCGCCCGCGCGCTATTAAACCCCTGTCATTTGCTTTTACTCGATGAGCCTGCAGCAAGCCTTGATATGGGAAGTGAGCAACGTGTAATGGCAGCGCTTAACACTGTCTCTACTAAACAAACAACCTTACTGGTTACACATTTATTAGAAGAAGCCGCCTCATACGATCAAATATGGGTAATGGCAAATGGTTTAATTATCGAACAAGGCACTTATAACGAGCTAAGTCAGATTAAAGGGGCTTTTAGCCACCTGCTAACTTATCGCTCAGAGGAAATATAATATGCGTATACTACTGCCTTTTCTTGCACTATATCCTCGTCATTGGTTGCTACTTAATCTTGGCATTCTATTAACCATTGTTACAGTACTGGCTAGTATTAGCCTACTAACTTTATCAGGTTGGTTTTTAGCCGGAACGGCGCTCGCTGGCGCTGCCGGACTTTATACATTTAATTATATGCTACCGGCAGCGGGTGTTCGTAGTTCAGCAATTATCCGCACTGCCAGTCGTTATGCCGAACGACTGGTTAACCATGATGCGACTTTTCGTATCTTAGCACATTTAAGGATATTTACATTTCAAAAACTATTCCCGCTATCACCTGGCGGTATCGCGCACTATCGCCAAGGAGATATCCTTAATCGTCTGGTCGCTGATGTCGAAAGCCTTGATCACTTATATCTACGGGTGCTTTCTCCAATACTCGCTGCTTTTTTCATTACTATTGTGCTTACTTTGGTTTTAAGCACATTAGATTTATTTTTGGCCTTTACGCTGAGCACAATTATGCTGTGTTTGCTTGTTAGTTTACCCTTTTTCTTTTATCAGGCAGGAAAATCAATTGGACACGATCTCACTATATTTCGCAGCCAATATTGTGCTTGTTTAATCAATACCATCCAGGCACAAGCAGAGCTAACTATTTTTGGCGCGTTGCCTCGCTTTCGGCAAGTATTGACCGATCTAGAATCCAACTGGCTAAAACGCCAGCAGCAACAATCTAGCCTAACTGCTCTATCACAATCTATTATGATTTTTATCTCCGGACTTACCGCAACCCTCATAATGTGGTTGGCAGCAAACGGTACTGGTGATCAACATAAACCAGGCGCACTTATTGCCCTGTTCGTCTTTTGTACCTTAGCTGCATTTGAAGTTCTTGGCCCAGTGGCTGTCGCATTTCAATATTTAGGCCAAGTCGTTACTTCTGCAAATCGCTTAATGGAGTTAATTAATCAAAAACCGACAGTGAGATTTCCTGCTTCCGGCATAACGACAAGTAATAAAGTTGAGATCAAATTGCACAAAGTGCACTTCAGTTATCCCCAACAGCCACAAGCTACATTACAAAATATCTCTTTAACACTCAATGTAGGTCAACATGTTGCCCTGCTAGGTAAAACCGGTTGTGGTAAATCCACACTATTACAATTATTAACTCGCGCATGGGATGTCAGCTCAGGCCAGATCTTGATAAATGGTCATCCAATTAATCACTATGATGAAAAAACATTACATAAATTAATGGCGGTAGTACCACAGCGAACACATATTTTCAGCGATACTTTACGTAACAATTTGCTATTAGCTAAGGATGACGCCAATGATACTTTACTGATAAAAGTACTAAAGCAAGTTGGTTTGAACAGCCTTACTGAAAATCAAGGGCTTGATAGCTGGATCGGTGAAGGTAGCCGACAACTTTCAAGTGGTGAACAACGGCGATTAAGTATTGCAAGAGCCCTACTTTATGATGCACCAGTAATTTTATTAGATGAACCTACTGAAGGATTAGATGCGAAAACTGAAAAACAGATATTAACTCAGTTGCAGCAGCACTGCGTAGAAAAAACCTTGTTAGTTATTACACATCGCTTACAAGGACTGGAGAAAATGGATCAAATATATGTGATGGATGATGGAAAAATTATTGAGCAAACTACCCATGAGGAATTATTACAATTGAAAGGGCGCTATTTTCAATATTACCAAGCCAAAATAGTATTAACATAATTATAAAATTAGTTAATAGGATGGTGATATGTTTCAGCTTGATGATGAATCTTATTTCTTTCCAGCGCCAGAACATGCTCTAAATGAACCCAATGGTTTACTGGCCATCGGCGGTGATCTGACTGTCGGTAGATTAAAAGCTGCCTATTATGAAGGGATTTTCCCTTGGTTTAATCCAACGGAAATCCCATTATGGTGGTCGCCAGATCCACGTGCAGTTCTGTTGCCAGCAGAAATACATATTAGCCGAACAACTAAAAAAAGAATGAAAAAAACGTCTTATACTATTACGCTAAATTATGATTTTGAACAAGTTATCTCAGCCTGCGCGCAACGGCAGGAAGGAACCTGGATCAACCACCAAATAATAGAAGGATACACTGCTTTGCATCAACTGGGCGTTGCTCATTCCGTCGAAGTTTGGCACAACACAAAATTAATTGGTGGACTATATGGCGTTAATGTTGGTAAAATTTTTTGTGGTGAATCGATGTTTAGCCGTGTCAGTGACGGTTCTAAATATACATTTATTGCTTTTTATCATCATTTCCTGCGCTTTGGTGGTAAACTGTTTGATTGTCAAATACTTAATGCATATACCGCCTCTTTAGGTGTGAAAGAGATACCTCGGGTACAATTTTTAAATTATCTCTATCAATATCGTGACCAACCTATTGATAAAGCATGTTGGCTAAAGCAAACTATAAGTTTACCCGGTGCAGAAGAAACTAATCAAATTTGATGTTTAACTGGAAAATATTTTTCTGCTTAAACAAAGACAACAGATAGCTGACTAAGCGTCAATTTGCAGATATAGGTAGCAGAATAACTCATACTATTACAAACTAAGTTAGATAGTTTTCTATGGTATTATTGCATTTTATTTTTTTATCGTTCGCGTTGTTCAAACCGTATACTTGTTGTATATTTTTGGACTATTTAAGCTTTAATTATGTAATTTTCGTATCTTGATAAAAAGAAAAAGTGACTTTAAACTCGACATTCCTTTACATAAGGAGGGTTTTTCGGCATTATCTTGCCCGTAAAAAACTTGGTGATTAACTTAGAGGATTAGATGGCCAAAGAAGACAATATTGAAATGCAAGGTACAGTACTAGATACTCTGCCCAATACCATTTTCCGTGTTGAACTAGAAAATGGACACGTAGTCACTGCTCATATTTCTGGAAAAATGCGTAAAAATTATATCCGTATTCTGACGGGCGACAAAGTGACTGTCGAGTTAACACTTTATGATCTGAGTAAAGGCCGAATCATCTTTCGTAGCCGTTGATCTCCTCCTCTCTCAGGCTCTTTGCCATAGACGATTGGAATATCGTCTATGGTTATAAACCGCCTATAATTAAATCATTACATCTTCAGGTTTAGTTTTGTGCATGCCTTCGAAATGATAGGTTAATTTTTGCGTTTTCTTATTCAAATCGATCTTAACAGCACCACCATAACTTAACTGGCCGAATAAAAGTTCATTAGCTAAAGGTTTCTTTAGATTATCTTGGATCACTCTTGCCATCGGCCTAGCTCCCATCGCCTTATCATAGCCTTTAGTACAAAGCCATTGACGTGCTGCATTGCTAATTTCAATTGATACTCCTTTTTCATCAAGTTGAGCCTGTAATTCAACAATAAACTTATCAACAACTTGGGCTATAACTTCTGGAGTTAAAACATTAAACCAAATAATACCATCCAACCGATTACGAAACTCAGGGGTGAAAATTCGTTTTATCTCCGATAATGCATCGGTACTATTATCCTGCTCAGTAAAACCTATCGATTTACGTTGTGTTTCTTGCACACCAGCATTAGTGGTCATCACTAAAACAACATTACGAAAATCAGCCTTACGGCCATTATTATCGGTTAAAGTACCATTATCCATTACTTGTAATAAAAGATTGAATACATCAGAATGTGCTTTTTCTATTTCATCTAATAAAACGACTGAATAAGGATGTTTTATAATCGCATCTGTCAATAAACCACCTTGATCAAAGCCTACATATCCTGGTGGGGCACCAATTAGCCGGCTAACTGTATGGCGTTCCATATATTCAGACATATCAAAACGCAATAATTTAATATCTAATGCTTTCGCCAGTTGTACAGTGACTTCTGTCTTACCTACACCTGTTGGCCCAGCAAATAAAAATGCCCCAATAGGTCTGTGGCTACTACCTAAACCCGCCCGATTCATTTTAATGGCTTCGCTAATGGTTTGAATTGCTTGCTCTTGGCCAAATACTAGCAATTTCAATCTATTATCTAAATTTTTCAATCGCTCTTTATCGCTAGAAGAAATTGTTTTTTCAGGAATACGGGCAATTAGAGCGATAACCGATTCTATCTCCTGTACGCCAATTGTTTTCTTACGCCGATTTTGTGGCATCAAACGCGTTCTTGCACCCGCCTCATCAATAACATCGATCGCTTTATCCGGTAAATGACGATCTGTAATATATTTCACTGACAAATTAATCGCTGCTTTGATCGCTTTTGGACTATAACGAACATTATGGTGAGCTTCATACTTAGGACGTAATCCGTTAATAATCTGTACAGTTTCGTCAGCAGAAGGTTCGCCGATATCAATTTTTTGGAATCGTCTTGCCAACGCTCGATCTTTCTCAAAAATATGACTAAATTCTTGATAGGTCGTTGAACCCATCACGCGAATGCGGCCACTCGAAAGTAATGGCTTAATCAAATTAGCAGCATCAACTTGTCCTCCAGATGCTGCACCAGCCCCAATAATCGTATGAATTTCATCAATAAAGAGAATACTCTTTTCATCTTTTTCTAACACATTTAATAATGCTTTAAAGCGCTTTTCGAAATCACCACGATACTTGGTACCTGCCAGTAATGAACCGATATCCAAGGCATAAATAGTGCAATCTTTCATCACTTCTGGGATATCATTTTTTATGATACGCCATGCAAGCCCTTCCACAATCGCTGTTTTACCCACCCCAGATTCACCAACTAATAGCGGATTATTCTTTCGCCGTCGACAAAGAACCTGGATCGTTCTCTCCAGCTCCAGTTGACGCCCAATTAAAGGATCAACTTTACCGGCTTTTGACAATTGGTTAAGGTTCGTGGTAAAGCTTTCCATCCGTTCTTCAACGCCAACAGCCTCTTCATTCTGATAAGCAGCATTAATAGAATCTGAATGACTATTATCTGTCTCACTACCTTTGACCATGCCATGAGAAATAAAATTAACAACATCAAGCCGACTTACATCGTGTTTACGCAATAAATAGACAGCTTGAGACTCTTGTTCACTAAATATAGCAACCAACACATTGGCGCCAGTAACTTCATTACGACCAGATGACTGAACATGAAACACGGCACGCTGTAATACTCGCTGAAAACTCAACGTGGATTGAGTATCCCGACTATCATCCTCAGGCAATAACGGCGTTGTTTGTGAAATAAAATGCTCCAACTCTTGTCGCAATATCACAAGATCAACTTTACAAGCTTCTAAAGCTTCTCGGGCCGATGTATTACTGAGTAACGCCAGCAATAGATGCTCAACTGTCATAAATTCATGCCTGCTATCTCTTGCCTTGGCAAAAGCTACATTAAGACTAAGTTCAAGTTCTTGGTTAAGCATAATCACCTCCCTATAAATTAGTCTAATCAAACTTATTCTATCGTGCAAAGTAATGGATATTCATGTTCTCTTGCATAAATATTAACTTGCGCCGCTTTTGTTTCTGCAACTTCAGCAGTATAAACCCCACAGATTCCTTTCCCTTGAAAATGAACATCCAACATGATTTGTGTGGCTCGCGCTTCATCAAAAGAAAAGTATTTTTTTAACACTTGTATTACAAAATCCATTGGTGTGAAATCATCATTATTCAAAATCACCTTATACATTGAAGGTGGCTGTAAAGCGTGTTCCACTTGTTCCTTAAGACTAACATCCGTCTGATAATCTGATTGGCACTCACTCATTATGTAAAAATCCGATTAAATATTTTATATTATACATTTTTTCTTGATTATTCTTAGTTTATCACTTTGATCCCATTTGTGACCAATCATCCTTAAAAAGTAAATAATAAAAAAAACAGTGACCTATAGCGTTATCTAAATCAAATTTTAGCAACTGAACCACTCACTGCGAATATAGTCGCCATATATCTTTTTAATACAGTATATTTTATAAACAAGCAATTTTTAGTTCGCTTCAATATGGAATGAGCTGTTCACAAGCATTTTATGAAAGATTATGTATGGAGACAGGTACAGTTAAATGCTTTAATAATGCTAAAGGTTTTGGCTTCATCTCCCCCGAAAAAGATGGCGAAGATATCTTCGCGTACTATTCCAGTATCCAGATAGAAGGGTACCGTACATTAAAAGCTGGACAGAATATTAATTTTAGTTCAACTAAAGGGCCTAAAGGTAACCATGCCTATGCATTCTTATTCCCATAGAACATGAAAAGGTAGGTTTTTATTGCCTATTGCCTTTAATCATTTGCTGTTTTAATTATTGCTCCCAATCTTCTTTTGTGGCATATAAATGTTTATTATTTATTCTCTTGCCAAAACATCTACTGGATTCAACTTTGCAGCATTTCGGGCGGGTAAAAAACCAAAAATGATGCCAATGATAGTTAAGCAAAGTAAAGCACCAAGCAGTGGCATTATACTAAAAGCAAAATGCCAATCCGGTAATACCCAGCGGGCAATAATCGCCCCATCTAAGAAAGTAAGATCCCTAGAAAGCCGCCAAACAAATAAAAATCGTTTCTATCAAAAATTGTTGCATAATACCACTATTTCGAGCGCCGATTGCTATGCGAATACCAATTTCTTTCGTCCGTTCGGTTACTGAAACTAACATGATATTCATAACGCCTATACCCCCGACTAGCAGGGAAATAACAGCGACTAATATTAAAATACCTGTAGCATATTGGTCGTTTTTACTATCGTTTTAATCAATGTATCGAAATTGTAAGTAAAAATATCCTTTTCCCCCATGTAATACCGTTAAACAATAGCGTCAATTGTCGTTCTTCTTCTGAAAAGCTATAACCCTCTTTGATCCTAATATAAAGATTATCAAAATAAGAGCGATTCATCAGACGACTACTCACCGTAGTATAAGGCATCCAGATATGTAGTATATTGCTATTGTCATAAATTGGCTTCTGCTCAGCTGCCACACCAACAATAGTAATAGGCATATTTCCGACTAACATTATTTTACCAAAACTGTTTCTGGTGAAGAAAAAACATATTCTTGGTATTTTGATCGATAACAATAACCTGTACATGGTGATTAACCATATCGCTTGTCAATATTATACCTTGGCTCATTAAATGGCATAAACATCAAAATATGACTCTCCAGTGCCAGATGCTTTTACATCTGAATTCTGATTGCCATAACGTAATCGAACATCAATACTCATTTTACCTGATATAGCAAAAATATATGGTTGCTTCTGTATCGTATCCACATCGCTTACTTTAAGTGCTCGTCTATCTTTTGGGCTAATGTTACCAAAGCCTTTACCGGGAAAACAGTGATAGTATTGTATTCGTTGCAACAGCAATAATCACTGAATTATCCTGTAAGTAAATGAATTGCATTTAAATATTATTCTGTGATATTGAGCCTACTATGAATCTATTATAAAATATTGATCATTATTTTGCCTATCTTTTTCACATTATTTCCAAAAAACCATCACCATAAAAGCGTTAACTGTAACAATGATGGACTATGTATTCAGAATTTTATCATTCTTTTACCGTTAACATCAGGCTATCTATTTCGCTTCAATAATAAGAAGATTTTAGCGGTTACTCATCGCATCTTAGGGGCTATGGTTTACATTATATTCTATTTTTAATAGGCATCACACTGGCGTTATTAGATAATATTAGTACTCATCTTACTTCAATTTTATCTATACAGTGGTTTTCTTATGCTGCGCCTTTGCCGCTAACCTTATTTGCTTTACTATTATTGGATAAACTCTTTCCGTAGAAAATCTCTAAACATGAAACCAATAAGCCACTATCTCAATTAAAAATGATTTTGAGTTCACTACCACTGTGTGGCTTATTAATACTAGGTTTCTTGCTAAGATCAACAAAGTGGCCATTTCTATCCTATGCCAAATATGGTACTGAAATTATACTTATTCTGTTTATTATTATTGGTGGATTGACATCTTCGTAATAGTGGGATGTATCTTCGGAAAATTTTAATTAATTTCAGGGGAGCGACGATTGCGGTAATCGTTGCCATCAGTGCTCTACTTGGAGGTATTTTGGCTGCATTTTTATTAGGTCTACCGACTAAAGTGGGATTAGCGATTGCAGCCGGTTATGGTTGGTATTATCTAACTGGTATACTGCTTACCTACGCTTACGGGCCGGTCATTATTGGTAATACCGCTTTCTTTAACGACCTAATGCGTGAATTAGCGGCTATTATGCTTATTATTCCCATTATTATCAATCAATTCGTTCTACTGCATTGGAGATTTGTGGCGCAACATCGATGGACTTCAAACTATCCATATTGCAACGTAGCGGAGGGGTGTCTATTGTACCAACCACCATTGTCCACGGTTTAGTACTAAGTCTATTGACGCGATTACTAATCGCCTTCTTCACCTAATAGATAGCTAGTTTTTCTGCCAAACTCTGGCACAAATAGGTAACATATATGGGTAAAAAACGGATTTTAGTACTTGGTGCTAACGGTTGTATTGATCAGAATCTGATCCCAGTTTTAATCAAACAAGGACGTATGATCATCGCTATAACGTGTCGCATTGATTGGGTAAAAGCGCAAAACTGGCCAAATACTCAATACTGTTACGTTGATCTACTCATACCGAACACTTAAACAATATTATGACAGAGATTGATATCGTTTACTTTCTTGTTCACAGATATGGCTGCTAAGAATAATCTGATTGAACAAGAATGCCTGGCTGCTCATAATGTTAAAAATATACTTGAGCAATCCAAAGTAAAACAAGTTATCTATTTAGCGCACTACAACACTATTCCTGTCATTAACAACATCTGATTGTGCGTAAACTGACCGGAAAAATATTACGTGAAAGTAAAATTCCAGTGACAGAAATTTTGGCGCCAATTATTATTGGTCCTGGCTCAGCACCTTATGAAATCATTCGGGATATGACTTACAACTTATTAGTTCTCACTCCCCCGCGATGGGTAAGATCAAAATTTTGTCCTATTGCTTTAGAAAACATGCTGTACTATCTGACTCAATTGATAGCTCATCCAACTAATCAGCATCGAATCCTTGATGCTGGTGAGCATGAATATATTGATTATCAAACACTATTCAAGCGCTTTATGCGAATAAGCGGTAAGTATCCACTACTTATCCCCCTACCTATCCCAATTAGATTAATTTTTATTCATTTAATTAGCCTAATAACTTCAGTATTTCTCCTAATTACCAAAAGTTTAATTCAGCGGGCTACAGTACAATCTGTCAGCTAATGATCAAGCGTTAAAACAGCTTATTCCTCAAAAATTACTTAGCTTTGATGAGGCCATTATTCATTCTCATAATGCCATTAATAAAGCAGATTGGGGTCAAGATCCAACACTAAAGACACATTGGTGTACCAAATATAGCTATTATCCGAAAGATGCTGGCTTTACGCTAACAGCCACCACCATAAGCAGTACTCTTTGGCAAATAGTGCAGCAAATTGGTTGCAAAAGAGGATATTTCTGCGCTAATGTTTTATAACAATTATGCGCCTTTATTGATGATTTAATGTTCAATAAAGTAAAATATGGCCACACTAGACGTGAGACATCATATTTATGTGACATGAATGCCACCACGCTCTGAAGGTTAAACGGCACAGCCCCGGTGCTTTCATACCAAATAATAGTGTTAATTAATGCTTAGGTTTGATACTAATGACTTTCCAGCTATCATTCTGCCGGTTTTTCCGGTCTAATCTATTGGCTAATCATGACCCCAATTCATCGTTTTATTTTCAAAGGAATGGCCAATAAAATTAATTTATTCAAGGACAAAAAAACTAAAAATATATCATATATTAGTCTTTTTCAAAAACAATATATTGCATAATTATTCCATTAAGATTATCATTGCTCCACGTGTTTATTTATTCATATTTCTAGCATGAGTATTCAATTAAACCAAATTAATTGCTTTTATAGTGATCAGCAAGCCCTACATGATATCAACTTGACATGCGAAACGGGTGAAACAATGGTACTACTTGGGCCAAGTGGTGCTGGCAAAAGCTCACTATTACGTGTATTAAACTTACTTGAGATGCCCCGTTCTGGTCAACTGGACATTGTGGGGCATCATTTTGATTTTTTTCACCAACCTAAAAGGACTGAAATACGAGCCCTAAGACAAAAAGTTGGTATGGTATTTCAACAATATAACTTGTGGCCCCATTTAACAGTAATGGAAAATCTGATTGAGGCCCCTTGTTTAGTTTTAGGTTTAACTAAAACAACAGCCAAAGAAAAAGCGGAAAATTTATTGAACCACTTGCGATTATCTGAATTTGCCAATCGCTTCCCGTTGCATCTTTCTGGTGGTCAGCAACAACGAGTAGCTATTGCTAGAGCATTAATGATGGAGCCTGAAATACTATTATTTGACGAGCCGACAGCAGCTCTCGATCCTGAAATTAAAACTCAAGTAGTTAATATTATACAAGAATTATCAAAAACGGGCATCACCCAGCTAATTGTGACTCATGAAATTGATTTTGCCCGTAAAACGGCTAGCAAGATCGTTTATATGGAAAAAGGAGTAATTGTGGAACAAGGCGATATTCATCGTTTCACTAAGCCACAAACTCAAGGCTTGGAAAATTATCTATCCCATACATCTAATTTGAGAATACCGTAATGAAAAAATCACTGTTAGCTATTATTTTATGCGGTCTACCCTTATCAGTGCTAGCCTCTGCAAAAGAGACGATAAGCTTTGCAACTGAAGCAACTTATGCCCCATTCGAATCCATTGATGCCAATAATAACATTGTTGGTTTTGATATTGACCTGGCGGATGCAATATGTAAAAAACTCGATGCCAACTGTACATTTACTCACCAATCTTTTGATAGCTTAATCCCCAGCTTAAAAATGCTCCGATTTGATGCTTTAATGGCTGGAATTGATATTACCCCAGAACGGCAAAAACAAGTTGATTTTACTGATACTTATTACAATAACTCAGCAACATTTATCGCAATAAAAAATAAAATTAATAAAATATCATTATTAAAAGGTAAAAAAATTGGCGTACAGAATGGAACTACACATCAAAAATATATCATCCAACAACATAAAGAAATGCAAGCTGTGCCGTATGATAATTACCAAACTGCTATCCTCGATTTACAAAATGGCCGTATAGATGCTATTTTTGGTGATACTGCTGTCACAACGGAATGGTTAAAAATAAAAGGTAACGAAAACCTTGCTGCCGTAGGTGAAAAAGTGACAGATGCTAATTATTTTGGTGTAGGTCTTGGTATTGCAGTACGTAAAGGAAATAAAGCACTGCTAGATAAATTAAATAAAGCGATGGAACAAATAAAACAAGATGGCATCTATGATATTATCTACCAAAAATGGTTAAAAAATAATCGATTATAGTAATGAATAATCTTTTTTTTCTAATAAATGCTGCCGGCTTGACGATTACTCTCGCTGGTGTCGCTTTGATATTAGGGCTGTTATTAGCAGTGTTATTTACTGCTTGGGAATCTGTTCGCTGGCGGCCTGTGACTTTACTTGGTTCTTGCTTGATGACTTTAATTCGTGGATTACCTGAATTGTTAGTTATACTGTTCGTTTACTATGGCACATTACAATTTATTATGTTGTTAAGTGACGGCATTCATATTAATTTCATTTTCTGGCAAATAACCTGGCGAGTTGATCCTGAATGGTCCTTCCAACAAAATAGTGGATTCGATTTTATCCCTTTTTTTTGTAGTGTTTTTGCCCTCGCTCTACTCTATGGCGCCTATGCATCCCAGACCTTAAGAGGCGCCCTAAAAGCAATACCGTCCGGCCAATGGGAATCAGGTCAAGCGTTGGGGCTAAATCGGAATATTGTTTTTTTGCGGCTTATCATGCCACAAATGTGGCGTCATGCTTTACCTGGCTTAGGAAATCAATGGCTTGTGTTGTTAAAAGATACCGCATTGGTTTCACTGATCAGCGTAAACGACTTAATGTTGCAAACCAAAAATATTGTCAATCGTACTCATGAACCTTTCACTTGGTATTTAATTGTGGCATTGATCTACCTGGCTATCACCCTGGTAAGTCAATTTATTTTACGGCGGATTGAATTACGCACAACCCAATTTGAACGGGAAGTAGCAAAATGATCGACTTAATCATTTCATTGCTGCTAGGCCTACCAACCAGCCTATCGTTAACTTTATGCGCATTACTAATTGCATTTTTGTTGGCGCTATTTTTTACTATCATTTTATCGTTAAAAACAGCGATTTTTTCATCCATAATTCAAGGCTACATTACCCTATTTACCGGTACTCCTTTGCTGGTTCAATTTTTTCTGATTTACTATGGACCCGGCCAATTTCCTATGCTAAGAGAATACCCTGCTTTATGGACATTAATTTCTACCCCATGGATTTGTGCCATGCTAACATTAGCACTTAATAGTGCCGCCTATTCCACCCTATTATTTCATGGTGCAATTAAAGCAATTCCTAAGACTAGCTGGCAAGCTTGTCAAGCGCTAGGTATGTCAAATCATCAAATCTTACGGATTATTTTACCTTATGCACTTAAACGTGCGCTTTCATCGTATTCCAATGAGGTGATACTTATTTTTAAAAGCACATCACTAGCCAGTACCATAACACTATTAGAAATAATGGGATACAGCCAACAAATTTTTGGCCAAACTTATAATGTCGATGTTTTTATTGCAGCGGGAATTATTTATCTAAGCGTGAATGGTATCTTAACCTTATTGATGCGTTGGCTTGAACAATACGCTTTATCTTTTGAAAAAACTTAACCAACTAAATCATGGTTCCTGATTAAGAACACCATGATTTATTATGATTTTTAAACTAATAAAGCGAATACATCATCGAGTTCGGTATTCCTTACTAACCTTTAACGTCTAAAATCTATAATATGTAAGATATAAATAACACTGAACTCCACTTAATAGACGTTTTCCTATTTAATGCGAGATAACCATTGAGCGGCTGTGAGTTTTCACCATTAAAGTAACCACTCCATCCTGCAAGATAAAAGTGGATCCTATCTATAAAGAATAAATTTTCAGCAGAATATATTGCCTTATTCGTTTCTTAAGTCAGATGGAGAGATTATTTTTTTGCTATAGCTCTTTTGTATATTTTGTTTCTATTGGACATATTTCAGCTATTGTTTTTCCTTGCTCTAATTTACTCTTTTTTAATTGGATCTGGTAAAACTCAGGAAAAATTTTTGTTTCAATTCCTTTGCAAGCCGCTTCTTCTAATTCACTTAGGGTAACACTACCGCCACCAAAAGCTAAAAACATCCATTCTTACCTTGCAGCATATACCATATAAGAACACCTAAATCATCCAGAACTTTCCAGCTATTATCTGGATCCTTTATTTGAATAACACCCTCTAAATTTTTAGCAATATCATAAACACAACCAATACTTTCAGGAGTCGCATCCGCAACTATAAGTAAATTAAGAACTCCACGCTTATCAATATATTGTTTTATCTATTTTATTATCTTATTTTGTAATATTCAGTATTTTCATATCCCATTCCGGGAAATCCACTAAAAAACAATACAAATTTATTTCCAATTTTTTTATCGATTTCTATTTTTATTGGATCAAGAAGATGATTGGAAGCAGAGTTAGAAACAATATTTTTGACATTAGCAGTTTGTAACGAGCTGAGCATATTCTAATTCCTTTTAGAAAGCAGTTACTATACGAATATTATTGTGTAGATAAGGGACAAACAAAGCGATTAACGAGAATTCAAAAGAATCTAGCAAAATAATTATGCTTTTAAAAGTAATAAAAAATCTTAACTTTATCATCTTATCGCTTTATTTTTGTAAATTTAAAACAGATAACGCATTATCTATCAACATGAATGGCACATTGATTGAACCTATTTTTCACAATTGCATCTGTGTTCATAGATTAATGTAACAGAAAGCGGGCAGGCAAAGTTTGCTCAGAGAGCTCTTCATCGTCAATATCTTCTTGACCACTATAAAGCAGATCATTGTTATAAACTTCAAAAATAATAGCCGCCATCTGTTCTTCAGCAAGCTGAAGAAAACTGGAGAATTGATTATAAGTCATTCCCGCCAACAATGAAAAAGATTGACTAACGACTAGTTTAGGCAAATTTTCATCATTAATTTCCATAAATGCTTTCGCTGTTAATGAGCTAGCATTAATTTGGCTTAAATTTGCCAATAGGGTAATAATAGATGTCGGTTTGAGTTCAGCCAAAACAGAGAAAACTAACACGTTTTCAACAATATCAACTTTAGCATCGAAAATACCATCAATATTTTGCATATGCGGCAAATGCAATGCCTGGCAATTATCACATTCAAAATACGATGTTTTAAGTTGAACAAGCCACTCTCGCAATTTAGCTATATCAGGGGAAAAAATCGAATCCATTAATTAACCTTATTTTACACAAAATACCAACAATCCTACCTATGAAAATTTGCTGTCTATCGTCTCAAATCAAAAACAGACCATATTTTATCATTTTAAATCATATTTAACGAGCCATTCAGACTCATCATTTAATCCATCTTACAATGATTACACTTGTTAACTTTTATCTTGCGTCGGTTATGTGCCAAACTATTTTTCTGTTAGTCAATGCCGAAAAAACTGAACTTAGACAGAGCCCACCAAACAATATTAATGATCGCAGGTATCATACAACCAATTGCTAACATAATCATAGCAAGCCAAACCCTTTTTTCATAAATAAAGCAGCTAATTCAATATAGTTATTTATCACTAAATAAACCAATAACAATATTCCAATAACTTCTAGTATCATCACAAATTTTTGCATATTACCGAAAGAACGCATAGCTGATAATTTTTTTTGCTCGTAACATTTTCTATGTTTCTCTTATAAAACCGCTATCCTTTTATATTAGGTAATTTTTAACATCCCAAATACCAATAAGGATAAATTGTGTTTTTTTTCACGCCTACTATAGGCATAGTAATTGACATTATAGACAATAGATAAAATTTAATTGAAGGAGACATGATGTTTACTGTCATTTTCGGTCGATCTGGCTGCCCCTATTGTGTTCGCGCTAAAGAATTAGCCGAAAAATTAAAACATAAACGTGATGATTTTGATTATAATTATGTTGATATACAAGCGGAAGGAATAACTAAAGCTGATTTAACTAAAAAAACAGGTAAGCCGGTTAAGACAGTTCCTCAAATTTTTATTGATGAACAACACATTGGTGATTGTACAGACTTTGAGGCCTACGTCAATAAACATTCAATCTATTAAGCGACTAATTTTATTAAAATTATTTTTTATTTTAATTTTAATTTTAATTTTATACATTAAGTTTCAGGCACAAATCGCAAAAGTATTTTTTGATAAAAAATGCTTTTTTTTTTTCTACAAGAACTTTATGAATAATGAATAGTCATAACCTATGCCACTGCTTTTCTTTGAATGTCCCCAAATTATTGAGGAATCCGATAGTTTTAATTATGTCCTATTTAAACTATCGGCTTTTTATTTCTCACTATCTAATTGATCTTGCAGTATGACAATAATTTGACGTTCACTACCATAATTGCAGTATTCATAGAGATAAATGCTTTACCATGTGCCCATATTGGGCTGACCATTGGTAACTGGAATAACCAAATTCCTTCCTAGTAAGCTATCTATTGAATTTAAATTTCTTATTTATCAATTAATTATAAAAATATAGCTCATTTAATATACGTATTTACACGTAAAAAAAAAGCGATTTCACTCACTATAAATCAATTACTTACAGCGCATAATAAATTCTAATTTTACCTAATTTGAACTGAAATCTTAGTTCAAAATTACCCTCTTTTTTAATTCCCAAATAACCTTAACCATTCGTTTAATTACGGAGAAATATTGATGTCTAAAATTACCAAAACCGAATTAATGACTGTCAAAACCGATGATTTAGGAATTGAATTTAGGCTTTACCCTAAAGGAATTATCCTGGTTCCTGAAGCTGATTTGTACCGTTTGATACTGAAAAGTAAACTTTCTTCGGCTGAACGAGTTCAGGATTGGGTCTGTAAAGAAATTTTACCCGCACTACATCAACACGGAAGCTATAGCATTAAAAAATCTCATAAAGACGAAGGCAGCGGATTACCTGAATTTCGTAAAGCAAAAGAAATAGAAATACAAGCCAAAACGATACAAATCCAAATGGATAACGCAGAAAGGATGTTTGAATCGGCGACTCATCTTTCCGATAATGCAAGACAATAGATCATGGCTGGATTAGTTAATTCTATTACGGGTAGTGAAGTTATTCCTTTACCTATTATTACTGATAAGCATTACACAACAAAACAGATTGGTAAAATGTTTAATGTCTAAGCAAATAAAATAGGTAGTATGGCTAATGATAACAACATGAAGGTTAAAGAGTATGGGGAAATGTATCTTGATAAATCACCTTATAGCAATAAACAGGTAGAGTCATTTCGATATAATGAGAAGGCAATCAGGAAATTTGAGATAATTCTGGTTGCCGAGATGGAAGCAGCAACAAGCAAGCGGGTTTAATGTAAAAGTTTAAGAAGAGCAGCCATTGCACCTATTGCCAAAACTAGCATACTACCGAGTTTTACTGTTAATTGTAAACCAAGTTTGTCAAAGCGATTTTCCATATCCTTACGAACATCAGCTATTTAGCATCAGTTTTCTCAAAACGAGCGGCCATATCTTTGCGGACGTCTTCTAAATCTCTCTTGGTCGCTACATCAGCCACCTTATGTGACTTACGCTCAGCAATAGAAATTGCTTTTGCCTGGTCTTTTGGCAAACCTGAATTCTCTAATGTTTCGACAAATTCTTGTGTATCAAATGCAAGCTGACCCATAACCATACCTCCTTTTGGGGAAGTATAACACAACCATTTTCATTGTGAACTCAATGACACAGTGAGAAATCATCGCTGACTGAAAGGACGCCCATCCCAACAGCCAGCTAACCCTAAACCTAGGATGAATAGGAGTAAAAGTTTAGCTTTCCTGTGCTCATTTGTGAAGCTCAATTGTTAATACAACAACATGCTAACCTGTATGCAATGGAAGGTATCGCATGAAAATCCTTGACCCTGCTGAATATCCAGAATTACGCAATCTTTTTCCATAGTTAACACCCGTTCAGTTTAAAACATCATTGCTCTTTTCTTTTGGTCTTTCTCAAAAGGAAATTTCAGTTTTGCGATCTGTTAACTATCGATTAGTTAAACGAGAGATAGCGGAAGCGAAATCTAAATTTGAAACAAATTCATTAACCGGATTATTAACGATATTTCATGTACGTTTGGTCCTTTTTGCATTATACGGTTGTCGAAAACAAACTGGGAATGACACTGATGATTGGATAATCAAAATGCTCCGACACCAAGGAGACCTAAGCCAGCCAATAGAGCTGGCGTTTTCGTTTTCAAATACCCATTGACGAAAGAAGAAATCATGCGCATATAGTTTATATGCATCTGATAAATCCGGTGTCGAGTTTCACAGCTCGGTAATAGTCAGAGGCGCATAGCACGCCGAAAGCGTGTTTTTTTATGCGTAAAGTCCTGCACATCAGAATAATGGTGGGCTGGATGGGGGAGCCGAAAAGCTCGCCGGAGACCTCCTTTGACGCCGGTACTGTGAACCCTGTTCAGTTCACCACCAGTAAGTTTCACAGCTTCGGTGGTGGTTATCCTAAAATTCAAAGGAAATCATTACTATGACTCGTCAATTATCTACTATTAATCCCAAAATCACTGTTCGTAATGGTAAAGCTGTTACTAATTCTAGAGATGTTTTTGATTACTTTGGTAAACGTCACGATGATATTTTAAAGAAACTGCGTAACATCGACTCTTCACCAGAATTTAACGCCCGCAATTTTTCGGAGGTTAATTATATCGACGCAAAAGGTGAAAAACGCCCAATATACGAAATGACCAAAGATGGTTTAGTATTTTTAGTAATGAGTTTTACAGGTAAAAAAGCGGCACAATTCAAGGAAGCTTACATTGCTGAATTTAATCGCATGGAAACAGAGTTACATTCTGCACCAAAATACCAACAGGAAGCGCACTAAAAGTTAAGCAACAAAAATACCCAAAACCTCGCTCGTATCATTGCACTCTCATGACACAAAACTTTCGTTTCAGAGATGCATGTAATAATGCTATCTGGTATGCATTAAGAGAAGTGACCGGCATTCCTTCACCTTATCCAATGGAAGTACGGTTTTACCCTCTATTGCTTCTGAATGCGAGCGAATCTGTCATGTAACAGAGCATCTGCAAGGTGTGATAGCGGATGCAGAAAAAACAGCGATTAAACGCATTATTCGTAAACGTGAAAATGCTGACAAGGTGATCTCAGAAATTGATAACCTGTTATCTCAGTCTGCACAGGATAATCAGCTAATGATAAACGGTGCCCTTTCAAATTGGCATCAAGTTGAACTAACACATTTCCTCCAACGTAACTAAATAATCTTAACGCCCCTTTTCAAGGGCAATCATTCATCGATTTAACTATTGAGAGATTCTTACATGCAAAATTCATCATATAAACGCCATGAGATTCAAAAAGAAATTGCTGCCGCAAAAGAAAATTTTACTTGTCTGAGCCTTAATTATCACTCCTGGTTAGATGACTATAGTCGATTTAAACCCGATGCCGCGACGCTATCTCATGATGAACACATGGAAGGACTTGCATACATAACCACAATAGTGAGAAAAAATATCGCACTGAAATACATTATTAGCTGCCATGACCGTTTCGGTTTTAAAGATATTCTTGTATACGAGAATACGGTAACTGAGGTTAATAAAGAATTAATTGAAAATGTGCTAATTCAGCAAATAGAACAGTTAATCCTAAATGAAAATCGCTTGAAAAATATATTGCAGTACTAAAATTTTATTTTGCTGACAGTTCGGCAAAAGAAAAAAAGCTTTCCCCCTGGATGTAACATCTCATTGATAACTATTTCATTGAAAACACCAAACTTTCAGAAATCGAGCCATTATCACCCTCCATTAATTAAAGGGTACCTAACATGAACTTAATCATTAGTAAACTTCAAATGATTTCGTTAGAAATTGCTGAACTCGTTGGAAATCGCCATGACAAAGTTAAACAATCAATAGAACTCCTTGCAAACCGTGGCACTATTCAACTTCCCCCAATGGGAAAAGTTGAGAATAAACAATCAAATAGCCAAAATCGCTTCACTGAAGTTTATGTATTTCAGGGAGAACAAGGAAAACGAGACAGCATCATTGTGGTTGCTCAACTTTGTCCTGAATTCACCGCAAGATTAGTCGACAGATGGCAACAGCTCGAGCAAGAGAAATTACTCGGATTTAATCCTGATAATGAAATTGTTGTATTGGAAAACCTATTACAGGAAAAGAAACACAACAAAGAACTCGCTCATAAAATAGAAGAAATGAAGCCCGATGTAGCCGCCTTAGAACACATCGCTAAATCTGATGCTGCTATGTGCGTGACTGATGCCGCTAAACAATTACAACTACGCCCCAAAGACCTATTTGATTTCCTGAGTGAAAATAAATGGATATACAGACGATTGGGTAGCCACTGGATTGGTTATCAGGAGAAGATTCAACAGGGACTGATTGAGCATAAAGTGACAACGATTACCTGAACTGATGGAATTAATGAAACAAAAACACAGGTTCGTATCACGCCTAAAGGAATTACCAAATTAGCAAAACTATTAAATCTAGAAATAGCAGCTTAATTAACCTTCTTTTTTAACTTTCAATTAATCAAGAACTAACGATATGAACCAGCTTAAATAGCAGGAGCTTCGCTATCGTTTAAATAGTGAGGGCTTCTATCAGAAAGAATCCATAAAAATTATCCCCACCTTGCTAATCATCGCGTTGGCAAGCCTCGTTTTACTGTTAGCAAGATAGGAGGTCACATGAATCCTTACGCAATGCAAGATTATTGGTACGAACAACAACAAGAAGTTGCTTATTGGGAAGACAGACTGGATGAACAAATCAGCGAACTTGTCCAGCCTGTCTATGACTGCCTTCCTTCCTCAATCATGAGGAAACTCAATAATGAGGATTGGGACGATATCTGGAAGGCGCTGTTTAACCATTTGAAAAGTGAGCACATACATCTGTACGAAGCTCTTCAAGCACCTAAGAGGAAATATCTATGAGCAGCGCAGAGCACACCGAAAAAGAAAAAAGTTTTCAACAACAAGTTTGGGAAACGCTTTCTGCGATTAACGTTAACGAAAAGATAGAAAAGAAAAACGGCCTCTCTTATCTTTCATGGGCTTGGGCGTGGGGCGTATTAATGGCGCACTACCCAGAATCCTATTATGTCATTGATGACGTCAGCTATAACAATGATGGCAG
>JBDPYZ010000004.1:0-157655 GCA_047291315.1 Candidatus Phloeobacter fragariae | reverse complement strand
GAGCAATCCGGCAGCAGTGAAGTCAAAGGCTTTAGCGATACCCAAAATCGCCACAACCGTTGGCGACCACGTTTTACCCACAACCTGACGGTGAAGTTAAATGTCAGCATTGAAACCAATCTGGATGTTAAATGCAAAATTACCGCTGATGAAATCGAAGCGAGAAAATCCCTGAAAGTTGACAATATTGATGTCGGCAATCACACACACGGAGGCGTAGAAACAGGCAATGGCAGCACCGGAACACCACAATAATCCCAAGGTGATATTCATGAAAATAAGCCACTTGACCGAACATAATGATTGGCGATTTGGTCACTCGATAAATGATTACCTGATCGATAGTAACGCTATCCAGCAGAATATTAAAACCCGTTTACAGTGCTTCAAATCCGATTGGTGGTTAGATATTGAAGTGGGCTTGTCGTGGCTACAGCTACTTGGCAGCCGTGGAACGGGCGAAACGTTACGCCGTGAAATCTACAAGGTGGCATTGGGTACAGAAGGTGTTGTCCGTATCGATACACTCAGCATTGTTGTTAACAATTTTAGTGCTCATATCGAATTGGACTACACCGATGTTTTCAATCAAAAGCGGGCTATCAGTCAGGAGGTTAGCCAGTGAATATCAAACTCGACGAAAACGGCATTGAAATTGCGACATTGCCGGAACTAATTGAAACGCTGATTGATGAATTTAAAAAAATATACGGTACGGATATTAATCTCTCACAAGATACGCCTGACGGTCAGCGTATCGCAATCTATAGCCGGATTGCCCATGAGTGTCTTGTACTCATCAAAAAGCTGTATCAAAATCTGAAACCGGAACAGGCAGAAGGCCTTCACCTTGATTATCTGGCCAGAATTAACGGACTGCTTCGAAAAGAAAACGAAAGCGACAGTGATTTACGGCGCAGACGGTTAAAAACCTTTGAAAGCGCCAGCCAAAGCACGATTGCAGGGATTGCTGCCCGCCTGAATCTAGTTAAGGGCGTCAGTGATGCCGCGGTGTATGAGAACAGTACCAGCGAGAAAAACAAGGCACTCAATCTTGCCCCGCACTCGCTTTGGCTGATTGTTGAAGGCGGTGAGACCCAGGATATTATCGACTGTATTGCCAACAACAAAACAGGCGGTACCGGACTGAAAGGCAACATCAAGGGGAAATATACCGACAAAATACCCAGAAGTGACAGCACCTTTTTTGAGGTGGTGCATGAGTACCGATTTGACCGACCGAAAATCACGCTGATTAACATAAAAATGACCGCAACCCGTGAACAGTCAAATGAACCTGTTCCGATACAGGAGTTCAAAGGTGAACTGGTTAAATCACTTTATCGGATAGGGGAGCATATCAAGGTCACCGTACTCTATTGCATTTTGAACCGCATTGCCCGCTCCTACTATGTCTCAGACCTTAAAATAGCGAAAGACGGTAAAACGTCGACAGGGTCAAGGTTAAAAGCGGATGTGGACGAAAAGTTCACTATCATAGGTGACAATGTCACTGTTAATGAGGTAGTCACATGAACCTCAAAGAAGCATATCAGAAACTGCTGATTAAGCAGTACTACACCAGACCCAATGCTAATGGCGGAAATCTCCGCCCTTTTTAATTTGTTTGCCGATTGTTTTGACACGATTAATACCTTTCGTGAAGCCTTTGACCTTGAAAAAGCCCAAGGTGACCAACTCGACATCATCGGCTCCTGGATAGGCATCAGTCGTTTCCAGCCCAGTGGTGAAAGAAAAGGCTTCTTTGGCTTCAGAAATCACAACAAAGCTTTGCCGTTTGGTCAAAGAACCGGAAAGAAACAAGGCGGTTTCCGCTCCCGATTTGCTCAGGACTTTTTACCATTGAAACTGCCCGACAATCAATACCGTTCGCTCATTAAACTCAAAATCATCAAAAACACCGCCCTCGCTACCGCCACGCAAACAGGCGATGTCAGCCTGTCGTCACTCCAGCAGGCGGTGAGTTTTGTGATGGAGGGGGATGGCTATCTGATTGACCGACAGAACATGACCTTAACCATCGTTATTACGCCAAAAGCCGATAGAGAGTGGCTGGAGTTTATCTTACGCCTCGATTTATTACCGCGTCCGCAGGGCGTGAGTATCAATTATGTCATTCAGGAACCCAAAGGCACCTTTGGATTTAAAGAACATCAGAATGCAACTTCATGGTACAGCCGCTTTAACCCTGACCTCAATACCCGTGTGGGCTATTTTGCCAAAAAAACCTTTTTAACAGAGGAACATAACATTGAAGATTAAAAGACCCAATATTGACATTAAGCCGTTTGCAAGTACCAGCAAAACGGAAGAAAGAACCGCGTTTGGTTCAAAAGAGATTACAGACTCACTGGAGAAAAATCTCAATAATGATTTTGAGCGGGGTTGGGGCATTGTGCCGGTTTCAGAATTGCCCACCATGCAGGACTTTAACGCCGTTGGATTCACAATCAGTTCTCTTGTGACCCACCTCTACCAGAACGGAATTGCAGAATATGCCGAAAAACAGATATACAACAAAGACTCGCTTTGTGTTTCTAAGGGCAATATCTACATTTCGAAAACCGATAATAACGCCGGCTATGCCTTAACCGATGAGACCCAATGGCAATCGTTAAAAGACGCAATTTTGGCGGCCAATATCGTCCAGAAAACAGGCACCGCAGAAGACAAAGTGATGAGTCAAAAAACCGTCACAGAAGCGTTAAACGGCAAGCAGGCGCAAGGCGACTATGCCACCAAAACAGAATTAACCCAAGGAATTAATGCCAAACTCAATAGTTCCGCCATTAAACAAGAAACAGGCGACTCAACAACCGATGTTATGAGTCAAAAGGCGGCCACTGAGGCGATAAACAGGGATTAGGCTTCCATTCAACGCATCCAAACTGTTTCATTACGCGACAAAGGCTTTTATTACCAAAGTAATTGTTATTGAATGGCGATACATTTCCAGTTTACATTCACCTGAAGACAGGGTACTCAAAAATTTATATCAACTGAAGTGCATCACTTTGGGGCATTAAGAATACGACGGACAAATTAATTTGCAAGATATTGCAAACAAACGGATGGAAGAACACCATTTTTACGTCCTATCAATGGAACACCTCATTAGTGGAATTTTTAGTTATGTTGGGGATAGCATTAGAGATATTAAAGGAACATTTGTAGTATGGGGAGGATGGGATAGCTCTGGATCATTTACAACCGGAGAAAAACTCAGTTCAGTACTAAGTGCAGGACGTTTTATTAACGATTATAAATGTTATTTCAAAGCATCAGATACTGTTCCAACAGGCGATGAAAATAAGCCACTTGACATTGGTGTCACATTAGCAATTTATTTAGGAGTTTAATGAATGCCAGAAATTAATTATTACTATAATCCTGAACATCGCACCACCCATTTAACGGCAGTGATGAAGCAAATATTAATTCTAATGCTCCTTTCAATGCGTTACGGATTTCCCCAGAGTTTAAAACTGGCTTCCATCCTTGTGAAAAAAATGGTCAATGGATACTGGTGCGGGATTACAGAGGAACAAAAGCTTATAACAAAGCAACAGCTAAAAGGGAAGAAATTACAGAAATTGGAGAGATCCCAGGCAATTTAACGATGATTGCTCCTGATGTTCTTTTCCCAGTTTGGGACGGCGTAAGGTGGATAACGGATAAAGAAGCCGAGAAAAAAGACGCTATCCAATCTGCAAAATATGAAAAGCACTATCAAATTGATAGCGCCTCAGAAATCATACAACCATTGCAGGATGCGGTTGATTTAGATATGGCAACGGATGAAGAAAAAATCCAATTAAGAAATTGGAAATTTTATCGATTAAGTCTTCATCGGAAGGATATCTCAACTGCACCTGATATTGATTGGCCGAAAAAGCCAGTGTGATTTTTCAGACAAAAAAGTCATGACACCTGAATTATTCAGCTTTGGTCAGGTGTCATATTAATTATTTATTTTTTCAAAAAAGGGTACTCTATATATTTGTAGGAGAAAAAAGAAATAATACATATCAGAATAGAAGAAATTGAATAAACAAAAATAAAATTATAATTATTTAATTTTGTCACGCCAAATAAAAAATATGAAAGATAAGTAATAAAAAACATTAATGGCATATGCAATAGATAGATACTGTAAGATATCTCACCGCAATAAACATATATTTTTTTTGATAAAAAATCGGGCGGTGACATTACTAAACCAAGAAATAAGATAAACGAAAAAATAAAAACATCATTTCCATTTACATCTTTACTTGAAGATAAAATCACTAGTGAAGATATTGCTAACAATAAAGTTATAACTCTTGCTAAATTATTTTTTATTTTATATTTATTAAATAATAAAGCAGAAAAACATCCTATAAGAAAATATTTCCCAACAAAAACACCAAAAATAGAAAATAAAATTATAGGATTAACTTTAATAAGATTTACGAAAGCACAGAACAAAGGCAGCGCCATATAAAAACGCCATTCATAAGGTAAAGTCCATGTCGCTCCTAATAGATGATTTGAGTTTATACCTAAAATTTCATTTTGCTTTAAAAAATACAATCCTAGTGAATTTTTTACATCGTCTAAGGATAAAGTATTTAATTTATTAAAATTGATGATGTATATAATTATCAAAGACATTGTTATAGAGAAAAAAAACAAGGGTAATAATCTTTTTATTCTGGATGAAAAAAACGTGATCCAATCAATATTGTAATTTTTCTTAATCAACTGATCGATGAATAGAAATCCAGTTATACAAAAAAACATTTGGACACCAATTATACCTAAAAAGCTGATTGAATTTGGGCCATACTCGGTTAAATTAAAGCCCTTCAAGCCTAATAATTCATGCGAATGAGTAATAACAACAAAAATAGCGCATATGCCTCTTAAGCCATCTAAAAAATAATATCTTTCGCCTATACTGCTTGTTGTAATTTGGGGAAGAAAATTGATTTTTTGAAAAAAATAGGCAGTAACAAAAAAAGAAAGAAAAATTAGCACGTTATCGCCATAATTGCCATACATCATAAAACAATCCTTCTCTATCTGGTGGGCATATTGACAACCAGAAGTTATTTTCAATGAAGATTACTGATAATTAATTTTTATTTCGCCGCGCTAAACGTTGCAGATTATCATCAACATCGGCTTGTGTTACTTCTCCGACTATCTGACCGTCTTTGTCATAACGAAACGCACCTAACTGGATAAGTGAGCGATAATCAGGGTGATAACCAATACTACCCAAGCACGCTCTTAAATGCTTTCTGGCTATCGGTAATGTCTTTTCCTTCACCTCCTGCCACATATCCTGCTGGATGCCTATTTTCATTGGAAGCAACTTGCCATCAGGAAAAAGATAAGGCCAAAAAGCCGTTATCTGTAAGATTGCCTTATTTAACGGCAATCGCTTTTTAGGCAGAGTGGGAGGTTTCGGTACTTCAACATTAACCACTTGCTTGGGTGGTTGTTTTGCAGCTTTTGGAGGATTAGGTTTTTTTACCTGTTTTTGGGACACAGCATTGACCCAGACCTTTTTACGGTAAACAGGGCTACCTTGGGTCTGCTCTTCATGAGAAGCTTTTCTGGGGCGATTGAGGCTTAATTTCTTACGTTCCGGCATCTTTAATCTTTAAACAGATTACTCATTTCAGTATCAGTTAAACCCGTAAATTTCATCACTGATTACCTGTCCATACCACTTTCCAGCATTTGGCGGGCGATCTCAGCGATAAATATCTTTTCGGTGTCCCATATCTATTATCAGAATGATTAATTCTTCATCTTGAATATTAGCAACAATTCGATAATTTCCTACTCGATAACGCCATAAACCTTTTTTCTCTCCTTTTAAGGATTTACCATGAATTCTTGGGTTTTTAGTGTGAATTAGATTTTTATTAATCCAAGATAAAATAAACAATTGGTCTGATTTACTGATATTTTTTAGTGTCTTTTTGATATTCTTGTGATACTTAACGATATACATCAACAAGACCCAAATTACAAATTAACTCATCATGACTAATAACATCATCATCGGTCATTTCTTTCATGATTTTATTTGCACGCTGATAAAGCCTGATATCAATTTCATTCTCAATACGTTCAAGCGCTGACTGTCTCAACAGATTTGAAACAGAAACACCATTAAAAGCAGCAAAATCTTTCAGCAATTCTTTATCTTCTCTTGATATTCTGATAGTTAAGTTTTCCATTTCTTTACCTATAAAGCAGGTGCATCGCACATACATTATAGGTAATATAGTAATTAAGTCAATAACTCGCACTAAACCTGTATTTGTCAGGTTTTTCAAGAACTATGCTGGTCTCTCTAGCCTTTCTATCCGCTTCAAAAAAACCGTAGATGATTTCGCCATCTGGAAATCGCCAACCATCCCCTGTTTCGTTTACAAGCCTTGCCATCCAAGCGTCGCTATTTTTGTTGGGTGGATGTAACCGCTTTTTGCTAGTCGTCATTTTTTCTCGCAGTGTATTTTTTTCTGCATCAGACAATTCGGCGGATAATACTTTACAATGCTCGACAATTTCCTCAAGACTTTCTTTATCTGTTGCATCATCGAGGGCGATTAATACCGCTTCCAGTTTTGGCGAGGTAGCCGGTGGCACTTCTGGGGGTGTTTCTATCACCGCTTCCTTCTTTTGTCTTAATTTCTCGGTACGTTCACGTAGAACATCCCTGAGTGACAACCGTTTATTAGCAACCATAGCCATTCTAAGCGGATTTTCCGCTAAATTAATATTCGGATGCCTCAAGCAGCGAAAACAACTCAGAGGCACAAAGAAGCCGTCTAGCGAGGCGATGAATGACAGTTTTAAGCGCCATTCTGTCAAACCACTGTTCCCACGCCGTTGAGGATTTCCCTTTAGTGGTGACATCACGGACTCGTTCTACTTCGGTTTTTGACATCACTTCAATTACGATTTCACCGCTATTGAGTTTTGCGAAAGCGTAGACTTTAACAACCTCATCACCATCAATAAACGCCGGACGGTGGGTTAAGTGTTCGCCGTTTTCGTCAATCACATACTCAAATTCATCTTGGGAATAAACCACTTTTGCAATGATATTCGCCACCTGCCCAGATTGACGGGCACGTTTAATCACACATTGGCATGTAGACGGCTTTTTTCACAAACTGGTTGTTAATTTTGGTACTGCGAACAACCAGCGCCGCTTCTCTTCCGTCTGGCATCAGTCCATCTTTGGCACAGCGTGTTAAGGCCAGTACCAGTGATTGTTTATCCGCCTTTTGCAAATCCTCATTTTCAATTAATGCTGTTGCTGCGGTTCGGGTAAACTGCTCAGGCGTTACCTGAGCGGGTAACAAGGCTGCTATCCCTTGCTGCATAATGACCGATTGCAAATTAGTATAAACGTTGTTCATAGTTTCCAGTTCGGTATTTATGCCCCACCCCCTTCTACCGCTACCGCTTCTCTGCGTTTTCTGTCCGCCTGTTTTGCCCAGAAAGGACGGGATACTTTGACTATCGGATACGTTTCAATGACGTCTTCTAGCATATCAATCACACGGTTCACTTCGTATACGCCCTGTTCACTATCTTCATCGTCAGGTTCACGAAGGTTTACCGGATAACGCCCACACAGGATGTTTTTTCCAATCACACAAAAAGTAAAAGCCATTTCACGTCCAAAAACCCAATTTGCAATTAGACGGTAAAATTCCGCCTGTATGTGATAACCAAACTCATCAACGGATTTACCAAAGTCTTGAAAAACGTCAGTCGTTTTCACATCTAGAATGAACGGCTTATCAGAATATGTTCCCAACAAATCAGGGCGAATTTTTAATAACGTCCCTTTTTCCGTGCGATAAAAAATTGAGAGTTCCGGCTCGCCGTTTTCCAGCAACTCTTCTACCATTGGATACGCAAGCGCCGAATCACGCATCATTTCAACCTGTTGAAACTCATCTTTTTTGAGCGCGATTTGATTACTGTAAATTGCTTGCGCCTCAAACTCCGCCAATGCCTGTTTGCCGTCTTTGGTTCTCAAATTCAGTTCAGGCGAACAAGTGTACTGTTCAGCGAAGCGCTCCGGCTCAAGAATGGCTGTATGTACAGCCGTACCGATTAAAAACGCTCCGTGTTTAGTCTCTTTGTAGGGTGCGTCCTTCTGCCAGTCCAATACCGCTATTGTGTCACTTCGTTGAACTAACCTTATCTGTGTACTCGAATAACCGTTTGCAGCGTGATAGGTACTGTTTGAGAGACTACGAACAACCAAACTTTCTGTGGTTTTCAGTGCATCAACACAGCCGTTCAACATCTCAAGCGTGATATTTTCCCCACTCATGATTTTTCCGTTAACAGGAGAAAAAGCAGAAAAAATAGAATTGTTTGTACAATTATTAACCGATTTACCATCAGAGGTATCTATTGCACTTGCTGATGTTTCTTTACACTTTTTTTCCACAGACATAACTACAGCTTCTGTGGATAAATCTGTTAATTGCGTTGATAACTGGTCTTCTTGTCCACATTCAAAAAAGGTAATCGCCATTTTTTTGATTTCATTGAGGGAAATAGCTTTGTCTGCTTCCCTCATTTGCAAGGATACCCATTCACGTAGCTCGGCATACTTTTCAAAAAGCTCAGGTTCATCTGCCGGTTTTGCCAACAGTTCATCAGCATCCCTGATTTCGCCTTCGTCGTATTCTTCCTGAACGCCAAATATCGTGAGCAAAGCGCAGAACTGGTCTATTTCCTGTTCTTCGGTAAGATCCGTCTGTTTATCGGTATTGGCGATATATTCCTGAGCGCTGATTTCTTCCAATCGAGGCGATTTGTAGAAACAGCAATTTGCGCCGTCAGTTTCAAAGATATGTTGAGACGCCAATCTCTTAGCGGCTATTTTCGTTTCAGACTCAAGATAGATGTAATTTGTTGTCTTACCCTTCTCGTGGTCAACATTCGTGATGATTGTTGCTTTGAAATATTTCATTATTTCGCCCCCTCAATGCGGTTACTCGCCTGTTGTTCTAATCTCCGTAGAATTACGCCTCTGGCTTTGGGTAATGCCTTTTCTCTTTGGTTATCCGAGCAATGGCAACAAGCACCCGAGCACGCTTTCATCGTTGAAGTCTTGTAAAAAAGCGCCTTGAATTGTTTACGGTTAATTTTCTCAACAAACTCAATACAGGCTTCTTCAGGGTTGACGTAGGGACGGTTACCGAGTCTGGCACGCCAGAAGAATCTCACGCTAATGAGAGCTGTCAACCGTGACAACAGGCAAAACGCACATCGGGGCGACCCTAATAGGTTCGCCAAAATCCGTTGAGGGTATAGGTGTATTTCATACCGCACCTCCAGCAGGTTGAAAAACCTGAGCGCGTTGATGAGAAAGTAAATTCGCAGGAATATAGCGGTCAAAGCCTTGAGATTTTCCTAATGCCCTTAGCTGGAAAGCAGAATGCATCCCGGTTTTTTGGTAGATAATTTGCAATTTATTATCGACAGTTAACCGCGAAATATTTAACCGTCTAGCGATTTCCTTGCTGCTTAAGTGCTGCATTACGAAAAACAGAATTGGCCACTCTCTATCCGTGAACAACTTATTCGGTTTTTCTGTGGTCACTGAATAAGGCTTTATGCCATCTACATATTCCAACGGTGATAAAAACAGGTACTCGTGAGCGTGAAAGAAAGTGCCTAGGTACTCCTTATCGTGACCAAAAAGCGGTAAGAAATAGAATTGCCAGACTGTAGGTGATTTCTTGAAATCAGCAGGCAAATTACACATCAAAGAGAATGGCGATTTTTCGCTTTGGATTCTCTCTATCAGCGTTTTCATTTCTGCGGTATAGATGAGCGAATGGAGTAAATTTAACATGCAGTTATTCATTTGAACTTCAGCTTCATCATCGCTAAAACCACAGGGAACAGCACTGCTCAAAAAGAATTTAATCATCTCGGATTTCATGCTGCACCTCCGATACTTAGAAGGTACAAACGCTGACGATTTGTGAGGTGTTTTGATGTGAGAGCAAAGTTTAATATCTGCTCGATTGATATGCCACACGCTTTCATTATGCATGCAATATGCGTACTATTTCGCATAGTCCGACTCCTAGTTAGTTTAGGTTTTGGATTAGCTCTGCGTTGGTGTATCGAGCACCAATTCAGGGCGGTTTAATTATCGTCTTTTAATGTAGTAAATATCTTCCTGCCATCTTTAGAATATTGAATATTAAGATTTATAGTTTTTCTTCGTTTGTAAACATCAATCCATTCACCTTTAGCAAATAAGTAAGGATTAGCTTCCAATTCTCCACGACCCGCTCTTACAAAGATTCCCTTATCTACGAGTTTTTTAGTTATATTTTTAAAGGTTTGATATTTGACCCCAACTTCTGGGTGAATAGATTTTTCAAATCTAGTTTTTGATACAGAAACAATTCCATCCCAACTAATCATCTTAGCTAAAGCAAAAAGAACATCTGATTCAGCTTTAGACAATCCGTGTATGCTTCCTATATCATCGATATAGAATTTGATATAGCTAGGTTCTTTTGGAATATAGAAGGTTTTTGATGATTCAGAGCTAACTACCTCACCAGTTTTCATATCCGTAATTTGCTTTTCTGTTATTTTTGATATTTTAGCCATATCTTATAAGTCATCATATTTCAGTACTTTTAGTATATATTTTTAGTACGTAAATGCAAGTACTATTTTAAATATATAAACGTACTCAATATAAGTACTATTAGTACTTATTGTAAGTATTAATAGTACTTAAGGTCAGTATTATAAGTACTTAATACGAGTATTAAAAAACAAATAAAAATTAACAAAATCAAAATAATAAATAAATTATCTCTTGTATTATTTATATGAATGATAAAATAATCATCAGTGAAATTAATATTACCAAATTTACTCAAATATTAACCCAATCCACTCCAGCGCTACGCTTGGTGAACGCCTCTGTCTAGCAAAAACAAGTTTGCCAGTCTTCGCCGTTTCTTAAAGTTAGATTGAGTTTTTGATGTAAGAAGCTGCTCGATTGATATGCCACACGCTTTCATTATGCGCGCAATATGCGTACTATTTCGCATAGTCCGACTCCTACTTAGTTTAGGTTTTGGATTAGCTCTGCGTTGGTGTTGTAGCACTAACGCAGGGCGACTAGTTATTAATTTCCAATTTGGGATTAATCTTTTTAATTATCTCATCAATGTGACTATTTTCTTTCTTCGAAATTAAAATTGGTCCGTCAAATTCGCAATATGCTTTTTTATCTCTCCACGCCTTCCATACAACATGTGGATTAAGTACATAAACATTTGTTTGACCAGATTTTAGAACATTAACAAAACCATCAGTTTTCAAAACACTTATAGCTCTAGATACTGTAGCTCTACTTTTTTTGGTTACTTCCTCTAGAACTTTAGAGGAGCAAACTACAGCGTTCTTTCTGTTCATAAACTGACTTAAAAATAAAAATATTTCGGCTGCAACTGGGTTACTCTGAACCAACGCCCTAACAGCATCAATGTTAGACTCAGCAAGCTGTATAAAAGGCGGATTTTTTCGCTCAGCTAGTATTTGCGACATATGCGAATCACCTGTGGAGAAATCTATTAATTAATAATACACCATGTTTCAAAAATTACAAAAAAATAATCACAATATTATTTTTATGCCTCATGGTATGATACGCAACTATCTCACCACATGAGACATATGTATAAATAAAATTATTTAAAAACAACATATTAAAATTGCCCTTCTCTTATGTCTTTCACCACAGAGTTTCAAGCTTACGCTATATTTCAAGGTTATCTTCCACTTCCTCGTCGACGTTGTTCGGTGCTCGCAAGCTAAATTGAGAAAACTGAAACAATAAAAATAATCCAAAAAATCCTTGAAATTAAAACCCCCACCGCTCGCCACAGACAAGTGACCGAGCAACGCGAGCGAACTGGCGAGGAAGCGGAATATCACCGTTTTTACATAGCTCGCCGGATAAGATTTAGTTCAGTACTAATTCTTATCGCTTGTTTCGCATTATATACGCCCAGTTTTTTTACTACGTTACTCATGTGAACCTCCGATACTTAGAAGGTACAAACGCTGACGATTTGTGAGGTGTTTTGATGTGAGAGCAAAGTTTAATATCTGCTCGATTGATATGCCACACGCTTTCATTATGCATGCAATATGCGTACTATTTCGCATAGTCCGACTCCTACTTGTCTAGGTTTTGGATCAGGTGCTTGTTGGGATTACCGTCCCTTCAAGTACCGCTAATTTAATCTTCTTTTTCTATTGCTGTAGTAAATGCGACTCTATCTCCATTGAAAATAAAATTTGGGTTAATAAAATAATCACCTTGCTTTAAACATCTTGCGATTATCTGAGCTCCTACTAGTTCTTTAATGCCTCTAGTAAAGGTGGCTTGTGATAATTTTTGTCCTGAATCAGATAAAAATTCTTCTAAAGCGTATTTATCCAATACAACTCTGTCTTTATTCATTCCTGAGTTTTGTACTGTAAAAATCAATACATTTAATGCTTTCAGTCCAGCAGAACCTAATTCAAAAGTCATAGCTATATTTTCAGCGAAAAGTTTTATAAATTTCCCTCTATCAACTTTTTTGTAAGTTGTTACATGCGTTCCTAAAACTTCTCCTGTAAGTTGATTGACTAACACATTACGATCTTTACCCATTTTTGATAATCGAATTTGTTTAGTCCCTATAGGAATCATCATATTTTCCACGAATGGATTTTGTTTATACCTCATTACATCGCTATTTTTTGATTCCATCATATGCATTTTTCTGTTTTTTTTTACTCTTATTTAAGCATTTTAGTTATTTTTTTGATTATGTCAACATGTTTTTTGATTCTATTACCATCAAAATAATATGTATTTTTGATTATACCAATAACAGTATTTGCATGTCAGACCAACAGATATTAAAAATTGAATTCTGTTTATAACAGGGTTTATGATTAGATCTCTTCTTTTATCTTTTGAAACAAAGGAGTAACTAAAAACCACTACCTCGCTATGCTTGGTGAACGCCTCTGTCTAGCAAAAACAAGTTTGCCAGTCTTCGCCGTTTCTTAAAGTTAGATTGAGTTTTTGATGTAAGAAGCTGCTCGATTGATGTGCCACACGCTTTCATTATGCATGCAATATGCGTACTATTTCGCATAGTCCGACTCCTAGTTAGTTTAGGTTTTGGGTTAGCTCTGCGTTGGTGTTGTAGCACTAACGCAGGGCGACTATTTTTATTACTTCTTTATTTTTTCAATAGCTGTTGTAAATGCTATCCGATCTCCATTAAAAACAAAGTTAGGATTTATGTAATAAAAACCAAGTTTTCTTGCCTTAGCTATTACTTTAACATCCTCTAACTCTTTAATACCGCGCCAAAAAGTTGGCATACTCATTTTTAATGTATTTTCTTGAAGAAAATCATTAAGAGCATATTTATCAAGACACACTATATCAGTGTCAATAGCTGTTCTTTGAACAGACCACATAAGAACATTAAAAGCCTTTATACCAGCAGATTTAAGGTCAAAAGTTAAAGCAATATTTGAAGTAAATAATTTAACGAATTTCTCATCATCTACTTTACGATAAGTAACAACATGTGTTCCATTAACTTCACCAGTCTTTCTATTAACTAGTATGTTATCATCCTTACCCAATCTAGAAACCTTGATTTGTTTCACTTTTGTTGATAACAGCATATTGTTAATAAAAGGATTACTGTTATATCGTATAGCAGTTTCATTTTCTGGTGATTTCATGATAATGTTACTTTCATATAAATTCATATTTTAGATAAATAGTATATCAAAAAAAATAGACTGTCTATCAAATTAATCAATTATTTTGAAATTAACTCTATTTAAAATTGATAATAACACTAACAAAAAATGAAAACGCGATACGTTATATTTCAGTAAGTTAAAGCATCTCCCTTTCTTATCTCTTTTTATCTAGGTTTAACAGGCAACTCATTACTAATTAACATCTGCTTCCTTGTTCCCGCTGTTTGGTGTTCATAAAATAAATTGAGAAAACAAAAATAATTAAAAATTACCTCCAAAAATCCTTAAAATTAAAACCCCCACCGCTCGCCACAGCCAAGTGACCGAGCAACGCGAGCGAACTGGCGAGGAAGCGGAATATCACCGTTTTTACATAGCTCGCCGGATAAGATTTAGTTCAGTACTAATTCTTATCGCTTGTTTCGCATTATATACGCCCAGTTTTTTTACTACGTTACTCATGTGAAATTTAACTGTTCCTGTTTTAATACCTAATATCGTAGATATTTCAGAATAAGTTTTTCCCATGCTCACCCAGTGAAGAATATCATTTTCACGCAGGGTAAATATTTCAGAAGCCTTTTCATGCTGATTACTCCCTTCTGAATAAGCCGAAATAAGTTTGTTGTGAGTTATCATCAGCAACATTTGCAGTTTATCTTTGCTTTTTGTCTCTAGTTCAGGGTAATTAGGCTCATCGATTATCACCGTTAATCTTGCCAAATAATCATTGAGGTCATGAAATATGAATGTATAACCGCCAAAAAAATTATAATTTTTTGCGGCATTCACTATTTTTTTTAACTCTGATCTCAAATTGATGAGAATATTTTCATCCCAAAAGAAAGGTAAAGTACGGTTTATTGATTTTTTTATCGTTGGGTCAACGTACTGGTAGCCTTCTCTTTTGTAAATTTCAACCCATTCATCGGGATAATTCGTCAAACAAAAATAACAATTAGGATTATTTTTATCCATGACCGAATATGAATATCTCAACGTGCCAATTTTTTTTATTTCTCGCTCTAAAAAAGCTTTAATCACATGATTAATATTTTTGTTATTTAAAAATAAATTATGGCGGCTATTTAAAGTGAAATCTATCATGCTGCGCCCCCAACTTTCTTGAGAATTCGGGCACGCTGACGAAGGGTTAAGTTGCGTGAGGTTCGAGCGAATAACTGGATTATTTTATTTGGTGCTTCACAGACAAGCACGCCGAAGGTAGACTTTTTCATAGTCCGATTCCTATTTACGTAGGTTTTGGATTAGCTCTATGCAAGTGTTACAGCACTTACATAGAGCGACTATCTTTAAATACTAAGAAAGATTGAATTAATCATAACGCAACAAAAAATAAAGTCAATTTTTTGTTGCGTTTTTTTGTCTAATTGATATTATCAATACAGCTTAAAGGAGAAATTTATGTCGAAAAAAATCGTCTATGATGATTATGTATCTATAAGAATTCCAAGAGAAGTAAAGGAAAGAATAGATAAAATAAAAATGATGAGAAAATCCCAAGGATTTGAAAAATATAGATTAATTGATGTAGTTATAGAAGCAACTAATATGTTAGAAGAATCACTATCTAAAAAAAATTAAACGACTTTTTTGTCCGGCTATTAATATTTATAAATGATATCCGCAACTAAATATGAATAAATTTAAAATTTATATGACCATGCACAAAATAACATAAGAGATTGATTTAATTTGTTTTTTATTATTTTCAATTAATATTGTTGGATTAACTTATACACAGAAAAAATGTCCGGCTATAACGACTTTTTTGTCCGGCTATAACGACTTTTTTGTCCGGCTATAACGACTTTTTTGTCCGGCTATAACAATTTAACTAAATGATTTTTATATATAAATCTTTCAATAAAAAGAAAGGTAAATATAAAAAATAACAATGGCTTCACCACATTTTTAGAGGTATAAAAATGTCAGCATCAGTTGATAAAGATCCAAATTACAATTTAGTTCAAAGTAATGACCTAATAGAAGCAAGTTACAAGCTTACACGTAATGAAATGAGACTATTAATATTAGCGCTATCAAGGATTGATTCGAAAATAAGTAATCCAGGCAGAATAACCTTATACCCAAAAGAATTTATTGAAATGTTTAATACTAACGAACAAAAAGTATGGGTTACTATGAGGGATGCTCTAATTGGACTAATGAAAAAACAAATAGAATTTTTTAGGCTTGATAACAAAGCAAAGAAAACTATTCATATGGTTAATTGGTTGGATGATGCTAGTTTTTATAAAAAGCAAGAAGATTGTAGTAAATTATCACTATGCTTTAGCCGTAGTGTAGAACCTTATCTTTTCGAGCTAAAAGGAAACTTCACTGTTTGCTCTGTAGAAGCAGTTCAAAGATTAACTAATCCTATAGCATTGAGAATATATTGGATATTACTAAGTTACATCAGAAAAGCAAGAAACAGAGAACACAAAAAAGGTAAAAAATTAGATGTTTACACTCTTATAATGCCAATTCACCATTTTAGGGCTATTTTCCCAAATTTATCGAAAAGTTTCGATGATCTTAAAAAAAGAACATTAATACCTGCTTTTGAACAAATCCAGTCACTTACAGACATTTCCTTAAATTGGCGTACTATAAAAACGGGAAGATCAATAACAGACATTGAGATTACTTATCTTTTAGAAAAAGATGATCACGTCAAAACAAAACCAACTCGCCCAAGACTAGCCAAGCGTCCACATGTAAAATCAGGATCTCATGACGAAGGCGCATGGATGAAGAAAAATGCGGAGATTCTCTATCAGTACGAGAAGGATTTAAAGAAATACGACCCTGCATTGAGTTTAACTATGCCCGATTTACGAAGAGCAATCGAATGTTCTAAGTATTGCAAGCGGAATTGGTACGAAGAAAAGAAGCTAGAACTCGCTATGAGGGAAGGTAAAAATACAAAAATATCCATTGCGAAACCTGAGCAAAACGAAGATATTATTTTTTCTGAAAAAGAACTCGAATTAATACAAAATTTTTGATTTAAAAAAGAAAACATGTACATCCCGACATACCTTAAAGAAAGGATGAGAAAAGATGTATACGTTTGTTAATGTTTAATTAAGTTAGCAAAACACCTAAAATGACACCCATTAATCTAATTAATGATAGAATCATTAAATTTAAAAATAAGGCACAACATGAACAAAACAGAACTCATCAACAAAATTGCAGAGAAATCAGGCTTAACCAAAAAAAATTCTGAGAAAGCAGTTAACGCATTAATTAAAACTGTGACAGAAGCGCTAAAATCAGGCAATGACGTACAGCTAGTTGGCTTTGGTAGCTTTCAGGTTAAACAACGAGCTGCTAGACAAGGCAGAAATCCACAAACAGGCGAGACGCTTAAAATTGCTGCTGCAAACGTACCGAGTTTTAAAGCGGGTCAAAATCTCAAAGAGGCAATCAAGTGACTTATGACGAAAAGTCAGTTCGTATTCTGCGTGAAGACGAAATCAAACAATTTGATTGGCATTGGGCTGAGGAATTAGTCCACGAACACATTTTGCCACTAGATTGGGTCAAGCGGGGTTTTGAAGCCTCAAGACTATTAGGCATTGAGCCGGATTTCTTCGTCAGCAAATATATCCTCAAACAAGACCTACCCAAAAATGACGAATTCGAGCAAGTCTTCATTGAAGTGCTAAAGGAAGACAGAAAGAATAGTTATAACTACCTATAAAAGCTCCTATAATCAATTATAAGCGATTTTATCAAAAAAAACGTAAATTCGTACAGCCAAAATTTTATCGTCGCTCAAAATGAGTTTTAGGTGTTTTCGAGTTTGTGGATTTCAGAAAGAAAAAAGCCAACCCCAAAAGTTGGCTTAATTTATCGAGGTAAAACTTTTTAGTTTTAATCATCAAAATTGACTCATGGCAAATTCATCATAAAACTTCAATGGAAAATTTCACCCAGTTACCTTGATTTTCCAAATAGATTTTTGGCATTATTGCGCGTTTTCAATGCTCTTAAATCTTCAATTGAATTCAATACGTCAAGTTCAACATAATCATCGTCGAAATCAGACATTTTGTTTTTTAACACAGTTTCCATCACTTTGGTAATTTCTTCAATCGTGGTTTTTTCCGTCAAAAGTTCACTCAACATATAAATCAATCGTGGCTCTTGTTTAAAAAGCGCTACTCCAGATAGAAATGCTGCTCGCATGAATTTCCCTCTCTCTCCTTGTGGTATGTTCTCTAACACTTCACCTGCGCACTTGTCAGCACTATTTCTATCAGGATTGATGTAAAATTGAATTTTTCTACGTGTGTCCATATCGATTCACCCTATAGAAAACATGCCATTAACCAAATCAAACTGAGGGTTTTCGCTTTTAAAAAACCTATCCTCTCTCGTCACACAATGTGATTTAATCGCATCGGCAATAATTTCTGCCCCTCCGCCTATCACCAATACATGAGTATATCCACTGAATGTATTGATTGCGTCCAGTACACGATTAATCAATCTGTGTTTTGATTGCCTTAGTACTGCAAGAACATTATTTATTTGGCTGGCATCGTTGATACGGCGTTTCAGGTAACTCATATCATTACTGTGGATAATGATATCATCCGCTAGGTAGTTACTTCCGTTAGTTTTTGCCAAACTAAGCGCTTCTTTGACAGATTGCGTCATCATTGATACGCCCAAATGAGAATTTCCGTATATTTTCGATACGCCACTCATTTTGCCCATCACTTGAGCTATATCCAGCGTTGTACCCCCTAAATCCACAATCAAAAGCGAATCAAGGTCATCAAGTTCTTTGGCTATTGAGAATCCAGCAGGTATTGATTCCGGCATGACCTCAACATGGGTGATGTTAAAAGTTTTTCCGTCTTTAACTTCAACAGCTTTTTTAAAATTGGCTTTTTTTCTTTGGATATTCGCCAAATTCGGCTGATTTTTGGTATCAAAATACTCAGCAATCGGCAAAGAAACAACGATTTCTACATCTTGTGGCGTTAATTTTGATTGCAGTAATGCATGATGCACCGCAATCACATTCACATCACTGTATTGATAACCGACATTGGTTGTTGTAACGGCGGTAGGACTTATCGCATCAAAAGAGTACATTTCTCCATTGATGGTATAATTTGAACTATTGCTGTCACCAAAAGAGACTGACCAGTCACGCTTAAAGCTGTTTGGGCTAATAAAGCGCTTCTGAATTCCTTTCTCATTCCACGTTAATTTGATGTTTGTTGAACCGTCATCGATATATATTTTCATGAATCACCTTTGGTAAATATTAGAGATCAATTTGGTATTAATAATTCATAATACCATTAATGCATCAAAAAATAATAAATAAAATACTAATATGAGAAATATTAGAGATAAATAATATTTTTGAATTTATTTTAAGATATAAATGAGAAAATATAGAGATATTTTAGGTAATTAATATATTCGGTTAAAAATTGAAAAAAAACGCACCAGATTGCTTGCTGGTGCGTGATGAGACTATGTAGAAAAAATGAATTAATTTTTTAAATATAAAATTCTATAATTTATTAATATTTTCGATCTTCGAATTAGGGCAGAGCGGCTTAATCTTCATCAAAACCCAGTAAGCCAGTCCTGCCACCAGAATAAAATTCAAAGATGGGATGCAAAATTTAAACCCCATATCAACAATAGTGACTAAAATTAAAATACAGGCAATTGAAGTTTTGTGAGCAACGTATTGTTGACGAAAAATTAAAATGTCAGTCAAGTAAAAACATCTCTGATTTATCAGAGATCTGAATAATCAACCCGCAAAGCATAAGCCGGTATAGATTTTTGTACCGGTACTTAAATCTCACTTCTCTATGGTTTTCTGGGTGGGTGAGCTAAAAAGCTCGCCGTTTCTTATGCTGCGGTATTGATCACCCCATTCAGTCTGCCACCTAATGATAATTATAAATCTAGGTGTCTAGACTTTTGTTTTTCTTCTTTTGAAGGGTAATGATGAGAGGGTACTTTGGATTTTTCTGATCTTTCTATTTCTTTCGCTCGAAACCCAGGAGAAATTATCATGATAATCATAAATAAATGCAGAACCACTTTTCAAAAACTACAACCGGGGATGTCCGTTTTTCACAATGACGAAATCGTCAAAATCACAAAATTACGTGAACGAAAAATAACCGAAAAAGGCTTGATGTATCATTTTGATGTTGATGGCGGCAATGGAAGCCTGATAGGTGAAAGTGGCAAGCGAATATTTGTCAAAAACTAATGGATTAAATCCTCATTTTTAAATAAAAAACCTTAAAAAAATAATGGCTATTTTTGATGAGAAATTAGCGATTACCACTCAAAAAAAATAAAAAAAATTAAGCTCCGTAAGTTATTGATTTTGATCACTTTATTTTGACGTCAAATTTCATATAAGTCATTGAATTTGATCGAGAATTTGACAGAGTGTTTTTTTTTGTGATAATTAGAAATTCTTTTTTAGCTGATTTGTTCTTTAAAAATTTGGTTTTCTTCCCGTGTCTCTGGAAGGCAGAACACATAAATATGAGTGTTCTGTTTTGATGTTTTTTATTTCTTTTTGCGCCAAGCGCGAATAACCCATACAAAAAATATCAATACAAGACATTCGAGGAGAAAGCCATTTTGAAAATGCAAAGTGATACCATCAAAGTTGTCATATTGCTAAAAAAAGATAATGCCAAAACTCGAGCTTATGCGAAATTCGGCGAAATTTTGAAGAGAAATGAAGCTCAACGAGCATTAAATCAGGCTCTCAAAAAGGCCTTTTGGCGACACGAAGACCCACGACAGCAATTATTGGACTATAAACAAAAAATTGTGACTTATACCAATCTTTTCATGCAATACCGCAAAAGACAGCAAAAACAAAAATTAGATGAACAAAAGGCGCACATTGACGCCCATTTTTTTTATTAAAAATAATTTTTTTAACCACACCAGGGAAAATCATAAATGAAATAACCCGCCGCTTAGTTGTTGGGTTGGGGCATTTTTTTTAAAAAAACTTTGGAGGACAGTGATAGTGAGTATGTTGTTAATGGTTCAGGCGATGAATACCCAAGTAGGAAATCCAGCCAGAAAACTCGTTTTACTTAAACTTGCTGACCACGCCAATGATGAAGGTGTATGTTGGCCTTCGTATGAATCTATTGCGAAACAGTGTGAAATTTCAAAAAGAACGGTCATGAGGCATATTGCCCAATTGGAAAAACAGGGACTTGTTCAGGTTTTTCATCGAGAACGAAACGGGCACCATCACAATCAGTCAAACAGGTATGTTTTGCAGCTAAATAATAGTCAATCATTGTCACCCAATCGAGAAAGAGAAAAAGAATCAAACGATAGTGACAATTTGTCAAATGATGGTGACAAAAACAGCAATGTCATGGTGACAAAAACGACATCTCATGGTGACAAAAATGACAATCTCATGGTGACACAGTGTCACCCGAATCAGTCATATAGAACCAGTCATAAAATAGAACCTAATAATATTAGTTGCCAACGCACAAAATTTGTTCAGCCTCCAAGCCAAATAATTTGGCAAGATTATCTTGAGCATCGAAAAAACAAAAAAGCCAAGTTAACTGAAACGGCACTTAACCGACTTGTGCAAAAAATTAACGAAGCAAACAATTTTGGATATGCAACCGATGACATATTAGCTGAATGCATGCTTAGAAACTGGCAAGGCTTTGAGGTTTCGTGGCTTGAAAACGGTAAGCGTTCATCACAGCGTGATGCTAAACCACAACTTGATTGGAATGATACCAGTTGGGCAAATGGGTTGGAGGGAATTTTATGCAATGCGTTTCAGCAGTAGTCGCTAAAATTAATCGTCAGCAATCGTTTGTTGAGTCAAATAAAAACACTATCAATCCACCGCTCATTAAACTGTTTAACCGATTTTTTGATAGTCTAAAAGTGATTTTTCCAGCCAGTATTGCTTTACTCAAGACGCAATCAGAGATCGCCATTTTTAAGCAGCAGTGGATTAGCGGATTCGCTGAAAACAATATTAATTCTGACCGTCACATCAACGCGGGTTTAAGAATTGCCAGACAACGAAAATCGCCATTTTTGCCGTCTGTCGGGCAATTTGTTGACTGGTGTCAGCAAGGAATAGCAGAGGAATACGGACTGCCAACACCTCAGAAAATTAGCGAAAAATTACAGGCGTACTGTCGTCGACGGGGTTACGATGATATCCATGATTTTGATTATGGCTCGAATGCCAATTATTGGCTTGTTAACGAATTATATCGAGCCATGATGACTGAATCATTGAACTATAAACAGGTCGAGGACAAAGCAATAAAATTGATTGATGACTTAACAAAAAAATTACTCAATGGTTATGTGATACCCAACCCTCACTTGTCACTAACGAAAAAGCGAGCTTCAAAACCTGTTAGCAAAGCTGTAGCGCTCGATAGGATAAGAGAAATCAAAGAAAAATACGGCTTTGGGAAAGCCAACAGTGGTTAATTTCAACTGGGCCAGCTACCGCAGGAAAATGCAATAACAGAACAGAGGTTAAGATGGAAAAAAAGGTTAATCCAAGCGAAAAAATGGTCATCATTGGCGACAGAAAAATTGATGAAAAAATTGCCAAGCACTGCATTGAAAAAGCGGAACCTGCTGTTTATGAGGTGGTGACGCATTTGGTCAAAAAAGGATGCAAAAAAGCTGATGTCATTAAGGCAGCAAGAACTACCGCCGAGGCGATAGTTGAAGGGATGACGTTTATTTTTCGGCGATAAATTTTTTAATACGACAGCGCATTTATTTTTGTTACACAAACAAAAAAGGATTATTAAATGAAAAAATCAATTTTTTTGATGTTACTAATAGCGATGTTTTTACAAAAATCATCATTTGCCATGACAAGACTACCCACTATCTCCTGTCCTGAAGTTCAAAATATTCAGCAGCAGGGAGGGGAGCATGGTGGTTTCGTTTATACCGCTACTGCTACTAATAATTATACTTGGGCAGGTGAAAACCCCATCGCCGATGAAGAAGATTTGAGCGTGGTATCTTTCAGGGAAAGTTATATTACTGGTGAAAAAACGGTTAGCTGTGACTATGTCGGGAGTGCGCCAAATGTTGGAATGAGAATGTCACTAACCGCTTTGTCAGCGGTGCGACCAGTAGGAACAGTATGGGAAAATGAGAGACAGTCTGACGGTCGAATTTTACCTCACTGTACAGCTGGTGCAACGCAGTGTTCTTTCGAAATTAATTAACCGTAAAATAACTGGTTAATTAATCCGCTCTGTCGTATTAATGATTTTAAGTTTTATGGCGTCTCTCAAAGAGATATTTTCATTTACGCCACCGCCATACTCCCAAATTAAATAACTAAAACGAGGAAGGCGGCTGGCTACCGTTCTATTTTTTAAAGAGGTCGCTCAGGTGGCCTTTTTTATTGATTAAAAAGAGGCATAAATGCGCTGGAGAGAGAGACGGGAAAGTGAGCAGGTGGAAGACCGGCGCGATAGTCCGGAAGCACAGGAAGAGAATGACAACCTGACAAAAGTTCGGCGACGACGGAAGAAAAAGGCAAAGAAAAGGAAACCAAAATACAAACCGCTATTAGCGGAAGGTTTTGCGTTTTCCCGCTGGCGTTGGTGGGGGTGGGTGGTAGTTATCCTCCTGCTGTTACTGGGGGGCTATCGCTGGGCTTTTGCCACATCTCTTCAGGCATCGGAAGCGGGCCGGTTTACTTCGGTGATACTGGCGTCAACCGAAGATGTCTGGACCAAGATATTTTATGAGCATAAGTCTAAGCCTGATTCTAAGTTTGAGTCTGACGGTGGTTACCTGCTACCGAAACTGGTGATGTACCGCGGAGAGACCCAGACGGACTGTGGCACGGGGTACACCCTGATAGGGCCATTTTATTGTCCTGCTGATAGCACGATATATATTGACCTGTCATTTTATGACGAGATGAAAGACAGACTGGGGGCAGACGGTGAATTTGCCTTTGGCTATGTGATAGCCCATGAAGTGGGTCATCATGTTCAGAACCTGCTGGGTGTCCTGAAGAAAGTGGACTTGGCACAGGCGAATATGTCATCGAAAGAGGCCAATAAGTTATCGGTGAAGCTGGAATTGCAGGCGGACTGCTATGCGGGGGTATGGGGCCATTATATGCAGAAGGAAGGGATACTGGAGCCGGGGGATTTGGATAACGCGTTGGGTGCGGCCGAGGCAATTGGTGATGACCGTCTCCAAAAGGAAGGTCTTGGACGGGTAGTACCGGAGACGTTCACTCACGGGACATCGGCACAGCGTCATAACTGGTTTAAACGGGGTTTTGATAGCGGTGACCCAAAACAATGTAATACCTTCAAGGAGATACGATGATTATCAGACAACATTGGGTAATCGGTATCCTGTGCTTGTTGAGTGTGTTAAGCACACCCGCTCAGGCGGCTAAGCCGGTTAATACCCCGAAGAGTTTCAGTGAAGCGAAATGGGTTTCCCGTCAGGCCGTTTACAACGACCTCAATCAGGGTGCAGGTGGCACCCTCTATTGTGGCTGTGACTGGCAGTGGACAGGAAAAAACGGGGGTCGAATTGACCTTGAAAGTTGTGGTCAGGCGGTCAGACGGGAAGTTCACCGTCATCGTGCACAGCGGATTGAGTGGGAGCATATCGTGCCGGCGTCGGTATTCGGTCAGGCGTTTGGCTGTAAAGAAAAAGGCGGCCGAAAAGGCTGCCGTCAAGAAGACCCCGAATTTCGAAAAGCGGAAGGCGATTTGCACAATCTGGCACCGGAGTCAGGTGAAGTGAATAACGACCGTGGAAATATGCCGTTTGGGGAAGCAGGGCCTGTTCCTTTTGTTTACGGGCAGTGTCAGAGCCGTCCGGATTTTAAACAGCGGGTTTTTGAACCGCGCGATGAAGTCAAGGGTCTCGTCTCCCGTGTCTGGTTTTATATGTCAGACCGGTATGGTTTTGTGATACCCCTTAAGCAGCAAGCGATTTTGATGCAGTGGGACAGGCAATATCCACCGGATGCGCGCGAACGGGAACGCGACCGGCGTATTGCTGCAATTACCGGTGTGCACAATCCGTTTGTGACGGGTGAAAAGGTATGGGAAAAACATTAATGGACAAACTAACCGAGCCATGGGAGAGCGTTTGTGTTTTCCTTGTTTCGATTAAAGAGCAGGGTGTAGGTGCGATGTTGGCGTTTCTGATGGCGTGGCTGCGCGGCAGATATCAGGAGAAAAAATGGCGCAAGACACTAATTGATGCCACGATATGCGCGATTATTGCGTGGTTTGCGCGTGACCTGCTGGAGTTTTTAGGATTAAGTTCGCGTCTGGTCTATCTGACCAGTGTTTTTATCGGTTACATTGGCACCGATTTTCTGGGGGAGACATTAACGGCTTCACTGCCGCTCAGAGGGACCTGGTTATCCATTAAAAAGCAGAAAACAGGGACTAAAAAAGATGACAACCAGCGACGAGGGAATAAGTCGGATTAAACAGTTTGAGGGGTGTCGCCTGCGGGCTTATCGCTGTCCGGCAGGACGCTGGACGATTGGCTATGGTCATACGCAAGGTGTAACAGCGGAGATGATTATCAGTCAGTCACAGGCGGAAAGGTTTTTAAAGGATGAAATCCGGCAGACAGAGGAAATAATTAACCAGCTTGTGGCGGTCACGTTGACGCAGGCACAGTTTAATGCGCTGGTATCACTGGTCTTTAACATCGGTGAGGAAGAATTTACTACTTCTACCCTGTTAAACAAACTTAATACGGGCGATTATGCGGGCGCGGCCGATGAATTTAACCGCTGGGTCTATGCTGACGGGGAAAAACTGACTGGACTGGTTAGACGGCGAGCGGCGGAACGGGAGAGGTTTTTGTCATGATGCGCGGATCACTGCTTGTCCTGCTGGCCGTGATAACGACCCTGTCGATTGGCCTGATGCATTATCGCTCAGAGTCCACCCTTTGGCGGGTGAAAGCGGAGCATGCCCGGCAACAGGCGGAAAAAACCGAACATCAGATACAGGCCCAACGTATTCAGTTTGACCAATTGGTCGAGATGGACAAAAAACATTATCAGGAATTAACCCATGCAAGACAGAGGATTGAGGCACTTAGGCTGGATGTTGCTCGGGGTTTTAAGCGGCTGCGGGTCAATGCCACCTGCCCAAAAGAGTCCGGTCCCCCTTCCTCCAGCGGCGTGGATGATGGCGCCTCCCCCAGACTTACACCAGACGCTGAACAGGCTTATTACACCTTACGAGAGCAAATTGCTACGGTTACCGCCCAAATATTGGGTCTTCAGGGTTACATCAAAGCGCAGCGACAATAATCTCAAATGAGTTCAGTTAAATTAGTCAAAAATCGCCATGGTAGCGAGGATTTCCGTGTGCATTATGAAACTCCCACAGGCCGTTTCTATAAGAATTTTAAGGAGCTCGATGCGGCGTGCCGTTTTCTTTTTCTGAGCGAATCCGAGCGATTTTTGGCGATGACAGCAAAAGAAAAAGAGCGATGCCGAGATTGGCATCTTCGCAAGTTGATTCAGTTTTATGTTGGCAAAAAAGTCTCACAATGTGAAACGGGGCATCTGCGCCAGAGTTCCCTTGATACGATTAAACATGCGTTGTTTTCGATTGACGAAACGTTGCAGGCAAAATTGGCGTTGAATATTCGTCCAAGTGAATTTAATGGACTACCGGAAAATACACTGAAACATCTGCATTCTGCCTATTTGTTGTTAAAAGCGATGCGAAATGTTGGCGTGAGTCCAATTCCTAAACTGAAAAAGAAGATGGAAAAGCCCATTTTCATTCCGGTTTTTGGCAATGTAGAAGAGATGATCAGTCAATCACCAGTGAGAGAAAAAATCACCTTTATTCTGGCTTCAAAATTGGGTTTGCGGATTAGTGAAATATTGGCATTGGATTATGCCGATATGCAATGGGAGTATTTTAATATTTCAAAACATGTAACCCGTCATGGTGTTGTTGAAGGTTTGAAAGCTGACGTTCAACGATTGTTACCCATGCCAAAAGAATTGTTGTCTTTATTGGACAAAACCAAATTTGGTTTAGATGAGCCGTTAATCACCAGTCAATCAGGGAAAAGATTGTCATTAAATTATAGTACGACAGGAATAGTTAAGACGTTTCTGGAAAAATTCAGGGTTGTAAAGTTCCATAACTTACGGCATTTTGCTGCGGTACGTCTTATTAAAAAACGGAATGATATTCATGTGATAGCTAAGATATTGGGTCACAAAAATATTGAAACGACTTCAAATGTGTATGGGCGATTTTCAGGGTCAGTTTTGTCGATAGATTTTTAACAATTCAGTTTATTTTTTAATCATTAAGGTAAATGGGGTTAAAACCTTACTTGCTTGATATCAAAGGGCTTGAGTAAGGTAATTCACAGAATAGCCAAAAACGCATAATTCCGCAGTCATACTTCCGCATTTTGAAAAATTGAAAAACCTAATAATCACAACGCATGAAGAGGGATTTTTTTCGCATACTTCCGCAAAATAAGTCCGCACCCAAAATGGCTAATTTTACGAATGTTGCACAAAGGTTAAAAAGAGGTTGTCATGTCAGGGAAAGCGAAATACAAAAAAGCGTATATTGATGACGTGATCAACCTGTCTTTGGTGAAAGGCAAAGTATCAAATCATTTCATTGCAAAATGGCTGCATGTGGATGAGAAAACGATCAGAAACTGGCGAAAGGATTATTACGAGTTTGATCATGCCTTTCATCATGCAGCGGATATTTTGAAAAAAGAAATTGCGGAAACAGCAAGGCAAAATACCAAAATCCGAAAACGAAAAATTATCAAACAAACACCAGACGGCAAAACCACAACGATAGAAGAAGTTTTACCAAACCATAATGATATTGCTGTTTACAAAAAGATGGGGATCAATGAAGTCTTTTTTAACGATGAAAAGCAGCAACAAAAAGAATACTTAAGATCGATACTTGAGCGCAAAAAATCTGGCGAAATTACTTCACTAGAGGCCGCCCAATTTTTGGAAATAGAAGGTATTCCTGTACCCACTACGCTATTGCTTGAAATTAAACAATCATCTGGACTTGATGAGCCGCAAGATATTTTCCCATCAGTCATTAATGTGAAAACAGGAATTTTCGAAAATGACGAAAGTCGCAACGATTGAAATACCCTCGAAGTTAATCACCGTTTTTAACGGTTGTGCCCGTTATCGATGTGCTTACGGTGGGCGAGGAAGCGGTAAAACTCGCACGTTTTCATTGATGTTGGCGGTTAACGCGTATCACGCTGCCCGTAGAGGAAAAAAAGGCGTGATCCTTTGTGCCCGAGAATTCATGAACTCCCTTGAAGACTCCAGTATGCAGGAAGTGGGACAGGCAATACAAAGTATTCGCTGGCTAAATGCATTTTTTGATATTGGTGAGAAATATATTCGCACGAAAGATAAACGGATTTCTTTTGTTTTTTTTGTGGATTAAGGCACAATTTGGATAGTTTGAAATCGAAGTCATCAATTCTGTTTTGCTGGATAGATGAAGCAGAGACCGTACCAGAATACGCTTGGCAAAAATTAATCCCGACGGTACGAGAAGAAGGCTCTGAAATTTGGGTAACTTGGAATCCTGAAAGAAAAGATAGCGCAACCGATATGCGTTTTCGACAGAAAAAACCGAAAAACTGTCTTTCTGTTGAACTTAACTAAAATGACAATCCATGGTTTCCTCATGTATTGGAGGAAGATAGGAAACACGACAGAATACCGCTTGATGACAATACCTATGCATGGATTTGGAAAGATGCTTAACGGGAAATATGAAGTCTGTGAGTTTGATGATGATTTGTGGATAAATGCCGACAGATTGTTATTTGGCGCAGACTTTGGATTTTCAAACGATCCTAGTACACTAATACGTAGTTTCATTTTAAACAACTGTTTGTATATCGAATACGAAGCCTACAAGGTTGGGGGTTGAGTTGGATGCGTTATCTAATTTTTATCAAGAGATCCCGGAATCGGAACGCTGGCCAATCAAAGCAGACAATAGTAGACCAGAGACTATCAGCTACTTAAAACGGCAGGGCTTTAATATCGATCCGGCATCTAAGTGGAATGGTAGCGTAGAAGATGGTATTGCTCACCTAAGAGGCTTTAAAAAAATCATCATTCACCCACGCTGCAAGTATACACTGGAAGAAGCCCGGTTGTACTCCTACAAGGTTGACCGCAATACAGGTGATATTCTTCCTTTAATCGTTGATGCACATAATCACTGCTGGGATGCAGTACGTTATTCCCTCGACGGATTTATTAAAGGTTCGGTATCTTTTTTAGATACATTGTAGAACGTTTTTGTTCTGTGATGTACAAAACCGTTCGGTTTCGTACATCCTAAAAACACCTGTACAAAAATAGGGTAAATTAGTTTCGTACATTATGTATAATAAGTACATCCATTTCGTACAGTAAGAAATAATGAAAAATTATCTATTTTCATGTTTTGATGGAATATTCTGATTTGGTGTTGGTGGATGTTCAGAACAACTCATCGCGTTAGCTGAAAACACACAAACTAAAAAAGCGATTGAAATTAATGTTTTCATATTTTTCTATCCTCTTATTGATTGACTCAATTTAATAATAATATTGATTTTTATAAATGCATTAATTAAGCGCTCATCTATCACAGTATTTCTTCTTTAACTTCCTTGTTTTGAAAAATCCCTATATTTAGGAGGGCATTTTGTTTGCTAAATTTCGAAAAAAATCATCCCCAAAAATGGGTGATGGTGGATTAGATAACCTGATGCGTGAGGTGAATAAAATTGGGGGAGCAACAACCCCATTGCCCGCCAGTTTTTCAGCGTTAGGGATGTCCGGCGCGGGTATTTTTGAAAAAGATGAAGGCTTGGCGTGGCTTTATGAGCGCGTGTCGATTGTCCGTAAATATATCAACAAAACGTCAGGGGATTGTATCAAGCATTGGCGTACCGTGCGCTTTACAGGTGATGATGATGAAAGAACGGAGCAGCTTAATGATTTGTTTACGGGCGAAGAAAAACGACTTGGCATTGAAAAGCAGGCCGAACTTGCCTTAAAGCTAGCTTCACTTTACGGCGGTAGTCTGTTAATTGCGGTCACCGATGAAGAAAATCTGGAAAAACCCCTCAACGTTAACAAAGAACAGTTAAAAGGTTTTTTAGTCGTCCGGCAAGGCGAGTACAGCATCAGGAAAATTGCCACCGATATATTCAGCCCGTATTTCAACAGGCCGTTGCTGTTCAAGTTAAAAAGCGCCGAAAAGATACCCGTTCATCATTCCCGTTGTTGTTTAACGGTAGTGAATCAAATTACCAATGCCACCGTCAAGGCGGACAAAAAAGCTAATGACGGTAAAAGTGATATTCTGGCGTTTATCTCTGATTTGCTAGGCTATCTGTACGTCAATGATGAAGTGCTGGGCATGTTGCGAGAGATGAAGTCAGATATTTTTCTGCTTAAAGGGTTAAATGTCAATATCTCAAACGGCAGGGGAAAAGACATCATTGAATGGTTAAGATTGGCATTACAGGCCAAGAAAAAGCATAACGTATTGATGTTGGATTCAGAAAGCCAGTATGAGCAAAAAGAGTTGTCGCTTGCAAATGTATCGGATATCTGGACAAAGGCGCAAGACAGATTAGCGGTGGCGATGGACAGACCCAAAACCATTCTGTTTGGCGATAGTGCGGCCGGATTTTCAACCGGACAGGAAGATTTGCAATTTTACTACGATACGATTTTTGAAATTCAGGAGTCCCGTTTACGCCCGATTATTAACTTCTTCGACAAATTCATTTGCGCCAGGCATGGCATTAGCGAGACGGAAATCGCCTTTGAATTTGTCCAAATCAAAACTGAAAACAAAGCCGAATCCGCCAGCAATCTTAACACCGTAACAACGGCGTTAATGCTGTTGCTTGAGCACGGCGTGATTGAACCGCAAGATGCGCTGAACGAGCTAAACCGCCGTGAGCTGGTTGACGTGAAAAATGTGCCCGAAGTGACAATGATGGCGAAAATGCTCGGTGAGGAGAGTGACAGTGAATTCAATACCCAAAGGCAAATTAACGGGGAGGGAATGTAGGCCGATTAATCCGAGTAAGCGCGCAGAAGTTTATTATGCCTCCGCCGTTAAACATCTTATTTCCCTTTTCAAACTCGTGGTCAAACAGGAAATCGCCCGCGAAAACCAGCAAAAAAATCTGGGTGATGCCAGCCCTGATTCTATTCAAAAACGCTTTAAAACCTTTAATCGCATCGTTGACCGCTTTTTGAAGATCGACATCAGCCCATTTGCAAAACGAGTGGCCAGCAATTTTGCGGAAATAACCAACACGGACAACAAAAAACGGTTAAGTCGTGAGTTTGAATCGGTTATTGCCATTAATCCAGAAGCGGTATTGGACACCAGACAAACACAGGATTTTTTTAAGGGCATGATTGGCGAAAACGTCCAACTCATCAAAGGACTTCACACCGAATCATTAAGCAGAGTCCAAAAAGTGGTTCAATCGATGATTGGCGGGGGGAAAACTTTAAGAGATGCTGGAAAAGAAATCACCGAATCGTTAAATATTCAACAAAACAGAGGGATGCGGATAGCGATAGACCAAAGCCGTAAAGCAATGGGTGATTTAACTAATTTACGGATAAAAAAACTCGGGATCAAATTGTATCGCTGGTCGGCTGTGATGGACAAAAGAAAAAACGGCGGCACCCGTCCTTCACATGCGGCAATGAACAATCGAATCTGTCGCTTTGATGATCCGAGCATTTATTTTAATGAAAAAACCAAACAGTGGGAAAAGCGAAAATGCATTGGGGGCGTGGAGCTTCACCCCTCGCAAGATTTTAATTGTCGCTGCGTCAGCAAAGTGATTTTACAAAGCATAGAAGGATTGGAAGATGAACGGCAATGAAAATCGGTTGCCCATTGATATCAAAGGTGCCCAGCAGCTAGAAACGGGTTATCGCATCCCGAGCAAAATTGCCAAAGTGGGTATACAGGAATTTGAGGGCAGAGAACTATCACGTCATGTGCCTAATTTGGTACCCACCCAACGCTACAAAGTTGAAGTCTTGCCGGACGATCTTTTTAACCCCGCCACCATCGCCTCATTTGAAGGAAAACCGCTCACCTTTTTTCATGCACCGAATAACGAAGTCACCAGTGAAAACTGGAAAGAGACCGCCATTGGGCATGTACAGAATGTGAAACAGGAGGGCGATTATCTGACAGCGGATGTTTTTCTTTACGATGCTGAGGCCATTGAGGCGATTAAAAATTACCAAATCAAAGAACTCAGTTGTGGTTACCGATCTTTTATCGAGCCTACCCCCACAACGGGCATTGATTTCAAGAAAACCCATATCAGAGGTGATCACGTAGCGATTGTGGACGTGTGTCGCTCTGGACATGACGTCAAACTAGGAGATAGAGCTGTGTCAATGAAAGCAAAACTCGCTGCCTTGAAAGGTCAGCAAAAAATTGGGGATGAGGGAGAAACGCCAGACACCCTCGACACCCTGTTAGTTCAAATGAGCGATTACATTCAGTTACTCGCCGAGTCAGACGATGAAGCCACAAAAGAAATCAGTGAGATCCTGAAGGGACTAATTGAAAAAACGCAAAGTCTGGATGCCAATCAATCAACCAACAGTGAAGTCAAACAAGGCGACGAAGCCAGTGAGATAACATCTTCAGCTGAAAATACAGAAGAAACAGATGAAAAATCATTGATTGAGACACTGAAGAAACAGGTTGAAGAACTTAACGAAAAGCTTAAAGCGCTGGAAGAAGAAAACGCCAGACTGAAAGCAGAAAAAGAGCTGTCCGAAACCGAAGCACAAGCCAAATCGACCTTTGGTGATGTGGCGATTGGCCATGCCAGAACTGCACGGCAGATTAAAGAAAATGTGATTGTCGCTAAAGGGCTGGTAACGCAATTAGAGGCAAAGAAACTGGGTGACTCCGCGATTAACGGCAAATATGACTATCTGATTAATCGTCAGCGTGAACAAAGCAGGCCGCGATACAGATTAGGCGATCGTTACTCAACAAAATCCGCATCACAACGCTTGGGAGGCAAATAATGACATTCGGATTCACGAACTGGGATTCTGACAAGGGGACGCTACGGGCGGGTACTATCTATCGTGCGTCAAGCTCTAATGACAAAGTGTGGGGCGAGGAAAACAAGACCAATACGGATATTGAATACGGCGTTTTTGTGGCGGTTAATCCAGACGGTGGGATTAAGTCTGTGTCTGCCTCCACCGATATCATTCACGGTATTGTGGTGCGCGATATTTACGGCGACAAAGCGCCACATAACAAACAGGTCAACGTGGGACACTTTTCACACGGTGATTGTGTGGGCGCTGCAACGGCAAAAAGCGAAACCTTTAAACGTGGCGATAAAGTCTACATTGTCGCCAGTGGCGAAGACGCAGGCAAAGTATCCAAAACCGCCACCAACAATATTGATCTGGGGTACTGGGTCGAGTACGCCAGTTCAGGTAGTCAATGTGTGGCTATCACGCTGGGCTACATGAAAAAATAGGAGTGATGAAAGATGGCGATTGAAGACGCTAATTTTGAAAACGTGTTAGCCGAAGCGCTGACCGAACGTGATACACAACTACAGGAAAAACAGTTGCCGGAGATTAATGTTGGTGAAGCGATCCCTATTACTGAAGGGCTGGATTTTGCTCAAGAGTATATCGAATACGGTATTACCGAGGTGCTTGGCTCGGTCAAAGACGGGATCATTGGCAACAAAACCAACTCGCTGGTGACTATCGACAGTACCATTGAAATGCACAAGGCACCGGCAGCCCAATGGGGAAAAGCGGCAGTCTGGACGCAACAGGAGCTTGAGAAGATCAACAAACTCAATATCAATCTGCAAACCAAGAAACAGGATGACCTGTATGCCAATGCGTTATCGACGATTCAATATGCTGGCTATCTCGGACACACCAGGGTTAAGGGGCAGGAAGGACTATTGACGGGGTCAAAAGTGCAGGTGATGAATGAAGCATCTGGCAAATCGATCAAAGATATGACCGCAGACGATTTCATCAAAATGGTATTGGACGCTTACAACAAGGCGTGGGCAAATTCAGATTATCGCGTGCAGCCTAGCCACATTGCCATGGATGCCGCCGATTATATGTTGTCGATGCAAAAATTCGATACTAACAGTGTGGTTGTCGGTGTTGATTTGCTACCCGTTTCGGCGATGGACAGAATTATGGCTGCGTTGAGAAAGGCATCGGGCAATGAGAACTTTAGCGTGAATTTCATTAAAGTTCCGGCAGGTTATGCCAAGGGGATCAAAAGTGGAAAAACCAGATTGGTGGTTTATACGCATAATGACGAGTATGTGGAAATGAAAGTCCATATGCCGGAGTTGTTGGCTGTTCGCCAGCGGGATTTGCTCACCTATGAGTGCGGCTACCGTTCTGCGTTTGGCGGGGCGATGTGGAAACAACCGTTATCCGCGGTTTATGCGGATTATAAAACGGCTTAAGACAAAAGTGGGTCCACTTGACCCACGCTTTTTTGGAGGTTTTAGGCAAGTGATGATTGAAACATTGATTGAACCTTTTAAAGTGCGTTTTGATAAAGTCTTTGAGATGAGTGAAAGAGAGTCGCTACTTTATCTGAGTGACAACCATTTGCTATTTTATCTGACCGATGCCGAAAAACGGATGGACAAGCGAGTATGGGGAAGCCTTTACGAACAAGGCTTGATGTATTTGACTGCCCACCTACTTTTTTTGGCAGGTTTTCATGAACACAGTCCGAATAGCGGAAAATACGCCGCAGATTCAAACACCTTATACAACAGTGATAGCGTGGGAGATGTCAGTACTAATGCCAATTTCACCGGAACCGAAAAAGACTGGTTTAAAACTTCGGCATTTGGCGAGCAGTATTTGTCGCTGGAAAATCGCATCAACAATTATGCGTTGGCGGTGGGTATGGATTGGTAGGAGCGAGCAATGTTGAAGTCAAAACGGCTCGAAAAGGTAAAAAAACAGTTTGATCAACTTAACCAACTGAAAGTTGAAGTGGGGGTACTTAAAAATACCAGACCGTACAAAGCGTCAGATATTAGCGTGGTGGAAGTTGCAACGATCCACGAATTTGGCACAGAAACAATAAAACCTCGTTCTTTTTTGCGAATGCCAATTCGTGATCACCAAAAAGCCATCATTGAAAAAGCGGTAAAAGAAAAATACCGCTTTTTGATTTCGGGTGAAATCAGCGCAAAAGAATTTCTGTCTTATATCGGCGAACTGGCGGTCACTTGGTCAATTGAGGCGTTTGATACTCAAGGTTTTGGTACGTGGCCTGATCATGCAGAAAGCACCAAAGCGCAGTTAAAAAGAAAAGGCATCATTAAAGCAAGGCTATTGCAAGACACAGGAGCATTAAAAAAATCCATAACCTATCAGGTGGTGAAAAAATGAGATTGCCCAATATGGCCAGAACCATCAGACGGTTTTCGCAACCGCTGATGTTTATTACTGAGTCCATCACGACAAAAGATTTTAAACCGCATTTTTCAGTAACACGAAAAGCCGTTGAGGGCGTCATTAACAGTCTGTCTGACGAGGCGATTAACAAGGACAGTCTTGACTGGTCACTGGAGTATTTCACCGTGCACGTACAGCCGCAATATGCGGATTTGCTCGGTGTCTATATGCAGTACAACGGAAAAATATTCAAATCGATTAACCGAAAAGACTATAGCGACTATGGCTATGTGCGCTATGTCTTTGAAGAAGTGAAGGATAGTGAGGTAACAACTCGGTTACTAATCGTAAATTAACGTTTACTTGCTAGCTGATACACTTCGTTATTAGTTCGTATTCCCACAGCAATAACGAGTAATAAAAGCTTATTATCATTTACTTCATAAACTAATCGATATCCCGATGATTTTAGTTTTATTTTGTACCGATATTGATGTCCGTGTAATTGTGCAGATTTTATATGCGGATTTTCCATAACTTTAACTAACTTTTTCTTAAATTGCTCACGTATTGGATGACCTAATTTTTTCCATTCTTTCAGTGCGCGTTTTTCAAATTCAATACTATATCTCATCAAGAGTAACACTCACAAACTCAGGGTTTTTCATACGTTCATCAGCAATACGGTTAAGCTCGGTATCTTCTGCCAATTCTTGAAAATAAGCATACAAATCAGGGGGAACGCAGTAAAAAGCAGGTTCATTTCGGTTAAGGATAGCAACTGCATTTCCTTCTGCTTCTGCGACTGTACCCATTGGATTACGTTTTAAATCGGTAATGCTTGCAGCCGTACTTGTTAATATTTCATAAGTCATATTTTATATCTCCTGATTAATTGGTGCTTATTATAGTGCTTTTAAAAACACCTTTAAAGGTTATTTATGAAAAATAGCAATTTGACAGATAAATATTACCAGCCACCAATCCAACGGTTAGCAATGGTAATTCGAGATACGCTAGACGTTACCGAAAATACGCTTTTTATCGGACGTGAAAATCTGGCTAATCAGGATTTCAACGCCCCCGTTATCAGTATTGAGCAATCGGGAAGTAGTGAAGTGAAAGGCTTTAGCGAAACATACCGACGACATATTGAGGTGATGGAATACAGCCAGCATGAAAAAATCATCTTTGACGTGAATTTTTGGGGCAAGCAGGCATTGCAACGGGCGCAAATTCTCTTGCGATTACTGCGATCGCAAAAAGGCTTTGAGCCGCAGTGGAAACACAATATTAGCCTGTTTTCCCCAACGGGCGTGCGTGATTTGCACTTTGCCACGGGCAGCCAGTATAGAGCGCGCGTGATGTTTTCGCTTAATGCGTATGTGGCCGATTATCTCAATGTATCAACACCTTCAATTGAACATCTTTCTTTTCAACTTTTCAACAAAAAAGGCTTAAACCATGAGCGATAATCTCGGTATTGATATCGAAAACGTGGTCAATGTCCAGCTACTCAAAGAGCAGCGCGGCGCAAACTACGACAATATTAACCACGTTATTATGATGACCAGTGAAACGGGCACGATTTTTGATGGCAAGACCATTTATACCACTTACAAAAGTATTGCCGGTGTGAAAACCGATTTTGGGATCACGTCCAAAACCTACCAAATGGCGAACGCCTTTTTTAGCACGTCACCCAATCCTATTGGCTCTGGCGGTAGCCTCATTATCGGACATTATCGCAAAGCGGCCTTAACGATCCCGGCGGTGGACTATGACACACTGACAGGCTCAGAAATTGAGAGTGATCCCGTCCTTAAAACGCTACGCCAAATTGAGAAAGGCAATCTGGTTTTAGGAAAAATAAAACTGGAAAACCTGAACTTTAGTGACGCGGTCACATTTGACGATATCATTAAGTTACTAAATGAAAAAGGGAAAGCGCCAGCGCCAACAAAAAATGAAAGTGCGGCGAAAGACACCACCTTCATACTGACCGGTCAACGATTGATGGTGAAAGGCTCAGAACTCAAAAATGCGACCGATTCAGGCGAAGGTGAATTTGTCGGTAATTTGTTGGGATTAGGTGATAGCGCTGTTTTATCGCCCGCCAAGGCTGCCCAAACGTTAACCGCACAAACTTCCGTTGAGTCTCTCTCCGATGTGGTTGATGCTTCTTCCGGTTGTGGTTTTTGTTTTATCGACGAATTAAACAATGAGCAAATTTTAACCCTCGCTCAATACAGTCAGGCGAACAAAATACTGGGCTATCAGGTGGTATCACATCCTGACAATCTGACCACCAAGGGGCTGGCGTGGCAAGTGAGTAAAGCCGGACAGGAATACTTTCGGCTGTTGTTTTCAAAACGCAATCAAAAAGCTTTTGCCGTGTCCTATATGGCCAGAGTTCACATCGTCGATTTCAGTGCTGAAAATAGCGCGATGACTATTCATTTGAAAGAGCTGGCCTGTGAGCCGGAAAGCTATACCCAAACCGAAGTAGACAACGCCACATCCGTCGGTATTGATATCTACACCCTGATTAAAGACAGACCTGTTGTTATGTGCTCAAACGCTAACGAGTTTGTCGATAATGTCTACAACCTGAAGGCGTACGTGAATCAGGTTCAGGTTGATACGTTCAATTTGTTAAAATCAACCACAACCAAAATCCCACAAACCGAAAAAGGCGTTCGTTTGCTTGTCGATTGCATCAATCAGGTGGCAGAACGATTTGTCAGAGCCCGCGTTTTTGCTGCCGGGAAGTGGACATCCCCCGATACCTTTGGCGACGAAGCACAATTTAAGCGCGCCATTGATAACAAAGGCTATTTCACCTATGCCAATCCTTTGGCTGAACAATCACAGGTTGACCGCATTCACCGAAAATCGCCCACCATTCAACAGGCGGTGAAAAACGCAGGCGCCTTTCATCGGGCAGATATTGTTATCAATTTCAACTATTAAGGGATAAAAAATGGCGCAATATGCTTATGATGTGAGTTCCACGACATTGATACTCAACGGGCATGTGATTTCCAATTTTGTGATTGGAACCTACATCAATATTACCAAACCTAACGCCAATACAAACCGGGTGATTGGCGCTGGCAGCTCGGTTGTGATTGCAAAACGGGAAGATGCCGATGTTGGCGATATGGAAGTGCATATTTTACGTGGCAGTGATGATGATATCTGGCTCTCCAATCTGGCAGAAGGCAATGAAACGGTTATTTTCAATGGTTCCATTGTAACGCTTTACAAAGTCGATGGAAAATCAAAAACAGAGAGCTTAAGCCTAACGGGGGGAAGTTTACTTGAGCTTCCGGCACTAGAATATTCCAACACTGAACGCAACGCAGACCTCACCTACAAATTTTCTTTCCGACAAGTCTTAAGACAGAATTAAGGAACTAACCAATGACAGAACAAGGGTTAACCCCCCTGACAGGGCTATCTCAGGAAGATATTGTTGATATTACCAAAAACAAGGCCTTTTCAGTTCAGGGCACCGAATTTGAGATTGGCAACTTCAATCATCATTTAAGGTTGAAAGCGCTGGAAATTATTGAGGATTTAGGGCAGTCAAAACGGATTGCCGCGACATTATCCCGTCACAGTGATGAAAATCTCAGACAGCTTTATAACCAGATCACCAAAGACGGGATGAGTATTAGCAAACTGCCTCACTTTTTTGATGAAAATACTGAGCTCTTCATTCCATTAACCTTAACCGTGTTGCATCTCTATGCGGCCCCTTTTTTGTCGGCATTAACGCGGAGTTAACGTTCACGCCACGCTATCAGAATAGCTGGCAACAGTACGTCAGGCAAACTTCACTCACTGACCACGACAAGCTTCTTTTCTCACTAGCGAAAGCCGGTTACGGCTCAGTGTGTGAACTTTCTGCCTTAAGAGATGAGGATATGTATTTTTATCTGAAAACCGCCGAACACGCCTTTATCACAGAGGCAATTGAGTGGAAACAGCACGAAGAAGCCAAACAAAGCAAACGGTGAGTTATGACTGAGGAAAAATTAAGTCTTGATATTGGGGTCAATGCCGATAGTGGTGCGCTTAATACGCTCATCGCGGCACTGAATAAATTATCTCAACAATTAGGTGGCGTGACATCACAGTTTGCCCATGTGACGGGGAAAGTTGACCTGCTTGGCGATGAAAGCAAAATCACCGCGAAAGACGTTGACAAAGCCAGTCATGCGGTAGACGAACTGGGAAAAGAGGCAAAAAAAACCGAAAGCAAATTAGGTAAGCTGGGCGAAAAGCTTAACGGGTTTAAGGGGATTATCACAGGCGCTTTCACCGTTCACGCCATCATGAGCGCCGGCGAACACATTAATACTTTCAACAAAGCTGTACGCCAGACGGGGATTGAGGCAAAAAGTTTTCAGGTGCTAAGAGAAAGCGCACAGGCGGTTGGCGTTAACTTTGAAGAACTGTCTGACGGCGTGAAGGAGTTTCAACGCACACTCAACAGTGATAGCGAAAACGCCCGCAAAGTCTTTAACAGGCTGGGTGTGAGTGTTAAAGACAGCAACGGCAAAATACGCGATACCAGCGTGCTTTTGCGTGAAACGGGCACCGCACTTAACAAAATACAGGACAACGGCGCAAAAGCCGCCCTTGCGGAACAGGTTGGACTTTCCTATGAGCTGGTTGATGCCATCGCCAATACCCGTGAGGAATGGATAGCACTTGAGAAAAAAGTGGCTGAAGGTCGTGCATTGACGCAAGACGATTTGGAGCAAGCCGAGATTTTTAGGCGCACTTTTGCCAGTGTATTACTGCAACTGCAACAAATCGCCGAGAAAGTGTTTGCCACCCTTGCCCCCGTTTTCAATTTTGTCTTAAAAGGCTTAAAACCCGTGATTGATTTTATCGGTCGGGCGGTCAGTTCATTTGCCAAACTGATTAATTTTCTCAACAAAACCACTAATGGATTTTGGCTTTTAGTTCCGGCGGCCATTGCACTGGTGAAAGTGTTTCCGCTTATCGCTGAGGGCATAAAAAAAATGGGTGCGGCGCTACTCATCAATCCTATTTTCTGGACCGCCGTTGCTATTGTTGCAGTGATTGCCGTCATTGAAGATTTGTATGTCTGGATGAATGGCGGCAAAAGCGTGTTTGGTGGCTGGATGGAGGAATTGGGCATATTTCCTGATGACATGAAAAAGATGATAGACAAAGTGAAAGACTATTTTTCTGGCATGTGGGAACAAATCAAAAAAGATTTTTCGGCGCTGATGACTTTTTTCTCTGCGCTGTTTTCCGGTGACTGGGAGGCGCTCATTAATCTGGTGAAACAGGCTTTTTCGCAATTCATCGACGATCTCAAAACATTGTTTTTGCCCTTGTTCAACTGGATAGGTGACAAATTTGGGAAAATTGCCGACAGTGTAAAAAATCTGTTTAGTGGCACATGGGATTCCATTAAAGGCATTTTTAGCGATTCCGATAAAGAGCTGGAAAAAGCGACCAAAAACGCAGAAATTGCCGGTGCGAGTATGCAGCAAGCCAGCCAGACGATTAACCATATCTCATCAAACAGCCACAAAGCAATTAACCACTCCGCTTCACAAACCAACAATATCAATGTGAATGTTACAGGGTCAGACAAAGCCATCGGGCAAAAGTTGGGAAATGTAGTTTACAACAATGTGCCGCCTTTGAGTCAAGACCAGTTGGCACGAGGAGGGGTATTTTGAGTTTTCTCTCACAGGTGATCTCAAACCACATCTCGAATACACCGACGCAAAAAATTGGCCTTGCCGGATTTACCGCTTACGTCTGGACAGACAAAACCACCCAACGTAGCGCCACCGTCACCGATATTCCACTTGAGACAGGGGTTGTGATTGCCGATCACATTAACCCCGATCCGGTACAGATCTCGATTGGTGGGGTAATTAGTGACGCGTTCATTAGCTTCAGTCCAGAAAATGGGGTGATTGAATCGCTCAATCGTAATATTGGCTTCATTGATAGCTATGTGGGCAACCGGACACAAGCCGTTTGGCAAAAAATCAATCAACTCAATAGCAAAGCGCAACAGATGCTGGATTTAAAAACGCAGATAGAAACCAAAGCGCAGGGCGTTTACAACACCGTCACGGGCAAAAAATCCGGCAACGGGATAGCGCAACAGTTTGTCGATACGTTTACCGGCATTTTTGAGGATAGGAAGCTCATTAATGTCGATATGGGTTATCAGGTGCTAAATGACATGGCGCTGGAAAGTTTCGCTACTTCACAAGGCAATGAAGACCGCTTTTTGCATTTCACGTTAACCCTCAAACAGGTTCGCTTTGTCACGTTTGAGCAGGTGAAAGTGACCCCTGTTGCTAACAAATCCGCCACGGGCATGAGTAAAACGGGGGCAGCACAAATGAGTGGCGCGAAAAACAAAGGCAGTCAGACACCACCTTCTTTTGCATTTGATGTCTGGGATGGAGCCAAAGACATTGCAAAAAATCTCAATAGTTTTTGGGGTAGAAATTAATATGTACCAAATTGAAAACCTGTCCAGTGACCCTATCCAGACGCATACGCTGTTAACGGAAATTGACGATATTGAACTGACATTAACGTTTTATCCGAGTATTTCCGCGTGGAGCATGGATATTGGCTACCAGAATATCAACATTCACGGCGGGGCGGTCGTACTGGGTGTACCTTTACTGCACGATAGCCGACTGCCTTTCACGCTGGTCGCGATAGCTCACCAAAACGCTGACATTGAACCATCACTCATTGATGATTTTGAAAGTGGACGGGTGAAACTGTATCTGCTCGTCGGGGTTGAAAAGGAGGCGCTCTATTGAAAAGCCAGACACCATTTTTTCGTGACTATGAAATTTTGGTTAGCGAAGGCGATAACGCCGTAAAGATAGTACCGCCGTTTAAGATGGCGTTTTCGTTTTCAAAAGACCTGACCAATGACCGGCCTAATATCGGACAAATTTCGCTTTTCAACCTGTCGCCTTCTCGTCGTCAGTCACTCGCTGCGTTTCAGTATCGAAAACAGCATATCTCCGGTCAGCTTGCCGTGGGTTACCTGACCACGGGCCTCAAATTGATTTTTTCCGGTTCAGTGACAAAAGTGACGCTATCCAAACAAGGCACAGAGACAATCACCACGCTTGAAATTGCCGACGGCGGTTTTTCCTATCGCACGGCGACCATCAGTAAAGCGGTAAAATCCAAAGACGAGGCTTTTGATGAAGCGGTCAAAACCATGGATGGCGTAAAAAAAGGCAAACTGACCCCGCAACAGCCATTAGGCCGCCCCAAAATCATGACTGGGTATTCATTCGATGAATTACGCAAACTCAAAAATGAAGAAGAGCAGATATATATTGACAACGGCCAGTTGCATATTCTGAAAAGAAACGAAGTGCAAAACGGGAAAACCGAGTTGATCAGTGCCAGCACGGGACTCATGGAAACGCCAACACGGGATGACAAAAACGTGCTGACATTTAAAAGCGTGCTCAATCCCAATGTCTCAATTGGCTATCAGGTGGCGATAGAAAGTGCGGTAGCCGTTCACCTTAATGGCGTTTATCGCATTTTCGCCATCGACTACGCAGGGGAAATCGATACGGGTGAATGGTTAATGACCTGCAAATGCAGACAGGAAAAAAACTACGCCGTGGTGAAGGAGAATAAAGCGTGAATATCGAGCTGATGAAAACCATCGCTAACAACATTAAATCGGAAATTGGCTGCGCCTTGATTGCAAAAGTCGTAAAGGTGAATAACACCACAGTGGATTGTCGGCCGGTCACGTTAAAAAATGTGGTGATTAATGAGGAAATTCACGCTATCCCTTTCCCTGTTTTCCCTAATGTCCCTGTCTCATGGCAGCAAGGAGGCGGAAGTTATACTGCTTATCCGGTTGCGGTCGGTGATTACTGTATTTTGCTCACCTTTGACAGTTGCATTGACAACTGGTGGGAAGGTAAAGACAACCAGCGGTGCGCGGAAAACCGGTTACATGATTACAGTGATTGCGTAGCGCTTTTTGGGCTTTGCAATCGTGAGGGAGCTTTTGCGATACCAAAAATCGCCACAACCGTTGGCAACCACGTTTTTACCCACAACCTGACGGTGAAGTTAAATGTCAGCATTGAAGCCAATCTGGATGTTAAATGCAAAATTACCGCTGATGAAATCGAAGCGAGAAAATCCCTGAAAGTTGACAATATTGATGTCGGCAATCACACACACGGAGGCGTAGAAACAGGCAATGGCAGCACCGGAACACCACAATAATCCCAAGGTGATATTCATGAAAATAAGCCACTTGACCGAACATAATGATTGGCGATTTGGTCACTCGATAAATGATTACCTGATCGATAGTAACGCTATCCAGCAGAATATTAAAACCCGTTTACAGTGCTTCAAATCCGATTGGTGGTTAGATATTGAAGTGGGCTTGTCGTGGCTACAGCTACTTGGCAGCCGTGGAACGGGCGAAACGTTACGCCGTGAAATCTACAAGGTGGCATTGGGTACAGAAGGTGTTGTCCGTATCGACACACTCAGCATTGTTGTTAACAATTTTAGTGCTCATATCGAATTGGACTACACCGATGTTTTCAATCAAAAGCGGGCTATCAGTCAGGAGGTTAGCCAGTGAATATCAAACTCGACGAAAACGGCATTGAAATTGCGACATTGCCGGAACTAATTGAAACGCTGATTGATGAATTTAAAAAAATATACGGTACGGATATTAATCTCTCACAAGATACGCCTGACGGTCAGCGTATCGCAATCTATAGCCGGATTGCCCATGAGTGTCTTGTACTCATCAAAAAGCTGTATCAAAATCTGAAACCGGAACAGGCAGAAGGCCTTCACCTTGATTATCTGGCCAGAATTAACGGACTGCTTCGAAAAGAAAACGAAAGCGACAGTGATTTACGGCGCAGACGGTTAAAAACCTTTGAAAGCGCCAGCCAAAGCACGATTGCAGGGATTGCTGCCCGCCTGAATCTAGTTAAGGGCGTCAGTGATGCCGCGGTGTATGAGAACAGTACCAGCGAGAAAAACAAGGCACTCAATCTTGCCCCGCACTCGCTTTGGCTGATTGTTGAAGGCGGTGAGACCCAGGATATTATCGACTGTATTGCCAACAACAAAACAGGCGGTACCGGACTGAAAGGCAACATCAAGGGGAAATATACCGACAAAATACCCAGAAGTGACAGCACCTTTTTTGAGGTGGTGCATGAGTACCGATTTGACCGACCGAAAATCACGCTGATTAACATAAAAATGACCGCAACCCGTGAACAGTCAAATGAACCTGTTCCGATACAGGAGTTCAAAGGTGAACTGGTTAAATCACTTTATCGGATAGGTGAGCATATCAAGGTCACCGCACTCTATTGCATTTTGAACCGCATTGCCCGCTCCTACTATGTCTCAGACCTTGAAATAGCGAAAGATGGTAAAACGTGGACAGGGTCAAGGTTAAAAGCGGATGTGGACGAAAAGTTCACTATCATAGGTGACAATGTCACTGTTAATGAGGTAGTCACATGAACCTCAAAGAAGCATATCAGAAACTGCTGATTAAGCAGTACTACACCAGACCCAATGCTAATGGCGGAAATCTCCGCCCTTTTTAATTTGTTTGCCGATTGTTTTGACACGATTAATACCTTTCGTGAAGCCTTTGACCTTGAAAAAGCCCAAGGTGACCAACTCGACATCATCGGCTCCTGGATAGGCATCAGTCGTTTCCAGCCCAGTGGTGAAAGAAAAGGCTTCTTTGGCTTCAGAAATCACAACAAAGCTTTGCCGTTTGGTCAAAGAACCGGAAAGAAACAAGGCGGTTTCCGCTCCCGATTTGCTCAGGACTTTTTACCATTGAAACTGCCCGACAATCAATACCGTTCGCTCATTAAACTCAAAATCATCAAAAACACCGCCCTCGCTACCGCCACGCAAACAGGGGATGTCAGTCTGTCGTCACTCCAGCAGGCGGTGAGTTTTGTGATGGAGGGGGATGGCTATCTGATTGACCGACAGAACATGACCTTAACCATCGTTATTACGCCAAAAGCCGATAGAGAGTGGCTGGAGTTTATCTTACGCCTCGATTTATTACCGCGTCCGCAGGGCGTGAGTATCAATTATGTCATTCAGGAACCCAAAGGCACCTTTGGATTTAAAGAACATCAGAATGCAACTTCATGGTACAGCCGCTTTAACCCTGACCTCAATACCCGTGTGGGCTATTTTGCCAAAAAAACCTTTTTAACAGAGGAACATAACATTGAAGATTAAAAGACCCAATATTGACATTAAGCCGTTTGCAAGTACCAGCAAAACGGAAGAAAGAACCGCGTTTGGTTCAAAAGAGATTACAGACTCACTGGAGAAAAATCTCAATAATGATTTTGAGCGGGGTTGGGGCATTGTGCCGGTTTCAGAATTGCCCACCATGCAGGACTTTAACGCCGTTGGATTCACAATCAGTTCTCTTGTGACCCACCTCTACCAGAACGGAATTGCAGAATATGCCGAAAAACAGATATACAACAAAGACTCGCTTTGTGTTTCTAAGGGCAATATCTACATTTCGAAAACCGATAATAACGCCGGCTATGCCTTAACCGATGAGACCCAATGGCAATCGTTAAAAGACGCAATTTTGGCGGCCAATATCGTCCAGAAAACAGGCACCGCAGAAGACAAAGTGATGAGTCAAAAAACCGTCACAGAAGCGTTAAACGGCAAGCAGGCGCAAGGCGACTATGCCACCAAAACAGAATTAACCCAAGGAATTAATGCCAAACTCAATAGTTCCGCCATTAAACAAGAAACAGGCGACTCAACAACCGATGTTATGAGTCAAAAGGCGGCCACTGAGGCGATAAACGAGGTAAAACTTCCCATTCCTTTTATCGCTTATTTCATGCAACCAAAAGCTTTATTGCCAAAGAAATGGTATTCAATGAATGGCGATACATTTCAGGTTTATTCACCACAAGGCAAGGTACTCAAAAGTATATCAACACAATTAAAAATACTTTGGGGCATTAAGGAATCTGACGGACAAATTAATTTACCGAATATTAAACAAACGGATGGAAGAACACCATTTTTACGTCCTATCAATGGAACACCTCGTGAAGTGGGTACAGTTGTTGGGGATAGCATTAGAGATATTAAAGGAACATTTGTAGTATGGGGAGGATGGGATAGCTCTGGATCATTTACAACCGGAGAAAAACTCAGTTCAGTACTAAGTGCAGGACGTTTTATTAACGATTATAAATGTTATTTCAAAGCATCAGATACTGTTCCAACAGGCGATGAAAATAAGCCACTTGACATTGGTGTCACATTAGCAATTTATTTAGGAGTTTAATGAATGCCAGAAATTAATTATTACTATAATCCTGAACATCCTTTACACCCATTTAACGGCAGTGATGAAGCAAATATTAATTCTAATGCTCCTTTCAATGCGTTACGGATTTCCCCAGAGTTTAAAACTGGCTTCCATCCTTGTGAAAAAAATGGTCAATGGATACTGGTGCGGGATTACAGAGGAACAAAAGCTTATAACAAAGCAACAGCTAAAAGGGAAGAAATTACAGAAATTGGAGAGATCCCAGGCAATTTAACGATGATTGCTCCTGATGTTCTTTTCCCAGTTTGGGACGGCGTAAGGTGGATAACGGATAAAGAAGCCGAGAAAAAAGACGCTATCCAATCTGCAAAATATGAAAAGCACTATCAAATTGATAGCGCCTCAGAAATCATACAACCATTGCAGGATGCGGTTGATTTAGATATGGCAACGGATGAAGAAAAAATCCAATTAAGAAATTGGAAATTTTATCGATTAAGTCTTCATCGGAAGGATATCTCAACTGCACCTGATATTGATTGGCCGAAAAAGCCAGTGTGATTTTTCAGACAAAAAAGTCATGACACCTGAATTATTCAGCTTTGGTCAGGTGTCATATTAATTATTTATTTTTTCAAAAAAGGGTACTCTATATATTTGTAGGAGAAAAAAGAAATAATACATATCAGAATAGAAGAAATTGAATAAACAAAAATAAACGCATAATTATTTAAATTTGTCACGCCAAATAAAAAATATGAAAGATAAGTAATAAAATTTGCGTTCTCATTAATGGCATATGCAATAGATAGATACTGTAAGATATCTCACCGCAATAAACATATATTTTTTTTGATAAAAAATCGGGCGGTGACATTACTAAACCAAGAAATAAGATAAACGAAAAAATAAAAACATCATTTCCATTTACATCTTTACTTGAAGATAAAATAACTAGCGAAGATATTGCTAATAATAAAATTATCGCTCTTGTTAAATTATTTTTTATTTTATATTTGTTAAATAAAAAAGCTGTGAAACATCCTGTAAGAAAATATTTGCCATAAGAAGCACCAAGAATAGGAAAGAAAATAATTAAGAATAGTAAGATTAATAAAATTATAGAATTAACTTTAATAAGATTTACGAAAGCACAGAACAAAGGCAGCGCCATATAAAAACGCCATTCATAAGGTAAAGTCCATGTCGCTCCTAATAGATGATTAGAGTTTATACCTAAAATTTCATTTTGCTTTAAAAAATACAATCCTAGTGAATTTTTTACATCGTCTAAGGATAAAGTATTTAATTTATTAAAATTGATGATGTATATAATTATCAAAGACATTGTTATAGAGAAAAAAAACAAGGGTAATAATCTTTTTATTCTGGATGAAAAAAACGTGATCCAATCAATATTGTAATTTTTCTTAATCAACTGATCGATGAATAGAAATCCAGTTATACAAAAAAACATTTGGACACCAATTATACCTAAAAAGCTGATTGAATTTGGGCCATACTCGGTTAAATTAAAGCCCTTCAAGCCTAATAATTCATGCGAATGAGTAATAACAACAAAAATAGCGCATATGCCTCTTAAGCCATCTAAAAAATAATATCTTTCGCCTATACTGCTTGTTGTAATTTGGGGAAGAAAATTGATTTTTTGAAAAAAATAGGCAGTAACAAAAAAAGAAAGAAAAATAACCGTTATCGCCATAATTGCATACATCATAAAACAATCCTTCTCTATCTGGCGGGCATATTGCCAACCAGAAGTTATTTCCAATGAAGATTACTGATAATTAATTTTTATTTCGTCGCGCTAAACGTTGCAGATTATCATCAACATCGGCTTGGGTTACTTCTCCGACTATCTGACCGTCTTTGTCATAACGAAACGCGCCTAACTGGATAAGTGAGCGATAATCAGGGTGATAACCAATACTACCCAAGCACGCTCTTAAATGCTTTCTGGCTATCGGTAATGCCTTTTCCTTCACCTCCTGCCACATATCCTGCTGGATGCCTATTTTCATTGGAAGCAACTTGCCATCAGGAAAAAGATAAGGCCAAAAAGCCGTTATCTGTGAAATTGCCTCATTTAACGGCAATCGCTTTTTAGGCAGAGTGGGAGGTTTCGGTACTTTAACATTAACCACTTGCTTGGGTGGTTGTTTTGCGGCTTTTGGAGGATTAGGTTTTTTTGCCTGTTTTTTGGACACAGCATTGACCCAGACCTTTTTACGGTAAACAGGGCTACTTTGGGTCTGCTTTTCATGAGAAGTCTTTTTGGGACGATTTAGACTTAATTTATTGCGTTCCATCATGGTTTAATCTTTGAACAGGTTACTCATTTCAGTATCAGTTAAACCCGTAAATTTCATCACTGATTGCCTGTCCATGCCACTTTCGAGCATTTGGCGCGCTATCTTCATGGAAGCCTGTTTTTCGCCTTCAAGTTTTCCTTGTTGCATACCTTGTTGCATACCTTGTTGCATACCTTGTTGCATACCTTGTTGTATACCTTCTTCTCGTATACCTTGTGCAATATTCATCAATGCCCCCTCGTGTTTCTCTGTCTGTCTGGCTATCTCTTTGATTAACTTTGCTGGCTGCTCTGCATTCCCTTCCTGAATGAGATAGTTAAACATCGTGATAACCTGATTATCAGTATAATAATTATACGACAACAGTTTAACAATACTATCCAGTAACTCCGTCATATCCCGTCTTCGAATGTGCTTTTGTAGTAATTCCAATAGCGCCATTCTGCGGTGTTGCATAATCTCACCGTCTTCCAGTGTTGTCACATCAACTAACTTAAACGGTTTGGTATAAATTTTTTCGGCAATATCTCTGCCACTAAAGCAATCCAGCCAGTCAGTACTATACGGATGCGGACTTTTCTTACCACAATAGAACAGGATAGGAAAAACCAGAGGCAACTCCTTGTGGCCAGCTTCTAAATGTTTTTGCATCGCTGCCATACTATAGCGCATAAGTCGCCATGCCATCAATTTATCGGGCGTTGATTGGTGCTCAATTAGCAAATAGAGATACCCTTGCCCCTGTCTGGTATTGACTGAATAGAGTATATCACTCTGGTAAATTTTCATATTCGCATCGATGAAAGAGCCGGACTCTGCCTTTAGGCTGTCAAAATCACACAGTGACTTAATCTCATCCGGTAGCCAGATATCAAAGAAGTCTTTAGCCGTCTCTTTCTCACTTAAAAACTGCCGGAATACCGCATCGTGTGGTGTTGGGGTGAATTTTTTACTCATCCGATATCTTCAATCATGGTTAATAAAACATTGCTTTAACACAAATAAACAGGATATATTAAATATGCATTCATTCCATTACATAATCCATCTTTAATATAAACGCCCCTATTCACTCAAGGGCGTTTTTTTAATGACTGGTACTAAACCTGCATTTGTCAGGTTTTTCAAAATTTATGCCGGTCTCTCTAGCCTTTCTATCCGCTTCAAAAAAACCGTAGATGATTTCGCCATCGGGAAATCGCCAACCATCCCCTGTTTCGTTTACAAGCCTTGCCATCCAAGCGTCGCTATTTTTGTTGGGTGGATGTAACCGCTTTTTGCTAGTCGTCATTTTTTCTCGCAGTGTATTTTTTTCTGCATCAGACAATTCGGCGGATAATACTTTACAATGCTCGACAATTTCCTCAAGACTTTCTTTATCTGTTGCATCATCGAGGGCGATTAATACCGCTTCCAGTTTTGGCGAGGTAGCCGGTGGCACTTCTGGGGGTGTTTCTATCACCGCTTCCTTCTTTTGTCTTAATTTCTCGGTACGTTCACGTAGAACATCCCTGAGTGACAACCGTTTATTAGCAACCATAGCCATTCTAAGCGGATTTTCCGCTAAATTAATACCTTCGTGTGCCTCAAGCAGCGAAAACAACTCAGAGGCACAAGGAAGCCGTCTAGCGAGGCGATGAATGACAGTTTTAAGCGCCATTCTGTCAAACCACTGTTCCCACGCCGTTGAGGATTTCCCTTTAGTGGTGACATCACGGACTCGTTCTACTTCGGTTTTTGACATCACTTCAATTACGATTTCACCGCTATTGAGTTTTGCGAAAGCGTAGACTTTAACAACCTCATCACCATCAATAAACGCCGGACGGTGGGTTAAGTGTTCGCCGTTTTCGTCAATCACATACTCAAATTCATCTTGGGAATAAACCACTTTTGCAATGATATTCGCCACCTGCCCAGATTGACGGGCACGTTTAATCACACATTGGCATGTAGACGGCTTTTTTCACAAACTGGTTGTTAATTTTGGTACTGCGAACAACCAGCGCCGCTTCTCTTCCGTCTGGCATCAGTCCATCTTTGGCACAGCGTGTTAAGGCCAGTACCAGTGATTGTTTATCCGCCTTTTGCAAATCCTCATTTTCAATTAATGCTGTTGCTGCGGTTCGGGTAAACTGCTCAGGCGTTACCTGAGCGGGTAACAAGGCTGCTATCCCTTGCTGCATAATGACCGATTGCAAATTAGTATAAACGTTGTTCATAGTTTCCAGTTCGGTATTTATGCCCCACCCCCTTCTACCGCTACCGCTTCTCTGCGTTTTCTGTCCGCCTGTTTTGCCCAGAAAGGACGGGATACTTTGACTATCGGATACGTTTCAATGACGTCTTCTAGCATATCAATCACACGGTTCACTTCGTATACGCCCTGTTCACTATCTTCATCGTCAGGTTCACGAAGGTTTACCGGATAACGCCCACACAGGATGTTTTTTCCAATCACACAAAAAGTAAAAGCCATTTCACGTCCAAAAACCCAATTTGCAATTAGACGGTAAAATTCCGCCTGTATGTGATAACCAAACTCATCAACGGATTTACCAAAGTCTTGAAAAACGTCAGTCGTTTTCACATCTAGAATGAACGGCTTATCAGAATATGTTCCCAACAAATCAGGGCGAATTTTTAATAACGTCCCTTTTTCCGTGCGATAAAAAATTGAGAGTTCCGGCTCGCCGTTTTCCAGCAACTCTTCTACCATTGGATACGCAAGCGCCGAATCACGCATCATTTCAACCTGTTGAAACTCATCTTTTTTGAGCGCGATTTGATTACTGTAAATTGCTTGCGCCTCAAACTCCGCCAATGCCTGTTTGCCGTCTTTGGTTCTCAAATTCAGTTCAGGCGAACAAGTGTACTGTTCAGCGAAGCGCTCCGGCTCAAGAATGGCTGTATGTACAGCCGTACCGATTAAAAACGCTCCGTGTTTAGTCTCTTTGTAGGGTGCGTCCTTCTGCCAGTCCAATACCGCTATTGTGTCTTCCTGTTGAACCAACCTTATTTGCGTACTCGAATAGCCGCTTGCAGCGTGATAGAGACTGTTTGAGAGACTACGAACAACCAAACTTTCTGTCGGTTTCAGTGCATCAACACAGCCGTTCAACATCTCAAGCGTGATATTTTCCCCACTCATGGTTTTTCCGTTAACAGGAGAAAAAGCAGAAAAAATAGAATTGTTTGTACAATTATTAACCGATTTACCATCAGAGGTATCTATTGCACTTGCTGATGTTTCTTTACACTTTTTTTCCACAGACATAACTACAGCTTCTGTGGATAAATCTGTTAATTGCGTTGATAACTGGTCTTCTTGTCCACATTCAAAAAAGGTAATCGCCATTTTTTTGATTTCATTGAGGGAAATAGCTTTGTCTGCTTCCCTCATTTGCAAGGATACCCATTCACGTAGCTCGGCATACTTTTCAAAAAGCTCAGGTTCATCTGCCGGTTTTGCCAACAGTTCATCAGCATCCCTGATTTCGCCTTCGTCGTATTCTTCCTGAACGCCAAATATCGTGAGCAAAGCGCAGAACTGGTCTATTTCCTGTTCTTCGGTAAGATCCGTCTGTTTATCGGTATTGGCGATATATTCCTGAGCGCTGATTTCTTCCAATCGAGGCGATTTGTAGAAACAGCAATTTGCGCCGTCAGTTTCAAAGATATGTTGAGACGCCAATCTCTTAGCGGCTATTTTCGTTTCAGACTCAAGATAGATGTAATTTGTTGTCTTACCCTTCTCGTGGTCAACATTCGTGATGATTGTTGCTTTGAAATATTTCATTATTTCGCCCCCTCAATGCGGTTACTCGCCTGTTGTTCTAATCTCCGTAGAATTACGCCTCTGGCTTTGGGTAATGCCTTTTCTCTTTGGTTATCCGAGCAATGGCAACAAGCACCCGAGCACGCTTTCATCGTTGAAGTCTTGTAAAAAAGCGCCTTGAATTGTTTACGGTTAATTTTCTCAACAAACTCAATACAGGCTTCTTCAGGGTTGACGTAGGGACGGTTACCGAGTCTGGCACGCCAGAAGAATCTCACGCTAATGAGAGCTGTCAACCGTGACAACAGGCAAAACGCACATCGGGGCGACCCTAATAGGTTCGCCAAAATCCGTTGAGGGTATAGGTGTATTTCATACCGCACCTCCAGCAGGTTGAAAAACCTGAGCGCGTTGATGAGAAAGTAAATTCGCAGGAATATAGCGGTCAAAGCCTTGAGATTTTCCTAATGCCCTTAGCTGGAAAGCAGAATGCATCCCGGTTTTTTGGTAGATAATTTGCAATTTATTATCGACAGTTAACCGCGAAATATTTAACCGTCTAGCGATTTCCTTGCTGCTTAAGTGCTGCATTACGAAAAACAGAATTGGCCACTCTCTATCCGTGAACAACTTATTCGGTTTTTCTGTGGTCACTGAATAAGGCTTTATGCCATCTACATATTCCAACGGTGATAAAAACAGGTACTCGTGAGCGTGAAAGAAAGTGCCTAGGTACTCCTTATCGTGACCAAAAAGCGGTAAGAAATAGAATTGCCAGACTGTAGGTGATTTCTTGAAATCAGCAGGCAAATTACACATCAAAGAGAATGGCGATTTTTCGCTTTGGATTCTCTCTATCAGCGTTTTCATTTCTGCGGTATAGATGAGCGAATGGAGTAAATTTAACATGCAGTTATTCATTTGAACTTCAGCTTCATCATCGCTAAAACCACAGGGAACAGCACTGCTCAAAAAGAATTTAATCATCTCGGATTTCATGCTGCACCTCCGATACTTAGAAGGTACAAACGCTGACGATTTGTGAGGTGTTTTGATGTGAGAGCAAAGTTTAATATCTGCTCGATTGATATGCCACACGCTTTCATTATGCGCGCAATATGCGTACTATTTCGCATAGTCCGACTCCTACTTAGTTTAGGTTTTGGATTAGCTGGTTATTGGAGGTACCAACTCCTATAATCAGCGACTATTAAATCAGTTCATTTCTGAAAATGTAATTTCTTCTGTTTTTCCATTTTTGGTATAGGTACTGACCCAAATGATCGATTGAACCCTATCCCAATCAACTTTAACTGCATACTTCTTATTAACTCTAAATTCTCCTCGGTTTACTCTTTCTATTAACCCAGCAGCTATTAACGCCTTAATATTGTTATTAAAAGCAGCTAAACTAGTATCATGTTTTTTACAAAATCTATCTTTTGCAGATTTACCATAAGATACTTCATTGTGATCATTCATATGTTTCAACATAAAATGAAATATGTTCATTTGAAGCCCAGTAACTCCTTTTACATTACATAGATCATTTATATAAACCTTTATAAAATCAGGCTCTTGAATTATTTCTCCTGTTTCTTGGTTTACATGCCTACGTCCCATATTGGCCTCATTTAAATAAAATTTAAAGTTAACTATAATAATAAAAAAAATTATTTAAAGTTTTTTTTATAGTTATTAAACAAAAATTTTTATATCATACAAATAACTTTTTTAATTATTAAAAATAATTATATAGTTATTAATAATGATTATTTAGTTATTAATGTATAATTATATGATTACCAAAATTTGCTTAACAAATTGATTTATATATAACTATTATTCTATCTTAGATTCTTTCTTGTTTTTCAGGAGTTACAAGACGACTCTATATCAACAGATTAACATCCACTTCCTCGTCGACGTTGTTCGGTGCTCGCAAGCTAAATTGAGAAAACTGAAACAATAAAAATAATCCAAAAAATCCTTGAAATTAAAACCCCCACCGCTCGCCACAGACAAGTGACCGAACGAAGTGAGTGAACGGGCGAGGAAGCGGAAGATAGCCGGAAATAACAGAGAGCTAGGTCACTCGAAAATTACAGAGAAAAGTTGCGTGAGGTTCGAGCGAATAACTGGATTATTTGATTTGGTGGTTCACAGACAAGCACGCGGAAGGTAGACTTTTTCATAGCCTTACTCCTACTTATTCTAGGTTTTGGGTTAGCTGATTGATTGAGTTCGTACCTCTTTCAATCAGCGTCTTTTTGCAAATTAAATTAACATAAACGATAATATTCATATTGACTTTAGTCAATCATTTATTTATGTTACAACATAAATAAATAGTCGTTGGAGAATATAATGAACTGGTCAAAGGCTATTTTACAGCTAAAAGCAAAGTCAGGGGTTCAGACCAATAAAGATTTATATGAAAAAGCAGGAGTAACACCAAGTGCTTTTGCTGCAATAAAGAAAGGAACAGCTACATTTAAAAATGTAGAAAAACTATGTAGTGCTTGGAGTATAAAACCAAGCGAATTTATTTCATGGGGAGAATAAATATCAAATCATGTTGATTTTATTATATTTAATTACCTAAATTACCGCTTTTTTGTAGGAGATTGATAGTTAATTTCGGTTATAAAGGTAAATATATAAGTAAAAAAAATAATAAATTTTTGAAACCTTTATTAATGAAAATAATCAATAAAACTTGATTAAGTTATTGATTAATAATGTAATTATTTTTATATAAAGTCATTAACTTAGAAATAAAAACAAAAAATACTAGGCTTTTATTTTGATATAACTCAATAAAAGTTATCCACCGCAAAAATGTAGGAGAATAACCGCTTTTTTGTAGGAGAATATCAAGCTAACAAGTTGTTTTTGTTTAAAAATAATCAGTTATAAAGTAGTAAAGATCTTAAAGAAAAAAACAGAGTTTATCACTCTGATTTATTACGGGAGGTTACTTTGTATAATTATGAGACTTGGCAGGACGAAAATAAAAAACTGATTGTACAGAACAACGATCTGATTACTGCTAGATATGATTTGGATATTGACGGCTTTCGAGCTTTAACATTATTTTTATCAAAAGTTAATCAGAGACTAGAAAACCCTGGCTGGGTTTCTTTTACAGCTCATGAATTTCAAGTTACATTTGATATTAATAAAAAGAATGTTTGGCGCTGTATGAAAAAGGCCGTAACATCTCTTTCCAAGAGTCAAATTATTTTCCATGTAATAAACGGGAAAAAAGAATCTTTCACAGTACTTAATTGGCTATCTGGCTATAAATATCAAAAAATTGAAGGCAAAGGAACAGGTTTAAAATTACGCCTAAACCAAGACCTTGACCCATTCTTATTTAATATCAAACATAATTTTTCTTGGTGTTTCCTAAACGCCATTACGAGCGTAAAAAATATTATTTCTTTCAGAATATATATGTATCTTTTAAGTCACAAAAACCACCCTCTTTGTAGAAAAGATAACTTTTTTGAGGTTGATATTTCATTAGATGATTTTCATGAATTATTCCCCGATGCAAGCTCACGTTTTGATAATCTAAAAAAAAGAACTATTGAACCAGCTATACAAGACACTAATGAACATACAAACATATCAGTACACTGGGAACCAATAAAACAAGGTAGATCTGTTGTAGGTATGCGTTTTGGTTGTGTTGAAGAAAAAGCGCCCGTCACCAAACCAATTCGCCCAAGACTAGCGAAGCGTCCACATGTAAAATCAGGATCTCATGACGAAGGCAAATGGATGAAGAAAAATGCGGAGATTCTCTATCAGTACGAGAAGGATTTAAAGAAATACGACCCTGCATTGCGTTTAACTATGCCCGATTTACGAAGAGCAATCGAATGTTCGAAGTATTGCAAGCGGAATTGGTACGAAGAAAAGAAGCTAGAACTCGCTATGAGGGAAGGTAAAAATACAAAAATATCCATTGCGAAACCTGAGCAAAACGAAGATATTATTTTTTCTGAAAAAGAACTCGAATTAATACAAAATTTTTGATTTAAAAAAGAAAACATGTACATCCCGACATACCTTAAAGGATGAGGAAAGATGTATACGTTTGTTAATGTTTAATTAAGTTAGCAAAAACACCTAAAATGACACCCATTAATATAATTAGTGATAGAATCATTAAATTTAAAAATAAGGCACAACATGAACAAAACAGAACTCATCAACAAAATTGCAGAGAAATCAGGCTTAACCAAAAAAAAATTCTGAAAAAGCAGTTAACGCATTAATTAAAACTGTGACAGAAGCGCTAAAATCAGGCAATGACGTACAGCTAGTTGGCTTTGGTAACTTTCAGGTTAAACAACGAGCTGCTAGAGAAGGCCGAAATCCACAAACAGGCGAGACGCTTAAAATTGCTGCTGCAAACGTACCGAGTTTTAAAGCGGGTCAAAATCGCAAAGAGGCAGTCAAATGACTTATCAGGTGCGCCGTAAAACCACATCGTTCAGAGCGGGGATATAAGGCGCGGTTTTCCAACTAACTTGGTGCTTGCTGCTGCTCAATGTACTCCGGATGATCGATATTGGCGCGCAACCGTAACTACTTGCAAAATAGCTGCGTAGCTTTTCGATGGCATCCAGATCAAATATCTTCCGTCGATATTTGGTGACAAATACCAAGTGAACATGCATCAGGAAAACACATTTTATTCCATGTCTAATATCAGTTTCTTTTGTCATATATCAAAGTATATTGACATCCTCCCCGCCCTAAAGGGCGGGGAGGATGTCAATGTTGCTCAGAATGCGTTATTTTTGTCGAATGCTCCATCGCGAGCAAGTTTTTCCCTGAATGCTTCTAATATATAAGGCGTCATAAGCAAGCTGGTTGTGTTACTATTTTTCAGCGATTCATATGCTTCCCAGAGGCCTTCTGGAATTTGCAGATTTTTAGGTTTACGTCTGACTTTTGGTTTTTTTTTTGATTCATATGTTAATGGAGTGCTCTGAGTCTCAACTACTTTTGTCTTTATTTCCTGCAACGGCGCATTTCTTGAAACATTGGAAAGTCGTGAAAACATGTCTTTTTTGGATATCATTTCAATACCTATTATGTATTTTTAATGTACATTTTATATACCATTAAGGTCTTTTTATTGTATTTTTTCAATCACAGTTCGAAGGTCTAAAAAAAGGGAACGCATAGCGTTTCCTGCTCTGCCGTTTCTGGTCGTTATGTGTTCGACTACTCCAAGCCCTGCGCCAAATTTTGCTGGTACAGATTTATCAAGAGGAATGGCTGTATCTAAACGAACCAAATTATTAAATTTGATAAGGTAGTTATCTATATCTTTAAAGTTTGTTCTTGATGGATGAACCTTATTGAGTAGAACATGTGCTGTTTTGCTTACACCCATTTCCAGTGATATTTCTTCCAATACTTGGCTAAATTCCTGCAATCCCAGAATATCAGAAGGATCATCATTAACTGGGGATAGTATTAAATCAGCGGCTGCTACTGCTGTTCGAGTAAGACCTGAATCAAAGCCACCACAGTCAACCAGTACACACTTCCTGTTTTCCTTCGCTTCAAGCAAATCTCTGATAAATTTATCAACACCACCACTTGTTTTTGATGTCAGCCGGATAATGTTCCAACGTTTTTTTTCATCCCTGAACTGATTGAAAGTACTGACTGCAGGTGTGTCATCGGTATCATAAAAATAGTCAGGCTGAATTTCTGGGGCGATATTCATGCTGATAGTCGATTTACCTGTACCACCTTTTTTAATTGCTACAGCAATAATCTTACCGGCATATTTATTATGTTCTTTTTTCATATTAAAAGAATCCTTTTTATGTTTATAAAAAATACTTTATATGTACATAATAGATACTATTTAATTGCGTACAATAAAAATATCTAAAGAATACCAAAAATGTACATTTTAGTCCCATACTCCTGAGGACTTTAAAACCAAGTCAATTTTGATGATTAAAATTGACATCCTCCACGCCTTGAAGACCTTGGTTTTACGGCGCACCTGATAAATCCAGAACCACTTTCAAAAACTACAACCGGGGATGTCCGTTTTTCACAACGACGAAATCGTCAAAATCACAAAATTACGTGAACGAAAAATAACCGAAAAAGGCTTGATGTATCATTTTGATGTTGATGGCGGCAATGGAAGCCTGATAGGTGAAAGTGGCAAGCGAATATTTGTCAAAAACTAATGGATTAAATCCTCATTTTTAAATAAAAAACCTTAAAAAAATAATGGCTATTTTTGATGAGAAATTAGCGATTGTCCATCAAAAAAATAAAAAATTAATAGACGTAAACTATTGTTTTTTAAAGCTTTATTTTAACTTTAAAAGTTATTGAATTTGATCGAGAATTTGACATGATGTTTTTTTTGGGGATAATTAGAAATTGTTTTTTAGCTTATTTGTTCTTTAAAAATTTGGGGTTTACCTCTCTGTGATTCGCAGAGAACAGAATGTCATTTTGTGCGTTCTGTTTTGGTGTTTTTATTGAATAACACCGTTATCCACATTCAATCAATTTGTGGAAATTGTATTTAACTCTTCGTGTTTACGAGGGTTGTTATCGTCTGAAATTCAGAAACATCAAAATATAGCGATCAGGAGGTAGGTATGCCCCAAAAAATTATCTTTCTTCAAGAGAGAGATAACGTCAAAAACAGAAAAATATTTCGTGCCGTTCAATTTTCGAGAGAAAAAGAGCAACAACAGTTATTCAACCAAAAACTCAAAAAGGCCTTTTGGCGACACGAAGACCCCCGACAGCAATTATTGGACTACAAACAAAAAATTGTGACTTATACCAATCTTTTCATACAATACCGCAAAAGACAGCAAAAACAAAAATTAGATGAACAAAAGGCGCGAATTGACGCTCACTTTTTTTATTAAAAATAATTTTTTTAAATCTATTTAAATTCAGTCTGGACATCGCCGTTATGAATAACTACGTTGATTGTGATACTCCTCCCGCTAAATCAATGATTTTCACTATACCGCTTAACAAACCCCTTCATAGATTAATTATGATGCATATTTTTTATGCTGGCTCTTTGAACGGACAAGAAGAGCGGGTTATCCCGCATGAGGATTTTTGTTCTTTCTGCTGTTGTTCAAGAATCGCTTTGTTTAAAGAACTTCGAGTACTTGAGCGATCAGGCTTTCTTAAAATCAGAAAAATTGTCGAAATCACTGAAGCTGCGAAACTAAAAACAAAACCAATGCGGGGTTACACTATTTTAGCTCCTTCACTTGATTGACATCCGTTTGGAAATAATTTCCTTAAATAGGGGTTAAAATGAGCATTCTTACTCAGACGCTAGACCGTCCAATCGCTTTTCAACGAGTTTTTGTCAGATTAGGGATAGGCATAACTGGTGCGCTGCTTTTATCGCAACTCATTTACTGGCACAACAGAACGAAAAAAGCATGGTTTTACAAAACTCGTACAGAAATTGAGGATGAAACTGGGCTGACTCGTACTGAGCAGGAAACGGCTAGAAAACGCCTTGTTAAAATTGGGGTACTTGAAGAAAAATTGATGAGCACTCCCGCTAAAATGCATTTTCGTATCAATGACATAGTGCTTCAGGAAGCATTAAATAAAGTATGCACTGATGAACATCGAGAAACCGATAATGATACCGTCAGCAAGAATGTAAGTTTAGCACCAACAAGTATGCAGGATTTCTGCCAACAAGCTGGCAAGGTTGTCCACCAACTTGTTGGTGCTAACCCTGCCAACATAATAAACAGAGACTACACAGAGATTACAATAGATCCCTCTATAATCTCCCTTACAAAAAAATCGAAGGTTTTTGATCCAAACTCAGTAGAACTTCCCAGTTGGTTATCAAAATCCATTTGGAATTCTTGGTGGCAATACCGCAAAGAAATTAACAAACCTATCAAATCTCAAATGACGGTTAATCAGACTATCAAGCTGTTGGTTAGGTGTCGTGAGAGAGGTCATCAACCCGAAGATATTATCAACACCAGTATCGCTAATGGTTGGCAAGGACTTTTTGAGCCAAAAGATATTCAATCTAAAAAATCCCGATATCGATTCAAAGAGATCGACAAAACAGATGTTTTCATCACTGATGATTTTTAGCTAAATTTAAAAATTCAATATCAAGGTATCTCTCAGACTACCTCTAAAACCCTCTATGATACATCCTAAGAGATTTTTTAGATAAAAACGTAATTCAATGCTAATTAAATTTTATCGTCGTTTATGGAGCGATATGCGATGTTTTTCTAGTTTGCTCACGCCGGAGGAATTTTGAATACCACAAATTCAGTATTAACCCGATTTTTTAAACTGATGCCAAAACACGTTAAACCAAAATTTAATACCGTTGACGAGTTGTTCGCGTGGCATAGTGAACAGTCGATGTTGGAGTCAAAACGAATTGACGAAAAAAACCGAGTCAGAAGACTGCACAACATCATGGGCAATTCCGGTATTTCTAAACTTCACAAGCATTGTACCTTTAACACCTTTGAGGCTTTAACGACTGAGCAAAGCCAAGCGAAATTCAAAGCAAAAAACTATGTGGATAATTTCGGAAAATACTTTGGTGGTTTTGTTTTTAGTGGTCATTCTGGTACAGGGAAAAATCACCTCGCAGCAGCAATTGGGAATCGGTTAATTCAAAATGGAATGAGTATCTTAATTGTCACTTTTCCTGACCTGATGATGAGATTGAGAAGAACTTACGAGAACGGATCTCAATATACCGAATCACAACTAATCGATGATTTGTGCGGTGTTGATTTACTAGTCTTCGATGATGTTGGTGTTCAGAGAAACAATCTCAATGAAGAACTGGTGATTTTTCAAATCATCGATCGTAGAACATCAAACAAGAAACCAACGGGAATTTTGACCAATTTACCGCAACAACAATTAACCGAGATATTGGGGGAGCGAATCGTCGATCGCTTAAGGATGGGTAAACCCACCGTGGTTAATTTCAACTGGGCCAGCTACCGCAGGAAAATTCATTGACAGAACAGAGGTTTTTATGAGGTGGTGACGCATTTGGTCAAAAAAAGATGCAAAAAATCTGAGGTCATTGAGGCAGCAAGAACTACCGCCGAGGCGATAGTTGAAGGGATGACGTTTATTTTTCGGCGATAAATTTTTTAATACGACAGAGCATTTATTTTTGTTACACAAACAAAAAAGGATTACTAAATGAAAAAATCAATTTTTTTGATGTTACTAATAGCGATGTTTTTACAAAAATCATCATTTGCCATGACAAGACTACCCACTATCTCCTGTCCTGAAGTTCAAAATATTCAGCAGCAGGGAGGGGAGCATGGTGGTTTCGTTTATACCGCTACTGCTACTAATAATTATACTTGGGCAGGTGAAAACCCCATCGCCGATGAAGAAGATTTGAGCGTGGTATCTTTCAGGGAAAGTTATATTACTGGTGAAAAAACGGTTAGCTGTGACTATGTCGGGAGTGCGCCAAATGTTGGAATGAGAATGTCACTAACCGCTTTGTCAGCGGTGCGACCAGTAGGAACAGTATGGGAAAATGAGAGACAGTCTGACGGTCGAATTTTACCTCACTGTACAGCTGGTGCAACGCAGTGTTCTTTCGAAATTAATTAACCGTAAAATAACTGGTTAATTAATCCGCTCTGTCGTATTAATGATTTTAAGTTTTATCTGGTGCGTCGTAAAACCCCGTTATTCAGGGCGGGGAGGATGTCAACAAAGAGATATTTTCATTTACGCCACCGCCATACTCCCAAATTAAATAACTAAAACGAGGAAGGCGGCTGGCTACCGTTCTATTTTTTAAAGAGGTCGCTCAGGTGGCCTTTTTTATTGATTAAAAAGAGGCATAAATGCGCTGGAGAGAGAGACGGGAAAGTGAGCAGGTGGAAGACCGGCGCGATAGTCCGGAAGCACAGGAAGAGAATGACAACCTGACAAAAGTTCGGCGACGACGGAAGAAAAAGGCAAAGAAAAGGAAACCAAAATACAAACCGCTATTAGCGGAAGGTTTTGCGTTTTCCCGCTGGCGTTGGTGGGGGTGGGTGGTAGTTATCCTCCTGCTGTTACTGGGGGGGCTATCGCTGGGCTTTTGCCACATCTCTTCAGGCATCGGAAGCGGGCCGGTTTACTTCGGTGATACTGGCGTCAACCGAAGATGTCTGGACCAAGATATTTTATGAGCATAAGTCTAAGCCTGATTCTAAGTTTGAGTCTGACGGTGGTTACCTGCTACCGAAACTGGTGATGTACCGCGGAGAGACCCAGACGGACTGTGGCACGGGGTACACCCTGATAGGGCCATTTTATTGTCCTGCTGATAGCACGATATATATTGACCTGTCATTTTATGACGAGATGAAAGACAGACTGGGGGCAGACGGTGAATTTGCCTTTGGCTATGTGATAGCCCATGAAGTGGGTCATCATGTTCAGAACCTGCTGGGTGTCCTGAAGAAAGTGGACTTGGCACAGGCGAATATGTCAACGAAATCGGCCAATAAGTTATCGGTGAAGCTGGAATTGCAGGCGGACTGCTATGCGGGGGTATGGGGCCATTATATGCAGGAGGAAGGGATACTGGAGCCGGGGGATTTGGATAACGCGTTGGGTGCGGCCGAGGCGATTGGTGATGACCGTCTCCAAAAGGAAGGTCTTGGACGGGTAGTACCGGATACGTTCACTCACGGGACATCGGCACAGCGTCATAACTGGTTTAAACGGGGTTTTGATAGCGGTGACCCAAAACAATGTAATACCTTCAAGGAGATACGATGATTATCAGACAACATTGGGTAATCGGTATCCTGTGCTTGTTGAGTGTGTTAAGCACACCCGCTCAGGCGGCTAAGCCGGTTAATACCCCGAAGAGTTTCAGTGAAGCGAAATGGGTCTCCCGTCAGGCCGTTTACAACGACCTCAATCAGGGTGCAGGTGGCACCCTCTATTGTGGCTGTGACTGGCAGTGGACAGGAAAAAACGGGGGTCGAATTGACCTTGAAAGTTGTGGTCAGGCGGTCAGACGGGAAGTTCACCGTCATCGTGCACAGCGGATTGAGTGGGAGCATATCGTGCCGGCGTCGGTATTCGGTCAGGCGTTTGGCTGTAAAGAAAAAGGCGGCCGAAAAGGCTGCCGTCAAGAAGACCCCGAATTTCGAAAAGCGGAAGGCGATTTGCACAATCTGGCACCGGAGTCAGGTGAAGTGAATAACGACCGTGGAAATATGCCGTTTGGGGAAGCAGGGCCTGTTCCTTTTGTTTACGGGCAGTGTCAGAGCCGTCCGGATTTTAAACAGCGGGTTTTTGAACCGCGCGATGAAGTCAAGGGTCTCGTCTCCCGTGTCTGGTTTTATATGTCAGACCGGTATGGTTTTGTGATACCCCTTAAGCAGCAAGCGATTTTGATGCAGTGGGACAGGCAATATCCACCGGATGCGCGCGAACGGGAACGCGACCGGCGTATTACTGCAATTACCGGTGTGCACAATCCGTTTGTGACGGGTGAAAAGGCATGGGAAAAACATTAATGGACAAACTAACCGAGCCATGGGAGAGCGTTTGCGTTTTTCTTGTTTCGATTAAAGAGCAGGGTGTAGGTGCGATGTTGGCGTTTCTGATGGCGTGGCTGCGCGGCAGATATCAGGAGAAAAAATGGCGCAAGACACTAATTGATGCCACGATATGCGCGATTATTGCGTGGTTTGCGCGTGACCTGCTGGAGTTTTTAGGATTAAGTTCGCGTCTTGTCTATCTGACCAGTGTTTTTATCGGTTACATTGGCACCGATTTTCTGGGGGAGACATTAACGGCTTCACTGCCGCTCAGAGGGACCTGGTTATCCATTAAAAAGCAGAAAACAGGGACTAAAAAAGATGACAACCAGCGACGAGGGAATAAGTCGGATTAAACAGTTTGAGGGGTGTCGCCTGCGGGCTTATCGCTGTCCGGCAGGACGCTGGACGATTGGCTATGGTCATACGCAAGGTGTAACAGCGGAGATGATTATCAGTCAGTCACAGGCGGAAAGGTTTTTAAAGGATGAAATCCGGCAGACAGAGGAAATAATTAACCAGCTTGTGGCGGTCACGTTGACGCAGGCACAGTTTAATGCGCTGGTATCACTGCTCTTTAACATCGGTGAGGAAGAATTTACTACTTCGACCCTGTTAAACAAACTTAATACGGGCGATTATGCGGGCGCGGCCGATGAATTTAACCGCTGGGTCTATGCTGACGGGGAAAAACTGACTGGACTGGTCAGACGGCGAGCGGCGGAACGGGAGAGGTTTTTGTCATGATGCGCGGATCACTGCTTGTCCTGCTGGCCGTGATAACGACCCTGTCGATTGGCCTGATGCATTATCGCTCAGAGTCCACCCTTTGGCGGGTGAAAGCGGAGCATGCCCGGCAACAGGCGGAAAAAACCGAACATCAGATACAGGCCCAACGTATTCAGTTTGACCAATTGGTCGAGATGGACAAAAAACATTATCAGGAATTAACCCATGCAAGACAGAGGATTGAGGCACTTAGGCTGGATGTTGCTCGGGGTTTTAAGCGGCTGCGGGTCAATGCCACCTGCCCAAAAGAGTCCGGTCCCCCTTCCTCCAGCGGCGTGGATGATGGCGCCTCCCCCAGACTTACACCAGACGCTGAACAGGCTTATTACACCTTACGAGAGCAAATTGCTACGGTTACCGCCCAAATATTGGGTCTTCAGGGTTACATCAAAGCGCAGCGACAATAATCTCAAATGAGTTCAGTTAAATTAGTCAAAAATCGCCATGGTAGCGAGGATTTCCGTGTGCATTATGAAACTCCCACAGGCCGTTTCTATAAGAATTTTAAGGAGCTCGATGCGGCGTGCCGTTTTCTTTTTCTGAGCGAATCCGAGCGATTTTTGGCGATGACAGCAAAAGAAAAAGAGCGATGCCGAGATTGGCATCTTCGCAAGTTGATTCAGTTTTATGTTGGCAAAAAAGTCTCACAATGTGAAATGGGGCATCTGCGCCAGAGTTCCCTTGATACGATTAAACATGCGTTGTTTTCGATTGACGAAACGTTGCAGGCAAAATTGGCGTTGAATATTCGTCCGAGTGAATTTAATGGACTACCGGAAAATACACTGAAACATCTGCATTCTGCCTATTTGTTGTTAAAAGCGATGCGAAATGTTGGCGTGAGTCCAATTCCTAAACTGAAAAAGAAGATGGAAAAGCCCATTTTCATTCCGGTTTTTGGCAATGTAGAAGAGATGATCAGTCAATCACCAGTGAGAGAAAAAATCACCTTTATTCTGGCTTCAAAATTGGGTTTGCGGATTAGTGAAATATTGGCATTGGATTATGCCGATATGCAATGGGAGTATTTTAATATTTCAAAACATGTAACCCGTCATGGTGTTGTTGAAGGTTTGAAAGCTGACGTTCAACGATTGTTACCCATGCCAAAAGAATTGTTGTCTTTATTGGACAAAACCAAATTTGGTTTAGATGAGCCGTTAATCACCAGTCAATCAGGGAAAAGATTGTCATTAAATTATAGTACGACAGGAATAGTTAAGACGTTGCTGGAAAAATTCAGGATTGGAAAGTTCCATAACTTACGGCATTTTGCTGCGGTAGGTCTTATTAAAAAACGGAATGATATTCATGTGATAGCTAAGATATTGGGTCACAAAAATATTGAAACGACTTCAAATGTGTATGGGCGATTTTCAGGGTCAGTTTTGTCGATAGATTTTTAACAATTCAGTTTATTTTTTAATCATTAAGGTAAATGGGGTTAAAACCTTACTTGCTTGATATCAAAGGGCTTGAGTAAGGTAATTCACAGAATAGCCAAAAACGCATAATTCCGCAGTCATACTTCCGCATTTTGAAAAATTGAAAAACCTAATAATCACAACGCATGAAGAGGGATTTTTTTCGCATACTTCCGCAAAATAAGTCCGCACCCAAAATGGCTAATTTTACGAATGTTGCACAAAGGTTAAAAAGAGGTTGTCATGTCAGGGAAAGCGAAATACAAAAAAGCGTATATTGATGACGTGATCAACCTGTCTTTGGTGAAAGGCAAAGTATCAAATCATTTCATTGCAAAATGGCTGCATGTGGATGAGAAAACGATCAGAAACTGGCGAAAGGATTATTACGAGTTTGATCATGCCTTTCATCATGCAGCGGATATTTTGAAAAAAGAAATTGCGGAAACAGCAAGGCAAAATACCAAAATCCGAAAACGAAAAATTATCAAACAAACACCAGACGGCAAAACCACAACGATAGAAGAAGTTTTACCAAACCATAATGATATTGCTGTTTACAAAAAGATGGGGATCAATGAAGTCTTTTTTAACGATGAAAAGCAGCAACAAAAAGAATACTTAAGATCGATACTTGAGCGCAAAAAATCTGGCGAAATTACTTCACTAGAGGCCGCCCAATTTTTGGAAATAGAAGGTATTCCTGTACCCACTACGCTATTGCTTGAAATTAAACAATCATCTGGACTTGATGAGCCGCAAGATATTTTCCCATCAGTCATTAATGTGAAAACAGGAATTTTCGAAAATGACGAAAGTCGCAACGATTGAAATACCCTCGAAGTTAATCACCGTTTTTAACGGTTGTGCCCGTTATCGATGTGCTTACGGTGGGCGAGGAAGCGGTAAAACTCGCACGTTTTCATTGATGTTGGCGGTTAACGCGTATCACGCTGCCCGTAGAGGAAAAAAAGGCGTGATCCTTTGTGCCCGAGAATTCATGAACTCCCTTGAAGACTCCAGTATGCAGGAAGTGAAACAGGCAATACAAAGTATTCGCTGGCTAAATGCATTTTTTGATATTGGTGAGAAATATATTCGCACCAAAGATAAACGGATTTCTTTTGTTTTTTGTGGATTAAGGCACAACTTGGATAGTTTGAAATCGAAGTCATCAATTCTGTTTTGCTGGATAGATGAAGCAGAGACCGTACCAGAGCTTGGCAAAAATTAATCCCGACGGTGAGAGAAGAAGGCTCTGAAATTTGGGTAACGTGGAATCCCGAGCGAAAAGGTAGCGCAACGGATGTTCGCTTTAGGCAGAAAAAGCCAAATAACTGTCTTTCGGTTGAACTTAACTATAATGACAACCCTTGGTTTCCTGATATTTTGGAGGAAGACGGGAAAAATGACAGGATACGGCTTGATGACAATACCTATGCGTGGATTTGGGAAGGTGCTTATCTGGAAAATTCTAATAAGCAAGTGCTTAACGGGAAATATGAAGTCTGTGAGTTTGATGATGATTTGTGGATAAATGCCGACAGATTGTTATTTGGTGCAGACTTTGGATTTTCAAACGATCCTAGCACACTAATACGTAGTTTCATTTTAAACAACTGTTTGTATATCGAATACGAAGCCTACAAGGTTGGGGTTGAGTTGGATGCGTTATCTAATTTTTATCAAGAGATCCCGGAATCGGAACGCTGGCCAATCAAAGCAGACAATAGTAGACCAGAGACTATCAGCTACTTAAAACGGCAGGGCTTTAATATCGATCCGGCATCTAAGTGGAATGGTAGCGTAGAAGATGGTATTGCTCACCTAAGAGGCTTTAAAAAAATCATCATTCACCCACGCTGCAAGTATACACTGGAAGAAGCCCGGTTGTACTCCTACAAGGTTGACCGCAATACAGGTGATATTCTTCCTTTAATCGTTGATGCACATAATCACTGCTGGGATGCAGTACGTTATTCCCTCGACGGATTTATTAAAGGTTCGGTATCTTTTTTAGATACATTGTAGAACGTTTTTGTTCTGTGATGTACAAAACCGTTCGGTTTCGTACATCCTAAAAACACCTGTACAAAAATAGGGTAAATTAGTTTCGTACATTATGTATAATAAGTACATCCATTTCGTACAGTAAGAAATAATGAAAAATTATCTATTTTCATGTTTTGATGGAATATTCTGATTTGGTTTTGATGGATGTTCAGAACAACTCATCGCGTTAGCTGAAAACACACAAACTAAAAAAGCGATTGAAATTAATTTTTTCATATTTTTCTATCCTCTTATTGATTGACTCAATTTAATAATAATATTGATTTTTATAAATGCATTAATTAAGCGCCCATCTATCACAGCATTTCTCCTTTATTTTGAAAAATTCCTATATTTAGGAGGGCATTTTGTTTGCTAAATTTCGAAAAAAATCATCTCCAAAAATGGGTGATGGTGGATTAGATAACCTGATGCGTGATGTAAATGCTATTGGTGCAGCCACTCCCACGTTGCCAGCCAGTTTTTCAACACTCGGCATATCCGGCGCGGGTTATTTTGAAACCGATAAAGGTTTGGCGTGGCTTTATGAGCGCGTGTCGATTGTCCGTAAATATATCAACAAAACGTCAGGGGATTGTATCAAGCATTGGCGTACCGTGCGCTTTACAGGTGATGATGAGAGGAGAGAACGGAGCAGCTTAATGATTTGTTTACGGGCGAAGAAAAACGACTTGGCATTGAAAAGCAGGCCGAACTTGCCTTAAAGCTAGCTTCACTTTACGGCGGTAGTCTGTTAATTGCGGTCACCGATGAAGAAAATCTGGAAAAACCCCTCAACGTTAACAAAGAACAGTTAAAAGGTTTTTTAGTCGTCCGGCAAGGCGAGTACAGCATCAGGAAAATTGCCACCGATATATTCAGCCCGTATTTCAACAGGCCGTTGCTGTTCAAGTTAAAAAGCGCCGAAAAGATACCCGTTCATCATTCCCGTTGTTGTTTAACGGTAGTGAATCAAATTACCAATGCCACCGTCAAGGCGGACAAAAAAGCTAATGACGGTAAAAGTGATATTCTGGCGTTTATCTCTGATTTGCTAGGCTATCTGTACGTCAATGATGAAGTGCTGGGCATGTTGCGAGAGATGAAGTCAGATATTTTTCTGCTTAAAGGGTTAAATGTCAATATCTCAAACGGCAGGGGAAAAGACATCATTGAATGCTTAAGACTGGCATTACAGGCGAAGAAAAAGCATAACGTATTGATGTTGGATTCAGAAAGCCAGTATAAGCAAAAAGAGTTGTCGCTTGCAAATGTATCGGATATCTGGACAAAGGCGCAAGACAGATTAGCGGTGGCGATGGACAGACCTAAAACCATTCTGTTTAGTAATAGTGAGGCCGAATTTTCAACCGGACAAGAGGATTTGCAATCGTACTACGACACGATATTTGAAATTCAGGAGTCACGACTTCGCCCGATTATGAATTTCTTCGACAAATTCATTTGCGCCAGGCATGGCATTAGCGAGACGGAAATCGTCTTTGAATTTGTCAAAATCAAAACTGAAAACAAAGCCGAATCCGCCAGCAATCTTAACACTGTAACAACGGCGTTAATACTGTTGCTTGAGCACGGAGTGATTGAACCGCAAGATGCGCTGAACGAGCTAAACTGCCGTGAGCTGGTTGACGTGAAAAATGTGCCAAAAGTGACAATGATGGCGAAAATGCTCGGTGAGAAGAGTGACAGTGAATTCAATACCCAAAGGCAAATTAACGGGGAGGGAATGTAGGCCGATTAATCCAAGTAAGCGCGCAGAAGTCTATTATGCCTCCGCCGTTAAACATCTTATTTCCCTTTTCAAACTCGTGGTCAAACAGGAAATCGCCCGTGAAAACCAGCAAAAAAATCTGGGTGATGCCAGCCCTGATTCTATCCAAAAACGCTTTAAAACCTTTAATCGCATCGTTGACCGCTTTTTGAAGATCGACATTAGCCCATTTGCAAAACGGGTGGCCAGCAATTTTGCGGAAATCACCAACACGGACAATAAAAAACGGTTAAGTCGTGAGTTTGAATCGGTTATTGCCATTAATCCCGAAGCGGTATTGGACACCAGACAAACACAGGATTTTTTTAAGGGCATGGATTGGTGAAAACGTCCAACTCATCAAAGGACTTTACACCGAAACATTAAGCAGAGTCCAAAAAGTAGTTCAATCGATGATTGGCGGGGGGATAACTTTAAGAGATGCCGGAAAAGAAATCACCGAAGCGTTAAATATTCAACAAAACAGAAGGATGCGGATAGCGATAGACCAAAGTCGTAAAGCAATGGGTGATTTAACTAATTTACGGATGAAAAAACTCGGGATCAAATTGTATCGCTGGTCGGCTGTGATGGACAAAAGAAAAAACGGCGGCACCTGTCCTTCACATGCGGCAATGAACAATAAAATCTGTCGCTTTGATGATCCGAGCATTTATTTTAACGAAAAAACCAAACAGTGGGAAAAGCGAAAATGCATTGGGGGCGGGGAGCTTCATCCATCTCAAGATTTTAATTGCCGATGCACCAGAAAAGTAATTTTACAAAGTATATAAAAGATAAACAGCAATGAAAGTCGGTTGCCTATTGATATCAAAGGTGAAGAGCAGCTAGAAACAGGTTATCGCATTCCGGGTAAAATCGCCAAAGTGGGCATACAGGAATTTGATGGCAGAGAACTATCAAGTCATGTGCCTAATTTGGTACCCACCCAACGCTACAAAGTTGAAGTCTTGCCAGACGAGCTTTTTAACCCCGCCACAATCACCTCATTTGAAGGAAAACCGCTCACCTTTTTTCATGCACCGAATAACGAAGTCACCAGTGAAAACTGGAAAGAGACCTCCATTGGGCATGTACAGAATGTGAAACAGGAGGGCGATTATCTGACAGCGGATGTTTTTCTTTACGATGCTGAGGCCATTGAGGCGATTAAAAATTACCAAATCAAAGAACTCAGTTGTAGTTACCGATCTTTTATCGAGCCTACCCCCACAACGGGCATTGATTTCAAGAAAACCCATATCAGAGGTGATTACGTAGCGATTGTGGACGTGGGTCGCTCTGGACATGACTTCAAACTAGGAGATAGAGCTGTGTCAATGAAAGTAAAACTCGCTGCCTTGAAAGGTCAGCAAAAAATTGGGGATGAGGGAGAAACGCCAGACACCCTCGACACCCTGTTAGTTCAAATGAGCGATTACATTCAGTTATTCGCCGAGTCAGACGATGAAGCCACAAAAGAAATCAGTGAGATCCTGAAGGGACTAATTGAAAAAACGTAAAGTCTGGATGCCAATCAATCAATCAACCAACAGTGAAGTCAAACAAGGCGATGAAGCCAGTGAGATAACATCTGCACCTGAAAATACAGAAGAAACAGGTTGAAGAACTTAACGAAAATCTTAAAGCGCTGGAAGAAGAAAACGCCAGACTGAAAGCAGAAAAAGAGCTGTCCGAAACCGAAGCACAAGCCAAATCGACCTTTGGTGATGTGGCGATTGGCCATGCCAAAACTGCACGGCAGATTAAAAAAAATGTGATTGTCGCTAAAGGGCTGGTAACGCAATTAGAGGCAAAGAAACTGGGTGACTCCGCGATTAACGGCAAATATGACTATCTGATTAATCGTCAGCGTGAATAAAGCAAGCCGCGATACAGATTAGGCGATCGTTACTCAACAAAATCCGCATCACAACGCTTGGGAGGCAAATAATGTCATTCGGATTCACGAACTGAGATTTTGACAAGGGGACGCTACGGGCGGGTACTATCTATCGTGCGTCAAGTTCTAATGACAAAGTGGGGGGGGCGAGGAAAACAAGACTAATACGGATATTGAATACGGCGTTTTTGTGGCCGTTAATCCAGATGGCGGGATTAAGTCTGTGTCTACCTCCACCGATATCATTCACGGTATTGTGGTGCGCGATATTTACGGCGATAAAGCGCCACATAACAAACAGGTCAACGTGGGACACTTTTCACACGTTGATTGTGTGGGCGCTGCAACGGCAAAAAGCGAAACCTTATAAACGCGGCGATAAAGTTTACATTGTGGCCAGTGGCACCGAGGCGGGCAAAGTATCAAAAACCTCGAAAGGGAATATTGATCTGGGTTATTGGGTTGAAAATGTCAGCGCAGGCAGTCAATGTGTGGCTATCACGCTGGGTTACATGAAAAAATAGGAGTGATGAAAGATGGCGATTGAAGACGCTAATTTTGAAAACGTGTTAGCCGAAGCGTTGACCGAACGTGATACACAACTACAGGAAAAACAGTTGCCAGAGATTAATGTTGGTGAAGCGATTCCTATTACTGAAGGGCTGGATTTTGCTCAAGAGTATATCGAATACGGTATTACCGAGGTACTTGGCTCGGTCAAAGACGGGATCATTGGCAGCAAAACCAACTCGCTGGTGACTATCGACAGTACCATTGAAATGCACAAGGTACCAGCCCAATGGGGAAAAGCGGCAGTCTGGACGCAACATGAGCTTGAGAAGATCAACAAACTCAATATCAATCTGCAAACCAAGAAACAGGATGACCTGTATGCCAACACCTTATCGACGATTCAATATGCAGGCTATCTCGGACACACCAGGGTTAAGGGGCAGGAAGGACTATTGACGGGGTCAAAAGTGCAGGTGATGAATGAAGCGTTAGGCAAATCGCTCAAAGACATGACCGCAGACGATTTCATCAAAATGGTGTTGGAAACTTACAACAAGGCGTGGGCAAATTCAGATTATCGCGTGCAGCCTAGCCATATTGCCATGGATGCCAAAAATTTCATGGTGGCCATGCAGAAATTCGATACTAACAGTGTGGTTGTCGGTGTTGATTTGTTACCCGTTTCGGCGATGGACAGAATTATGGCCGCGTTGAGAATGGCATTGGGCAATGAGAACTTTAGCGTGAATTTCATTAAAGTTCCGGCAGGTTATGCCAAGGGGATCAAAAGTGGAAAAACCAGATTGGTGGTTTATACGCATAATGACGAGTATGTGGAAATGAAAGTCCATATGCCGGAGTTGTTGGCTGTTCGCCAGCGGGATTTGCTCACCTATGAGTGCGGCTACCGTTCTGCGTTTGGCGGGGCGATGTGGAAACAACCGTTATCCGCGGTTTATACGGATTACAAAACGGCTTAAGACAAAAGTGGGTCAAATGACCCACGCTTTTTGGGAGATTTTATGCAAGTGATGATTGAAACATTGATTGAACCTTTTAAAGCGCGTTTTGATAAAGTCTTTGAGTTGAGTGACAACCAGTTGCTATTTTATCTGACCGATGCCGAAAAACGGATGGACAAGCGAGTACGGTGAAGACTTTACAAACAAGGCTTGATGTATTTGACTGCTCATCTGCTTTTTTTTGCAGTTTTTCATGAACACAGTCCGAATAAAGGAAAATACGCCGCAGATTCAAATACATTATACAATAGTGATAGCGTGGGAGATGTCAGTACTAGTGCCAATTTTAACGGAACTGAAAAAGACTGGTTTAAAACCTTGGCATTTGGGGAGCAATATTTGTCGCTGGAAAGTCGTATTAACAATTATGCGCTGGCGGTGGGCTGGTCAAAAGAGGCTTTTGACACATGCGGGTTTTGTACGTGGCCTGATCATACAGAAAGCACAAAAGTGCAGTTAAAAAGAAAAGGCATCATTAAAGAAAAACTATTGCAAGACACGGGAGCATTAAAAAAATCCATAACCTATCAGGTGGTGAAAAAATGAGATTGCCCAATATGGCCAGAACAATCAGACGGTTTTTGCAACCGCTGATGTTTATTCCTGAGTCCATTACGGCAAAAGATTTTAAACCGCATTTTTCAGTAACACGAAAAGCCGTTGAGGGCGTAATTAACAGTCTGTCCGATGAGGCGATTAACAAGGACAGTCTTGACTGGTCACTTGAGTATTTCACCGTGCACGTACAGCCGCAATATGCGGATTTGCTCGGGGTCTATATGCAGTACAAAGGAAAAATATTCAAATCGATTAACCGCAAAGACTATAGCGATTACGGTTTTGTACGTTATGTCTTTGAGGAAGTGAAGGACAGTGATGTAACAACAAGATTGACGGAATCAAATTAGAATATTCTCGGCGGCAACTTTAGCCAGAAAACCAGAACGGCTCCCATATTCAGGATGAGAAGCCACATATTGATCAATCCGATGGATTAATAAAGATGGCAATGTCACATTGATTTTTTCTGTTTTCCCCATTAATCGGGTAACGTCAACGTTAACAACTGCCCAAATCACATTTTTATATTCAGGATCAGATAAATATTTATCAATATTGTTGGCAATGGGTAGTGGTTCGTTGTCTTGAAGTAATAATTCAAGGTGTGCTTCAATGGCTTCTTTTGCACTTTCCATCGCTTCATTTAACGTTTTTCCACCAGAGAAACAACCTTGAATATCAGGGACTCTTACACCTAATGATGAATTTCCCTTATCAATAGCAATTGGGTATAACATTTAACCTCCTCGCTGAACTTATAGCCCAGCTTGTTTTTTAATACTTTTGAATGTTGGTAGTGGAATATCTTTTTGAGGATATTTTATTGTTACTAAACCTTTTTTTGTTGGGTTTCTAAATTTGTGATGACTACCTTTTACTCTAACTAAGTACCACCCATCTTTTTCAATCATTGTTATCGCATTCTCATCCACATCCTCCGTCCTCATTAATTTTACCATGGGGTTATTATAACTCTATGATCACTTAATATCAACTTTTTGGATTATTTTGTCGAGGTAATATGTCAATCAATCAGATTAACCTGCTAAATGAAAACTACCAGCCACCTATTCAACGGCTGGCGATTGTCCTTCGGGATACACTAGAGGTTGCCGAAAATACCATTTTCATTGGGCGAGAGGATCTACCCAATTAGGATTTTAATTCTCCTACCATTATATTGAGCAATCCGGTGGCAGCGAAATAAAAGGCTTTAGCGAAAAATACCGCAAAGACGATGAGATTATCGAATACAGCCAATGCGAAAAAATCCTTTTCGATATTAACGTCTGGGGAAAACAGGCACTGCAACGGGCGAAAATCCTGTTGCGATTATTGCCGACGCAAAAATGTTTTGATCAACAGTGGAAACAGAATATCAGCCTCTATGCGCCACAGGGCGTGCGTGATTTGCACTTTGCCACGGGCAGCCAGTATAGAGCGCGCGTGATGTTTTCGCTTAATGCGTATGTGGCCGATTATCTCAATGTCTCAACACCTTCAATTGAACATCTTTCTTTTCAACTTTTCAACAAAAAAGGCTTAAACCATGAGCGATAATCTCGGTATTGATATTGAAAACGTGGTCAATGTCCAGCTACTCAAAGAGCAGCGCGGCGCAAACTACGACAATATTAACCACGTTATTATGATGACCAGTGAAACGGGCACGATTTTTGATGGCAAGACCATTTACACCACTTACAAAAGGATTGCCGGTGTGAAAACCGATTTTGGGATCATGTCCAAAACCTACCAAATGGCGAACGCCTTTTTTGGCACGTCACCCAATCCCATTGGCTCTGGCGGTAGCCTCATTATCGGACATTATCGCAAAGCGGTCTTAACGATCCCAGAGGTGGACTTTGACACACTGACAGGCTCAGAAATTGATAGTGATCCCGTACTTAAAACGTTACGGCAAATTGAGAAAGGCAATCTGGTATTAGGAAAAATAAAACTGGAAACCCTGAACTTTAGTGACGCGGTCATATTTGACGATATCATTAAGTTACTAAATGAAAAAGGGAAAGCACCAGCGCCAACAAAAAATGAAAGTGCGGCGAAAGACACCACCTTCATACTGACCGGTCAACGATTGATGGTGAAAGGCTCAGAACTCAAAAATGCGACCGATTCAGGCGAAGGTGAATTTGTCGGTAATTTGTTGGGATTAGGTGATAGCGCTGTTTTATCGCCCGCCAAGGCTGCCCAAACGTTAACCGCACAAACTTCCGTTGAGTCTCTCTCCGATGTGGTTGATGCTTCTTCCGGTTGTGGTTTTTGTTTTATCGACGAATTAAACAATGAGCAAATTTTAACCCTCGCTCAATACAGTCAGGCGAACAAAATACTGGGCTATCAGGTGGTATCACATCCTGACAATCTGACCACCAAGGGGCTGGCGTGGCAAGTGAGTAAAGCCGGACAGGAATACTTTCGGCTGTTGTTTTCAAAACGCAATCAAAAAGCTTTTGCCGTGTCCTATATGGCCAGAGTTCACATCGTCGATTTCAGTGCTGAAAATAGCGCGATGACTATTCATTTGAAAGAGCTGGCCTGTGAGCCGGAAAGCTATACCCAAACCGAAGTAGACAACGCCACATCCGTCGGTATTGATATCTACACCCTGATTAAAGACAGACCTGTTGTTATGTGCTCAAACGCGAACGAGTTTGTCGATAATGTCTACAACCTGAAGGCGTACGTGAATCAGGTTCAGGTTGATACGTTCAATTTGTTAAAATCAACCACAACCAAAATCCCACAAACCGAAAAAGGCGTTCGTTTGCTTGTCGATTGCATCAATCAGGTGGCAGAACGATTTGTCAGAGCCCGCGTTTTTGCTGCCGGGAAGTGGACATCCCCCGATACCTTTGGCGACGAAGCACAATTTAAGCGCGCCATTGATAACAAAGGCTATTTCACCTATGCCAATCCTTTGGCTGAACAATCACAGGTTGACCGCATTCACCGAAAATCGCCCACCATTCAACAGGCGGTGAAAAACGCAGGCGCCTTTCATCGGGCAGATATTGTTATCAATTTCAACTATTAAGGGATAAAAAATGGCGCAATATGCTTATGATGTCAGTTCCACGACATTGATACTCAACGGGCATGTGATTTCCAATTTTGTGATTGGAACCTACATCAATATTACCAAACCTAACGCCAATACAAACCGGGTGATTGGTGCTGGCAGCTCGGTGGTGATTGCAAAGAGGGAAGATGCCGATGTTGGCGATATGGAAGTGCATATTTTACGTGGCAGTGATGATGATATCTGGCTCTCCAATCTGGCAGAATGCAATGAAACGGTTATTTTTAATGGCTCCATTGTAACGCTTTATAAAGTCGATGGAAAATCAAAAACAGAGAGCTTAAGCCTAACGGGGAAAAGTTTACTTGAGCTTCCGGCACTAGAATATTCCAACACTGAACGCAACGCAGACCTCACCTACAAATTTTCTTTCCGACAAGTCTTAAGACAGAATTAAGGAACTAACCAATGACAGAACAAGGGTTAACCCCCCTGACAGGGCTATCTCAGGAAGATATTGTTGATATTACCAAAAACAAGGCCTTTTCAGTTCAGGGCACCGAATTTGAGATTGGCAACTTCAATCATCATTTAAGGTTGAAAGCGCTGGAAATTATTGAGGATTTAGGGCAGTCAAAACGGATTGCCGCGACATTATCCCGTCACAGTGATGAAAATCTCAGACAGCTTTATAACCAGATCACCAAAGACGGGATGAGTATTAGCAAACTGCCTCACTTTTTTGATGAAAATACTGAGCTCTTCATTCCATTAACCTTAACCGTGTTGCATCTCTATGCGGCCCCTTTTTTGTCGGCATTAACGCGGAGTTAACGTTCACGCCACGCTATCAGAATAGCTGGCAACAGTACGTCAGGCAAACTTCACTCACTGACCACGACAAGCTTCTTTTCTCACTAGCGAAAGCCGGTTACGGCTCAGTGTGTGAACTTTCTGCCTTAAGAGATGAAGATATGTATTTTTATCTGAAAACTGCCGAACACGCCTTTATCACAGGGGCAATTGAGTGGAAACACCACGAAGAAGCCAAGCAAAGCAAACGGTGAGTTATGACTGAAGAAAAATTAAGTCTTGATATTGGGGTCAATGCCGATAGTGGTGCGCTTAATACGCTCATCGCGGCACTGAATAAATTATCTCAACAATTAGGTGGCGTGACATCACAGTTTGCCTATGTGACGGGGAAAGTTGACCTGCTTGGCGATGAAAGCAAAATCACCGCGAAAGACGTTGACAAAGCCAGTCATGCGGTAGACGAACTGGAAAAAGAAGCAAAAAAAACCGAAAGCAAATTAGGTAAGCTGGGCGAAAAGCTTAACGGGTTTAAAGGGATTATCACAGGCGCTTTCACCGTTCACGCCATCATGAGCGCCGGCGAACACATTAATACTTTCAACAAAGCTGTACGCCAGACGGGGATTGAGGCAAAAAGTTTTCAGGTGCTAAGAGAAAGCGCACAGGCGGTTGGCGTTAACTTTGAAGAACTGTCTGACGGCGTGAAGGAGTTTCAACGCACACTCAACAGTGATAGCGAAAACGCCCGCAAAGTCTTTAACAGTCTGGGTGTGAGTGTTAAAGACAGTAACGGCAAAATACGCGATACCAGCGTGCTTCTGCGTGAAACGAGCGAGGATGCTGGAAATTTCAGTTAATAATTGTAGTTTTTTCATTAATTCAGCCGTTAATAGAACTTAATTTCATCGATTAAGGTTAGTTAGTGATTTAGTATTTAGTGAATAAAAAAGCCGAAATACATTGTATTTCGGCTTTTTTGTCAGCTAGAAAAATTAATAATTTTTATTTTGCGTTGCCTGAATGGCAGTAAGTGCAATGGTATAAACAATATCATCAACCAATGCGCCGCGGGACAAGTCATTAACCGGTTTACGCATCCCTTGTAGCATAGGTCCGATAGAAACCAAATTAGCAGAACGTTGCACCGCTTTATAGGTGGTGTTACCGGTATTGAGATCAGGGAAAATAAACACCGTTGCTTGACCGGCTACCGGTGAATTTGGCGCTTTACATTTAGCAACATCTGCCATAATGGCCGCATCATATTGTAATGGGCCGTCAATTACTAAATCTGGCCGTTTCGCTTGGGCTAAACTGGTTGCTTCACGTACTTTGTCCACGTCACTGCCAGCACCGGAGTTACCGGTAGAGTAAGAGATTATTGCCACTCGCGGCTCAATTCCAAATGCTTTGGCAGAATCAGCGGACTGGATGGCGATTTCTGATAATTGTTCAGCAGTTGGGTCTGGATTTATCGCGCAGTCGCCATAAACTAGCACTTGCTCAGGCAATAGCATAAAGAATATCGAAGAAACGATTGAGCTACCCGGGGCAGTTTTGATTAGTTGTAACGGTGGGCGAATAGTATTCGCCGTGGTATGAATGGCACCGGAAACTAAACCATCAACTTCATTTTTTTCAAGCATCATAGTGCCTAACACCACATTATCTTCTAACTGTTCCCGCGCCACAATTTCAGTCATGCCTTTATTTTTGCGCAGCTCAACCAAACGCTCAACGTAATTTTTTTGCACTGATTTAGGTGCCATAATTTCGATTCCCGAGCCTAATTCAACCCCTTGAGCGGTAGCAACACGTTTTATTTCATCGGGCTCACCCAGCAAAATACAGGTGGCAATGCCTCTTTCAGCACAAATAGCAGCCGCTTTTACCGTACGAGGTTCATTACCTTCTGGCAACACGATACGTTTTTTAGCTTTACGCGCTAACTCGGTTAATTGATAACGGAAAGCGGGGGGTGATAGCCGTTTAGGACGTTCTGAATCAGCAGTGAGTGAGTCGATCCATTTTTGGTTAATATGCAAGGCAACATAGTTTTGTATTTTTTCAATCCGCTCATGATCATCTGCATGCACTTCTAAGCTGAAACTCTGTAGACTTAAAGAAGTTTGCCAGGTATTGGTATCTACCATTAATACGGGTAAACCGGTTTCGAAAGCACGGTGACAGAGATCGTGTATTGGCTTGGCAATGGGGTAACCGCAAGTTAATAGTAACGCACCAATTTCGATGCCATTCATGGCTGCTAAACAGGCAGATACAATAACGTCAGGACGATCAGAAGAGGTCACCAGCAATGAGCCGGGACGAAACAGTTCTACCATATTGGGCACACTGTGGTCACAGAAAATAACCGATTTTATTCGCCGGGTTTGTAGAGCACCTTCATTGATGATGGTGGTATTCAAGTGATTAGCAATATCAATACCACGGGTGGCTATCAGATCAAAATTCCACGGAATACAACCCAATATTGGCAGCAGACTATTGTTAGCTAACGTTTTGCTATCAATTTTTGCGATTGTGGCTTTAGTCGACTCATCAAATATTTCAGATAAGTCCGGGCGGGTACGACCATGCTCATCAACCGGTGCATTTAGTTTATTAATAATCACCCCAGTAATATTTTTATTTTGTACACCACCAAACTCTGCGCGGGCAAATTCAATGCGTTCTTTTAATTGTTCCGGTGTGTTGTTACCTAATGCGGTGATAAAAATAACGTCAGCTCCCAGTGCTTTGGCGATATCGTAATTTAACGATTGAGCAAAAGGGTGCTTACGGGTGGGCATTAAGCCTTCGATCAGAATAACTTCAGCCTGTTGCGTATTGTCATGATAAAGGGCAACAATCTCTTCCATTAAAACATCTTTTTGATCATTAGCCAGTAGAGATTCAACATAACTCATTTTTAGTGGTTCAGCGACCTGAACACTAGAATGGGAGCGTAATACTTCAGTTGTCTGATCTTTGTTACCAAAACGGGGTTGAGCAATGGGTTTAAAAATCGTTAGGCTAACTCCTTTTTGCTCCATTGAACGGATGACCCCTAAACTGACACTGGTTAAGCCAACACTAATGTCAGTCGGTATTAACATTATTGTACGTGACACATGTACCTCTTTAACAGTTGCAAGATGTTCAAACGCAGAATCGTTAAACTGGCAGATTTCTAATCTATTTATGCCCTTAGACGGTTAGTGTCCTGAGCAATAACTAACTCTTCATTAGTTGGAATAACCATAGCAGGAATGCTATCGTCAGTTGTGATCTTGCCTGATTTGCCAAAGCGTGCGGCTAAGTTGCGCTCGTGATCATACTTAATACCAATTAAAGATAATTTTTTAAGCGTTAATTCACGTACCAAGGCTGAGTTTTCTCCAATGCCACCTGTGAAGATAATTGCGTCTAATCGCCCTTCCATTAATGTGCAATAAGAGGCGATATATTTAGCTAAACGATGACAATAGACATCCATCGCCTGTTTTGCTTCTGCCTTAGTGTTATAATTTTCTTCGACATAACGACAATCGTTGGTAACTTCAGTTAATCCAAGTATGCCAGACTCTTTTGTTAATAATGTATTGATCTTATCAAGACTCATACCCAAGGCGTCATGAAGGTGGAATACAATCGCCGGATCGATATCACCACTACGCGTTCCCATCACTAAGCCTTCTAGTGGTGTGAGACCCATTGAGGTATCAACAGATTGTCCATTAACTACAGCGGTAACAGATCCACCATTACCTAAATGGCAGGTGATTACATTCAGCTCATTAATCGGTTTATTAAGTTCTTTGGCTGCTTGCTGAGAAACATAATAATGGCTGGTACCGTGCGCGCCGTAACGACGAATACCATGTTCTTTGTAAAGACGATAAGGCAAAGCATATAAATAAGCTTCAACCGGCATAGTTTGATGGAAGGCAGTATCAAATACAGCGACATGTTTATCATTTAAATGTGGAAATGCTTTTTTAGCTTCTTCAAGTCCAATAATGCCAGCAGGATTATGTAATGGTGCAAATGGAATAGATGCTTTAATGCCTTTAACGACTTCATCATTAATAACAACCGATTGGGTAAATTTTTCCCCGCCGTGAACAATACGATGACCAATAGCAGAAATTGCTTGGGCTAATTCTGGTTTTTGAGTAAGAATTTGATTGACAATGAAAGTCATTGTTTCATTGTGTGCAGCGCCTGAACCTAAAGCAACTTCATTTTTAGTGCCATCTATTTTCCATTTAATACGGGCTTCTGGTAGATAAAAACATTCTGCTAAACCAGATAGTTGTTCTTCGCCGTTAATAGGATCAATGATAGCAAATTTCAGGGAAGAGCTACCGCAGTTGAGGACAAGTACCAGCTTACTTGACATGGAATTACCTACTATATCGTTATCATGAAGTCTTCTTTTTCAGATTAACCAGGAAGACTAGTTTTAATAAACATCAATCCAATAGAATGCTAGTAGCCTAGCTTATCCCTGGGATCATATTAATGATTAATATCATATTTACCTAATACTATGATATTTTAATCCTATTTATTGACATAAATAACTATGTTTGCAATGTTGATATTAAAGATGCAATATAATATTAACATTATGGATTGAAAACATAGTAATAGACCAAATATAAACTTTATATGATATAAGTTTTTTCTATAGATTTAGAAATCGTGGCCTAAGACAACTAATGTTGTACTATAAATTCTACTAAAAAGATTTTATACTTTATACATTTTTTTAAAATTTTACATGAGAAATTGATTGAAGTCATGTGAGGTATTAATGAATACGACTCCAGAAACGACCCGGGGTTTCCTACAAAAGCTGAAACTAGGCCGGCAGTATGCCAAGACATTTCCGTTGGAGAAATGTTTGATGCCTATTTTTCCCGAGCATAGAATAATCACAGTTAGCCGATTTGGTATTCGTTATATGCCGGCTGTTGCTGTTTTTACGCTTACTTGGCAGATTGCATTAGGTGGTCAGCTGGGACCGGCGGTAGCAACAGCGATTTTTGCTTGTAGCTTACCTTTGCAGGGATTATGGTGGTTAGGTAAGCGTTCAGTTACGCCACTACCATCTGCATTACTTAGTTGGTTTTATGAAATTCGTGAAAAATTTAATCAAGCTGGAATTACTATCACACCAGTTAAAGGAACACCTACTTATCAAACACTAGCCGAATTGTTAAAACGTGCTTTTAAACAATTAGATCTCTCTTTTATTGATGGTATTTAACATAATTTGAAAGGATAGAGGGTTAGCTAATCAGCAATTAAAGATGAGTAGCATTGCATAAGATGTTTTTAATTTTAATGATGGAAAATCTTTTTAGATGAATAAAAGTTTAATTATCACTATAAAAGGCAGCGAAGTAATGTGATGATTTGGTAAATTTCCAAGTAATAAGAGAGCTATAATGGAAATTACCAATGTACAACGCTTAATTCTGTTTAGCTTAGAGTTTAACTAGTATAAAATGCTGATTATCCTTTATCCGGATAATGCCAAATATTATCAATACTGTCAAACTATCATTGAAGGTAATTTTGGTTTGTAAATAAAAGAGTTAGAACAAGATTTTGCTGAGTTGTCAGAAGAAAATTGCCAGACTATCATTGATATCATGGAAATGTATCATGTCTTACAATTTTCCTGGGAAAATTTGTCGTCTAAAGCCGATATTACAGATAAAAGAGTTATCTTTTTAGGCTTTGATGTTGTTACTGAAGCACATTATCTCAATTATGTTCGTTTTGGGTTAATAGTGAAGGTTGCTATCGTCATTTTGTTAGTGGTAGCGATGATTTTTATGTTCAGACACCTATGTGGGATAAATATCTGAGAATGTTAACTGTTTGGATATCTTGTCCGCGTCAATATCTTCTTTGTACAGTAGAAATTAATCAAATCATTAATGCATTACTTATCTAAGGAGAATCAATGGTATTACAATGTAAGGGATTTCTATTTGATTTGGATGGCACGCTGGTTGATTTATTACCTAACGTTGAACATTGTTGGCGAGAATTTAGCAGTCGGGTAGGTATTTCAGAAACGGATGTTTTGCACTATATTCATGGCAAACCAGCAATAAATTCTATCCGTCATTTTATGCCAAATGCAGCTGAAACTGAAATTGATGAAGTTTTTTATTGACTGGAAAACCTGGAAGTAGCCAATATGTCAGGAATTGTGGTACTACCTGGTGCGATTGATTTACTTGAGCAACTAAATGTATTTGCTATTCCATGGGCAATAGTGACTTCTGGCGCAGTTCATTGCTTTTAATCGTAGCAAAGGAACAAAACACTGGGTCACTATTGAACGGGTTGAACAAGGTAAACCGTGCCAGATCCTTTTTTGCTTGGTGCACAATTACTAAATTTATCTCCAAAAGTATGTATTGCGGTTGAAGATGTCGAGGCAGGGATCTATTCTGCTTTAGATGCGGGGTGTCAGGTTATCGCTGTTCACGCGCCAGCTGGTATGAGACGGCGAGAAGAAATTTCTCTAATTATCAAATCATTTACTGAATTAAACATTTCAAAACCAGATAACCAAGGTATTGTTACGGTGACTCAGCGATAAAAGTCTATCAATTTCATAAATTGGGCCGGCAAATTTCGCTATTTATGACAAATAAGCTCTATGAATATACTTAATTTGAGGTCATTTTGAATAGCCAGCTGGTATGAGTATTAATTTTACTATTAATAGTTGTCACTCTTTTTTGACTAATAAGATCCATATGGATGTTGTTGCATTGTGAGTCATATTGACGCTTGAACAAGTAACAATCGGCTTTAGTGATCTCAATGTGCGGCTAATTTCAGCACTTTTTGTTTTTAGTGCGGAATTAATCCGCACTGGTATTGCCTACCAAGTTGGTGATTGGTTAGTCAGTGTAGCTGGTAATAATGAAAATAGGATGCTGATTTTTTTAATGATACCAGTCGCAGGTTTAGGAATTTTTATGAATTCAACTGGCATTGTTGCAATCTTTATTCCGGTTGTTCTTAATGTTGCTAAACAAATGAAAATTCCATCAGGGCGATTGATGATGCCATTAGGCTTTGCTGGACTTATCAGTGGCATGATGATGTTAGTAGCGGCACCGCCAAATATGATAGTTAATAGTGAACTGGTCAGAGAAGGTTATATGGGATTCAAATTCTTGCCATTACGCCGATTGGGATTGCGGTGCTGTTGCTGGCAATTATTTATATGTGGATGGTTCGTCGTTGGTTAGGTAAACGAGAAATTGCAGTGAATACTGATCCTCATCGGCGAACATTTCGCGACTTTATTCGTGATTTAAGCTAACAGGTTGCGCTCATTGTTTGGTTATCTGCCCATCACCTTTAATCAGCTACTTTCTTGATGAATTACATTTACGCTCACGTTATGATGTGAATGTTATTGGTATTGAACGTTGCAACGTCTTCGTCGAGTTATGTTAAGTATAACGACCACAACAGAGTTACATGAACGTGATGTGTTATTAGTCGATATGTCTGATAGTGACGTTGATCTAAGTGAATTTTGCCATGAATAAAAGTTGGTACCAATGATTTTACGAGGTGAATATTTCTCTGTTCGCTCGTGTGAATTCGTAATGGCAAAGTTTTCTTTAGCGCCACAATCTGAGTTATTAGGCGAGTATTTTGCGAGAAATTAAATTTCGCACACGTTATGGCCTTAATGTTGTTAGCATATACCGTGAAGGAAAAACATCGATGATAGATTAATTGAGTAGCTAATGCGTTTAAGAGATATTTTACTGATCGTTGGTGACTAGAAATTAATACGGTTATGGCAACTAATATACGTAATTTTATTGTGTTAAATTTGGCTGCTGAGGTAGAAGCAGCTGATCCTGCTGCATCGTAAGCGCCACCCGCGATTTTTGTTTGGTATTAATGTTTAACTATGATGGCAATAGTCCTATAAAATTAAAATACTTATATATCAAATAGATATGTATTAATTGTCACTATAATTCACTATTCACTCACTATAAATTTTCAATCTCAATCCAACTATCATTTCTATTATCCTGATATTTTGCGGTCATTTTTGCTGATTTATGGCCTAACAATTTACGAGTAAACTCACTGCCCATTTTCTCAGTGTAAAGCCTAGCTGATAAGCTTCTAATTTCATGAAATGATGGAGGCGAACCTTCCCATGTTAATTTCGTTTTATTCCTAAATTTTGTAAATGAGGCTGAAATTTTTACTGCTGTAACTTGTTTCTTATTTTTTGTAATAATGAAATCAGCTTCATGATTAATTTTTTTCAGAATATTTTTTAATTTTATAGATTCAATTCCAATATCAAGTGGAATAGCTATTTTAGTTTCGGTTTTTTGTTGAACAATCCATAACTTATTATCATGAATATCTTCCCATTTTAATTTAGCAATATCAGATACCCTCTGACCTGTGACTAAAGCCAATTTTATTGCATGAGTTAACCAATGATTATCATTATTAATTAAGTTCAAAATAGTGTTAAAATCATTGAGAGACAATCTTACTCTCTGAATTTTAGTTTTTGGGGTTTTTGTTAAGTCAGCAGGGTTTAATTGCATTAAGCCACTTGCTAGTGCTTCTCTAAAACAATCAATTAATGATCCTCGCAATAATTTTGCAGTTGTACTTTTTCCTTGATGAATAAACGGATGAAGAAAATCAGCAATATTTTTTGTTGTTATATTTTCAATGGGTGCATCGATAATCCTTTTTTTAATTACGCTAATCCTGTGTTTATAATCCTTTAGTGTTTTTTCTTTTAATCCTCTTGTTTTTAATATCTCTTTATATCTATCTAAAAATTCATGAAAAGAGATAGAACCATGTCCTTCAATTTTTTCTGTCAACGATTTTGTGTTTTCTTTATTGATTAATAACTGATTCGCATTAATTGCTTCATTGATAGCATAGGCTTTGTTACGTCCTAAACCGTATTCCTTACGTGTGCGAGGGTCTCTGTAAGTATAATAGCCTTTACGCTCGTAGAGGTTAGAGGGCAAATCTCTGTTTTTGCGACTTCTGATTCTGGGCATGACCTATCCTTTGTAACAAATTACTATTGCTAATTTCTCTAATACTGTTGATTTTGATGGCGTATTCTTCGACAAGGTACTCTCTGCCGTCTTTAATGTGGGTGGCTGTATAAGTCCATTTCTTGCCCAGTTTCTGACGGTATCCATTCTGCGTGGTCTGTCCCTTCGAGCGTTCCATTCCGCTAAAGTAATCATGTTTATTTATCCTCATTCAAAAACTCACACTCTTCTCAGGTGCTTCATTGCCCCACCGAAACCAATGACGAAGCACGAATGGTGATATTCGTTCTTTATTAGGTTAGGAATATGATTTCGTGGGGAGGGTATTAGGGATTGCGTGCTGCGCCGTTTGATTCTTTGTTATGGTATTGCCAGGGGGGTTTGCGAGACTTACATTAATTTTCATCCTTTTCTAAAGCTGGATAAAGTTTATATTTAAGCAACTCAATCTCGTTGTTCTCTTGATGCTTTCCATGCTAACCAGGCAATATCTGTATGACAATCTCGATAATTCATACCATTATTAGTTTTTTCTAATACTGATATATTGTACATATCATCAAGTTCAAGCTTCAGCCATTTCTCAAACTCTTCTCGTATTTTATTTTTCATCACCTAAACATACCAGCTTTTACTTTCATGCAAGTCGTCTATTTTTTCTAACCCAGTGATTTTATTGCCACCATTTCCGGTTAGTGTTCCGTTTTCTCCTTCGGTATTAAATTGATATATCAATCCTTTGTTTGTTAATTTTTTCTCCCGTAATTTGATTATTTTCATCATCTCTCCATGATAAATAACCTGCATGCCTGCTTTTACATGATGTAACGTTGTTCTTTATTCATGGATGTTATGCATACAATTACTCCTGATACTGATTAGATGAATGTTAATGTTGACTATTAAGTTCAATTTGTTACTTTAAACCATTTTTTTATAAGGTCTTTGCTGGTGTTGGCCAGCCTTGCGCTGGTCTTTTTTTATTGTCGTGATTCACTAATAAGAACAGATAATTTGCCAAGTTATCTTGGTATAATGCGCACCTGTTCAGTTAACTCTTCTGGGCCATCATTTGTGGCAACGATGGTCACCTTATGCTCAATTAAATCCTGTTTGATTTTATCCTGATAACCGACCCAACTTTTTCCTCTAATACGGCGATAAATCCAGTCATGGTCTTGTAACCATGAAAAAAGTGCTTTAGGTTTCATTTGGAGTGATTTAGCCGTATCAGTAATGCATAGTGAGCCTTCTGAGTAGCTGATACGTTTCAGTGCTTCGACTTGCGGTTTCATCTCATCAACGCTGTGTTCCAAGTGCAATGATTTTTTTTGTATAATTGAGTAGTAATCCTCGCACTGCTGATGAGTCATTTAATATCTCAACTGGATTAATAGATTCTAATGCCTTCTTTTCACATTTAATAAAGTATATTATCTTGCCTGTTTCATTGCGTTCCCCAATATGGGGGATCTCAAATTTTCAACAACAATAAAATTATCTCCCTCTATAAATCCATATTGTTTAATTCTATCTTTAATCCATGTTGTAAAATCTTCACAAATTTTCCAAAAACGCATGTAAATCACGTGCATTAACCGTCTGGATCAATTCACCATTGATAGTTTTTGTTTCGATGTTAATTAAATTTTGCATACAGAAGTTCCTTAAAGTTAATTGATGAAGGAGTATTGATGTTGATTAAGTGGAATAGGTCACTAGGAATAATAACGTTCTGGTGTTAATCACTTTCTTAGCGTATGGCTAAATATTGCTATATAAATCAATGCTATACAAGGTATCATTACGACTAGTCTAACGATTTATTTGACCGACTAAATGTAATTCCCTTAATTCCTCATGATCCCGTTTGATCTGCGAGGATATTGCGGGTTGTGTTGTATCGGCATGGGCAATATGGTCGGCTATCAACTCAAAGGCAAATGTCGTAATGATAACTAATAATGTCGTGATTAATAATTTAATGATGTTAAGTTTCATGATTAATTTCATTTTTCATTGCGATGTAGTGATAAATATCCGTCTTGTTTTTTCACCAATGATTTACGTTTCCTCTGGCGTTAACTGTTGCCAATACGATTTCATTGACTCACCCTCGCCTTGTCTCGCCGTTTTTAAATTGTGAATTAATTGGTCGTATTGAGTTTTTTGATGCGCTTTTTTTGCTGTATTACAATTTTTTCTGGTTCAGGAAAATCTTTATCCGCATAAATGTAAAAACCTAGTCTAAACATCGAAATGGCTTTCGTCACACAGCGCATGAGGGTTTTATTGATGTCAACCGAGTTAGGATTAGAAATGTGGCCTGATTTCTGTAATCCATAACGGGCAGCCACATTTTGCGGGAAAACGCATTATCACCCTGTTTAAAAGTGAGGATTAATGACACTATGGCTCTGCCATCATTGTTATAGCTGACGTGATCAATGACATAATAGGATTCTGGGTAGTGCACCATAAATACGCCCCGCGCACAAGTCCATGAGAGATAAGAGAGACCGTTTTTCTTTTCTATCTTTTCGTTAACGTTAATCGCAGAAAGCGTTTCTCAAACTTGTTGTTGAAAACTTTTTTTTTGGTGTGTTCTGTTCCGCTCATAGATATTTCCTCTTAGGTGCTTGAAGTGCTTCGTACAGATGTATGTGCTCACTTTTGAAATGGTTAAACAGCGCCTTCCAGATATCGTTCCAGCCCTCATTATTGAGTTTCCTCATGACTGAGAAATTGACAAATCGGGTAATCAGTCGCCGTGGACAGAATTTGTTCTGGGTGAATCCGCATTTGATGCTAGTAGTATTATTGACGAAATCTCAGAAAAAGTTAACGACACAGAAGCAATTAAGCAGCTTAAATCAGGCATCGACAGCAGTAACGAAGCGACACTTGAAAATGCAAAAGGTCTTAACGGAAACTTTCAGCACTTTGTACGTGAAAACGGCAAGATGAAGGCTGAAATTGTCAGGGTTGATAATTATGTCGTTACAGAAACCAAAGCTTTAGCAGAATCCATACATCAGGTCAGAGCAACGGCTGATAATTCCTTGGCAGCAGCGAATAAGTCTTGGGCGGCAGCACAAAACTCGCTACAGGCGAAGTATGACCTGAAGAAGGGTGAAGCTTCTGCAACTTTTACTAATCTGGTCAATATCCACTACGACGGTGTTGACTATGATGCGGGCATGGTGATGGGTGCTGAATTAAAAAATGGAAAAGTCAGTACTCAAATTGGCTTTAGCGCACGAACGTTCATCATCTACAACCCAGTTAATGGCAAAAAAGTGCCGATGTTTACTATTCAAAATGGGCAAGCCTCTATTAATAACGTTCTTATCAATAAAGCAGCCATTGAAAATGTGATAGTTGGTATGGATATTCGTTCTAAAAATTATATTCCTGGACAGCAAGGGACACGTATTGACATGATAAGTGGTATTTTTGAAGTAAATGGAACTTCATCGACTTATCGAACCCAGTTGACAAATAAAGGCTTTTATGTGTATTCAGGAAATACGCCTATTATTGAGCTAGGTGAATTCATATGATGGGATTAAGAATAACTAACCCTGATGGTTCATCTTTTATATTTAACGAACATACCGCGCCAGCAACAAACCTGTGGACAAGAGCTGTCGGAGGTGGACAGTGGACATGTCCAAATGCCATACCACAAGGTTACAAATTCATTATTGCTCGTGCAGGGGCGTTAGCGAAGTGCGATTTGTACAACGGGGTGACGCGATGGTAGCGTCAGGGCAAGAATCGTCAATCTCATATTCTGAAACCAATCGCTTAGTGACAGTTCATCACTTGCACGGTCTAGGGTTGGAACCAGTCCAAATCATTGCATATCCTGATTATAGTGAAATACCTGCTGTAGGAAAGGCAGGGTTAAAGATAGCCGGTAGTAAGGTTTTTATAAACACCTTGCCGATTACAGGGTACGCATATGCTTTCCACAAGAAGATTATGACTATAGATGGAATTTTTAATCCATCCACTGTCGGAGCAGGGTTGACGTTAGATAACGCCATCTTTTTTTTCTATTCGACAATCTTCGGTTAATGCAATAAACCCGTTCACTTGTTGATACTTCCATATCGGCAACAAGAATTTATTCAAATTTCCTGATTGCATTTTCATTATATCGAAATGTCTTTACCTGTTTGTTGCTATAGGGTGATTTATCAAGATACATTTCCCCATACTCTTTAACCTTCATGTTGTTATCATTAGCCATACGACCTATTTTATTTGTTGAGACATTAAACATTTTACCAATCTGTTTTGCTGTGTAATACTTATCAGTAATAACAGGTAAAGGAATAACTTCACTACCCGCAATAGGTTAACTAATCCAGCCATGATGCTTTGTCTTGCGTTATCGGAAAGATGAGTATCCCATTCAAATATACTCTCAGTATTATCCATTTGAATTTGTATTGCTTTGACCTGCTTTTGCTTTACGAAATTCAGGTAATCCACTGCCTTCGTCTTTGTGTGTGGAGGGGGGTAATGCTATAGCTTTTGTATTGACGTAGGGAGGGTAAAATTCTTCACAGACCCAATCTTGAATACGTTCAGCTGAAGAGAGTTTACTCTTAAGTATTAAATGGTACAAATCAGCTTCAGATAAAAATGACATTCCATTTTATTTTGGTTCAAAACCTAAACTCTCCATTTCGTGGTATTTTATTTTTATCAATAACTTACAGTGTTTTGTTAATACATCATGAGGTTTTTCATATCCTAAAGCCTTTGCAACTTCTACGGTAAAGAATACAGGTTTGCCTTGATAAAGGGGATTCCCTGTAATTCGATGTCCAAATCATCAGTTTTGAAAGTCATTAATTCTGTTTTGGTAATTTTAGACATAAGAAAGTTCTCCGTAGTTAAACGAATAGTTAGGGTGGTTTTGGAATTGAAAAAGATGGTAAATTTAAACTGAGATTTCAGCCAAAATTAGGTAAAATTAGAACTCACTATGGGCTGTAAGTGATTGATTTATAGTGAGTTAAATCGCTTGTTTTCGCGTGTAAATACGTATATTAAATATACTATATTTTATAAGATATTGATTTATAAATATTATTTTTCATAAGTGTGCCTAACGCTAAGTTAGTGATGGTTTATTTTACTGATTACATCTGTTCTTTCTGCAAGCAATTTGATCCTTTACTGATAAACATTGTCCAATCACACACCCACAAGTTGCATTGATTATCAAATTAACGACAATTCGGCTTTAGCACAACAGCTTGACGTGCAGGGTAAGTCCCTACCACACTAATTGCTAATTTGCGATCAAATGTTGTGTGGCGCGGTAAGTTATGAGCAGCTTCAAGTAGTAGTTAAAACAGAATTGGATAAATTTAATAATAAATAAATTTTACCGCTGGTTACGTGAAGGGCTCTTTTTGTTGTTAATTTTAGTCATTATTATTCTGTTACTGGATTATTTCCGAGTTCTATAAGCACCTTATGATTTTGCTAATGACACTGTGATGGCGCTAGAGGAAAAACAAGTAATAATAGTAGAATTAAGTGAAAAAAAACCACTACTGGTTTATTTTTTTTGTAGCTGGTGTGGTATTTGTCGTTTTACTAGCCCTAAAATAGCACAGACTATGCGGCTAACTACGGTAATTCGTTGACAGTAGTTTCTTCGTTCCTGCGATGATGCTAAAGTACAGCACTATTTGCCGAAAAAATACTTTATGATGCCAACTGTTAATGATCCAACCGGTGCATATATATCCCGATGGAGAATTAGTGTGACGCCAACTTTTGTCATTATTTATAAAGGAAAAGTGGTTAGTACAACTACTGGCTGGAGTTGTTTAATCGGTTTGAAGTTTCGTCTTTGGTGGAGTAATTAAATTACATGAATTAATCAAATAAATTGCCCTATTACTATAAAACCTATTTCAGCGAGTAAGATAATTGACTAATCAACAGTTGTTTGATTAAACATATGTTAACTTAATAATAAATCAAAATAAGTTTATAAAAACAATGGCGACTATTTTTGTCTTGTCACATTGAAGACATAAATTTTTCTAGCTAAGATTTTCATCTTTTATAACAAAAGATTTAATAGACGCTGAGTGGATTTTAAATGAGGATATAGTTGGTAAATCGATTATTTATAGTAATATAAATAGATATTTTTATATAAATGAATAGAGAAAACAAAGAATAAATCGTTACTTTGATATGAAAAATTCGCGCGATATAAAAAATATTTTGTTAGGATAGGTTATTGTAATGAAATAATGGTATCCATTTATTAAGTATGTGGTTGGATAAATGTTGAATTTTATTGTTGGAGAAATGCATGTTATCGCTAAGTCAAGAAGCGCATCTTGTTCGTGCAAAACTAGAAGCTCATGGTCTTGAAACCCCACTTTGTGGTCAGTCTCTTTCCTCAAATAAGCGTAAACAACAGATTGAAGAGCACATGAGTGAGATTATACGTTTACTTAATCTCGATCTTAAAGATGATAGCTTAGCGGAAACACCTAAGCGCGTTGCTAAAATGTATGTTGACGAAATTTTCTCAGGGCTAGATTATAATAACTTTCCTAAAATTACTTTGATCGAAAACAAAATGCATTTCGACGAAATGGTGACGGTTCGTGATATTACTTTAACCAGTGTTTGTGAGCATCATTTTGTCACCATCGATGGTAAGGCGACAGTAGCTTATATTCCAAAGGATAAAGTGATTGGTTTATCAAAAATTAATCGTATTGTTCAATTCTTTTCTCAACGGCCACAAGTTCAAGAACGTTTAACCCAGCAAATTTTAATCGCGCTACAAGCTTTATTAGGCACAAGTCATGTTGCTGTTTCGATTGATGCTGTTCATTATTGCGTTAAAGCCAGAGGGGTTCGTGATGTAAGCAGTGGAACAATGACAACCTCTCTAGGTGGTTTATTTAAATCTAGTCAAAATACCCGTCAGGAGTTTTTACGTAACGTTTCTCGTTTGCGTGACTTCTAATTAATGCTTGTTACTAAAGCTAAGTGGCAGCGGATTGAGCAAATTGATCTGCTGCGCGGAAACGCTATTTTACTGGTAAACATTTTTAGCTTCGCACTACCTCAATTAGCTTATGGGAATCCACTTTATATTGCTAGCACGACGGCTGGAGATATCTGGTGCTGGGTATTTTTGAATAATTGGTACAGGGAAAATTTTTGGCAATTTTTAACTTGTTATTTGGTTCAAACTTACAATTTTTGTCTAAGCTAGGCTTGTATTGGAGTCAAATCCGTCTGTTTGTGTTGGCTATTATTGGTCTGTTACATGGCATTGGATTATGGGATGGTGATATTCTATTGCTTTATGCCTTGACGGTGCTATTAGCAATAAAATTTATTTATTTTAATAGTCTTAGATAGCTATATTATAAATCTATTGTTATTTATTTATCCGGCTTAATTATTTTTTTAGTTTTAGTTATTTTACCGATCCCTCGTCCTTTATTTTTTATCATCTTAGTTTTTTGGCTCAATTTAGTCGCTTAGAATTACTCGGCTTTGTGCCGCTGATTTGGCTTATTAATATTTTATTTGCCATAAGTTGGTTGAAATATTTTACCCAAGGGCCGATAGAGTGGTTATGGTATTATTTAACGTATAGATGCGCTAATGACCTGCCTGATATTATTTTAGTTCCTCAGGTAAAACGACAGGATATCCTTTGATCCCATCAGGTATTTTTATAGGTGCAGGAATGGATTCTTGTTGACCTAAAAAACGGGGTTCACTTTTTAATATATAAAGATCAATCAGGGTATTAATGCGGGCAAAAACTTCGCGTAAACGAACTTTAGTGATTTTTTTTGGTGAAGAAACAGCATAGCACTGTGCATCTATCCCTTTTTTCATGGCGATAAATAATGCTCTTTCACAATGGAAACGTTGAGTAATAATAGTAAAGTTGTTGGTGGCAAACACTTGGCGAGTTCGGATAACAGAATCTAATGTTCGGAAGCCAGCAAAATCCAATACAATTTTTGCAGCCGGTATACCAGCTGAGATCAGATCTTTATGCATAGTGATCGGTTCATTGTAATTGTAATGTGCATTATCACCACTAACGAGTAAGTATTTTATTTTACCGCTATTGTAAGCATTTATGGCGCCTTGAATTCGATACTTATAGTACTCATTTGGTAAGCCGGAAGAATAATATTTTGACGTGCCTAAAATCATACCAACGGTACGCGGAGGCAATTTTTTTACATCATAATAGATATAGTCAGCAGTTTTCCAGCTAATCCAACGATCGAATACCAGAGTCAGAGTAGCAACGATTGCTATGACTATAATGGTAAGAAAACTATAAATAAAGAATTTCCTCATCACCTATCCCTATAGATTATATGATAGAGAAAGAGAGCTCAATTAGGACTATTTTACTTATTATCATGCGGCTTTCTTATTAATTTAACAGCTTGTTGCTAGATAAGACTTATAATAGTCAGAAGGTAGTTAGTTTGTAAATACGATAATCAGACAAACGGAAATTACCTTGAATTACTTCATTTTGTATCGTTTAAGTTCACTGTGGCTACTGCTAGATTTGATTTATATTTATTCAGTTTATAAACCCTAAAATTAAAGTTAGCGCCTGCTAGCGAGGTTAGATTTTCTAGCATATATAAATATAAAAAGTGTTTATTGATTTACAGAGTCATTTTTTTATAAATGATTATTTAATGTAATAATTCAATTAATAAAGGAAAAATAAAAGGAGCAATTAATGAGATGGATAATGCTGCTAGTCATCAATGCGAGCGAACTATATGCACCTTCAATCTAGTTTATTTCAGCGCTACGTGCAGTACCCACTGCATGTGAAGCCGCTCCCATCGCTAATCCCCGAGCGATAGGCTTTTTTATCTGCAATAAATTAAACAGTAAAAGCCCAAACATAGGCACCAAAAATGCTAACTAAGATCACACAAGTTGCACTGATAGCAGGCACGCCGCCGATGGCTTCTGATATTGCCATAGCAATGGATGTTGTGATTGATTTTGGTAATATTGAGGCGGCTATTTCGACGGTTTCACCTGTCCATAACGCAATAGCGGCTCCGGGTACCATTGCAATAAGACTAGCAATAAAACAAAAGCTAATAATGGATTTCCATTGGGCACGAATTTGACGTAACTGTTCATATAATGATAAAGCCAAGGCAACAACCGCTGGCTGTAACAAAGCGTTAAGAATACGGCTACCAGAGAAATAATAGTCATAAGATGTATACGTTATCAATAAAACAGGAATAATGATGCGGATTGAAATCAACAAAGGATTTAAAATGGTCAGTTTATATTTTTGGAATAATTTTCTAGCTAATAAGAAAACAATAATGGTAAAAGGTAGTGATCACCAGATATGATTTGGCGTTATTTTATTCGTTATTTGGCCAATATTTTCTTAATTACTATCTTTTATATTCTATTTCTAATTATTATAGATATTTATGCTATATTTACGATGAATGCAGTATGAGCTATAAGCAACAATAATCATAATAATCAATGTACTAATAATGCACGAAAGTAAAATAGGGATAATTTGTTCGCTTAGCTGCTCATAATAATTCATTATACTTAGCCTAATAGGAATAAATAGCAATGTCATATTTTTTAGTAATAAATAACAACCCGGTTGTATCCATTGGACAGGTATGATCTGGACTGTTAATAAGCTAAAGAAGACCAGCATGCAGTATACTATCTGGCAGAGAAAAAGGCAGTAAAGTTGAAATTAGTTTCCTATTATTAGGCAGAGATAAATGAGCAAAAAAGCGCGTATATATTGCCAACTAATATAAATAATATTTTGTAAAACAAAATAATACCAGTCCTATAAAAAAACATACTGATAATATAATTAATCCACTTAATGTGTTAGGCTGGTGTAATAAGTGAGCTTAAAAATGGCGAAAATGAGATTGTCGCCATTTTTATTTAATGTTTTTATTGCTAATTTATTTTACTTGCATGGCGGGTTTAGCATCAGCATCGGGACTTAATAAAAAGGTATCTTTGTTACCAGGACCGGCTGCTAATACCATTCCTTCGGAAACACCAAAGCGCATTTTTCTTGGTGCTAAATTAGCGACCATGATAGTTAAGCGGCCTTCAAGTACTTTAGGATCAGGATAAGGCCGCATGAATAACTGAAAAAACTTATCGGCTGCGATCACTCAGAATCTAATTGTAGTTTTAGCAGCTTATTGGAGCCTTCTACCAAATCTGCTTGTTTAATTAGAGCAACTCGTAAGTTTACTTTGTTAAAGTCATCAAAGCTAATTACATCTTGGATAGGATTTTTCTAAGTCTTGTTGATTAGTAGTCATAGTTTGCCGTTATATTTTCGTTAGATGCCGCTAACATAGCGGTTACATTGTTCATTTCAATTCGTTGGAATAAGGTTTTAAATGGAGTAATTTCATGATCTAACAAAGGGTCGCTGATATTATCCCAGTTGAGTGAAATATTTAAAAAAGTTTCTGTTCGGCCAGTAAGTCCCGGTAATATAGGTTTTAAATAAGTCATCAGAACGCGAAATAAGTTAATACCCATAGAACATATATCATGTAAATCTTGTTCGCGACCTTCTTGCTTAGCGACTACCCAGGGTGTTTGCTCATCGATATAACGATTGGCCAGATCGGCAAGTAACATAATTTCCCGAATTGCCTTATTATACTCACGGTGACAAAATTCTTGACCAATTTTGTTTGCTGCGGCAATAAATTGTTGGTAAAGATCGGGAGCCGCAAGACGCGATGATAACTTACCATGAAAGCGTTTATTAATGAATCCGGCATTGCGGGCCGCAATGTTGACGACTTTATTGACAATATCGCTATTTACCCGCTGAACAAAGTCTTTTAAGTTGAGATCAATATCATCAATGCGGGAAGAAAGCTTAGCGGCATAATAGTAACGTAAACAATCAGCATCCAGATAATCTAAATAGGTGCGCGCGGTAATAAACGTGCCTCGTGATTTAGACATTTTTGCGCCATTAACGGTTATATAACCGTGAACAAAGATATTGGTAGGTTTACGATAACAACTACCTTCTAATATTGCTGGCCAAAATAGGCTATGGAAGTAGATAATGTCTTTGCCGATAAAATGGTAAAGATCCGCAGTAGAATCTTTGTGCCAATAACTATCGAAATCAATATTAGGTTGTTTTTCACATAAATTTTTGAATGTTCCTATATAACCAATCGGTGCGTCTAACCAGACGTAAAAATATTTATCAAGCTCATTAGGGATTTCAAAACCAAAGTAAGGGGCGTCACGAGTAATATCCCATTGCTGTAAACCCGCTTCAAACCATTCTTGCAGTTTATTTGCCACTTGTGGTTGTAAAGCACCTGAGCGTGTCCAAGTTTGCAACATATTACTAAATACTGGTAAATCAAAGAAAAAATGCACTGTTTCACGCATTTCAGGTGTTGCACCTGAGATCACGGAGTGGGGATTGATGAGCTCCGTTGGGTTATAAGTTGCGCCACAGACTTCACAATTATCACCGTATTGATCAGCTGCTTGGCATTTTGGGCAACTCCCTTTAACAAAGCGATCGGGTAGAAACATACCTTGTTTAGGATCATAAAGTTGTGAGATTGTTTTGCTTCGGATAAAACCGTTCTTTTTTAGCGTCAAATAAATTTGTTCAGATAATGTTTTATTTTCTACACTATGAGTTGAATGGTAATTATCATAACTGATGGCAAAGTCAGAAAGATCGTATTGATGTTCTTGATTTACTTTACTAATCATCTCCTCAGGTGTTATACCTAATTGCTGAGCTTTTAGCATGATTGGTGTGCCGTGGGCATCATCGGCACAGATAAAGTAAATCTGTTTGCCGCGCATTCGTTGATAACGAACCCAAATATCGGCCTGAATATGTTCTAACATATGGCCAAGGTGAATTGAACCGTTAGCATAAGGTAATGCACAGGTTACCAAAATTTTTTTCGCGACTTGAGACATAGTAAGGATCTAACTTCCATAAAAGATTGAACAATAATCTGATGTTAACCGATTGCATTTTTTCCGGCTAGGCCTGGACATGACTAAATCTATTATTATTTTATCGTAATTTTGATTTATAAGTGTCGTTTTTATTATCTATTTATCTTAATTAAATAGTTCTCTGGTATGATGTTGTGATCAATTGTTGATAATTTAATACTAAATAAAAGGAGCTGCGATGAATTCAGGATCCTTCGAACAAATAAAACCAGAACACTTAACTCAGCAAGTCTCTGAGGTTTTGGACGCATTTTCCCATCCAACATTGCGAAGTAATCTGAGTGCATTAAAGGCATTATATCATTGTGTATTATTAGATGATGTTTTGCATATTGAATTAGTTATGCCTTTTGCCTGGAAAACACCCTTTAAGCTTTTAATTGAGCAGCAGACACCAAAGTTACGAAAAATAGCTGGAGTGCAAACAGTAGAGTGGAAATTATGGCATAACATTAATAGATTACGTAGAGTGAATGATCTGCCTGGAATCAATGGGATCGGCAATATTATTGCTGTCAGTTCAGGTAAAGGTGGAGTTGGCAAATCAGCCACGACAGTGAATTTAGCTTTGGCATTAGTACAAGAAGGCGCGAAGGTAGGTATTCTGGATGCGGATATTTATGGACCTTCTATTCCGACTATGTTGGCAACTAAAAACGAGCGGCCTACATCACCTGATGGGCATCGTATGGTACCTATAATGGCTTATGGACTTGCAAGTAATTCAATTGGTTATTTGGTTAATGATGACAATGCGATGATATGGCGTGGTCCAATGGCTAGCAAGGCTTTGATGCAAATGTTAAAAGATACCGAATGGCCGGATTTAGACTATTTAGTCGTTGATATGCCACCGGGAACCGGTGATATCCAATTAACATTATCGCAGAATATTCCAGTTACCTCGGCAATTGTTGTTACTACACCACAAGATATTGCTTTGCTTGATGCGATGAAAGGCATCGCTATGTTTGACAAAGTAAAAGTGCCGGTATTGGGTATTGTTGAAAATATGAGTCTACATATTTGTAGCAATTGTGGCCACTTAGAGCCTATTTTTGGTTCTGGTGGAGCAGAAAGATTGGCTGAAAAATATCAGTGTAAGCTATTGGGTAAGATCCCGTTACATATTTCGTTGCGTGAGGATTTAGATCAAGGTCAACCGACAGTAATGCGAGATCCCAATGGTGAGTTTGCTGATATTTATCGGGAAATAGCATCGACTATTTCTGCTCAAATGTACTGGGCAGGGGAGAAAACTCCCACTGAAATTGCTTATCGGGCTATTTAAATTTTATTAATCCCATGGCTTATTGATTGAAAATAAATATGAGGTAATAATTATTCTTAGGTCTCGTTATAAAAATTAGCCAGACCTAATTTTAAATGCTGGAAGATACTAAAATAGGCCCTTATAATTGCTGAGATCATAAGATTTAATTATATTAATTCCCTTTATTCGAATTCAGGTTATTTAAAATGGCTGATACAGTACATAAGTGCGCTATTATAGGTATATCAGGTGCTTCAGCATCTGGTAAAGTCTTATTGCGAAAACGTTTTAGCATGAATTATGTACACAAGTGGGTGACCACAATATTGGTGTTATTACTGAGGATTGTTATTATCTAGATCAACATAATATTCTTATGGAAGAATGAGTAAAAGTAAATTATGATCATCTAAACTCAATGGATCATGATCTGCTTTTTTATCATTTTCAATTATTGAAGACAGGTAAAGGCATTGATGTGCCACAGTATGATTATACTCAGCATACACGTAAGAGTGAGACTATTTTTTTTCAGCCTAAAAAAGTAATTATTATTGAAGGTATTTTATGATTAACGGATAAGCTTTTACGTAAGAATATGGATTTATCCATTTATGTTGATAAATCACTGGATGTTTGCTTAGTAAGAAGAATTAAACTGGGTGTAAATGAACGAGGGCGAACATTAGCTTCTGTTATTGAACAATATACTAAAACAGTTTGTCCAATATTTTTTCAGTTTATTGAGCCATTAAAACAATATGCTGATATTATTGCCCCTTCGAGGCGGAAAAAAATCGGGGGCGATTGATTAAAATAGGGGAATTTCTGCCAGTAATTATCTATAAATAGATATAGATTAGGCATTCTCGCAAGGAGATGGAAAAATGCGACTTTGTGATCGCGATATAGTTAAATGGCTTGATGAAAAGAAATTGGTTATTGAACCACGCCCATCAATCGAACGGATCAATGGGGCAACTGTTGATGTTTGTTTAGGCAATAAATTTCGAGTATTTCAGGGTTATACTGCCCCTTTTATCGATCTTAGTGGGCCGAAAAATGAAGTTAATGCTGCGTTGGATCGGGTGATGAATGATGAAATCACCTTAAGTGATAATGATGCGTTTTTTCTACATCCGGGTGAATTAGCATTGGCGGTTACTTTAGAATCAGTCACCTTACCTGATAATGTTGTTGGTTGGCTTGATGGTCGCTCTTCTCTTGCTCGCTTGGGTTTAATGGTTCATGTTACTGCTCACCGTATTGATCCCGGTTGGTGCGGTCAGATTGTGTTAGAGTTTTATAATTCAGGGAAACTGCCATTAGCACTACGGCCGGGTATGGTTATTGGCGCATTAAGTTTTGAAGCCTTATCTGGTTCAGCTGATCGTCCCTATAATCGTCGTCAGGACGCAAAATATAAAAACCAGCAAGGTGCGGTAGGAAGTAGAATTAGTGAAGATGGTAAAAGTAATCATAAGTTGTGATATTTTAAGTTAATTAATTCGGTGTTTCGCTGAAATCATGCTATAACCAAAATAATTCTATTTTCTTAGGTTAGGGAAAATAAGCTATCTAAAGATGAAGTGATTGATTGGTTGCTTGGGTGCCGGGTACCTTGATGGAGACAGTGATGAAACGATTTCTAACAACATTAGCTATCCTGATGGTGGTTATTTTAGCAGGATTAACGACGCTCGTGTTACTTGTTAATCCTAATGATTTTCGTCACTATTTAATCGATAAAGTTGAACAAAAAAGTGGTTATCATTTAGTTTTTCAAGGAGAAATGCGTTGGCATGTTTGGCCCAGGCTAAGTATTATTACTGGGCCAATTTCACTTACCGCGCCGGGTACGACTAAGCCTGCCATTAGTGCAGATAACATGCGGTTTGATGTCTCGTTATGGCCGTTAATTTTCCACCAACTTACTATTGAGCAGATTGTAATCAGTGGTGCAGTTTTGCGGGCCACTCCGGACAGTGAAGCAAAATTAAATCAAGATGCCCCCATTGCCCCAGAAGGCCTTAATCATATTAGTAGAAAAAATAATAATGATAGTAAATGGTTATTTGACATTAATAAAATTAAATTGATTGATAGCTTGTTAATTTTGCAGTTGGATAATGATACCCAGTTAAATATGCGTAATATTATGTTGTCGCTGAGAAGAGAAGATGATCATTTTATTAGCGTTAACTTTAGTAGCAATTTTAGTAAAAATCAGCAAGATCTAACTTTTTCTTTAAAAAGTAAGCTAAATATTGCCGATTATCCACATCAAATCGCTGGCGAAATTAATCAATTAGAATATAAAATTAGTGGTATTAATTTACCAACAGGTGGAATTAGCGGCAATGTGACTTTATTGTTTAATTATTTGCGTGATCAACAACAGATATTAACCCTTTCCAATTTAGTTATTAATGTTAATGATAATAATTTAACTGGAAATCTAGTTGCTCATTTAGGTAAATCGCCAGATTATCAATTAAATATTGCGTCCACTAAACTGGATCTAGATAAGATTTTAGGTTGGCAACCCTTATTACAACCCTTGACAGAGACAAAGATATCTCCTCAAATAAGTGCTAAGCCTGTTATTGCGACAGCTAAAACCGATAATTATGATTTAAGTTATTTAAAGCAATTTCCATTTCAAGCAACAATTTCTGCCGATAAACTCATATATCGAGGTTTATTTGTTGATACCTTCAAGTCTAAGATAACCAATAAAAAAGCGTTATTAGATATTAGTCAGCTCGAAGGTCGATTATTAGGTGGAAGTTTTGAACTTCCTATTAGCTTAAATTATGAAAATAGTCCGGTTATTGTCACTGCTAAACCCAAGTTTAATAATGTTAAGTTGGCTCCTTTACTTCAAGCATTTAACATGCCTACTAAACTAGATGGTTCATTGATATTAGAGGCAGATTTATCAGGGGCAGGTTATGGTAAATTTGCTGTGCTAAATTTTTGGTCCGGTAATGCTAATGTGATATTGTCCAATGCAAAATTAACAGGGTTAAATATAGCTTCACTGATCCAACATGCTTTTTCACGCCTAACAGATAAAATTGATACTCCCCAAAATCTTGAAGATAATACTCAGATTGAAAATTTAAACGTTGATTCAAAACTTAATAAAGGTATGTTGTCGTTCTCAAATTTGGTTACTGCTTCTGAAGCTATTCGTATCGATGGTAAAGGTTGGCTAAATTTAGCGAAGAAATCCGCAGACGTGAGATTACTGGTTAGCATCAATAAGAGCTGGCATGGGGATGATACTATTATTAGTAAACTAAAAAAAATGGCTATTCCTCTGCGTATTTATGGTAAGTGGGAAAATTTACAATATCAATTGAATATTGTAAAATTGCTACGTGACGAGTTTCAATTGCAAGCTAAAAAAGCCCTAGATAGTTGGTTAGAAAAAGAAGTTAAATCGCAAAATTAATTTTATGAAATTACATAGTAAATTTAACGCGCCATGATAAGCGCGGTTATGTTAAGGTAATATTTTGTTTAACGTCATTTTTAGCCAGTTGCATGGGGGTGATTAATACCTTTTTAAGACGGTGGCTGGTTACTTCCAAGGGTTCAAAGATCCAATTTTCAATTTTGATGCGTTCACCAACAACAGGCATTCGTTGTAAATGCTCCATTAATAATCCAGCAATCGTCTCATATTCACGTTTTTCATCAAGAGTAATTGGTACATAAAGGATAAGATCTTCTAAAGGCATAAAGCCATTAGCAACCCAACGGATATCCTCTAATTGTTGAATATCATGACGAGAATCCACCTCTTCTTCACTGATTGGCATATTACCGGCAATAGTTTCCATAATATCTGTCAGCGTAACAATCCCTTCGACAGAGCCAAATTCATCAACAATAAAGGCAAAATGGGTATGAGCTTTACGAAATTGCTCCAATGCTTGAAGTAGTGATAAACCTTCAGGGAAAATCAATGGTTGAGTAATTAGAGCATGTAAGTTAAGTTTTTGCTTTTTTAATTGTTGATTTAATATGTCAATAACGTGTATAACCCCGACAGGCTCATCGCTTATTAATTCATCCGTAACAACAAGACGTGTATGTGGTGTTTTTTCTAACAGTGAAAGTAGATTATCCGCAGTCTTGCTGATATCAATATATTCAACGTCATGACGCGAAGTCATAATACTACTAACATTGCGTTGGGCGAATCCTAATAAACGAACAATCATTTGTCGTTCTTGCGGATCAAAAATGCCATTATTATCAGCGATCAAATCAGAGGTGTGATGATCTAATTCAGCGCGTTCATGTTGACCATCTAAAACTCGCAATACTGCTTCAGCGGTTCTTTCTCGCAGTGATTTGGTTCCTTTCAAAAAACGGCGTCGATTAAATGATGCGAATTGATTAAGAGATTCGATCATAATAGAAAAACCAATAGCGGCGTATAAATAGCCTTTTGGTATCAAATAACCAAATCCTTCAGCTACTAAGCTGAAACCGATCATAAGTAAGAAACTTAGACAGAGAATAACAATAGTTGGATGGGTATTAACGAACATTGTTAATGCTTTACTAGCGATAATCATTAAGATCATAGCAATAGTGACCGCTGTAATCATAATGCCAATGTGTTCAATCATGCCAATGGCAGTAATTACTGAATCAAGCGAAAAAACAGCATCTAATACAATTACTTGTGCTACAACAGCCCAGAATTTTGCCGTTTTGCGTTGTTTGCCAGATTGTTTATCTTTACCTTCTAACCGTTCATTAAGCTCCATAGTGGCTTTAAAAAGTAGAAAAAGCCCACCACCAAGAATTAGAATATCCCGAGCGCTAAATGGGTGACCCCAAATGTTAATGATAGGATTGGTTAAGGAAACGAGTAAAGTTAGACTAAACAATAAGATAATACGCATAAATAGTGCGCATGTTAAACCGGTTACTCTTGCTTTATTCCGTAATTTAGCCGGTAATTTATCAGCTAAGATAGCGATAAAGACTAAATTATCAATGCCAAGCACGATTTCGAGTACGATAAGGGTGAGAAGCCCCGCCCATATCGTAGGATCAGAGATCCATTCCATAAAATTTATTTTACCTTCTAATATGACGGTTCATGCCGACCTTTAGAATAATGGGCACTTTGAACAAAAATTTCAATATAATAACGTTTTTTTAATAGTTTTTACCCGAAATATCCTGATCTTAAAGGTATAAAATTACTATCATCAAACTATAGAGTAAGTTAATATATTAATATGTAAAAATATATCTTCTCGTTAACCGTGGGTAATGAATTAGTAGGCAGGAGTTTTTGATGTCAAAACAACAAATTGGAGTGGTTGGTATGGCTGTCATGGGGCGTAATTTAGCACTCAATATTGAAAATAAGGGTTATTCTGTTTCGATTTTTAATCGTTCTAAAGAAAAAACCGCTGAAGTGATCAAAAAAAATCCTGATAGAAAATTAATCCCCTGTCATACGATTAAGGAATTTGTTGATTCATTAGAAAAACCACGCCGGATTTTATTAATGGTAAAAGCAGGTGAGGCAACAGATAAAACCATAGCTTCATTAACACCTTATCTGGATAAAGGTGATATCTTAATTGATGGTGGTAATACTTATTTTCAGGATACTATTCGACGTAATCAAGAACTTTCAACGCAAGGGTTTAACTTTATTGGAACCGGTGTTTCTGGTGGTGCAGAAGGCGCATTAAAAGGGCCTTCTATAATGCCTGGTGGGCAGAAGCAGGCTTATGACTTAGTGGCGCCTATCTTGAAACAAATTGCGGCTAAGGCTGATGGTGAGCCCTGTGTAAGCTATATTGGTCCTGATGGTGCTGGTCATTATGTAAAAATGGTACATAATGGCATCGAGTATGGTGATATGCAGCTTATTTCTGAAGTTTATTCAATACTCAAAAACGCATTAAAGTTAAATAATGAAGAATTGGCCGATATTTTTACTGAATGGAATAAAGGTGAATTAAGTAGTTATCTAATCGAAATTACGGCGGATATTTTTCGTAAGAAAGAAGACGAAACCGGTAGTTATTTGATTGATGTTATATTGGATGAAGCGGTTAATAAAGGAACGGGAAAATGGACCAGTCAAAGTGCCTTAGACTTGGGAGTACCTGTTACACTTATTACTGAATCGGTATTTGCCCGTTATCTCTCTTTTTTAAAAGCACAGCGGGTGGTGGCAGCAAAAATATTGTCTGGGCCGGTCGTTAATTTATTTAAAGGTGATAAGCAGGAATTTATTGGAAAGGTTCGTCGAGCACTTTATTTAGGTAAAATTGTTTCATATGCACAAGGTTTTCAGCAATTAAAGGCTGCATCTGATGAATATCAATGGCAGCTAAATTATGGTGAAATTGCCAGGATTTTCCGCGCTGGCTGTATCATTAGAGCTCAATTTTTGCAAAAAATTACCGATGCGTATAGCCAAAACCCATCTTTAGCAAACTTGATGTTAGCACCCTATTTTAAAAATATTATAGATGAATATCAACAATCATTACGAGATATTGTCTGTTTTGGTATACAAAATGGTATTCCTCTACCAACGCTTACGGCAGCAATTTCTTATTATGATAGTTATTGCTCTTCTGTTTTACCGGCAAATTTAATTCAGGCACAACGTGATTATTTTGGCGCACATACTTATAAACGGATTGATAAAGAAGGTATTTTTCATACCGAATGGTTAGAGAAACAAGTGTAGCTAAATTGATATAAAATCATATTGGATGGTCTTTATCATTAATATTAAAGACCATCTTTATTAGCTTTGGATTAGTGTAAGTGAGCAAATTTATTTGCTTATATTTTTTGTGATTTTAATTTTATATTTTATAAAGTAATTCTCATTTTGAATAGATTTTTTATTTTTTAATAAAACAAATAAACTTATTTGTTATTCGATAAAATTAAACTACAATTATGATTGCTTTCCTATATTACGATTATCATTAAGAGATAAGAATAGAAATATTTCTTCACCGTGTATTAATAAATGAAATTTATTGTAATTTTTATAATACATATCATAGTCTTAATATATGAAAATAACTTATTATTCACAATAAAAAAGTAAAAATTAAAGAATAAGTTAGATAATTTAATAGAATTATAAATTAATGTTTATTATTAAGCTTGATAACTAATAAATATAGTTACTCATTTATAAATTTATATAATAAGTAGTTGTATGATTTGTAGAGGAATTTTTTATTTATAAGTTGTTAATTATTTCTTGTGTAAATATATTTAACCAATTGGATAATAAAATATGGATAAATTTTCCCCGCTCAAACCTTTACCAATCATAATTGTTATTACAATCACTCTCATCATCTGGTTTATTATTCCCGCTCCTGACGGAATTATTTGTACTTTTTATTGGGACTATTATAGCTATCATAGGTAAAGCTTTACCAATAGTTGCAATTTCCATTATCGTAATTGCCTTAATTGCTATTACGGGAGTAACTAATCCCAATAATCCGAAGGAAGCAATTAATCATGTATTGAGTAGTTTTTAAAATCAACTTATTTGGTTGATAGGTATTTCAATAATGATTTCTATTAGTTTAAATAAGACAGGATTAGGTGCACATATTGGTTATTATTTTATTTCTTTAGGTATTGCGTATTTATTGGCGATTGCAGAGACAATATTAGCACCAGTTACACCAAGCAATATTGCACGTGCTGGTGGGATTATTTATCCTATAATGAGCTCAATTTCAAATAGTTTCGTCTCTGATCCAGAATCAGGTAGCTCACAAAAAATTGGCCGTTATCTTTCATTGGTTAATTTTAATATCAATTCTATTACATATGCGATGTTTATTACCGCAACCGCACCTTGTCAGTTTGATCATGGAAAATACAACACTTACATTTGAGATCAGTTGCGGAATGTGGGTAAATAACCGCTTTTATACCAGGCATTATTTCGTTATTAATTATGCCATTAATTATTTATTGGATTTATCCGCCTGAAATTAAAGTAAATTCAGATGCGCCGAATTTCGCTAAGCAAAAATTACAGAAGTTAGGGCCTATTTCATCAGCAGAAAAAATTACTTTAGCGGTATTTGTCATGCTGTTGCTGATGTGGGCTAGTGTGTCTGCGCTTATTTTCGGTAGTGCTTTTACTATTAACCCTAAGGCCGAGGCATTTATTGGTCTTTCCGTTTTACTTTGTACAGGCGTGTTAGCTTGGGATGATATTTTGAAAACTAAGGTGGCATGGGACACAATTACTTGGTTCTCTGCATTGGTTATGATGGCATCTTTCTTAAGTAAGCTTGGATTGACTAATTGGTTTTCTCAAATAAGTTGGATACGCTATTGATCATTTAGGGATTGGCTGGGTTGGTGGTACATTGTTACTTGTTTTGATATATGTATATTCTCGTTACTTTTTTGCCAGCACCACAGCACATATTATGGCAATGTTTGCGGCATTTTTTATTGCCAGATTAGCATTGGGGGCTCCACCTATGTTGCTCGGTTTGATCCTGCCTTTCTCTTCATCATTAATGATGTCGCTAACACATTATTCCACAGGTATCGCGCCGATTATTTTGGTTCTGGTTATACAACCTTAGCTGAATGGTGGAAAATAGATTTTATATTAAGTGTGATCAATCTTTTTTTGGGCTCGTCATTGGTGGTTTATGGTGGAAGCCACTAGGCTATATTGGTAAGTTATAATTAATATAACTAAATTACTGTAGTATATTTGTAAGTTAAATCTGCTTTAAAGTTTAATAAATACAATTTTTCAGTAAGAACAACACTAAAATCTTCTAGCTAGTATATTCGCTTTATTTAATAAGCAAGTGTGGAAATATGCAATTGCGTAGGTTAGGTTTAACAGGATTTGTTATTCCTCCACTTGTTTTGGTGGTGATGTATTTGGCTAGACTATCAATGAAAAAGAGAGCTTTACCATCTTAGATGCTTTCTATAATAACTTTTTAGTTGCAATTGATACGGCAAATGTTTATTCAAGTTGGGCAGCAGGTGATCGAGGTGGAGAATCTGAAACTATCATTGAAAACTGGCTAACTAACATTCAATTGCCAGAGATAAATTAGTTATTTTTACCAAAGTGGGCGCAGATTTAGGTTCATTAGGTAAGGGAGGACTTTCTGCTCGCTGGATTATAAATGCGGTTGAGGAATCATTTAGGTGTTTACAAATAGATTACATTGATCTCTAGTTTTACCATTGGCTGATATAAATACATCATATTAAGAGACGTTAAATGCTTATCAGAAGCTTTTAACAATTGGCAAAATTCGTGCTATAGGCGCCTCAAATTTGGATGCAGGGTAATTAAAAACAGTGTTAGATGTCGCGGATAATCAGAGTTTATGGCGTTATCAAGTATTACAACAGGAACGATCGCGCCATTTTTGATGATAAGTTGAAAGAACTCTATATCAAAGAAGATATTGGTGTTGTCACTTATTATATAGTTTGGCATCTGGTTTTTTAACCGAAAAATATCGTTGTCAAAGTGACTTAAATAATAGTTCTAGGAAAAGTTATATCGATAAATATCTTAATTAAAGAGGTGAAAAAAATTCTTAAGGGGTTGTAGGTAGTTGCTGATGTTCATCAAGCTACATTAGCAGAAGTTGCATTTGTCTGGTTAATGGCTTTTAATGGAATCACCGTACCGATTGCTAGTGCAACTACCGTTGCTCAGGTTGAAAGTTTTGTGAGAGCCATTAATTTAACATTTGCCAGAGTGCAATTTAAATATATAGATTACTGAAAGTAGATTAAATTGAAAATATTTTCTATATCTATCTAGTTGAAAATTTTAACTATAAAAAGGGATGATCATCTATTATCAAATAGCAATTATCCCTTTTTTAGAATTTCTATCATTTTCTATTTTTTATTTATGTAAGGCTTTAATAATAAAATAATAGAGATAATTTAATAGTTATTTGATGTATTTTTTATTAAATATATACTTAGATGCATATCTATATTTATTCGATGTTGGTGCTGCAATAATCGGGATAGTTTTCCAAGGGGATTTTTCTTTTATTGTAATAAAGAGATGCGTGCTAGGATATTCAGACTAATTATTCCATTGTTTATTTTAGCGAATATAATGAATGAATTTTATATTATCAATCATAGGAAATAATGTTTTATTTTTAAATTCATAATTAATGCTAAATTGGGTATTAAATGTTTTTTCTAAAAATAAAACTTTATTTACCAGTGATATATTCAATGTATTCTGATCATAAAATATAAATTTTTCGTTTAGCTTGTCATCAAATAATATATTTATTGTTTTTAAGTGATCTTATTTTATGCCACTTATCAGTATCGATCAGCATAACTCTTTAGTTAGAGTATCTATTGGCTATTTCTGGTGTTGATAGTATTTCTTACCGTTTTTTCCATAGATATTCGTTTCGGTCAGCAACAGCAGCAATAATATGTTGGCCTAAATTGTTGGTGAATAATTTTGATATATTACCAGAACAAATAATTTTTGAATCTAAATATTATATTATATTATATTTATTTTATGGTGAAAATAATTTGAAATAATAAGGCGAAAATAGATTGCATGAGACCATAATTTATTTGTTGGTTATTTTTCTAGCTATAGAGTATCGATGAGTAATATTGTTATTTTTGTATTATATGATTTTGTTAGTTCATCATATTTTTTCAGTTTGCATTCAGAAATCATATCAGTGAAGATATAAAAGTGAAATGTATAATTTTTATTAAAATGTAAAATCGAATAGATAGAGATAGCAGTGCCAAGGGAGAAATTCATATCTGCGTCGTAAGTAATATGAAATTGCGAATTTTTTGCTTCAGCAGATGAAGATTCATAGCTTGTTAGTATGATCTTCTTACTATTCAAATATATTAAGTTTTCTTATGTCAAAGCTGGCATTAATTATATCATAAACTGTTATCTGATTTTAGCGTTAATGGAAATAAAAACCATTGCTAAAGTTATTATACTTTATAAAATTTATAATAGTACTTATATTTTTTTGAGATGAATAAACATTTTATATTTTATTGAAAGTAATATAATATTTTGTGGTGGCTATATATTTTAAAAAATTTTTTATTTTTTTAATCATTTTTTTTCTTATATCAAATTAAGTAATTATTTGAAAATATAGGATTGATTAGCATCTGTTTTCACTTTTATCATAGTGATGTGTGTATAGTAATTGAATTAATATTATTATATTTTTGTAATATATTCAAGTAATTAAATTTATTATTTAATAATTTATCTCACATAATAAATAACATTTAAGATTAATTATTCAACATAATAAGTTTTTTTATGTCTTTTAAGAACTATTGAGTTTTTTTCTATAAATACCAGAATAAATGATTGCGCTTTGCGATTGAAATTTGAAAGTAAAATAAAATTGATTAGTTATAATTTATGTTAACATATTATTAAATATAAAGTTTTGGTGGCGTCGATGTATAAATCTTGCCTTATTTTTATTGTTTCATTAAAAAAGGATACAGATAGAAGAAACTAAATTAGTTATGCGTAGTCCTCACAAGCTTTACCTTTCACGATAGTTGATGCTATAGAAGGAGCTAAATTAACTCAAGATGACATGCCTTGGTTAAAATCCCCTAATTCTGACAAATTTGAAGTGAAAGCAAACGGAATGAATGAAATTGCCTGTAGTTTGAGTTATCAATCAATTTATCAACATATTATAAAAAATGATATCGAATGGGCATTAATTCTAGAGGACGATGTTACCATTGATAAACAATTATCCCCTTTAATTAAAGCGCTGGCACGGGGTAAAAGTGATTTATTAAAAATAAGATTATGTTTATTTGCTTGGTGGTCAATAAGGTCGTACTTATCAACAATGAATTGAATACTGTTATAATAAAACCCGTGAAATCACGCCTCATCTACTACTTTTCGAGCAAACTTATGATCAAGGGATAATTGATCGGCGATTAGCAGATAGTGATAAACAAATTGCGCTTAAAGATTTTCGTCATAATCTAGATAAATATTCACTAAAAACTCCATCAGGAAAAATTGAAATTTATTTTCAACAATTAAATAAAATAGCGCAAGAATGGCAATTACCTGACGATGACCGTATTCCCGCTATACCTGAATATTGTGCTAACCGTGAAGGTGTTGAAAATGTTGTTTGCAAAAGGAGATATCCTTTACAAATGACCGTGTTTCATAACAAAGGCCATGTCCATTCAAGCTATTATACAATATTACGTGAAGCCATTCCTCATCAGTTTTGGATTAATTCCATTGATGCAAAGATGAGAGGCCTTAAAACAGGGCGATATCGCCGAAATTTATAATGATAGCGGACGTATATATATTAAAACTAAAATTACTAATCGGATTTTACCAGGTATAATTGCTGTTCCGCAAGGCGCCTGCAATGTTAATAAGGAAGGAATTGATTGGGGGGCGATGTATTAATACGTTAACGTCACTACATCCCTCTCCCTTTGCTAAAGGTACTCCACAACATACGAATCTAGTTGAAGTTAAACGTGCATAAAGATTTGATTTATGAAACAGTATGGTTTTTTCTTTGACTCTACTAAGTATAAGGGCTGTAAAACATGTCAGGTTAGTTGCAAGGATGAAAAAGATCTGAAATTAGGCCTTAAGTTTCGTCGGATTTATGAATATAGCGGAGGTAGTTGGCAACAGAATGTTTATAACTATTATTTATCGATTGCTTGTAATCATTGTGATTCACTAACTTGTGGGCTGGTTGTCCAACTGGTGCAATGCATAAACGGCAAGAAGATGGGTTAGTGGTAGTAAATCAAGATGTGTGTGTGGGCTGTCGTTATTGTAAGTTCCTTGGCCTTATGGTGATCTTCAATTTGATGTTAGTAAAAACTGATGAATAAATGTGATATTGCTACCAACATGTAGTTAAAGGTATGAAACCTATTTGTGTTGATTCATGTCTACAACGAGTGTTGGATTCTGGTGAAATTGCTTTATTACCTACATGGTGATAAAAATGTCATTGCTCCGATGCCAGATCCTGGTTTTACTCAACTTAATATTGTGATTAAACCTCATAGAGATGCTAAACCATTTAATGATCAGAGTGGCAAATTACAAAATCATGCGGAGGTTAAACATTCATGAGTTCCCGCTGGTTTTTTTTACCGTATTGGATCAGCCAGCAGTAGGATTATTTTTTGTTGCCTATTTGAGTTTAATTAATCACAATCAACTTAATCCTGTTAATCTGCTTGCTATGGTAGTAATGTTTCTGGGATTAGCTATTGGTAGTTTACATATTGGGCAATCAAAACGCTTTTTTAATATGCTGTTGGGTATTGGTCGTTCATTGATGAGCAATGAAGCTTTTTAGCGGTATTTTTATGGCATTGGCGGTCGGTAGGGTATTTTTTCTTTTTTGAAAAATTTACTAAATTGAGGTAAATATGTAATTTAACAGGGATTGTTGCCGGCTTAGTTTTTGTTTGGTTAATTCCACAGGTTTATTATATTGATACAGTAGCTAATTAGAACTCATATTATACTGCGTTACAAATGTGGATGTCTTGTTTTATCGGTGGTGTCGGATTAGAGACTTTAATTGCCGCATATCAATTAGGGGCGTTGTGTTTTATTATTGGCGCAATGGTTATTTTGGCTACTAAAGCCGATTATATTAGTTTACTTAGCGCAAAAGCGATTGATCAAGCTGGGTTTTGGTATACTTGGTTTATCGTTATTTGTAATGACAGCAGTAGTATTAAAAGCTAATGCGCTACCGACGACTTTAGTTGCATGTACAGTTATTATTTTTGCATAGTAATTTTTTTTTACTATTGCATAAATAAATGATTTTTATGCTAGTTAATTGCATATTATTTTAGTTTGGAAAATAATATTTATGTTATTAAATACTTCAATTTTGCGTATTTTAAGGGCATGTTTTTGTTATTTACCTGATTTACCTTCAGTAAAAGCATTAATTTCTTTAATGCGTGTTTTGGTTGAATTATTTCCGTGGTCAGATAAGCAGAAAATTGAGAAATTAACACAAGAAATAGTAAAGCAAGATTTTTAATTATTAAATTATGATTTTTCTATTTTATTTGAAGGGCAGGGTAATATACCAGTGCCTCCTTGGGGATCCGTCTATTTAGATCCAAAAAAAATGGTAATGGGAATTTCAACTCAAGCATATCAGCATTTCCTATCTTTATTATTCATAGCTGTAGAAAGTGGTGAATGAACCAGCAGATTAATTTGGATCTTATGTTATTGGTGGTAGTTTATTTATTGGAAAGAAATAAATAAATTATAGCAATTGAATTAATCGAGCAGCATTTATTACCGTGGGCGTCTCGTTATTTATCTTTAATGCAAATGACAAAGTTAGAGCACATTTTTTATAGAAATCTTGCGGCTATTTCAGAGGAATATTTAAAAAAATTGAACAACAACTTAATTTATAAGTTCCAAAAAGGCAATTATTTTATTTATTCACGAAACAAAGTATATGTTTTCAATATATCCTCTGTTTTTTTATTTACAAACTAAAAACCGATTTTTTAAAAATAATATTTCTTCAAGAGTAGGAATTCTATGTGGGTAACGACCAAAATGATTAATAATTTCTTTATGCTTCATTTCAAATTCAAGTGTTATTTTATCATTTAATGCAGTAAAAAGAGGAACTGCTTGTTGATGAATAAGAGGTGATTATGAATGCATAAATAGCATTGAAATGAATTTACGTTGTGTTATTGGTAAGTGCTTATATTCTGGTTGTTTAATGGCTTCTTGAGCTAACATTAGCGCCATATTATTTTGTGCAAATGTGTTTGCTGTATCACGCCAAATATTACGAGAAAACTGATCAAGCACGATAATTTTAGCCAATCTATCTTTTATTGAACACCGCCAATGAGAGAATTTAACACGATTCGCTTTTTCAGTAGTTAGTTTAAATCTATCCCAGATGGTAGCATAAAATTGTGTTTTTTTTTCGAATCATTATTTATTGCTAGATTCTTTAAATAAGGAATCTAAAATTTCTTGCCATTCATTATGTATTATATTTATCTCTTTAGGTTAGCAACTTTACGGCTGTAAACTATCTATAATTTTGAATACATAGAAATGACGGTGTATAATATAGCTACATTATAAGAAAAATTCTGTTAAATGAAGAAAATTATTTTATGAAATTGACTGATATGTAATCATAATGTAATCTTATATTATTCATCATTAATATGGATAATATGGATAATATGGATAATATGGATAATATGGATAATATGGATAATATGGATAATATGGATAATATGGATAACGTTATTATTTTTATGTCTTCAGAGTGTCATATTTTCATAAATGATGGGCTACCTTATTTTTTATTTAATATTTAAGGGTGTCATTTCTATTTCAGTTATTTAATTAAAATTTAGACACTATTCTAGATATCAAAATAAGGTCACTAAAAATAAAGTGGCCTTATTTATATATTAAATTAACCACGTAGGCATTTACTCATAAATACTTTATGTTCACCTTCTTTAAATTTTATTTTGCTAGCTTCAGTATTACACTTTATGATTTATTTTTTTTGGTAGATTTCTTGCTAAGACAAGATCGCATAAAAGATTTTCTTTTTTGACTGTCTAATGATTTTTTATTTGCTTTAATATTGCAATCCTTCATTTAAATTTGTTGAGAGGATATAGTGTTTTTGTCGTTTTTCAATAGATAAAACAGGGCTTGCTAGTAAAACTCAGATTAATATAATAAATAATATTTTCTATTTCATAATAGAACTCAGAATTTGCAAGATATCAGTATAACAATAGCAATAAATTATGATTTGTGTAGAAAATAGTTAGAATAATATTTTCTATAAGATAATTTCTGCTATTTTATTAGGCTAAATAAAAAATTTTGTTAATTGCTAGGTTACTTTTGCTATTTAGAATTTTTATTTTTTAAAGATATTTTTTGAGTGATAAATAGATTATTTTTTTATCAGCGTATTTAAGATTATGCCGGTGAATTTTATTTATATAAACAGATCTGATTTTTTATTTGGTAATTATTTTTAATTCTTTAGCAATTAATTGTATGGTGTCATTAGTTAATGTAGTGATTTTTAATCGAATATCTGCTAAATTATAATATTGAATCATAGTTTCTGGCATGGATAGCCAGTCTGCCTTATAACGATATTTAATTGCTTTAGCTACATTCATTTGATATACTATAAAAAGCTTTATTGATTTTTTATCCAAGCCTAAAGTTTCTGCTATTATTAATAAAGTTAAAAATAACTTTATTTTTTTGTGTAATCTTCTATCTATCGACAAATTTTTTCAAATTTATACTTAGCAACATATTTCATGTAGGAGAGACGTTGCTGTAAATGAAAAAAAGCGTTGATAAAGAGTACTTCAATATAACTGCACAGGGTTTATGGCGCTTAAGCTTATCAATAAGAAATAGTGATGAAATACCTTGTTGGATAAATAAAAAGCGACCCCATAAAATTCCTAATATATTGTGAGTTTCTCGGCTAACTAGGGGAGAGCCTGAGGATTTTGATTCCATATCTCCTAAAATAATTAATTCACCATCCACTACATCAGAGCTTATTGATGCAAAAGGATTCATAGAATCCCTAAGTTAGGCACTGATTTGTAAAGGTTTTCTTCCACCATGTTGCGGAATATAGTTATTTTCTATCACACCAAGTTGAATTGTTTCATAACTATTTTGTACTAGACCTTCTGAAGTTAACCCACACCAGCATGTAACAGAAATCCCGATGAGAGCGGCAATTGCTGTTGTGAAAAGAAGGCTCCCAATGGTAAAAAAACTGATTTTTCCTAAAGAAGATGTTTGATGTAAGGGTACTATAGCATTAAGTATTGAAGCAAATACTAACGGCATAATAATCATTTGAAGCAATGTTACGTAGTCATTGCCAATAATATTGAACCAAGATAATGAATCATGCACTATTGGATTATTGGTACCATATACTAAATGTAAAATAACACCCAAAAAGCTACCAAATAAGAAGATAAACAAAGACAAAGACTTTCCTTGATAGACTCCATCCATCTGCACTTACTTGGACAATAACAGCAATAATATGGTAAAGCTAAGTACACTAAGAATTACAGGGAAATTTATACCGACTCTCCAGCTCTAGTTTATTGTTCTAGGTATAAGATTCTTTGTCATTGGTGGAGTAAGATGATAAAAAAATCCTAATCCCAATGACACTCATTTTCCTTTATATATTATCAGCAATAAAAAAAAATTTATAACTAAATGCAATTTTATATTAATAATGTTTCAAGGGGAATGTAATAAAATTAAATCGTTTAGTTCATTAACTAGATATGTAATAACGTTTTTTTTCGTTTCTTGTAAAAGAGGTAGTAGTGGTAATTGATAGTTCGATGGAATTAATATCGCACAAATAGCTAATAAGATAGCGATAGAATATTCCGCTCGTTGATTAGAGTTATTACCTAAAATAGGGAAACAGAAGGGGATTTTTGCTGGCCATAAGAAAGGTATCCCTTTTGCGGTTAACATATCCCCAACTAAATGACTGAAATAACCTAATAAAAATGCTTGAACTAGCGCATCAGAAAGCCAGTAACTATTCGGGAGTTGTGCTGATAATAACATAATGAGTAACCATGCGAGTAAACTATGGGTAAAATCACGATGGCCACATAAACGATAAATTGGGACAGAAATAAAACGAAATAAACGTCCGAGATGAGATAATGGATGATCTATATCAGGTAGCAGTGTGCCCAGTAATGCACCAGCTAATAAATGAAGCCAATCACCATGTGCAAACTCTGGTGTAATTGCTAGTTTATGCACAAGCATTAATGATGATACTGAAAAAAGCAGATGCCCAGTGGCAGTCATGGCATATAATATCCAACTGTTTATTTATACAGTTAACAAAGTATAATAGTTTTGGATTGGTTTTAGTAGTGTAATTGGAAAAATATCTTATTTATTAAATAATAAGAGAAACTTTTTGTAAGAAAAGTGATATTGCATTAGTATAGCAGTATACTGATGTATTAAATTACTGACAATCAATAAAGTTTAAACGATATGCTGAGTGGTTGGTTCAATATCTAGTAGTTTCGCTGCCTGTAAATAGATTTTTGGATGTGGTTTACTATAGGGTAAGGGAGTTGTTGATACTACGGCTGAAAAGTAATCGCGAATATTAAACATAGTGAGTACTTTTTCTAGTATATTTTTTTGTGAAGCTGAAGCTAAACCAATTTTTAAATTATGATCCTTACATAGTTGAAGTGTATGTTCAACACCTGGTAATAAAGGTCGTTATTCTTCTATAAGTTCAATAACCCGTTTAACAATTTTTTGTTCTACCTCTTCTAATGAGGTACCTTGCCAAGGTGTAGCTAAATACCACAATTGTACAACTTGGTCGATACGCAATCCGAGTGTATCAGGAAGTTGATTAGCAATTGTGGTATTTCCGCCAAGTTTACTAAGCATTTCTTTTTCTGCTTGGCTCCAAAGGGGTTGGGAATTAATCAATAGCCAATCCATGTCAAAAATAGCAGCTTTGCTTTGATAGATAGCTTATGAGACACTAAAAGCACTCCTATTATTAATGATTTACTGATTAATTCTATCAACTTAAAATAAAGAAATATTTTAATATATTTTGTTATTCAATATTCAATGTAAACGATAATATAAAAAATATGAGGAGCTTTAATGAATTATCAAATAGCATTTTATATCGCTACTGGAAAACGTGGGTTAGGTTGGATAGTTTTTTCATTAGCACTGGTGTCTACAGTTGCGGATTTTATTATAGCAACTTAACAAATAATAGCGTTGATATATCAATTGGTGCTTAATCAAGGCTGCAAGGAAAGGTCAACTATTTAACTAGGTTTGACCAAATTCCGTTTAATTAATTTTTTTAATCAATTAATTGTAGTATATAGTTCGCTATGATTATTAAATATATTGCTTTTTTAATTTAGCATTTAGTAATGCGTTTTATGTTAGCAAAATATCCATATGAACAATGAATTATTATCTATTTGCGTTTTAGGCATTTCATTATTAATTTCAATTTTTAAGCTTATATTATGACTATTTCCAGTTAATAAATGGATTTTTAAGAAAAAACAGGATTATCATCTGCAAAATAAGATAATCCTAATTTTTGTAAATTGTTTTTAATAATCTGTTAGCTTAAGGGTGAATTGAAATTTTATTGAAAGAAAAGCGCTTTTTTATTTTACTGATATGGTTATAGATTAATGCCGCTATAAAATAGATTGCTTGAATGAGTACAATACAAGGCCCAGTTGCTGCATCAATATGAAAACTCAAAATGGTGCCGATTAAAGAGGATGTGGTAGAGGCAATAACCGCAATAATTAGCATTCGATTAAAATTTTTGCATAGTGTAAAAGCAATAATTCCAGGGGAAATAAGCATGGCAATGACCAGAATTATTCCTACCGCTTGTAAAGATGCAACGATGGTGAGAGCCAATAAAGAGAGTAATCCATAATGTAAAAGTTTAACGGGTAAACAAATAACCCTTGCTTGATTAGGGTCAAAACAATAGAGCATAAAATCTTTGCGCTTCAATAGTATAATCGCGATAGTAAAACTTGAGATCCAAAGAATTTGTTTAAATTCTGCCGTAGTAATGCCAAGGATATTACCAAAAAGAATATGAGTAAGATGTTGATCTGTATCAATACGTGCAAATAGTACTAATCCAAAGGCAAACATACCGGAAAAAACAATGCCCATGACAGTATCTTCTTTTATGCGGCTATTTTCTTTTAGATAACCGGTCGCAAATGCACAGAAAATTCCTGACAAAAAAGCACCAATTGATAAAGGAATACCAACAACAAAGGCGATAACGATGCCGGGTAATACAGCATGAGAAATAGCATCACCCATTAAAGACCAACCTTTAAGTATCAAAAAGCAGGACAGAATAGCGCATACTGTTCCGGTTACAAGAGCGGTAATGATTGCTTTTTGCATAAAAGGAAAAACAAAAGGTGTTATTAATAACTCCATGAAATCATTCATTGTTGCTTACCTCTTTTTCTAACTGTTTGAGGTGTACAATGTCTTAGCGTGCTTTTTTGGCGGGAAGCGAATAAACCATATTTAGGTGCAAAAAAGAAGGCAAAAAGAAAAATCAGTGTTTGTAAGGTAACAATAATTCCACCAGTTGCACCATTAATAAAATAACTGATATAAGCGCCAAGAGCACTAGAAGTAAATCCGATTAGTATGGCAATAATAAGTAACCGTTTGAATTGATCCGTGAGTAAATAAGCTGTTGCGCCTGGTGTAATGACCATGGCTATGACAAGAATGGCTCCTACTGTTTGTAAAGCAGCAACTGTACATGCGCTTAATAGGGTAAAAAAGATAATTTTTAGTTTTAGCGGATTTAGTCCAATAGAGCGGGCATGATTTTCATCAAAGAATACGACAAGTAAATCTTTCCATATAAACATAAGTATAATAAAAGAAATGGTAATAATAATTTCAATTTGTAGTATATCTTCATCTGCTATACTTAAAATATTGCCAAAGATAATGGTTTGTACATTCACTGAAGTGGGATTTAATGAAAGAATTAGCAACCCGGCGGCGAAGAATGTGGAAAAAATAAAACCAATTACTGCGTCTTCTTTCAGTCTTGAAAGATGGCGAACTAAAGTCATAGAGAGTGCGGCCAGAATACCGGTAAAAAAAGCACCTACAGAATAGGGAAGACCAAGAGCATAGGCGCCTGCGACACCTGGAACGACTGAATGGGAAATGGCATCGCCCATTAACGACCACCCTTTTAACATTAGATAAGCAGAGAGAAAAGCGCAGATTGCACCAACGATAGCACTGACCCAGATTGCTTTGATCATGTAGTTATATTCAAAGGGCTGAAGTAATAGATCCAACATGATTTATTTCTCCGGTTGTTTCTTAATGACCGATGTTTTTTCATGGTGGCCGTAAAAAACAGCAGCTCTTTCATCATCAGTAATAACAGTCAGTGAACGCGGATCGTCATTATCGTGAAGTTCTGCGCCAGAGATATTAATATGGCGTAGCGCACCGCCAAAAGCGAGCTGAAGATTTTTTTTTGTAAAAGTTGTTTCGATTGGTCCACTAGCCAGTATAGTTCGATTTACTAAAATAACTTGATCACAAAATTCAGGTACGCTTCCCAAATTATGAGTAGAAACCAAAATTAAATAGCCATTGCTACGTAATGAGAGTAAAAGCTCAATAATCGCATTTTCTGTTTTTACATCGATGCCGGTAAAAGGTTCATCAAGAAGTAATACTTTTCCTTCTTGGGAGAGTGCTCGGGCAAGAAAAACTCTTTTCTTTTGGCCACCAGAAAGCTCACCTATTTGTCGTTGTTCTAAACCTGTAAGATCAACACGCGCTAGTGCGTCAGCAGCAATTTGTTTATCTTGTTGGCTTGGAATACGTAAAAGACCCATTTTACCGTGGCGACCCATCATTACTACATCAGAAACTAGAACAGGAAAGTTCCAGTCAACTTCTTCAGTTTGTGGTACATAAGCAATAATATTTTGTTTAAGCGCGGTTTTGATCGCACTATTGTTTAATGTTACACGTCCTTTTGTTGGTGTCACTAAACCCATTATTGTTTTAAACAGCGTTGATTTGCCACTACCATTGACTCCTACTAGTGCGCAGATTGACCCACCAGTAATATTGAAGCTTGCATCATAAATAGCAGTATGTCCGTTGCTGTATGTGATAGTAGCATTATCAACAACTAAGTTAGGTTTATCGTAAAAAATATTATTACTCATTATTATTGATCAAAACCTTTTGCAATAGTATCAACGGTGGTTTTTAATAATTCTACATATGTAGGAACCGGGCCATCAACAGTAGAGAGAGAGTCAACATAGAGTACACCACCATATTGAGCACCAGTTTCTCGGCTGACTTGTTTTGCTGGTTTATCAGAAACGGTACTTTCGCTAAACACAACTGGAATATTATATTTTTTTACAATATCAATAACTTTACGAATTTGTTGCGGTGAACCTTGCTCTTCTGCATTAATTGGCCACAAATAAATTTCTTTAAAGCCATAATCACTAGCAAGATAACTAAAAGCCCCTTCACTAGTTACTAGCCAGCGTTTTTCTTTCGGAATTTGTGCGAGTTTTTTCCGTAATGGTGCATCAATTTTGCTAATTTTACTAGTATATATTTTCGCATTTTGGTTATAAACATCTGCGTTCTTAGGGTCATATTTTACCAGTGCTGCTCGAATATTTTCAATATAGATCAATGCATTTTTGGCAGACATCCAGGCGTGAGGATTAGGATTATTTCGATATTCACCTTCTCGAATAGGCATCGGTTTTATTCCTTTAGTAACAGTAACGGCAGGAATATGTTTAAAGTTTTCAAAAAAACGATTAAACCATGTTTCAAGTCCTAGTCCATTCCATAAAATTAAATCAGCATTATGTGCTTTTAATATATCTTTGGGAGTTGGTTGATATTCATGAATTTCTGCCCCAGGTTTGGTAATTGATTGGACATTTGCTGCATTACCTGCCACATTTTGCGCAATATCTTGAATAATAGTAAAAGTAGTTACAACGGTAAATTTTTTTGAGTATGAGAGCGGATTAAAAAGAACAAGTACAGCAATTATTATTAAACTAGTAAAAGTGTGCTTAGATGAAAGTTTGAATTTTTTATACATAAGTATTTCCCGGCAATAAAGTAGTAAATTGCACCTTAATGAGAATGATTGTCAACTATATATGAAAGATGTCAATATGATCAATTATAGTAAGTGTAATGTAGCTAGCAGATATGAGAGCCTCTTCACAACTCAACGCTAAATGGGTTAATTTTTATTTTTATGGCTTATTAGGCTATGCTAAAAAGGATTAAGCAACTGGAGGCTTGGTGTAAGGTGAAATTTAAAAGTTGTGGAGTCGTATTCATTATTTTATTAATAGGTTGCTCAAGCAAACAATCTAATAGCCCAAAAACAGTCTATCAGAACGATTATCTACGCTATTTCATGGAGGAGAAAAGCGAAAGTATACCGTCAAAAAAAACTTACGATGTTGCAATAAGACAAGCGGCGCAACGCTATGCTATTGATGAAAACTTAATTAGAGCAATTATTAAAGTAGAATCTAATTTTCGTGTTAATGCAGTGAGTAAATCCAATGCGATAGGTTTAATGCAAGTTAAGGCTTCTACTGCTGGTCGTGACGCGTATCGGTTACAGGGTAAAGCGGGGCAACCTACTACGAATCAACTTAAAGATCCGGCGATTAATATTGATGTGGGAACAGCCTATATTCGTTTTATTCAAGATAACCATTTATTCGGTATTCGTGATCCTAAAGTACTTTATTACGCAACTTTGGTTGCTTATGTTAATGGCGCTGGGGCATTATTACGAATTTTTGATAAAAATCGCCATATTGCAATCGATAAAATTAATAAGCTGACAGCAGAAGAGTTTTATCAACATATGCAAACAAAACACCCAAATGCGCAAGCTCCTCGCTATCTTTGGAAAATTGAAAATGCTTACAATTCAATAACTATGATAGATTACTAATTGATTTATAATGAGAAAAGTTGATAATGGTTTTTTATCATAATATATTTTTTAAATCAGGACCCTACCAACATGAGTAAAGTTTTAGCGATAAACTAATATAGTTTTTTATTGCTATTTCATTGTATAATAAAAAAATAAATTTAAATTAGCTTGATTAATCGAAATATAACTAGCTGACAATTAATTTGTCACTGGTTTTTTAGTATTTTCTTCTTATTATCCAAGATTTAATCTATTAATTAGATCTTCATAATGGTAGTATGCGCCGCTAAGTTAATACAAGTACGTGTAAGAAATTGCTTTAACTCATTTTAATAAAAATATATTTCTATGCATGTGATCTTGCGTATGGGTCACCACTGTAAATTAAGGATTTTAAATGCCAGTTATTACTCTCCCTGACGGAAGCCAACGTCAATATGAGCATGCCGTTTCAGTAATGGATATTGCAAATGGTATTGGCTCAAGTCTTGCCAAAGACTGTATAGCCGGTCGTGTTAATGGTGAACTTGTTGATGCAAGTGATGTGATTAATAATGATGCTCAATTAGCTATTATTACTAGTAAAGATCTCGAGGGTTTAGATATTATTCGTCACTCATGCGCTCATTTACTTGGCCATGCGATTAAACAATTATGGCCAACGACTAAAATGGCAATTGGCCCTATCATTGAGAATGGTTTTTATTATGACGTTGATCTGGAACATGCTTTAACCCAGGAAGATTTAGAAAGGCTTGAGCAGCGCATGCTATATCTCGCCGAAAGGAACTATGATGTTATCAAAAAGCTGGTTAGTTGGCAGGAAGCGCGAGCTACTTTTGTAGCTCGATGTGAGGATTATAAAGTTAAAATTTTGGATGAAAATATTAATAAAGAGGATTATCCTGGGCTTTATTATCATGAAGAATATATTGACATGTGTCGAGGGCCACATGTCCCTAATATGCGTTTTTGTCATTACTTCAAATTACAAAAAGTGGCTGGTGCGTATTGGCGCGGCAATAGCAACAATAAAATGCTACAAAGGATCTATGGAACAGCTTGGGCCAATAAAAAACATTTAGCTGCTTATTTATTACGTTTAGAGGAAGCGGCTAAACGAGATCATCGTAAGATAGGTAAACAACTTGATCTTTATCATATGCAGGAAGAAGCACCAGGTATGGTGTTTTGGCATAATGATGGTTGGGTAATATTTCGTGAATTAGAAACCTTTATCCGTACTAAATTGAATGAATATCAATACCAAGAAGTAAAAGGTCCATTAATGATGGATCGAATTCTTTGGGAAAAAACAGGTCACTGGGAAAACTATAAAGAAAACATGTTTACCACATTATCGGAAAACCGAGAATATTGTATAAAACCGATGAATTGTCCAGGGCATGTACAGATATTTAATCAAGGCTTGAAATCTTATCGTGATTTGCCATTACGTATGGCAGAGTTTGGCAGTTGTCACCGAAATGAGCCATCTGGGGCTTTACATGGTTTGATGCGCGTGCGGGGTTTTACCCAAGATGATGCGCATATTTTTTGTACTGAAGATCAGATTTTAGCTGAAGTGAAAAGTTGCATTAAAATGATTTATGATGTTTATGCAACATTTGGTTTTGAAAAAATTGCAGTTAAATTGTCCACTCGACCAGAAAAACGGATAGGCACTGATGCTCAATGGGATCGTGCAGAAACCGATCTTGCTAAGGCACTAGGGGATATTGAATTTGATTATCAACCCGGTGAAGGTGCATTTTATGGGCCTAAAATTGAGTTTACCCTGTATGATTGTTTCGATCGTGCTTGGCAATGTGGTACTGTACAACTCGATTTCTCATTACCGGGTCGTTTAGGTGCTTCCTATGTAGATGAAAATAATGAACGTCAGGTGCCAGTAATGATCCATCGCTCTGTTTTAGGATCACTTGAACGTTTTATTGGGATATTAATTGAGCAGTATGCTGGTTTCTTCCCAATCTGGATAGCGCCATTACAAATTGTTATAATGAATATCACGGATGCACAGGCTGATTTTGTACAAAAAGTAGTAGAAAAATTGAGTAATTTTAGTATTCGTGCAAAAGCAGACTTGAGAAACGAGAAAATAGGCTTTAAAATTCGGGAGCATACTTTGCATCGTGTTCCTTACATGTTAGTTTGTGGTAATAAAGAAGTTAAATCTAATAAAGTATCTGTTCGAACTCGTAATGGTAAAGATTTAGGAAGATTTGACGTCACAGAATTTGCAGAAAGAGTGATTGATGAAATTCGCACTCGTCGTATTTATCAACTGGAGGAATAAGGTATTAAAGGCGGAAAAAGAATTCAAACGGCGCGCCCGAATCGTATTAATACGGAGATTCGTGCTTCTGAAGTTCGTTTAACTGGTTTAGATGGCGAGCAAATTGGTGTTATAAGTCTAAAAAAAGCTCTTGAAAAAGCCGAGGAAGCTGGTGTTGATTTAGTCGAAATAAGTCCAAATGCCGAGCCGCCGGTTTGCCGTATCATGGATTACGGCAAGTTCCTCTATGAGAAGAGTAAATCGCTCAAAGAGCAGAAAAAGAAACAAAGAGTTATTCAGGTAAAGGAAATTAAATTCCGACCTGGTACAGATGAAGGTGATTATCAGGTCAAACTACGCAACCTGATTCGCTTTCTAGAAGATGGTGATAAAGCCAAAATCACGTTACGGTTTCGTGGTCGTGAAATGGCGCATCAACAAATCGGTATTGATATGCTTAATCGTATCAAAAACGATTTGGATGAGGTGTCAGTCGTTGAATCTTTCCCAACCAAGATCGAAGGCCGTCAGATGATCATGGTGCTTGCACCGAAAAAGAAATAGTTAGGCAACCAAGTAATAGTGTTCTATTTGTATGAGAAACTATTTACCTGGTTAGTTATAATTAACAATGCGAAGTGGATATTTAAAATGCCAAAGATTAAAACAGTACGTGGTGCTGCAAAACGGTTTAAAAAAACTGCCAGTGGTGGTTTTAAGCGTAAGCACGCTAACCTTCGTCATATTCTGACTAAAAAGTCAACTAAGCGCAAGCGCCATTTACGACCAAAGACCATGGTTTCTAAAGGTGACCTGGGTTTAGTAGTGACTTGTTTGCCATACGCATAAGTTTGAATTTTTAGTTTAAGATTATCGAATTTAATTCGAAGTGATAGGAGGAATGTATGGCTCGCGTAAAACGTGGTGTAATAGCCCGGGCACGTCACAAAAAAATATTAAAGCAAGCGAAAGGTTACTATGGTGCCCGTTCGCGTGTTTATCGTGTTGCTTTTCAGGCGGTAATTAAAGCTGGTCAGTATGCTTATCGTGACCGTCGTCAGCGTAAGCGTCAGTTCCGTCAATTATGGATCGCACGTATTAATGCTGCTGCTCGTCAGAATGATTTCTCTTATAGTCGTTTTATTAATGGTTTGAAGAAAGCCTCAATTGAAATTGACCGTAAGATCTTATCTGATATTGCTATTTTTGATAAAGTTGCATTTGCAGCATTAGTCGAGAAAGCGAAAAGCATGTTATCTTAAATCGGTTAAATTAAGAGGGGCTCAGCTCCCTCTTTTTATTATCGATGGCCGTTGTGTTATAAATAAGAGTTATTTTATGAATAGCCGCTTAAAAATGAAAATTGTTTTTTTCGTTTCTTTTTTTATTTTAGCTCCTAAAATTTGGGGCTTCCGCGCATTTAAGAAAAGAAATGAAAAACCACGGTAGCCTCCAAATGGAGGCTTTTTTGTTTGTAATTGCTAAAAAATTTTATTTTCAACAATGATTAGGCCAAATGGTCGTAATAAGAAGAGGGAACAATGCTACATCTCATCGAGTTGGTTGCGCACGCAAAAGCAGCCATAGAAAAAGCTCAGGATGTTGCTGCGTTGGATTCAGTGCGTGTTGAGTTTTTAGGTAAAAAAGGCCATTTAACACTACAGATGTCAACGTTGCGTGATCTACCTGCAGAAAAGCGCCCTGTAGCAGGAGCAGTTATTAATCAGGCGAAACAAGAAGTTCAGAATTCATTGAATATGCGCAAAGAGCAGTTAGAAAATGCTATATTGAGTGCTCGATTAGCTGCAGAAAAAATAGATATTACATTACCAGGCCGCCAAACCGAAAATGGTAGTCTTCATCCAGTAACCCGTACAATTGATCGTATTGAAGAATTCTTTGGTGAACTTGGTTTTTCTGTTGTTTTTGGCCCTGAAATAGAAGATGATTATCACAATTTTGATGCTTTAAATATCCCAGCTCACCATCCGGCTAGAGCTTCACATGATACTTTCTGGTTTGATACTAAGCATCTATTACGTACACAGACTTCTTGTGTTCAAATTCGTACCATGAAAGGTAAAAAACCGCCTATTCGTATTATTGCCCCTGGTCGCGTATACCGAAATGACTATGATCAAACCCATACGCCAATGTTCCATCAGACAGAAGGCTTAATTGTTGATAAGAATATTAGTTTTACCAATTTAAAAGGTACACTACATGACTTTTTAAATCATTTTTTTGAGGAAAAAAACCGTGTCCGTTTTCGACCATCATATTTTCCATTCACTGAACCTTCAGCTGAAGTTGATGTGATGGGTAAAAATGGTAAATGGTTAGAAGTGTTAGGTTGTGGCATGGTACATCCAAATGTATTACGCAATATTGGTATTGATCCTGGCTTATATTCTGGTTTTGCCTTTGGGATGGGAATGGAGCGTTTAACGATGTTACGTTATGGCGTGACAGATTTACGTGCTTTTTTTGAAAATGATCTTCGTTTTCTTAAACAATTTAGATAAGGCAGAATTGTCACATGAAATTGAGTGAATTTTGGTTACGTGAATGGGTAAATCCAGCAATAAGCAGTGAAGCCTTATCAGAGCAAATGACGATGGCAGGTTTGGAGATTGATAATACTAAATCTGTCGCCGGTCAATTCCAAGGTGTGTTAGTCGGTGAGATCGTTGAATGTTTTCAACATCCTAATGCAGATAAGTTGCGCTTAACAAAGGTCAATATTGGCGCTGAACAGTTACTCAATATTGTCTGTGGAGCACCAAACTGTCGTCAAGGATTAAAAGTCGCTGTGGCAACAGCTGGCGCGGTTTTACCCGATAATTTTAAAATTAAAGCGACAAAACTACGGGGTGAGCTTTCTGAAGGTATGCTTTGTTCTTATTCTGAACTTGCTATTTCTGATGCCCATGTTGGTATTATTGAGCTACCTCTCGACGCGCCTATTGGTATCGATATTCGTAACTACTTACAACTTGATGACCATACTTTCGAAGTAAGTTTGACACCGAATCGCGCTGATTGTTTAAGTATTTTAGGTATCGCTCGCGATATTGCGGCTATCAATAACCTTGCGTTAAATACAGTAAAGATTGAACCGGTTAAAGGCACTGATGCTACCGTTTTCCCTATTCGGGTAGAAGCTCCCATGGCGTGCCCACGTTTTTTAGGACGAATAATCAAAGGCATTGATGTTACAGCGCAAACGCCTAACTGGATGAGAGAAAAATTACGTCGAGGGGGGATCCGTTCTATTGATTCTGTGGTTGATATTACTAATTTTGTGTTATTAGAGTTAGGTCAGCCCTTGCATGCTTATGATCTTGATCGTTTAAATGGAGCGATAATTGTTCGAATGGCAAAACAGGATGAAACATTAGTTTTGCTTGATGACAGTAAGGTAACTTTAAAGCAAGATACTTTAGTCATTGCTGATGAGAAAAGTGCCTTAGGGATTGCTGGTATTTTTGGAGGTAAACATTCAAGCGTTAACCAAAATACAACGAATATTCTGTTAGAAAGTGCTTTTTTCGATCCATTAGCGATTGCCGGTCGGGCACGTAATTATGGTCTTCATACTGAGGCTTCTCACCGTTTTGAACGGGGCGTAGATCCACAGCTACAATATAGAGCTATGGAGCGTGCGACCAGATTAATAGTTGAAATTTGTGGTGGAGAGGTTGGAAATATTATTGATGTTAGCCATCAAACTAGCTTACCAGAAGTGGCAAAAATAACCCTGACTCGACAAAAACTTGATCGTTTAATTGGTCATAGCATTCCAGATATTAACGTTACTCAGATCCTTCAGCGCTTAGGTTGCCAAATAATTGGTGAACAAGATAATTGGCAAGTGTTTGCTCCATCTTGGCGTTTTGATATGCAAATTGAAGAAGATCTGATTGAAGAAGTAGCCCGGGTTTATGGTTATAATAATATACCAGATATACCGTTACATGCTGATTTAATCATGACACCACGTTGTGAGTCAGTGCTGCCATTAAAACGGGTTAAAACGTTATTAATTGATCGTGGCTACAACGAAGCGATTACCTACAGTTTTGTTGATCCTAAAATTCAGCTACTGTTGCATCCAGATTCCGATGCGATGATTTTACCTCATCCTATTTCGGCTGATATGTCCGCAATGCGGCTTTCTTTACTACCAGGCTTATTAACGACAGTAATTTACAATCAAAATCGCCAACAAAATCGAATTCGATTGTTTGAAGCTGGATTACGATTTGTGCCGGATGTAACAGCAGAACATGGTATTCGGCAAGAATTGATGTTAGCCGGTGTGATTACTGGCAATCGCTATGAAGAGCAATGGCCACAAGAAAAACGAGCTGTTGATTTTTTTGATATAAAAGGTGACGTTGCAGCAATACTGGAATTAACCGGAAAATTAGACAATATTATTTATAAGGCTTACTCTAATTCTGTACTTCATCCTGGACAAAGTGCTGGGATTTATCTGAATAATGATTATATTGGATATGTAGGCGTTATTCATCCTGAACTGGAAAATAAGCTAGATTTGAATGGTCGGACATTAGTTTTTGAATTACTGTGGGATGCTGTTGCAGATCGCGTTATTCCTAAAGCAAATATGATTTCACGTTTTCCCGCCAATAGACGAGATATTGCTGTTGTAGTACCGGAAGAGGTAGCAACGGCGGATGTTTTAGCTGAATGTAAGAAAATTGGCATAAATCATATAGTTGGCATAAACTTGTTTGACGTGTACTGTGGTAAAGGTGTAGCGGAAGGTTATAAGAGCCTTGCTATTAGCTTAATCTTGCAGGATACATATCGTACTCTGGAAGAAGAAGAGATTGCCGCAACTGTTGATAAATGTGTTGCTGCGTTAAAACGGCGATTCCAAGCATCCTTGAGGGACTAAACCTATGGCGCTTACAAAAGCTGAAATGTCAGAAAGTCTGTTCGAAAAACTGGGTATAAGCAAACGTGATGCGAAAGACCTAGTTGAACTTTTCTTTGAAGAAGTTCGTCGTTCATTAGAAAATGGGGCTCAGGTGAAACTGTCAGGGTTTGGTAATTTTGATCTGCGTGATAAAATGCAACGCCCAGGTCGAAATCCAAAGACTGGAGAAGATATTCCCATCACTGCTCGTCGAGTGGTGACTTTTCGACCAGGGCAAAAGTTGAAAGGCCGGGTTGAAAAGATAAAGCCTCATAAATAATGAATTATTATATTCTAAAAAGCCGCTTTAGCGGCTTTTTATTATTTGCGTTCACCTAAATAATCTTAAAAATAAAGATACCTTTTAGTGGTCTGGTTATTTGAATTTTTATCAAGCCAAACAATTTTTTTAGTAAAAATTGCGCTAATAGTGGTTTTAAATTCACTTATTTTTGTTATTGGATTACTTTATTTTTGAAAAAAATTTTCAGTAAATTAATTTTGTTTTCTATTCTGCTTGAGTAACATAAGTGGGCGCTTGAGCTTCACATATTCATCAGATTGATGCGTTCTAATTAGTTATATTGAAAAGTTATTATCTCATGTTGATGTGTAGTTAAGCTATTTTATGATATTATAAGCGGCTAACTCTAAAAAAATATTAAATGAATTGCTAGTAGGTTAATTTGATGAATGATTTTCTTCCTTTTTCTCGACCAGTAATAGGTGACGAAGAGGTACGGGCGGTAGAAAATGTTTTACGTTCTGGTTGGATCACTACTGGGCCGCAAAATAATCAACTCGAAGAAGACTTTCGATATAAGTTTGGTTGTCAGCATGCAATTGCTTTTTGTTCGGCAACAGCGGGTATGCATATAACTCTTATGGCCTTAGGAATTGGTCCTGGAGATGAAGTTATTACCCCCTCATTAACATGGGTTTCAACCATTAATATGATCACCTTGTTAGGGGCCCATCCAATCATGATTGATGTTGATCGTGATACTTTAATGGTTCAGCCTGATGTTGTTGGGAAGGCAATTACCCCTAAGACAAAAGTCATTATTCCGGTACATTATGCTGGCGCGCCATGCGATCTCAACGCGTTACGTGAGATTGCACAAAGAAACAATATCACATTAATCGAGGATGCTGCTCATGCCGTAGGTACTCAGTATCAAAGTGAATGGATTGGTCAACAAGGCACAGCTATTTTTTCATTTCATGCTATTAAAAATATCACTTGTGCTGAGGGTGGCTTAGTCGCTACCGATGATGATGCTTTGGCCACACGCCTGAGATGTTTAAAATTTCATGGTTTAGGTGTGGATGCCTTCGATCGACAAATACAAGGTCGTAAAGCGCAGGCTGAAGTCGTCGAACCTGGATTTAAATATAATCTTTCTGATATTCATGCTGCAATAGCAGTTGTTCAATTAAAAAAATTAGCACAGATAAGTAAACGTCGTGCTGAGCTCGTTGCCTATTATCGACAAGCGCTTGCCAAGCTGCCGTTAAAAATGCTGGATGTGCCTGATTATCCCCATTTGCATGCCAATCATCTGTTTATGGTCCGAGTGGATGAAGCTATCTGTGGTATTAACCGAGATAGTTTTATGGAGCGGTTAAAAGAGAAGAATATTGGTACAGGTTTGCATTTCAGAGCGGCTCATACGCAGAAATATTATAGAGAACTTCATTATCAATCTCTTTCTCTACCAAATTCTGAATGGAACTCGGCTACCTTATGTTCATTGCCACTATTTCCTGATATGCGTGCTCAAGATGTTGATCGCGTTGTTGCTGCTATTAATGAAATTTTTTCGGAGCTTAAATAGTGTCTTTTCAAAATGACTTTGAAGAAATAAAGAAAGTTTCTATCGTTATCCCTATTTATAACGAAGAGCAAAGCTTACCCCAATTATTGGAAAGAACATTGGTTGCTTGTCAGAGGTTGAAACAGCCATATGAATTAATTTTAGTTGATGATGGTAGCGCTGATAAGTCTGCTAAATTGCTGATAGATGTTGCTGATAATTCGGCAAATCATGTTATTGCAGTAATTTTAAATCGTAATTATGGTCAACATTCTGCTATTATGGCTGGCTTTAAACAGGCAACCGGCGATCTTGTGATCACGTTGGATGCTGATTTACAAAATCCACCTGAAGAGATTCCACATTTGGTTCAGGTTGCGGAACAGGGCTATGACGTAGTCGGTACTAGACGAATGAATCGGCAAGATTCTTGGTTTCGTAAAACAGCGTCGAAAATCATTAATGCTATGATCACCAAAGCAACAGGGCGTACCATGGGTGATTATGGCTGTATGTTGCGTGCTTATCGGCGTAATATTATTAATGCTATGCTACAGTGTTATGAACGTAGTACATTTATTCCCATTTTAGCAAATACGTTTGCTAGAAGAACGATTGAAATTGATGTTGGCCATGCAGAACGTGAGTTTGGTGATTCAAAATATAGCTTTATGAAGCTAATAAATTTAATGTTTGATTTACTCACCTGTTTAACAACTACCCCGTTACGTTTGCTAAGTGTTGTTGGTAGTTTTATTGCAGCAAGCGGATTTTTACTAGCGGTTCTGTTAATTATTTTACGTCTTATTTTTGGTACAATGTGGGCTGCTGATGGTGTTTTTACTCTGTTTGCCATTTTATTCATATTTATTGGTGCGCAGTTTATTGCCATGGGACTACTTGGTGAATATATCGGCAGGATGTACAATGATGTTCGTGCCCGCCCCCGTTACTTCATTCAAAAGATAGTTGGTATTCATCAAGATACTGACGAAAATCAGGAAAAAAAATAATGAAAGCTATTGTTTTTGCTTACCATGATATTGGTTGTGTGGGTTTAAAGGCGCTACAGAAGGCGGGATTTGAAATTCAGGCTGTTTTTACACATACAGATGATTCTAAAGAGAATCATTTCTTTTCCTCAGTTGCGCGCTTGGCGGCTGAGATGGGTTTACCTGTATTTGCGCCGGAAAATGTCAATCATTCACTTTGGCTTGAGCGTATTCAGAAAATGCAACCTGATGTCATTTTTTCTTTTTATTATCGTCACATGCTTAGTCAAGAGTTATTAGCGTTATCGCCTAAAGGTGCTTTCAACTTACATGGTTCTTTGTTGCCTAAATATCGTGGTCGTGTGCCGATTAATTGGGCTATTTTGAATGGTAAAACAGAAACCGGTGTCACGCTACATAAGATGATAGCTAAGGCGGATGCTGGTGATATTATTGCGCAAAAAAAAGTCTCCATTGATGCAATAGATACCGCATTAATGTTACACGAGAAAATTCGTCAAGCCGCGGAACAACTTTTGGTTGATACATTACCACTAATTAAAATGGGTGATTATTCAGCAACACCACAAGATGAGAGTCAGGCAACCTATTTTGGCCGCCGTCGCGCTGAAGATGGCTTAATTGATTGGTCTAAATCTGCTAACGAAGTGAATAACTTAGTACGAGCAGTGACAGAGCCATATCCAGGTGCATTTACCTATTTAGCTGAGAGTAAGATGATTGTTTGGCGCGCCCGGGTGTTAGAAAAATCACATGATAAATTACCTGGTACAATCATTTCTACTGAGCCATTGCAAATAGCGTGTGGTCAAGGTGTGCTTGAGATCCTAACTGGTCAGTGTGGATCTGGTTTATACGTTGAAGGTTCGCGTTTAGCGGCTGAAATGGGGATTGTGACGGGCGTGCGTATTGGAGCAAAACCGACGGGACAAATAAAACGCCGTAAGCGCGTTTTGATCTTGGGCGTAAATGGTTTTATTGGTAATCACTTAACCGAACGTTTATTAGCAGATGGTCATTATGATATCTATGGCTTGGACATTAGTTCTTCTGCTATTTCACGTTTTATTAATGATCCCCGTTTTGGCGATGATCAGCGTTTCCATTTCGTTGAAGGCGATATCAGTATTCATACTGAGTGGATTGAATATCATATTAAAAAATGTGACATAATTCTGCCATTGGTCGCTATTGCAACACCGATTGAATATACTCGTAATCCATTAAGAGTTTTTGAGTTAGATTTTGAAGAAAATTTAAAGATAGTGCGTTATTGTGTAAAATATAATAAACGTATTATTTTTCCATCAACTTCTGAAGTTTACGGTATGTGTGATGATAAAGAATTTGATGAAGATACTTCTCGTTTAATTGTCGGTCCAATTAACAAACAGCGTTGGATTTATTCTGTTTCTAAACAGTTATTGGATCGCGTTATTTGGGCATATGGTGCTAAAGAAGGTTTGAAATTCACCTTATTTAGACCGTTTAATTGGATGGGTCCACGTCTCGATAGTTTACATTCTGCCCGTATTGGTAGCTCAAGAGCGATTACACAATTAATTTTAAATTTGGTTGAAGGTTCACCGATAAAATTAGTTGATGGCGGTGCTCAAAAACGTTGTTTCACTGATATTAAAGATGGTATTGAAGCATTATTTCGTATTATTGAAAATAAAGATGAAAAATGCGATGGCCAAATTATTAATATTGGTAATCCGACCAATGAAGCAAGCATTGCTCAATTAGCTGATATGTTACTTGACAGTTTTGAAAAACATCCATTATGCAAGCTGTTTCCTCCGTTTGCTGGTCTCAAAAAGATTGAAAGTAATAGTTATTATGGTAAGGGATATCAAGATGTTGAGCATCGTAGGCCGCGCATTGAAAATGCGCGTCGCTTGCTCGATTGGGAGCCAACTATTGATATGAAGCAGACTATTGATGAAACTTTAGATTTCTTCTTGCAAGCTGCTGCGGAAGAATTAGGTAAAAAATAATGAAGAAAATTGGCTTAAGAATTGATGTAGATACTTATCAAGGTACCAAAGAAGGTGTGCCACAGTTACTTAAAGTGTTAGCTAAATATCAAATTCGAGCCAGTTTTTTTTTCAGTGTCGGTCCAGACAATATGGGGCGTCATTTATGGCGCCTGTTTCGACCTAAATTTTTATGGAAAATGTTAAGATCGAATGCAGCATCACTGTATGGCGGGGATATTTTATTAGCTGGTACTGCGTGGCCAGGTAAAAAAATTGCTAATGATCTAGGCTACTTAATGAAACAGACATTGGATGAAGGTTATGAGGTTGGGCTACATGCCTGGGATCACCAAGGCTGGCAAGCTAATGTAGGAAAATGGCCGAGAATCAAATTGGTCGAACAGATTAAATTAGGAGTGGATGAGCTTGAGGCCGCAACGGGCGCTACAGTGAAATGTTCAGCTGTGGCTGGTTGGCGAGCTGATGAACGTGTATTAATGGCGAAAGAAAATTTTAAATTTGACTATAATAGTGATTGCCGTGGTACACATCTTTTTCGTCCTATTTTAGCTGATGGTTCGATTGGTACTGTACAAATTCCTGTGACACTACCGACTTATGATGAAGTTGTTGGCACTTTGGTTAAAGATAAAAACTTTAATGATTTTATTATTAACGCGATGCAGGAAGATAGAGGGACTCCTGTTTATACTATTCATACTGAAGTGGAAGGTATGTCTAAATCGACGCAATTTGAAAGCTTATTAGAGAGAATGATTGCAAAACAAATGGTATTTTGTCCATTGCGTGAATTAATACCAAATGATATAGATTCTTTACCGCAAGGAAAAATTATTCGTTCATCTTTTTCAGGTCGTGAAGGTTGGCTAGGGTGTCAACACGAGGTATAGTGCTTGATGTTAACTAAACAGTTACAGAAAAAAAGTGCTTTTTTATTAGCATTTTTTTTTATTTTTACCTATCTAGTGCCGTTAAATGGTAGATTGCTGTGGCAGCCAGATGAAACGCGTTATGCAGAAATTAGTCGAGAAATGTTGCAAAGAGGTGATTGGATAGTGCCTTATTTGCTTAATATTCGCTATTTTGAAAAGCCAGTGGCCGGATATTGGATAAATAACATCAGTCAAATGATATTTGGTGATACAAATTTTACGGTCCGTTTTGGTGCTGTATTTGCAACTATGATCAGTGCCGGATTAATTTATTGGCTAGCAATGATAATGTGGTGTAATCGAAATGTCGCGTTTGTTGCTACTTTGATGTATGTTTCGATGTTTTTGGTATTTGCTGTTGGCACTTATAGCGTACTCGATCCGATGCTTACCATGTGGCTTACTGCTTGTATGCTATGTTGTTTTTGGTTATTAAAAGCATCAATCGTTGCTTCAAAGTTACTTGCCTGGGCAGTTATGGGGCTTACCTGCGGGATGGCCTTCATGACCAAAGGGTTTTTAGCATTAGCCATTCCGATTATGGTCATGCTGCCAGTTATGCTTTACCAAAAGCGTTTTACTGAGATACTTAAATTTGGTGGTTTAGCAATAATTAGTGCGGGCTTAATAAGCCTTCCTTGGGCATTAGCTGTGAATAAATATGAACCAGATTACTGGCATTACTTTTTCTGGGTAGAACATATTCAGCGTTTTTCATCAGAAGATGCTCAACATAAAGCACCTTTTTGGTTTTATATTCCAATCATTTTACTTGGTGTAATACCCTGGTTAGGACTTTTACCAGGTACGTTGTTTAAGAGTTGTCAGGAACGAAAAAGCAATCCGGAGATGTTTTTTCTACTGTGCTGGTTTATTGTCCCTTTCCTATTTTTTAGTATCGCTAAAGGTAAATTACTCACTTATATGTTGCCAGTGATGGCGCCACTTGCATTAATGATGGCAAAATATGCGGTTGATTGTGTTAAAAATCACAATTTGGTACCCCTTAAATTTAACGGATTTACTAATATTACTTTCGGAATATTGTCAATTATTACTTTGATTATCATGGGGTTGTTTGTTGAGGAACCGCTGTATAATCCAACAGAATGGCCCAAACTGGTATTAAGTATAACTGTTTTTTTCATTTGGCTGATTATTGGCTATTTTAGTCTGATATCCAATGCTAGGTATTGGTTGTGGGGCGCTGTATGTTCTTTAGCCTTGAGCTTATCCATAAGCTATGCATTACCGCAAGACACTATCGATTCTAAATTACCGCAGCAATTAATTCGGCAAAATATATCTTTGTTGGAACATAGTAAATTTGTGCTGGCGGATAATGTTGGACTAGGTGCAGGTTTGGCATGGGAATTACATCGAGGTGATATTTATTTGTATGAAAGATCCGGTGAATTAAGATACGGTTTGAGTTATCCCGATAGCCAATTTCGCTTAATCAAACAAGAAAATTTTGCAAAATGGCTTAGCCAGTCAAGAAAAGAAGGACAAATTTCTGTGATTCTTTTATTACGTAGGAATGAAGGTTTGCCTGGTGATATTCCTAAGCCTGATCATGTGGTTCGCAATACACGAATCGCAATAATGACTTATTATCAGCAGCCATGACACATTTTTTATTATTGATAATTGTTAGCCTGTTAACTTGCCTTGGACAGGTTTGTCAAAAGCAAGTGGTTATATATTGGCAAAGTGGTTTGCCGACAAAAAATAGTTTAGTATTTAAATGGTTGGTGATAGGTATTATTTTGCTAGCCTTAGGAATGCTATTTTGGCTTAAATTACTACAAATTTTACCGCTTAGTATTGCTTATCCGATGTTAAGTATTAACTTTGTTATCGTTACACTGATTGGACAATTTATCTATCAAGAGAAGATAAGTATGAAACATTGGATAGGCATATTTACTATCATGTTGGGTATTGTTTTATTAAATATATGAAAGGTTACTTTTGGGGTATCGGTAGTGTAATATTGATCACTTTAGCTCAGCTTTGTTTAAAAGCTGGGGTAACTATATTACCTGAACTTAAATTAAATTATCAATGGATGGATGTTAACTGGTTATTTGAAAACTTCCAGGCGTTTGGACTGATTTTTGTCGGTTTGATTGGTTATGTTCTTTCTATGGTTTGTTGGCTATTAGCCTTAAGATTTTTAGCATTAAGTAAAGCTTATCCACTCATTAGTTTAAGTTATGTATTAGTTTATTTATTAGCAGTTACTTTTCCTTGGTTTAATGAATCTGCGACATTGGTTCAATTTGTGGGTGTAGTATTTATTTTACTCGGTATTTGGATCATTTCTTGGTCTGAAGTAAAACGGTAATAAAGTGAAAAATTGGGCAGAATATTTATTTTTTTATTAAATTTTAATTAAAGTCATTTAGTTATCTTATTAAGCGATAAAGGTGCTTTAATGATAATAAGAATTAAACACTTTTTTTTATTTTACCTAACTTTAATTGGCTGCTCCTCTTCAGTAAATAGAACACTCCGTCGTTAAAACTTCAACTTTCTAATCAGCTGAACTTAAGGCACAACTATTGAAGTGGTATGGCATACCATATCGTTATGGATATTTAGCCTCAAATGGAATTGATTGTTCAGGATTTGTTTATCTAACTTTTAGTGACCGTTTTGCTATTTAATTACCGCGCACGACAATAGCTCAAATAACTTATGGCACCCGTATTGATATTAAAGATCTTATGTCAGGCGATCTAGCTTTTTTAAAACGGGTTCACATGTTGATACTTGTGATACGGATAATACCTTTATTCATGCATCAACGAGTAAAGGTGTTATTCGCTCTTCGTTAAATAATATATATATTGGCGGAAGGTTTTCTGGCAGGCACGTCGTATTTAAATGTAATTTTTAGTTATAATAACTTTTTTGTCAAATGTCAGTCAAACAGTGGGTTGTTATGTTTCTTTGGCGCAATAATAATACTTGTTGTTATTGGTAGGGCACAAAATCTATGGAAAGAGTTTAATACCCAAAACGGAACAAGATGGTGTTGAATTAGCTCGCCACCACAGGGGGCCCTTTTTCATGATTTTGGAAGCATCTGTTTTACTTTTATGTCGGGTAAACCCGACTATGATAAAACAATTTCAACCAAATTATTATTGCAGGATTAGCTGAGGTCGGGGTTAGCGCCCAAGTTTCTGGTCGTATGATTTAATTGTTCATTCCGCACATGGCGAGCGTAAAATTTTAGGATCATCTTATTTTTAAACTCATGATCGCGGTTTTCATCATGGCACTTTACTAATTAATACGGACTTAAACCGTTTAACCAGTTATTTAAATCCAGAACCGAAAAAATTGATTAGCAAAGGTATTACATCCATACGTTCTAGGATAATGAATTTAGCTGAAATTGAAGCTCGAATTAGCCATCAGGCAGTTTGTAACAATTAGAAAATAATTTTTAACTTTATGGTGAGGTTAGTACAGGCGTAAATAATTTCACCGACTGATTTACCAGGTTTTATTTACATTTATGCTGAACAATCTAGCTGGGAATGGCATTTTGGTCACGCGCCAGCTTTTGGTCGTATACTTGAAGCTCAATTTGCCTGGGGTGGCGTTGAACTTGATAAAGGGAAAATTTCAGCTAGCAAGATTTATACTGATAGTTTAGAATCATCCTAATTAGAGCTTTTTAGCCAAAAGTTAATTGAAAAAAAATATCAGCCAGCGATAATTAAGGAATTAGTTGCTGAGATTCAGGTTCAATATCCAAATTTAGATTAGCAGCTTATACAATTAGAAAATTGATTAGTTAATGAAATAGCATGAAAAACTAGTAATTATTAGCACTCGTTGCTGGTTAGATAAATATTTAAGCAATATTCTGTTTTTCAAAGGCCATAAAAGCCAGCAATTAGGCTGGCATATAATAAGGAATTTTTAAAAATTAATAATTCTAGATTAGTCCATGAATTGATTAAAGTCGGGTAACTGCCCATCTTGGCGAAATTTAGCAGGTGTAGTATTAAAATGTTTTTTAAAAATGCGGGTAAATGTTGCTTGGGAACTAAAGCCGTATTGTAGGGCTATATCTAAAATAGAAAATTTATCTTCTCGTAATAACTTGGCTGCTTCAAGTAATCGACGTTTACGAACATATGCACCTAAGGTGCAACCTTTTAATTGTTTAAAGATGCGTTGTAAATGCCATTTAGAATAACCACTTTTATTAGCAATGGTATCAATTTTAATGCCTTTATTTCGTTGTAATTGGCTTTCTAGCCAATTAATAATATCATTGATTACATTTTCTGACATGTTCACCTCCCACAATCAGTGGGTAAATAGCTTAGTTGTAAAGAATTATTTATTTATAAGTTCTATTTTATGATTTTTGATATTTATAGATAGGCAAAAAATGCGATTTGTAATTGATAATAATTATTATTAGTCTATAATATATTCTGTTTTATTTTAAAATAATGAAATAAATCAATTAAAAAGTTTATTATTTTATTTATACACATTGCTTATTATAGTATTTTGAATTAATAATTTTTGTTAGTAATGATAAAAATTCTTATTGTTTAGTGTCTCTTTTCTATTATTTTTTAACCTAGAAACCAGCATTAAAAACATATAAGTGGATTAATTATTTAATAAATTAAATATGTTGATAAATTATACTAAATTCGATAATGATTAGAGTAACACTGCCAATCATTTTGGATTTTTTCCTAATAATGGACCAATATAACGATCTAATAATGTTCCAAGTGTTACTATAATCATGGTGATTAGTCCGAAGTTTGTTGTTGTTTTTTGTATGATGATAACTTCGATATATCATTTGGATACTCAATATAAATAATAAGCTAAAAGTTATCTAATGATTCCACTTTATAATATATTGGCTGACTAATATGTCCTAAACCTAAACTTCAGCCAATGGCCTTAATAATGTCAAAGATGAAGCAAGTATCTTATTGCTTCACGTAAAGAAGGATTAAATAAGGTAGCATATACAAACAGATGCAGTAAAACACTCATGGATAATGCGAGAGATAAAGCTAGTAGAGTATAAGTTCATTATACAGTTTCAGTTGGATAGTTACTCATACACATATTTTTACTTCCAACCTTAAGTAAAAACATGTCTATGGTCTTGCCAACAATATCTGGTATTCATGCCACGTTATGGTGACATAACGAGTATGTTGACATGAAATTTCTAAATCAATCTCTATCGATAATCTTATTTAGAACAGGCTACTTCCCCAATGACTTATAGCAAGAGATATTATAAAAATAATAAAAGGCAATTCTTTAAATTTTGATTAATTTATGAAATTCATATTATTTAATATTTTAATAAAAATAATAATTGTCGTTTATTAAATGTATAACAATATTATTTATTGTTGATCATAAAATTGTAAATTTTATCTAAATCATCAAACTGTTCAACAGCAATATAAAATTTTCTCTTTGCTAAACCGATTATTAATATTCCATCTTTAGATAAATTAATTGTTTTAATATGCTCGTACGATATATAAACATTATTGTAATAAAAACCCTTATCTTTAAAATAAAGTTTAGGATAACGAATGAATGTTAAATAAACAGCCATAAGAATTGTGATCATTAATAAATAGGTTGTTAGCTGACTACCATGTTGAATAATATTATGATAAATAATAATCGTGATAAGTATGATAAAAATAACGGCATCAATTGTATTTTTACGCCTTAACTTTATTTTTAGTGTTGTTTTTCCATGTAATAAATTAACAATCAACTCTTCATAGATAGTATAAGTTAGCATTAGTAGGGTCAAGATAGTCAATACAATATTATTCATATTCATTAGCAAAGACTCCAATCGTTTATTATTCTGCTGTAAAGATAAAATTAAAAACGGGAGGCAGCGACCTCCCGCAATTGACAATTAATAGATTGAGTATCTTAGCCTAAAAATCCTGCCCAGTAGCCAACGATACCTAGAATAAAGAAACCAATGATGATCCATAACGGATTCATCTTACGTCGTAACAACCACATACAGCCAAAGGTTAGTAATAATGGCACCAAACCGGGCATTAATTGATTGAGAATAGTTTGCACGGTGGTAACTGTCACTTCACCGGTATTGTGATCTTTTATCTCTGATATAACTAAAGGGATATTAACATTGGTCCATTTATTGACTAATGCGCCCATTACAAATAGCCCTAAGATAGAGGCACCTTCGGTCATTTTTTGTAAGAAGCCACCACCCATATCATGAACAATATCGAGCCCTTTTTTGTAGCCATAGGTGACACCGTAATAAAGCGTTAGTAAGCGCACTAAATTAAACAAAATAAAAAATAGTAGTGGTCCTAATAAACTACCTGACATCGCAATTCCAGCACCTAATGCAGCAAAGATTGGACGTACTGTGCCCCAAAAAATAGGGTCACCAACGCCTGCTAAGGGCCCCATTAGACCGACTTTTATACCATTAATTGCACCATCATCGATATCTGCACCATTAGCTCTTTGTTCTTCCATTGCCATGGTGACGCCTAAAACAGGTGCTGCAGCATAGGGATGGGTATTAAAAAACTCTAGATGGCGCTTAATAGCTTGTTTACGTTCTTCACTATTTTCAGGGTATAAGCGACGGATCACTGGGACCATTGCAAAACAAAAGCCAAGTGCTTGCATACGTTCAAAGTTCCACGATCCTTGAAAAAGATTGGAACGTAAAAAAACGCCGCGAATATCACCAGCAGTAAGTTTTTTTTGATTTGTTTGATTTACTGAAGTTGTATCTGACATTATTCCATTCCTTAATTAGTCTAATTCATTTTCTAAGTCACTATTGCCATTATTTTGCGAAGCAGCAACTTTTGATTGGTTGTATTTAGGGCTGAGTTGAATATAGAGAATAGCCATCACGATACCAATAACGCCTAAAGCAACTAGGTTGAAATTGGTAAATGCAGCAGTTACAAAGCCCAAATAGAAGAATGGCATTAAATAACCTGCACGCATCATATTTATTACCATAGCGTAACCGACAACAACGATCATACCGCCAGCAATATTCAATCCTTTAGTCACAAGCTCAGGAATTGAATCCAATAGTTGTTGTACTTCTGAGGTAACTACAGAGATAGCAACAATTAAAGAGGGAATAGCAATACGCATCGCCTGTAATAATAGAGCTGAGATATGAATTATAGTTAATGCACGTAAATTGGCAGATAGCGCGGCGCGGTCAGATGCATGTTGGAATGCAACTGTAATTGTCCGAACAATAACGGTCAATACTTGACCTGTGGCAGCTAAAGGAATTGCTAGCGCAATACCGGTACCGATATCTTGCCTGCCAGCAATGACAAGAATGGTAGAAATAATTGAGGCTAGGGCAGCATCGGGAGCTATGGCTGCACCGATATTCATCCATCCGAGGGCAATCATTTCCAGTGTCCCGCCAATAATTATCCCTGTTTTTAGATCACCTAGTACAAGGCCGATTAGTGTACAAGCAACTAAAGGACGATGAAATTGGAACTCATCAAGAATAGAACCCATACCTGCAATACAGGCAACAAGGAAAACGAGTATGATTTGAACAACGGTAAGTTCCATTGTTTATCTCCTGTAACCAACAACGTTGGTGAATCTATTTTTAAGCCGTGAATTTATAACCAAAAAAAGAAAACTCATTTTTTTGCTTTTTTGATAAGAGCTAACATATCCAGTTTGTTGTCACTAGAAACTTTACGCGCTTCAAGCTCAATGCCTCGTTTAGATAATTGATTGAAAGCATCAATATCCTCATTATCAATTGAGATTGCATTGTTAACTTGTGTTTTACCATCACGGTAGGCCATACCACCGATATTGACAGACTTTATTTCTACACCGCCTTTGACAATCTGCAAAACGTCTGTTGGATTAGTAAACAACAGCATAACGCGTTCACCGGCATACTTGGGATTATTGTAGACACGAATACATTTTGCTACATCGACCACATGTGCAGTGACACCCGGCGGCGCAACTTGTTTTAGTAAGGTTGAACGAACATGATCTTTAGTAACTTCGTTACTTACTACGATAATACGCTTAATTTTTGTCTCTTTGGTCCAGCGAGTAGCCACTTGACCATGAATTAAACGGTCATCAATGCGTGCAAGGGCAATGAACATATTGCCTTGTGCAGATTGATTGGCTACCTGTGGTGGGGGAGTAGTTGGTGTCGGTGAATTTTGCGGTTTATTGCTAGTGTGTAGACTATTGAGCGCTTTAATTTCGCTGCGACCAGTTTCAATAGCAGTGCTGACTAATTCATTAAAAGTAGGACCATCATCACGGGATAGTAACGTAGCAACTAACATGGGGACGTTAACACCAGTAACTATGTCATATATATCTTTATCTTTACTTTCGATAATTCGACTAGCAGCGTTAAATGGACTGCCACCCCACATATCTATCAAAAATAACACACCTTGAGAAACATCGAGCTCATTAATCTTTTGATTATATTTTTCAATTAATGTATCAGCGTTTTCACCTGGAACAAAATCGATATAAGCGACATTTTGTTGTTCGCCAATCAACATTTCAGCGGTCATGAGCAACTGTTTTGCAGCAACACCATGAGTGCTGATTATAATAGCTACACTCACTACTTTTCCCCTTAGAAGTCGGTTAAATAATAAAAAATGATTATTAGAATGGCATTGTCCATTGACAGATGAATACAATCAAATAATCACTAATATGAATAGTTTTTTATGTTATAAATTATTAACTATAATTGAAACTAATTAGCCATTTTATAGATTATCATTTAAATAGAAGAAAAAATATGATGCTGATCAGAAAATTTAAAATACATATAAATATATTTTATGGAAAGATAAATTTCATCAATCAATTTAATTTTGTTATAAATGTTATTATATTGTGTGAAATAATAATAAATTTTAATTAGTAATTCTATAGATATAAACTATACTTTAATACAGGGAAGATTTTTAAGTAATTTAATATGCAAATACGTGAGAAATAAAAATAACCTTTTTCCTATGTTAAGGACTATTAAATAATATAGAATATATTTTAAGATGTGCAATAAATCAATCACATTGTACTTTAATAGCTAAATTTTCGCGAGAAGTTTCACGGTATTTAGCATTCATATCTTTACCTGTTTCATACATGGTCTCAATAATTTTATCTAAAGAAATTCGAGGTTCACTTGTTCTACGTAGTACCATTTTTGTAGCATTAATTGTTTTTACCGAGGTAATCGCATTACGTTTAATGTAAGGGGCTTGAAATTAAGGATCATAAGTGAGTCCCAAATTATGTTCCATACCAATTTCAGCCGCTATACATGCTTGTTCAGGATTTCCACCTAATAATTCTGCTAACCCAGCAGCAGCCATTGAACAGGCCAAACTGACTCAGAGCCTGATATAGCGGTATTCATTTTGTAAAGAATATCAATTGCCCCTGAAGCTAAAAAGTAACCGCTGTAAAGTGCTAGTGTAATAGGTTCAATATAGTGATCATATAAGCTAAGACAGTAGGAATGATGCCACAGGCACCATTAGTTGGTGCTGTTACGACACGACCACCGGCAGCATTTTTTTCGTTGACCGCTAATGCAAACATATTAATGAGATCAACGATATCTATTGGATCATTAGAGTGTTTTTGGGATGAGGTCAATATACGATGTAATGCCGGGGCGCCGAGTGGAACACGAAGCGGGCCGAGTAAAATATCTTCAGTATTAAGTCCTAGGTCAATGATGCAGGTCTGCATGGTATGCCAAATATTGGCAAAATAGTGATCAATTTTTTCTTTCGTATGCAGCTCTAATTAGTTTTTGATCACAAAATTAGAAACAGATAACCTTGTTTTTTTTACAATGAAGTAGTAACTCAGTTGCTGAGTTATAGGAATAAGATACTGCTTTATTAGTAGAGATTTGTTGGTTAAAAAGTTCTTCATCAACAATGAAGCTCCACCTATTGAGTAATAAGTTTTACTAAAAATTTTGTTATCATTATTGAAAGTAGTAATGGTAAATTATTACAATGAAAATCTATCCCACCTTGACGTGGATAATGAACATAATGGGTTGTATTTGCTAAAGATAAACGTTCAGTTTTTTCAACATTGGTAATAAAATCTGCAATTGATTCAATATCAACGGTTGCTGGCAAATTACCGGCTAAACCCATAATAGCGATATGAGTATGGTGCCCTTTCCGGTTAATAAAAGTGAGTCATAAATATCAACAGCGATACGAGTGACAGAGCAAAGTAGATTTTTTTCTATCAATTGATCAACAAATTCTTTACCAGCTTTCATTGGTCCAAGGGTATGAGAACTGGATGGGCCAATATCTACTTTAAACATATCGAAAACACTGATCACTAAGACCCCCTTAAAATAAAAAACGATAAAATAATCACTTAATACTAAATATTATGGTTGTAATATTACCGTGTTGTTAATAGTTGGCGAGTTTATCGTTTTTTGAAATTTACTAGGACTAGTGAACAAAATGTAAAATAAAAAGACTTTTTATTTTTTGTCCATTTTAAACTATTTGTAATGCCAACTTATTAAGAATTGCTGCCGTTAATCCCCAAATTAGATAATGATTATAGCGATAAAAAAATAGACGCTTTTTATCGCTAGCATGATGAATCATAATGGAATGATGATGAGTTAAAGAAGGGCATGGTTCAATGGTACTTCAAAGATGAGGGCTACTTCTGCTATATTTTTCAGAGGATCTGCACCTGATTTGGCAAAATATCAATTTCTTCATAAGATTCGCGTAAGGCCGTTTCAATTAAGTTATGATCATCGGGTTCACGAACTCCGCCAGGAAAAGAAATTTGATTAGCATGAAGGCCTAAGTTATCAGTTCTTTTGGTAAATAAGAGTGTAGGTTCAGGTTTACAAATAGTGGGTAATAGCACGGCTGCACTTTTCTTTGCGCTATCGACATTTACAGATTGAGTTGTGCCAGTTGGCACAGGTAACATTAATTGAAATCGGTTAATAAAATTATCTAATATATTTATTAACGTTAATTATTTTCTAATATGGGTAATATTCGACTCAGTTTATCAAAAGTCTCTTGATACTCTTTTTCTGCAGTACTGTCTGCCACAATTCCTCCGCCTGCCCAACAGTAAATATATTGATTTTCAGTTAGTAAGGTACGTATATTGATGTTTGTATCCATCGTACCGCAGAAACTGATATAACCAATCGCTCCGCAGTAGCTATGGCGACGATGAGGTTCTAGCTCATCAATAATTTCCATCGAGCGTATTTTCGGTGCACCGGTAATCGAACCGCCAGGAAAGCAGGCTCTTAATAGATCAGTGGCATGATAGTAAGAGGATAATTCCGCGACAATAGTGCTGACTAGGTGATGAATAGCAGGAAAAGATTCAACTACAAAAAGTTCCGGCACACTGACTGTCCCTGGTATCGCTACTTTACCAATATCATTACGCAATAAATCAACTATCATTAGGTTTTCAGTACGATCTTTGATTGATGTTTGTAAACGTTTTATCTGTTTTTGATCTTGTTGAGCATCAGTTAGTCTAGGCAATGAGCCTTTAATTGGACGGGTTTGAACTGAACCGTCGTGAAGCCAAAGAAAACGTTCAGGAGATACACTGAGTACGCAATGTTCTTCTAAACGAATAAAGGCAGAGAAGGGTGCCTGATTATTTTGATTAAGTTTAAGAAAGGCTTCCCATTCATTACCTTGATATTTTGCTTTAAAACGTTGGGCTAAATTAATTTGGTAACAATCACCATCGCGTAAATATTGATGAATTTGGCTAATTTTATTGTGATATTGCTGTTCTGACATGTTACTTTGCCATGGTTCACACAATTGAAACTGTTTAGCTGGTATTTTCGTTTGTTTTTCTAACCAGGATAAGCGTTGTTCAACATTTTGATAACTGAGCAAAGTGACTATTTTTTTATGATGATCAACGATTAGTGCCCAAAGATAAAGACCGATTGCCATATCGGGAAAGCTTAATTCTTTCTTAGCCTGTTTGGGGAGAATTTCTATACGCCGGCCTAAATCATAGCACCATATACCTAAAGCTCCGCCTTGAAAGGGAAGATCGCTATTCGTTGCTAAAGTTACATTCAAATGTTGCAGTTCACTTTTTAATAGCTCAAAAGGATCAAGTGCTGAGCGGATTTTTCCATTTCCACGGTTAATTTGCGTGATACTATCTCTAGTTTCTAACGTGGTTATTGGATCAGCGACCACGATATCAAAGCGGTTACTTGGGTGGCTAGCATTACTTGAATGTAATAACATCGCCCATGGTTGGTTGGCTATAGCATTAAAATAATTTAAAGCGGAATCTAATGAATAAGGTAGTTGAATTTTTTGCAGACGCATATTTATTAGGCAACGATAAAGATTATTAACGAATATACTACCATAAAATAACGTTTTTCATAGGCCAAACTATGTTAATGTGATATTTATAATGATATTTAAATAAAAAATGAGTGAAAAATAAATGTTTTCAAATATGCCAACGTTAAATAATCAAGAGCAACAAGAAGCTGTTGAACGTATTCATCAATTGATGGCTAATGGAATTAGTAGTGGAGAAGCGATTGCTTTGGTCGCTAAGGAGATACGCAAAAAGTATGCCATTAAAAAACAAGTTTATAACGACCTTAAGTAAGAAAATAACATTTTTTACGTTATTGCACATTGTTGATATTATGGATACGATTTTACACCTCTAATTATACTTACTTATTTTAAGAAAATGTTTAGGAGTAAATATGAAAGTGATGAATATGCTTTTTATGTTGCTTGCGATGATATTATCGACGTTAGTATCTTTTTCAATAATGGCTCAGCTTATTGAAATAAATTAGGTAAGAATTGCTAAATTTATTAGTTGCGATAATTTAAGCCAGCGGCAAATTAGCGCAAAAGTGAAGAATGATTTTATTCAGACCGGCTTGCCATACTGGAATGAATATAAAAAAATACTTGGCTCGAAGGTAGTAATATGAATTAGTAATCATAGCATTACCCCAATTAAAAATGGTTATTAAATTCCTTTAACCGTTAGGGTTGCGAGAAAAGATCTTAATTATAAGATGATTGTTAATGACCAGAATGAGATTGTTACTTATCAAGTCGATAGTTATTAAAGATTAACAAGTTAACAGCAAAAAGTTATTTGTATATTAATATTTATGGTTATTTTTTATATTATCCTTTTCGCGGAGCATAAGGTAATTGATCCAGAGTATGAGAAATTTTACGGAATAGAGTAAGTCGCTTACGGAAATATTTTCTTAAATGCGGAGCTTGCTCTACCTCAACTTTATCGGCGATAACAGGCATATTATATCTTTCTTTAAAAGCTACACTTGCAGCGGCCAGATCGAGTTTTAGTTTTTCTCTCTCATCTTTTGTTAATTCGGCAAGATTATAACTCATTCTCGTATTTCTAACCCCAATCAAATATGGTTACTAAATTAATTTTAGTAACCGAGATATGGTTTGTCTTGAATAAATATGTAACTGTTTATTATTTCTATAATATCTTAATAGTGATAGTAATAAAAAATGATCTGTTTTAGCTTGTTTTTTAATCAAATAACGGTTTATTTTAGTTTTATTTTAATTACAACACCTTTATCATTCATATAATTGTAGATAATAAAATTGAACTTTATTTAATAACATAGGAATTTTGAACAATGTTACAGCAAGAGATGATTAAAAAATTAAATAAATGGCTTAACTTAGAATTTTTTCAGCAAATTTCTATCTTCAAATGAGTGCATGGTGTAATTATAAAGGTTTTGAGGGAGCCGCAGTGTTTTTAAAAACGTATCCTCAGGAAGAGATGAGGCATATCGTTTATTTAATTATCTTAGTGATACTGGCGAAATGCCCGATATTATGTCAAATTGATTCTTCTCTGGGGGAATTTAATTCAGTAAAAGAGGTTTTTGAGAAAACTTACCAACATGAATAAAATATTACAGATGAAATTAATGAGCTGGTACATCTTGCATTGGAGATGAAAGTCTATTCGACATTTAATTTTTTGCAGTGGTATTATGTTGCCGAACAACATGAGGGAAGATAAGTTGTTCAAATTAATTTTGGATAAGTTTGAGCTAGTTGGTGACGATGATAACTAACTATTTTTATTAGATAAAGAGCTGAAAGCAATGTCTAACGCTGTGCATGTTTAATTTATAACTTTTCATTTTGAGTACGAGTGGGAATTTTATTTTCTCTATTATCATTGAGCATTTTATTTTATCTTTTTTAATCAATGTAAGAATAAAAAACGGTTATAAAAATTATTTCTAATTATATAACTGATATTGCAAGTAATATTGTCTCATCCTTATGAATTATAAGGAAATATTGATATGGCAAAATTTAGTAGATTGCTATTAACAATAACAGTCTCTTTTTCTGTAATTTCATCACCACCTATTGTAACGGTTAGTAAAAAACAGTTTGGTGACAAATGGATTTTTAAGGGTGAGGAAGTTATGCTTGAGTGTCGCATCAATGGCGCATTATTTGTTATAAATCCCAGTACGTTAATGCAATATCACTCTTAGTGATATTGCGGAGGAGCAGATGAAAAAGTGTGAAATTATCGCATCATCATTTTCAATTATATTACTTGAATCGTCAAATTTATTACAGCAGAAAATAGATATCACTGCGATACTAAAAACCGCACAAAGTCTTTGTAAACACTAATTGATAATTGACCTGTAATATTTATCAAAAATAGTTTGTCCGGCGATTTTATTTTAAAAGAGACGATATTTTAAAAATTTGTTAATTCTTGGCTGCTATAAACAAATTGGATATTTTATTCTATAAAAGCAATCAATATTAATTTAATAAATATATTTTTAATACTGGTTAATTTTGTAACTGACAGCTAGTATTAAATTGCACTTTGTTACATTTCTATAACAAATTTTAGCGCACGGCTTTTTAAAGCAATTTCCCAAGAATGAGTATTGGAATTAACTCGGTCTCTTTTTTAATGCTATTGTGATTAAACTATTCTCATAACCCAATGATGTTTTTATCATAGTACTGGCGATAGAGCAAACCAGTTTTATTATCAGCGTGGCAGGAATACTAGTATTTTCATCCCAGCCATCAAGTTGCCTGAAAAATTCAGTATTTGATTCACATGGAATACTGATAGTATTTTCAACTGCGTCAGACAAGAGGGCATAATCAATAACATAAGTGGAAGTTTTGTTCTCTTCATGAGTGATCCCCATTAATTATTTAAAATATTAACAAATCGCTATAGATACTTTAAGTTCTTAGAATAGTATAAATGCAACTCTTTTCCAAAATAATTGATATAATGGTAAATTAGCGGTTTTTTACTATTATTTATTGAAAATTAACAGTTTTAAATAATTTTTATTATATTGATGGAAAATGTACTTTAGGCACAATACCAACCTACTAACCTACTAACCTACTAACCTACTAACCTACTAACCTACTAACCTACTAACCTACTAACCTACTAACCTACTAACCTACAAATAAGTTGCGTTGAATCAATATTGCTAATTTAAATAGAAATATGCCTTAAGTTAATAGAATAAAGCGATAGCCGAAAATGATCATCGCTGGTTTTTTTTGTCATATATTATTATTGAAAATGCTTATAATTTTTTTATTGAAACTTTTTTCATATTTAATAATTAGCTAAAATTTGAATTGTTTTTAATTTATTGTGTGATTTGACCGGCCAGTTAAATTACAATAAGTTAAAAATATAACGATTAATATAGCGAATTATTAATCTTGAGAAATAAGAAATCGCCATATTGGTGATTTATTTATTTGCAAGATGAGTATATGTGAAATTTGACAAACGGAATGTTATGAGAAAAAAGTCTTTTATCGTAATCTTTCATGTAATTTAAATAGTTTAATTGCAGGTAAATATGATTTTATTGCACACTTACAAATACTAGTGCACTACTTTTTGAAAGATTAGATAATATTAACTGGCTAGGGTTTTATCTGAAAAGTCGTGATACGCTAGTGCTTGAGCCTTTCCAGGGCAAGGTTGCATGTGTACGTATTGCGTAAGGAATAAGGAAAAGGTGTTTGTGGGACTGCTTTTATGGAAAATATAGTACAGTGTATTGTTAATGTTCATTCTTTCTTGGGCACATTGCTTGCGATAGTCTCCGTTATTCAGAGGTGATTTTGCCGCCGGTAGTCAATGAACAATTAATTAGTCTATTAGATATTGATAGTCCTATTTTTGATCGTTTCGATGAAGAGGATGAAAATGGTCTGAAAGCTTTACATGTAATAATTTGTAACTAATTGAAAGTATATATTATACCAAAATATCTACAAATTAATGTAATTTAACAGTTGGTTTGCGTGGCAATTGTCTGCAACGCTATTATAATATCGCCTGTTCGTGCCTGCGCTGGTTGGCAAAACCGTTGTAATCAGGAAATTTCATGGAAAATCAACCTAAGTTGAATAGTAGTAAAGAAATAATTGTTTTTTTGGTCAAGCGTTTTCCTCACTGCTTTATCGCTGAAGGTGAGGCTCGTCCACTGAAGATTGGCATCTTTCAGGATCTTGTGGAGAGGTTGACTGAAGAGGATGGTATCAGTAAAACCCAATTGCGTTCTGCTTTGCGGAAGTATACTTCTAGTTGGCGTTATATGCATGGCGTCAAAGAAGGTGCTAAACGTGTTGATTTGGATGGCAATGATTGTGGTGATCTGGAGTCAGAACATGTGGAGTATGCGCGTCAACAGCTTATGGAAGCAAAGGCTCGTATTCAGGCTCAACGAACAGAGCAAAACTTAAGAAAACGGGAATTTCAACAGAAAACACAGAAGATAGAAAACGAAAAGATCTTATCGTCAAGTTCTGGTAAGAAAAGTGAGGCCTCTCGCTCAAAGACTAAGGAAATAAATAAAAAAAATAAATATCATTCTTATTCTAAAAATCAAGCTAAAAAATCCCATAATGGTAAAATGACTAATTTAGCCAAATTACAGTCTGTAACGGATATTTCTATATTAAAGGTTGGTCAAGTATTAAAAGTTATGGTTGGCCAAAGTATTGTAGATGCGTCAGTGCTTGAGATAGCTAAGGATGGTGTTCGGGTACAATTGCCGACAGGATTAGCTATGATTGTACGCGCTGAGCATTTAAAGTTCTGATACGGAGGCCAATTACGGCATGAATAATTATATTAAACTGGCTTTTGTGTTTGGTATAACTGCAATGGCTACTTCATTCGCAGATACTGTAGCGCCTCCAGCACTTTTAACAACTCAAAAGCTTCCTCAGCTTCAACAGGAACGCCAAGATGCCATTATTAGCGAAAGAGTTGTTTCACGCTTTACCCGTTCTTACTATCGCCAATTTAATTTGGATGAAAACTTTTCTAGCAAGATTTTTGATCGCTATTTAAACTTGTTGGATTATAGCCATAATGTTTTTTTACAATCGGATATTGATAAATTTGCTAGTGAGAAAAGCAAAGTAGGACAACAGCTTGAAACCGGTCATCTGAATGAGCTTTATGCAATATTTAATTTAGCGCAACAGCGGCGCTATGAACGTTTTCAATATGCTTTATCGCGGCTTAATATGCCTATAGATTTTGCTAATAACGATGTAATTGAGGTTGATAGAAATAAAGCACCTTGGCCTAAAACTGTTAAGGAGCTAAATAAGCTGTGGGATGCTAAAGTTAAGTTTGATTGGTTGAATCTGAAGTTGTCAGGTAAAAATGACAAGGAAATTAAGCCAATATTAACCAAACGCTATAATTTTGCATTAAAACGTCTAGCGCAAACTCAAAGTGAAGATGTTTTTCAATTGATTATGAATGCTTTTGCACGAGAAATAGATCCGCATACTAACTATCTCTCTCCCCGCAATACGGAACAGTTTAACTCAGAAATGAGTTTATCATTGGAAGGCATAGGCGCAGTACTTCGGCAAGATGAAGATTATATTATTATCAACTCAATGGTGGCTGGTGGCCCGGCCGCAAAAAGTAAATTATTAAAGGCCGGAGATAAGATTATTGGTGTCGGTCAAACTGGTAAGTCGATGACAGATGTTGTTGGCTGGCGACTAGATGATGTTGTTGCCCTGATCAAAGGACCTAAAGGTAGTAAGGTTCGTATTGAAGTTATTTCAGATTCGAAACGCTCCAAGCCTCATACCGTGACATTAATTCGTGAGCATATTCGACTTGAAGATAGGGCGGTGAAACTGACGATCAAAAATGTTGGCAAGAAAAAAGTTGGCGTACTTGATATTCCCGGTTTTTACGTTGGCTTGACCAATGATGTTAAAACACAGTTACAAAAAATGGCTAAAAGTCATGTCACTGCACTAGTCATTGATTTACGTGGCAATGGCGGTGGGGCTTTAACCGAAGCAGTATCGTTATCCGGTTTATTTATTCCAAGTGGGCCAATTGTTCAGGTCCGTGATAACAATGGTAAAATTCGTCAGGATGTGGATGATGATGATGTCGTTTATTATAAAGGCCCACTTACGGTATTAATTGATCGCTTTAGTGCTTCAGCATCAGAAATTTTTGCAGCTGCAATGCAGGATTATGGCCGTGCATTAATTGTTGGGGAATCATCCTTTGGTAAGGGCACAGTTCAACAATACCACCCTTTAAGCCGTGTTTATGATCATATGTTACGCCCGGATTGGCCTGCTTTAGGCTCTGTCCAATATACTATTCAGAAGTTTTATCGTATCAATGGTGGTAGTACCCAACGCAAAGGAGTAATACCGGATATTGTTATGTCAACGGGTATAGATCCGGCTGAAATAGGTGAGAGTTTTGAAGATAATGCCTTGCCTTGGGATAGTATTGCGCCAGCTAGCTATAGTGTTGTTGGTAATATTAGCCAATATATTGCTAATTTAATTGCTAATTATAAGGAACGTATAGTGAAAAATCCTGAGTTTAAATATATTGAGGAAGATATTGCCCGCTATCGTGCTATTAAAGCGAGTAAAAATATTATTTCGCTTAATTATGCTAAGCGTGAAAAGGAAAATAAAGAAGCTGACACGATTAAGTTACGTCGTATCAATGAACGCTTTGCTCGACAAGGTAAAGGACCATTAAAATCAATAGATGATTTACCTAAAAATTATGAATTGCCAGATCCATATCTTGATGAAACAGTGAGAATTTCGGTTGATCTTGCAGATTTGGAAGCGTCGCATTAGGCTAAGTAATAAGTAAAATTTTCCTATATACTAAAAAATCAGCACAAGCTGGGTAATTATATCAATTTATATGCATGAAATAAAAGGATTTATTTATATAGATGTCCACATGTGGAGCACACTAATATATAATCCCGACTTAATTAAGTCGGGATTTTTTTGAAAATAAGTTGAGGTGTATCTGAATGTAAACAACTTTCAAGTATGATTTGTAAGCAATTTGGTATAATTAAATTTTTAACTCATTTTAAAAAATGGAATTCACCGGCAAAGATAAATACCCAAATAGTCCACCACTACAAACTCAACAATAGCCTAATTAAAAACTCCTAACTTAACTGCGTGCTTCTCTTTGCATTTTAATATCAATTTTTATTTAGAGATAGGTGCTTTGACAGTTCTCGTTTTAGGTGTGATCAACGGTGCGACAAATTTAGTTAATTTATATATTTATATTAACGAGTTAAACCTTGATTATCCTACATAATTAGTAACTAAGACTTCGGCCTAGAGAATTAAGACC
>JBDPYZ010000003.1:0-159988 GCA_047291315.1 Candidatus Phloeobacter fragariae | reverse complement strand
TTTTGTCAATGGATCACTCTTGACCATTACGCGTTTTTTGTTTCATTAATATATTTTCTAAATCTTTTTCTACTCCTTGCTCCATGCCTTTAAATCTATCTATATCCATCATATAAACTTCACATTATAAGATTTTATAAAATTAAAAATAGGGAATAGGGAATACAAAATAACTTTCGGTTAATTCGAAATGATTAATTATACTAAAAACAATTATGATTAAATAAATTCAATGTCACAATGAAGTTTTTTTTGTAAATAAAAAAATAAACTTATATTATATTGTAATAATTTTAAAATATTAATTAAATATAAAGCTAATTTTATTAAATAACATCTAATCTATTTTTATTTAAATTAATTATAAAAAAAACCGCTGGCATAGGTCTTTTTTTAATCTCTTAATAATCAAACTAATCAAATAACGCATGCCAACAACCAGAAATTGTCACAACAATATAATCCCATAATCGACTCAAAAACCCACCCTGCTCTATCGCTTTTTTCACTACCAGCGGACGTTTATCAATCAAGTGATCGAAATTAATTTCCCCTACCACCTGATTTTTGCTTAACGGTGCTTTGAGATAATCTGAGTTCAGACTATTATAGGTCGCTTTTAGGTCTTGTTCTCTTTCTTTCGGGATGATTATCGCGGCATCCTCTTCAATTCCCAATGAAATCGTAGACCGGTTACCATACCAAACCTTTTCAGTAGTAAATGGCTTATCGACCGTTATAGGAACAACCGTTGTAAAAAAACGAAATTCCCAATTTAACAGTTTTTCGCTTTCGGCAAAACGAACGCGATCACTCGGTGTCTCAACACAACAAAAATCAATCACATCGGGCCACTGAGATTAAATTGCTTAATTTTATTGTAAGTAAACACTTTTTCGCCATGTAGTACATATTCATCCGGTACATCTCTAATTAGTGCCTGGACTAATACCGACATATAATGAGCAGTACTAAATTAGCCTTCCGAATCCAAGCCATGTACTGTCATAAAATACGTATTTTTTAATCCTAATTAGGCAACATACTGATTCATGAGATCGACAAAACAGTTTGACTACCCGCGACGTAATCCGACAATGCAATACAAGCATCATTTACCAGATTGAATGAAATACCACGATTTAAATCCAGCACAAAAAACCTGCCACCGGGTTTTAAAAACATTAAAGAAAAGCCTCGTAAACCGGTTGTCCAAGCATCTTCTCCGACGGTGACAACATCATTAACGCTAATTTTACCCCTTTAGTCGCTTGCCTCACCCACATAACTGGTCATAATTTTTGTTAAACTAGCTGAATCTAAACGTTCATCTGGATTATTGGCTGCTAAAATTTTGCAGCTATGGTAATCCATTAGCACATAAGCTTTTACATCAAGTTGCGGTGTAAATTTGCTGTCCATCGGCATAAGCATTTATTGAGGAAACAAAAACAAATAATAGATTTAATCCAGTCGTCAAACTGGTTAATTTTTTCATCAAGCTCTTTTTCATCATCGATCTCCCTCACTTTCTGATTAAATATATCAAGTATCCTACTATAAAAAGCTTATAATGATTAAAGTTAGCTAAAAAGCATAAAGAATATTGTATATTTAATCTGTTACACAAATTGAGGTAGAAAGATAAGTTATCAACTGTTTCAGTTGATAGAATTAAAGCAGTATAAACACATTCGTCATAAGCAGAAAGCTGACAATATTAGACAATGCTGCTCGCAGATGGCATCAATAAATCAGCACAAAACCTTTTACTAACTAATTTTGCTCTTTTACTGACGGTCTAGATGCAAAATATATCTCTTACTGTCAATTCTCTAATTATAAGCTCATTGGCATATTGCCAGGATCAGGGTAGTTATATTCAAATCCAAGCTCCTTACAGATACGGCTACCATCAATGATTTTTCCTGTAATAGGCTGCTCTGATTCAGAAATAAATTCCGGTGGTTGTAAGGCTACCTGTTGCGATGCTGCTGTATAATAAGATGATCTAACCGGATGTTCGGGTGCGCATAAATTATAAATACTGCCACCTTCTGGCCGTAATATTAATAACTTTATCGCAGTAATAATATCATCTTGGTGAATAAGATTAACAGGCTCATTTCCTCCTGTTAATGCTGTTTGGCCAGCTAAAAACCGTCCTGCATGTCGTGCTTCACCCACTAAACCTGCTAACCTAAGAATATCTACCGATATATTTGGCAATTGATGTAACCAATTTTCTACCTCGACCAGTGTTTTACCTACCTCGGTATTAGGATAAAGCTCAGCATCTTCATTCAAAGTTCCACTTTGTGCACCATACACCGATGTTGAACTGGTAAAAATAATACGCGGTATAGCGTAGGAGAGCGCAGTATCAACTAAAAGTTGTACTGCCTTCAAATAACCGATACCACCTTCTGCTGTTTTATTGGCCGGCAATATAATAACCAGCACATCAGTAGCATTCATTAACTGCACTAGATCTTCGGCCTCACACTCAATATCTGGCGTAAGTAATAGTTGATAACAATCAATACCTGACATTCTTGCTGCATTTACACCATCTGATGTGGTTTTACTACCAACCACTTCCATTCCTAACCGCATTAACTCAAGTGCCAAGGGTAATCCTAACCAACTTAATCCAATAATAGCGACCTTCTTCATAAATCTCACCACCTCCGATCCACTTAGTTACTGTACTTATCCTACTTATTAATATAATTCAAAGATCACAATTCTCTAACAATAATTAGTTATAACACAAATATTACATTGCTGATTGGTAAATAGCGATCAAATCAGTCAAATTAACCTGAACAAGATTATAGTCATACCGGAAGCACTCTTGTAATGCTGATTTAGCTAATTTAGCTAACTCACTATCCTGAACATTCAATCTTCTCAGTCCTGAAGGCAAGACCAAGATCACAATTTAGCCGCCTTATTTCAGCAATACAAGCTTCTGCCACGCGTTGATCGGTCATATGAGTAACACGAATACCCATTGCGCCAGCAATATTTTTTTAACTTTTTCGCTATTTCCTTAAGACTAAAAACTTGCACTTGGGGCAACAAAACGGCATTGTAAGTTGTTAACAGTTGATTATAAAAATAGCTCACTTGCCAGTGCTAATGTCTGTACATATCCCTGTGAAGCATTATTAAAAGCCATACCCGCTAAAAACTGGGCATACGCAATATTGTATTTTCATGAGCCTGAGATCTAATGAATAATTAACCGCTCGGCGTAAAGCATTACTCAATATTTTTATAGCACTCAAAACACATGCAGCAGTAACAGGATTAGCCGTTGTTAAAACATAAGCTTCAATTGCATAGGTTAAAGAGTTCATGCCTAAACAGCAATAAATTTCACTTGATAAACCTAGCATTAATTCCGGCTCAGTCACTGACAGTAATGGTGTAATGCGTGATCCAGTAATAGCAAAATTGATCAATTAATGGATTAAAATTATCGATATTTGAGCCGAAAGTTGTATTGATGGTAATTAAAGGCCATGGTTTTTAATATTATCACTAATAAAAATGGATTGATGAGATTGTAAATAAATCATTGCCTTAGCATGAGTATAGACAGCCCCCTCACCAATTGAAACAATACAATCAATCTGCTCCTGTTCATAACAATCGATCGACTGTTTTGCGATTTCTAACGATGACACCAATTTAGCATCAGTAAAAAGATGACTTTTAATCTTGTTATGTAAAAAAACTCTTGTTACTTTTTCGACTAAACACACCCTGCCAATTTCATTAATAGTAGGAATGCAAAAAGTTGATGGCAGCATAATAATTATCCTTAAGCTAAATAAAAGAAAAAGAAAAATGAACTTATAGTGATATCAAATAACAACTAAGCGATTTTTTCACAGTTAGAAATAAAAATCGCTTTATCAATCACTAAGTCAATTAACAGTTTTATAGTTTATTTATACTTTTAAGCTAAAAAGGATTATTTTATTTAAAAACTTGGTATCCGTAAGAGATTAAGCTTTTTCAGATCAAATAATTAAGAGCTAAAAATAGAGCACTGCGAGGCAATTGACGCATCTATCATATTTAAATTAAATATGTTCCTCAAATTAAAAATAAATAATAAAGCGCCTAAAAAAGCATAAAACTCTTTCTCAGGTAATGCCAAAAATTTTGGCTAACTATCAAGAGAAGATAAACGAATTAATGTTGTTTCTTTGAGTAAGGGAACTCTGTGCCTTCGACAATAAGTTGAAAAGCTGGCCAATGCGGTAAATTAATAACATAATCCGCCTATCACAATAGGCACCATACACAGTGCGAAAAACATACTTTTTAAAATATCCAGCATTAGATATACTCGGCAAAATAATGGTTCGTTCTATCACATAAAATAGAAATATAACTAAATAATAACCTTATAATCTAGATTATTCTATTTATTTTCTATTTTGAAGGCTGGGACTAGATATTTTCATTTTTTTTACGCCAATAGTACGATTAGTGACAGAAATTAATAAATTTTAAAGTATTAATCTCTATCAGCAGATATTTATTAGAAACAATGGACAAGTCTTCATTCTATCCTCACTATTTGATATAATACGAAGCAATAAATTAATTAACAGTGTTTAGGCTAATAAGGCTATTTTTGATGGATATTTTCTTAACCTTAAAACCTCATGATCGACTATTTACTGATGCGTGACAGATCAAATTACTCAAATATATAAAATCTTCCGGTTCGAGCAATCAAACAGCACAATTGGCTGGCATGCAATAAACAAAATGAATCAATTAGCCGATAAAGCGCTACTTGTGCCAGTACAGCAGGTGGTAAAGGTGGCAGTGGTACCATTTTAACGCCTTACGGAGAGCGTTTATTGCAACTATATAATTATTAAAACAGATCCAACAAAATATTAAAATTAAGTTAACTAATAGTAACACTATTATAAATCCATCATTAACCAAGCAAAGTATCAAACGATGACAATTAACAGCCGACAAAGAAGTTTTAATTCTGCTTAAAGCTCCCGCAATAAAATTGCTGCCAAAACAAACAACAATCCCTGTAGCCGATAATATAGTAACAGGTACAGTATGAAAAAGATCATAAAGATAGTGAGATGACAGTGAAACTAGAGAATGGGCTATTACTTTGCTCTACCATATCGAATTAAGAAATAGCAGTGCAAAAGATAAAAATTGGCTGTAAAGTGACGGTGATTTTTTCTGCTAACCACATCATTGTCCCAATACCACAATAATTGCCTATCTTAACATCAGATTAATTTGATAAAAATATATAAAAAATTGATACTAATATCATGCATATAACAGAAAATTAACTATTTCTGGTATGAATCAACTAACTTCTGTATTTTCTTTTTAGTGCTAACAAAACTATTATACTTTACCTTTGCACATAGTAAATCAAGTTTGGTATTAAGAGCCATAGCTAACAGATTTTTTGAATCACTATCCATAATATTTTTATTAACATTCCAATATTTAATATCATCCATAATCCTAACGTAATCTTTAATATATTTTTGATATTTAACTGGTTCTATTTTTTTAAGTAAATTTAAGTGATCAATACATTCGTTATTTGTTGAGGAAATAATAATACCATTAAATAATATTCCAGATTTATCGACTGGAGATTCAACAGCAGCTGTTTGGCTATCAATATTGCTATTTTTTTTAGTGAGACCAACACATCCAGTCAACAACATAATAGCTAATAATACACTAAATAGATTTTTTTTATTGTACGTCATGTCATTGACATCCTAAAAATATTATTTTCTTTTATCTACACGAAGTCACTCATGATAAATTAACTTATAAAAGAAGTAAACAACTTTTTTATCTAACGCTTAATAAAGCGATCTAACTCTCATATTAATAACCGTGGCTTTAAAATATAGGTTGCCATCCCCGACTGTTAACTTCGTCCTGATAACTGTTATTTCAGTTGAAATAAGCTTAATTATTTGTAACATCAAAATAATAATTATTGGCAATATTATTATTCCCTCACTTTCACTAGATTAGTGTAAATTTCCTTTTCCACACTCAAAATATTGCTTACATCCTTAAACTTACTAAATATCCTTATCCATTACTAATGAAAGATAGCTCTTTCACTAATGTCACTTATAATAACTACTCATTGATAAAAATCTTTATGGCGATTTCTCACAATTTTTTTTTATTAACCTTAATTTTGATTCAATATTGATTTTTTTGGGGCGTAATTATTGAGGTAGTAAAGTTATATAGACAATCCTGACCTGATACCTACTAATCTAATTTAAATAGCTCATCCACTTTTATATCAGCTTTACCACTATCATTAAGTGATAATGTTATCTTTTTGGAATTATTAATACCATTATTAGGTTTTAACTCCTTACCATTAATGTTAAATATAAAATTTAATCCGTCTAAATTAGTGGTAAATTTGTCGGTAGATTTTGTGATGTTTGGGTAAAGATCTAGCGTAACGCGTTTTTGATTAAGATTTAATTTTTTATTATGGGAATAGCAAGTTAAGTTTAAATTGCCAATTTCCACTATTTTTTCGTTAATTCAATATTAGATAATTGTTATAAAGTTGCGCCAGAAATAGTTAGAATCACACTCAATTTCAGTAATATTATCTAATTTAGTTAGACTAAATCTACGGAGCATTATTTAAACCGCCTTTACCGTCAAGCTGATAAATGGTTTAGTTGTCCAGAAAAATGACTTGAATCAATGTCACCATCTTTATATAAAGCCTTACTTGAACTGTTCCTCTTTCCGGCTTATTAGCTATCACTGTTGTATTAGGTTTTATTCTTTTATTTATCTCTTTTATATTAGGATCCAAATCAGTATCTTGACCATTATAAGTTATGCCAAATTTCATTCCTTTTGGAATATTTAACTTATCTACCTCTGGAAAATAATAAAAATAAACTGGTTCTGTTTCCTGAGAAATAAATTCTACATTTCTATTGAACAGTTCAAATATCCAGATCTTTTCGCCATTTTTAGAATCCTTAGGGATCAAAACATAATTTACAGCTATAGTTTAATGATATTTCGACTCAGAACTATTTAAAGCCTCACATTCTAGAGCTAATGCACTTGCCGGTATAGAAAAACAACATTGATATAACGAGTGCTATTTTTTTCATTGAAAACTCCATATCTATCTCACAATCAATAAATTTACTATTAATGAGATGATGACAATGTTGTGATCGTATACTTAATGGTTATCTTGTTAGATACTCTATCATTAGTAGACGAAGTCACCTTTGCTTCAAACTTTCCTGCCTGATAACTCTTCGGTGAATACTTCACTTTACCTAAATTATCGGTTGTAAGTTTCTTACTAAGCGTTAATTCTGGAATTAAAACGTCTAAAGCATAACCTTTAAAAACATTACCATTAGTATCAGTCATGCTAATTTCAAATGGATATTCTGATTGGTTATCTGCAGACACAATATTATTTTGCTTTAATGACTTAAGTTGGACTTTAGTGGTTGAAGGATCGACAACAAAACTCACTTTTCTATGCGCATTTTTTGTCTTACTACCTTTTAATTGTGCACTCACTTGGATCTTTTCAACAGCTTTAGTTGTACTCTTTAAGTCAATTTTAGCTTCTCCTTTAGCATCGCTTTTACTGCTCGCCAATTTTGGCAATGTATTCCTCTATCTTGTTGCCATTCAGCTTCTGCATCTGGCACAAGATTGCCATTCACATCTTTTACTACTGCGATAAAAGTGAAAATATCTTTACCATTGGCCACTTTCTCAATTATATTACCATCTAATTAAACCTCAGCCAATGCTTCACTTCTGCTATCAGCCACAAAGGTGGTTTGTTTGCTAGTTTCTTTGTCATTAACTTTTGCTTTAACGGTATAAGTGCCCGCCTTTTTACTAGTTACCTTGGTAATTGCTTTACCATCCGTATCCGTTTTACCTTTTACCGTCTCAATATTCGCACCTGCCCTTACGATAAAGATAACGTCAATATTCTTCTTCTGCATCAGTTACCGTAGGAGTAACAACATTGGCTGTTTTTCCATTTGCCGGTGAGTTATCCGGATCTATCACCAAATTGGCATCGGTAATTTCCGCCGTTGTTTCATCTGATATAAAGGTGGTCTGTTTGCTAGTTGTTTTGTCATTAACTTTTGCTGTGACAGTATAAGCCCCGCTTTTCTACTAGTTACCTTAGCCATCGCTTTCCCATCGTTACCGGTTCTACCAATTACCGTGTTGATTAATGCGCCTTTACTAACAGTAAAAATAACATCAACGTTAGGTACCACATTACCATATTGATCAGTCACCAGTGCATACAGCATATTCTTCTCTTTGCCATCAGGTTAATGCTTTATCCTTAGTAACATTTAGCTTAGCAAGCTAAGCTGTATTTCGATCAGAGCTAAATTTGATTGGGCTATTTCTATAGTCACCGTTTTCCATCGCTATAGTAATAGTGGCTTCTCGCGCCACTTTTACTCGATACATAAATAACCTCTTTTCCTTGGCTATCGGTTGTTGCTGTTATCTCTCCCCATTGCTTGCACTGTGACTACCGCTATACTATGTTACACTCGATTGACCGTCGGTTTTTTTTATCCATCAACATGAAAAGTAATCACTTGATGACTCAAAGGTTGCCCATTTTCATTGGTGATCACTGCTGTATTAGTAAGACGATCCCGATCATTAGCAGGTAAAGCTGCATTAGGCTCGACAATTAAATCATTAACCACATTTTGGAAGGTTTTACTCGTATTATTGTAGCGGCTCTGTTCGATTCATTATCATTATTATCTATCTCCACAGCACTAATTTGATATTCTTGCACGACATTACTTTTTTTGTAAACATAAGCCGGCAAGATAATTTTTAATTGCGTCGGTGAAATGACCTGATAACGAGTACCATTGACAATAAAGTTAAGCGAGACTGTCCAGTTGATTTTTTTAAACCATATTTGGTTTTATTAATGGTAGCAGGAACAATAAACATTTCTTTTGCTTCTTCCTTCAAATATTAATTAATTTCTGTTTCCGATATTACATAACAATATCATAATGACGATCGACAAAATCATACTTATTACCACTCAAACTAAGCATTGCATCAACGACATCAGGATCTAGCTGCTGTGACAAGGGAACACCAAAACGATAAATAACATCCATGCCAACGATCATCGGCCGCATGCTCCCCTTTCAAGGTTATTAATGGTATTGGCGTGTAATTTATCCCTAATGTCAATGCATAAGAGCCGTCTTTTAATTTATCTAAATCGACACCGGTATTCAAGATGGACTCATTTGCCAAAATATTTTTCATATTTGATACTACCACCAAGTTTAAGGTAAGTAGGTAAATAGGCTTCTGCGCGAACATTAAAGCCTGTTGACGGACGCTCATCATAATCATACATTATAAATATCTTTGATTAGTGCCAGTCAGTTAAGCCAAAATAGCCATTAGCAGCCAATTTTAAATAATCGGTCCAAGCTTTGCCGCTTAGAGTAAGCGTAGTCATAGAAGGTATTAATGCCATACATCCAATCGCCCCTATATTGGCCCTAAATTTAAAGTATTTCTGTCTTTATTTGTTCTTAATCCTAATTGAGTAAAAGCAGACTATTTATGCTATCAATAACAGGTAATAAAAATCATCGAAAAATTCGCTATCTCTGCTGATAGACATACGAACGCTACCATATAACTTAACCAATCATTAAATCACTGGTTAACCAAACCTTCTCTAATACTTTTTGCATAACCGATAGAAGCATCAACCGCATTTCTATTTGCTAAAATATTGCCAACCAGGTTGGCAATTGAAGCTAAAGCTTGATCTGTTTTGTCTTTAATTGGTGTTTCAACTCCGACTAAATTAGGTAAAAAAGTAGTATTAATCATATCGGTGCTATTACTCTTCATTTCAAGACTTTGTGACATTTCTAAAGGATAATTTCCTAAACTTAAGCGCTCAGAAGGAAATATAAACGTCTCTCCATGAGATAAAAATGCGGCGCTATCTTTAGTAACTATATTATTACTATCTTTTGCATCATTAATTAAGGATTGAATACCTGAGATAGTATAAGACATCTCAGCATTTTCGAATGCATTAGCTATTGACGTAGAAAACAAAAAGAGGAGATAAAATAATTGTATTAAAAGTAACCATTATGCTATTACTTTTTTCCCGCTGCATAAAAACTATGTCATAATTAATTTACTCTAACAAGTACATTCACAATAAGAAACCACCTTTAATTAAAGGTGGGGAAAAAATAATAATATTTAAATACTTGATAATGCTTTAACTTTTTCTTTTACGCTTTGAAAACCAGAAAATTGTACTTTAGAGCATAAAGTGTCTAATTTAGTGTTCAACGTCATAGATAATAATTCTTTTGAATCTTTATCCATAATATTTTTATTAACATTTAAAAACGTATAATCTCTGCTAATTTTATTATAATCATTAGAATATTGTTGGTATTCACCTCCATTAGCTTCTTTTAAAAAATTAAAACGGTCAACACATTCATTATTTGACGAAGCAATAGTAATACCATCAAATAACATCCCTTTTTTTTCTATATAATTTCGCGCAGGAATACTAATTTGGTTGTTGACAATAACCGCACTATTTTTATTAGTTTGGCTCGCGGTTTTATCATTCACTTTTTTATTCATCTTTTTTGACACAGGTACAGAACAAGCATTTAATAAAAACATAGCACAAAATACTAAAGCGCACTTTTGGAAATTAACATTCATAACAAGGCCTTTATTCAATTACGTAGCTAATTAACAAGCCCCATTAAGGAGCCATTTCGAGTGATCCAAACTAGCAATTTAGTACTACACACATCATAAAAATGATAGAAAAAAATAGTACTAAATTTTTAAATAAAAAAGATAACCGTTTCGATATATAAAAGTGAATCCTTAAACTTTTATCATAAAGTTAAGTAAAATGCTCACTCTTAAATAAAACAAAATATCGAGTAACTATTAGCCATATATAAACTATATTTATAAACAATAGTTAGTGGTTAAATTATATCCAAATATAAACTATTTAATTATTTTTAACAATACGTACTTTCATCAAATAGATGATTTGATTAAAGTATAAGCTAAAACAAAAATAAATTCTACATAAATTATAGCTTGTAATGATTAAAATCATATATATAAATATTAAAACAGCAAATCGTTTTAATCGATTATAAATAAAATATTAATCGATAAAAGCTATCAATTATTAACTTACGATCGTTTTTTAAAATGAATTAAATTAATGAAAATCAATAACATATAAAAAATAAAAACATTTAGATACATATTTAATTATAGTTTAACTATACAGAGATTACAAAATTACATATTATTTATGTCTAAAATTAATATAGAAAATAAATTATTATAAGAACAAATTGACTTTGACTATTCTCAATACCTACTAGGTATTGAAGGTGGTATTTTATTCTCTATACATTAATAATAGGTAAACGAATATTTTATCTAATCGATTTGGAAACATACTTAATATATGGAAATATAACATACTGGTTGGTATTTTTTATTATACTAATTGTCTTATTCTATTTTGTGCCTGAAACTAACGGAAAAGTTTCTCTTATAAAAGGAAAATTGGAGCCATAAGGCTCCATTTTTTTCATCTTTTGTTACAAATATAAATATACACACATAATTTAAAAAATAGTTATACAATAACCATAAAATCTATTATTAATAATTTATTTACATCTGTATTTTATATAGACTACCTGAGTAAATATTAATTTTCTCTAATATTAGTTTTTTATTAATTTATTATATAAAGAATTAACATAATTTTTACTTATTTTACTAAAAAGTTTATTTTAGCAAAAAACCATTATCTTTAGAGCTTGATATTGTGTCTTCATAGATAACAACGAATTTCTTTAATAAGTAAACTCAATATCAAGGCTATTCTATTATTTACCATTACTGATTAACTTTAATCCTTTAGCACCAGACTTATCCGGCCAATGCTATTTTAATATCACTACACTTAATATATAAACAACAAAATAGGCTATCTTTGCAGTGTTAAGCAGCAAGTTTAATGGTAAGCAGGTTAAATCAGTGTAGATCTTACTCTACAATTCAAAAACTACCACCAGTTGCATTTGGTATTCAATTTTACGGATAATATAATAATTCAGATCGATTTTAATGAATGTACCAATAGGAGTTTAAACTATGGCAATAACTAAGCTGGTTCTAGTAAGACACGGCGAAAGCAAATGGAATAAAGAAAACCGATTCACTGGTTGGACTGATGTTGAACTTTCCGATAAAGGCCGAAAAGAAGCAACAGACGCAGGCCAGCTATTAAAAAAAGAAGGTTTTGTTTTTGACTATGCTTATACATCCGTTTTAAAACGTGCTATTCATACATTGTGGAATATTTTAGATCAAATAGATCAACAGTGGCTAGCCGTTGAAAAAAATTGGCGGCTCAATGAACGTCATTATGGTGCGCTACAAGGTTTAGATAAAACAGAAACTGCGGCAAAATATGGTGACGATCAAGTTAAACTATGGCGTCGTGGCTTTAAAATCACACCACCAGAATTAACCAAAGATGACCCGCGTTACCCCGACAATGATCCTCGTTATGCAAATTTGACCCCCTCAGAACTACCTGTCACTGAAAGTCTCGCTACCACAATTGAACGTGTTGTCCCTTATTGGGAAGAGGTGATTAAACCTAGAGTTGCCAAAGGTGAAAAAGTAATTATTGCTGCTCACGGTAATTCATTACGGGCATTAGTCAAACATCTCGATAAGATGAGTGAAGAGGAGATCCTTGAACTTAATATTCCAAACTCTGTTCCGCTGGTCTATGAATTTGATAAAAATATGAAACCCATCAAGCATTACTATCTTGGTGACCAAGCTGAAATAGCCGCTAATCAAGGTCAATAAAATAATTAATTAAATATAAAGGTCGCGTTGTGGCCTTATTAATCATTAATTATGACGCTCTTTTTACGACGTATTCGAACAACTTCAGCTAAAACTATATAATAATTTTTTACTATCTTACCAACCAATACAAGCGTCTGTCACACTTTTACCATACACTAGCGGTTTATTTGTACTTATATCTTGATTTCCCTCAAAAAGATGACTTTCAACCATTACCCCAATAATTGCTTTTTCACCTTACCGTATCTGGTTAGCAACATTTTCAGCCATTTCAAACTGCTTTTTATATTGTTTATTGCAATTTGCATGACTAAAATCAATCATTATCTGGGCTGATAAACATGATTTTTACAAACTCTCTTTAACGGTTTATATATCTGATTCACTATAGTTAGGCTTTTTACCTCCGCGTAAAATAATATGACAATCGTGATTACCAGTAGTATTTACAATTGCTGAATGCCCCTATTTAGTAACTGATAAAAAACAGTGAGCAGCATTAATTGCATCGATAGCCACTTTTATTGTTCCAGCCGTACTATTTTAAAACCCACCTTACAAGAGAGACCGAAAGCTAATTCAAGATGAACTTGAGATTCTGTAGTACGGTGCCATAATCGCTCCTCAACTGGTAAGATCCGCAACATATTGAAGAGTGATCATTTCAAAAAATTTACCAGCAGTTGGTAAGGCTCAATCATTAACCGTTACCAATAAATTACGTGCAATACGCAATTATTCATTAATATCAAAACTGTTATCCATAATAAGGATCATTAATTAAACCTTTCCACCCAACAGTAGTACACGGTTTTTCACAATAAACACGCATAACAATTTCTGGCTCATCTTTCAACTCATCATGAATTGAACATGGGCCAATAACAACCAAAAATCGATCATCCTTACCAGTTAAAATTTGATGTATTGATTCACGAGATGTTTGAAATGTCAAAGTAGCTTTCTTTGTTGCCGGAAACTTTTCTAATAATGCAACTGGAGGTAATAACTCTTTTATCTATTTAATTCTGATGCCATCATTCTTATAAGTCATCTTTTCTACTCAATGTATAGTTTTTTAGCCAATATATTCTCTAAAAATAAAAGATGAACTCAATTTAACCTTTAATGATAAAAGTCTGAATATGTATTCATATTATAAATATTTAATGACAATATATAATACGATATAAAATTTAAAAAAAATATACTGTTATACTAATATAAGTCACAATTAACGAGCTAAAAATATCGAACCATTTTCTTTAGCTGACCGACTCCAAAGACGAAAACCATTAATTGAAATACCTAGTAACATTAAATATTCGAATGACATAGCTAAAACACCTTGCAAGTAAAAAATAACATCACTAATAATATTGATAATGATCCACAGTAACCAGTTTTCAGCATATTTTCGTGTCATTAATACCATAGCAATAATCGATAGAACCATCATTGTTGAATCCCAAAAAGGGAATGCATCGGGCTCTATTTGTACAGATTCAATATAAAAACCTAATAAATGAGCAATATCCCAAGTAACGAGGGCAAGAAAAATAAATACTTTATCAATGTTAAAACTTAATAGCAGCGTAAAAATAATAGCGATAAATAAAGTTACCACTACTTTAGAAAAACTCATATAGCGAATCTTAAGACTTGCTTCATGATAAGCATCTACTCGACTCCAAGCGTACCAACCATATATATTCGCTGCAAAAAAGAAAATTTGCAACAACAGGCTAGCATACAATTGAATTTGAAAAAAAATAACAGCAAATAATATAACGTTTATTAGACCAAAAAAATAATTGATAACTTTTTCCTGGCTGGCGAACCAAATACATAAAAATCCAGCTATCGTTGCCACCGCTTCAATATAAGATAAATTATAACCATCGCTGCCAAGGGCAATATATACCATAGTATTGCTAGTATTAAAAAACTCCATTCCTATCATCCTGTTAACACTTGTAATTCAGCTATTTGATGGCAGCAGCAAACGACAACATCCGCTCCAAAGGTTTGAATGCTCTTTCTCTTAATTCATCATTTATAGATATTTCATGTAATTTACCTGTTTTTTTTAGTCCTTGTTCAATGGTTTTTAAGCTATTCATTGCCATCCAAGGACAATGTGCACAAATCCGGCACGACGCATTTTCACCTGCCGTTGGTGCAATATAAAATGATTTCTCTGGACATGCTTGCTGCATTTTATAAAAAATACCTTTATCTGTTGCAACAATAATTTGCTGATTAGGCAAGTTTTGGGCAGCTTGGATCAATTGACCTGTTGAGCCAACTGCATCCGCTAAATCGACAATAATCGATGGGGATTCTGGATGCGATAATATTGCCGCATTAGGATACAACTTTTTCATTCTCTTCAAGGCTTGAATCTTGAATTCATCATGTACTATACAAGCACCTTGCCAACAAAGAATATCTGCTCCTGTTTTTTTTTGTACATAATTACCCAAATGACGATCCGGCGCCCAGATAATTTTTTGTCCTTGACTATCTAAATAGTCAATTAATTCAACTGCAATACTGGAAGTAACAACCCAGTCAGCTCTAGCCTTAACCGCCGCAGAAGTATTGGCATAAACAACCACTGTTCGATCTGGGTGTTGATCACAAAATTCAGCAAATTGCCTTGCAGGGCAACCTAAGTCTAATGAACACTCTGCTTTCAATGTTGGCATTAATATTGTTTTTTCAGGATTTAAGATTTTGGCCGTTTCTCCCATAAACCTAACCCCAGCAACAATTAAAGTCGATGCTGGATGTAGTGAGCCAAAACGTGCCATTTCCAGTGAATCTGCTACATAACCACCGGTTTCTTCGGCCAGAGCTTGAACGTCAGGATCGGTATAATAATGCGCGACTATAACCGCATTTCTCTTTTCCAACAATAGCTTAATAGATCGTTTACAATATTTTTTTTCACTATCCGTTAAACGCATTGATTTAATAGAAAATGGGTAGCTAGCTAAATTGAAATCGATAAAATTAGGCATTTTTTACTCTCTTGTTTAGTATTTATATTAAAAATAACCTTTTTTAGCAAAAAAACTATTTATTCGCTTTTTTGTTTCGTATACTAAAAATAATCAATATTTAAAATTTTATCGCTTAATTTTTACTATCAAATTCTTTAGATAATCTATTCATCCATCAAGTTGTAATAAAAAATAAAAACTATTTTTCATCCGCATTCTACATATACTGAAAATAAGACAGATAACATAAAATTAGATCTTAGCTGAAATAGTAGAATATCTTAAGATGGTGGGTCGTACAGGATTCGAACCTGTGACCAATTGATTAAAAGTCAACTGCTCTACCGACTGAGCTAACGACCCATCTGAAATTACCCGAGGTGATGGCCGATTATATTACTTATTTTTACCAAGGGTGCAATTATTTTTTTACCCAAAGAATTTAAATGCTTATTAATCACACAATTATTACCGAAATAGATAGCAATATATAATTAGGGGTTATTCATTAGAGGGCAGCTAATTTTTTTTCTGCCAATTGAGCGCTCGGGCTACCAGGATATACTTTAATTACCTGTCGATAAACGACACGTGCTTTATCATTTTGCCCTTTTTCTTGCATCAACAATCCTATTTTATAAAAGGAATCTGCTCCTTTTGGTGAATTAGGGTAGTTTTTAACAACGGTAGCAAAATAAAAAGCAGCGGCATCTTTATTTCCCTGATTATAATTCAATTGCCCAAGCCAATAATTGGCATTGGGCTGATAATTAGATTTAGGGTAAGTTTTGATAAAATGCTGAAAAGAACTAATTGCCTGCGTAATCTGCTGTTTAGATTTGCTCTTTATAGCAAGTGCAACTACCGTATCATACTCAGCCTTTTCATTCGCTGGTTTAGCCGCGACAACAGTATTATTGCTATTACTACTGTCAGTATTTGCCTTTACTTTATTTGAACCACTTGGCAATGAATCCAACTGCATGTAAAGATATTTTTGTCGCTCAATAACTTGACTTAATTGATATTGATTTTCCTGAATTTGACCACGCAATGTATCAATGTCCCGCTGAGCATCCGACAACTGCTGCTGAATTTGATATAATAATTGCCCTTGAGAATTGACCGCTGTCTCAATTTGAATAAGACGATCACTTATAGAACCTGATGAGTCGACATTAATGATTGGCGCTTGGACGATAGCGACTGCCGGAGCCGCTACGCCAACTAACAACGACAGACTCAAATAAAGATGTCTGAAATTACTGTTCATATAATACTCTTAATACGCAAGTATCGCACGACGGTTTTTAGCATATGCTGATTCGTCATTACCTTCAACAGCAGGTTTTTCCTTACCATAAGATACGATAGCAATTTGTTCACCGTTTACACCTTTACTCTGCAAATATATTTTCACAGCATTAGCGCGACGCTCACCAAGTGCAATATTATACTCTGGTGTACCCTTTTCATCGGTATGTCCTTCTACAGTAATCTTAACTAAAGGATTACTGCGTAGGAAAGTTGCATGTTGATCTAACAGCTGTGCATATTCTGGGGTGACACCATACTTATCGAAATCAAAGTAAACAATGTTGTTACTTTGCAATTCTTGCATTTGCTGACGAGCCAGTTTCTCAGCAGTCAGGCCAGCATTACTATCCGCTACGTTGTTCTCAGAACCCGTCTTGTCATTACCTTCTTTTGAGCTACATGCTGCAACGGCTAAAATAGGTAATGCTAACATTAGCCCCTTAAGCCCTTTATTCAATTGCATCTTGTTCGATCCTTTAATAGTTATTACCATACTTATTATTATGCATCACAAATAAGGCGACCAGGCAGGAGATTTAACCTGTCCATCAGTCGTCGGCAGACGCGCTTTAAAACGGCCATCCGTTGATACCAGCTGTAATACAGTTCCTAGCCCTTGTGAAGAGCTATAGATTACCATAGTACCATTAGGTGCAATACTCGGCGTTTCATCTAGAAACGTATCCGTCAAATATTCAACGTTACCCGTTGCCAGATCCTGTTTAGCGATTTGCTGTTTACCATTATTCGAGTTGACCATTACCATAAATTTACCGTCAGGACTGACACTTGGATCCTGGTTTTGGCTGTTTTCCCAAGTAATACGCTCTGGCACACCACCATTAATATTCAGTTTGTATATTTGTGGACGCCCAGCTTGATCAGAAGTGTAAATAAGCGTCTGGCTGTCTGGCATCCAACTTGGTTCAGTGTTATTACTGCGAGCATCTGTTATTTGGCGAGTTTGACCACTCGCCAAGTCCATTACATATAAGTTTAAACTTCCGGTCTTTGATAGTGCAAAAGCAAGCTTGCTCCCATCGGGGGAAAAGGTAGGTGCTCCATTATGACGCGGAAAAGCAGCAATCTGGCGGAGTTCACCTGTAGCTAACGTTTGAATAACTAAAGCTGAGCTGCCACTTTCAAAAGTGACATAGGCTAATTTTTCACCATCAGCAGACCAGGCTGGAGACATAAGAGGTTCAGGCGAACGGTGTACAGTAAATTGATTATAACCATCATAATCTGAAACCCTTAATTCATAAGGAAACTTTCCACCATTAGTTTTCACCACGTAAGCGATACGTGTACGAAATGCACCTCGAATACCGGTTAGTTTCGTAAACACTTCATCGCTAATAGTATGCGCAGCATAACGTAGCCATTTGGCTGCCACTTTCAATTGATTTTTGTTCAGTACAGTACCTGGAGAATTCACCACATCAACCAGTTGATAACTAATAATGTACTGACCATCAGCAGCCGGTTGTATCTGACCAACGACAACAGCGTTGATACCTAATGCCGTCCAAACATTAGGTGTAACTTCCGATGCAGTAGTCGGCTGCTGAGGCATATGACTGGGATCGATAGAATTAAATTTACCGCTATTACGTAAATCAGCAGCAACAATTTGTCCTACATTGTCGGGTAAAGTAGCTGTTCCTATCCATTTAAAAGGCACTATAGCAATGGGTTGTGCAGTATTGATACCTTGGGTAATTTCAATCCGAATTCCTGCCTGAGCACATGCCGCCCATAATATTAAAAATCCTAATAATAATTTAAATGCCTGCTTCATCTTTTCTTCCTTATCACGTATTCACGCCCGTAATAATTAGCTTGGATATTAACAAAGGTGAATACATAAAACCAGATAACTGAAAAATTTTTGTTAATTTTCTTAGCCTTATGATATTCATAACACATCCATTAACTAAGGCTTGAATACTAAAACACTTCCCTGTTCATTAAATTCATCATAAATACTACGACTAGGCGGTTTAGGCATTGTCGCTGTTTTGGCTGCACGTATCGCTGCGTCACATAGTGATTGATCATTTGATGTACTACTTTTAGCTGCAATACTAATTAACATGCCGTCAGGAGCTAGTTTTATACTTAATTCGCATGTTTTGCCACGATAAATATCAGCATCATAAAATTTGCTCTCAATTGCGGTTTTGATCTTACCAGCATAATTAGCCACATCTGAACTCGATGCTCCGCTTTTTCTATTTCTTCCTTGGCCCGCTGCTGCACCTCCCGTTTGCTGAATTGGCTGTTGAGCAGTTAATCCACCAAGTAGATCGTCAACCACAGCAGCTTGTTTTGCTGCATCGGCTTTTTTCTTAGCTTCCAGCACCTTAGCTGTCTTTTCAACTTTTGCTTTTGCCTCTACCTGCTCTTTTATTAGCCGCTCTTGTTCTGCTTTAGCTTTAGCCGCAGCCTCTTCTACAGTTTTCTGTTGCTCTTTGGCTTTCTTGGCGGCTTCTTCTGCTTGCCTGCGTTGTTGCTCGGCTTCTCGTTCTATTTTAATCCGCTCCTCTTCAACCATCTTTAAGCGTTTTTGTTCTTCGTCCTGCTGTTTTCGTAGTTCTTCTTCTTGCTGTTGAAGACGTTTTTTTCGCTCAGCAACGGCTTGTTTGGCACTATTTTGCTGCCGTTGCAACTGGTTATACTGTTCTATTACGACGCCTGGATCAACCATGATTGCATCAACCACTTCACCACCTTGACCGCCACCACCAAGTTTAATAATTTGATTCAACGAACCGCAAATAATAAAACCAAATAGTAAAATGTGAAGTACAATAGAGAGTACGACAGAACGACTCAGTTTATTTTTTTGCTCTTTTGTCTTTCTCACAACAGATTTCCAAACAAATGATTATGCAATTACATCAAATAGGTTGAGACATAAAACCAACCGATTTAATGCCAGCTTGATGAAGTATATTTAGAGCTTTAATAACTTCTTCATAAGGTACATCTTTAGCACCACCAATTAAAAAAATGGCCTGAGGATTTTTTGCCAAAGCTGCTTTTGTCATTGCCGCAATCTTTTCTGGCGGTAAAAACTCTTCTCGATGACCCTCAATAATGACACTGTATTGCCCTACTCCAGAGACTTCAAGAATAATAGGTGGATTATCACTACCTGACATAGTTTCTGATTGTGCTGCATCGGGTAATTCCACTTTCACACTTTGCGAAATAATTGGAGTCGTTGCCATAAAGATCAATAACAATACTAACAGTACATCCAATAAAGGAACGATATTAATTTCAGATTTCAGTTCACGTCTATGTCGAGTCCGTGCCATCTTTCTGTTCTCCGCATTTATTGCTTTTCAGAAGCAAAAGCTTGACGATGCAAAATGGCTAAGAATTCTTCCATAAAATTGTCATAACCTTGTTCCAATTTATTAACTCGCAGGTTCAACCGGTTATAAGCCATCACAGCTGGAATGGCTGCAAACAAGCCGATTGCCGTTGCAATTAATGCTTCAGCAATACCCGGAGCAACCATTTGTAATGTTGCCTGTTTAACCGAACCTAAAGCGATGAATGCATGCATAATTCCCCAAACGGTACCAAATAATCCAATATAAGGACTTATTGATCCTACAGTACCTAAAAAAGGAATATGGGCTTCCAATGATTCTAACTCACGATTCATTGATATACGCATAGCTCTAGATGCACCGTTCACCACAGCTTCTGGTGTATGGAGATTAGCTTGACGTAAACGAGCAAATTCTTTAAATCCAGAATAGAAAATCTGTTCTGATCCTGTTAATGCATCACGACGAACCTGGCATTCTTTATAGAGACGAGATAGCTCAATAGCGGACCAAAAACGATCCTCAAAAGCTTCCGTTTCTCGAGCTGCTGCATTTAAAATTTTGGTTCGTTGAATAATAATAGCCCAAGAAGCAATGGAAAATCCTATTAGGATAAACATGATTAGTTGAACCAAAAAACTCGCTTTTAGGAATAAATCTAAGATATTCATGTCAGTCACTGCTTAAACTCCGCGACAATAGACTTAGGAAGCCCAGTTGGCTCAATTCTAAATGTATCAACAGAAACAATAATTATTTCTGCTGTGCAAATTTCTTTTCCTTGTTGATTAATTAACCGTTGAAAAAAAGTCAATGATGTACGTTGTACATGGGTAATTTTTGTTTCAACGGTCAATAAATCATCCAATTTAGCGGGGTGTAAATAGTCAATTGTCATTTTACGTACGACAAAAGCTAAATTTTGTTCTCGTAATTTCTGCTGTTCAAATCCTTTTTCTCGCAACATTTCCGTTCTAGCACGCTCGAAAAAATGCGCATAACGTGCATAATAAACTACACCTCCCGCATCAGTATCCTCATAATAAATACGGATAGGCCAGCAAAACGGCATATTTTACTCCCCTTACTATCAATAGATTACCCATAACTATACTTAAGTGAATCATCTATTGGAATGATTTATAAATAAAGTTACAAAAAAATAATGAAATATAAACCTATCTTAAGAAATGAAACTAATACGAAAGAAATAAAACAGCCCGCAAGCCAGGATCCAAAACAGCAGGCAATGAATGAAAAAAATAACGCCAAAACTCTTTTTTAGGTAAAAACCCAATACCCAATATTACCCACTACAAGTTGCCCAAATTAACAATAATCCCTGCCATGTAGCAAGAGAACTGGTATTTGAGGCAAATAATGTTGGATCCCAGAGTTCCATAGCAAATGCCATCCGAAACGGCCCCTTATACATTGATGAGTAGACTTTATCTACCATTATCATTCACCAGTCTGTTTATTTAGCTTTGTTAGCAGCATTAGCTTCAATCTGCTCAATAGCCAAAGCTGCAATTACAGCGAAACTACAAGCAAGTAGCGTTCCTAAAATCCAAGCAAAATACCACATGCTATTCGCTCCTTAATATAATGAATACTTGTTATTTTCAATATGCGTTTTGTCTATTCGACCAAACATTTTGTAATAACACCAGATTGTATATGCCAATATAATTGGCACAAAAATGATGGCAACAACCGTCATCACTTGTAATGTAAATAAGCTTGAAGTGGCATCCCAAATCGTCAAACTGGCATCAGGCTGTATACTTGAAGGCATAATGAATGGAAACATACTAATGCCAAAAGTTAAAATAATACAAACAATTGTCAGCGATGAAAATAAAAATGCCCATCCTGCTTTATCAAGCTTAGTAAACAAGAAAGTCAGTATTGGAAAAATTAAACCAAGTATCGGTAATGCCCATAGCCCTGGATTATTATTAAAATTAACCAACCATGCGCCTGCTTTTCTTACTACTTCTTTATGTAGCGGATTAGAAACAGCATAGGTATCGATTGTACTTTTAATAGCATAACCATCAATCCCATATATCAACCAAAAGCCAGCACCAGCAAAAGTAATTAAGGTGAAAAAGGCGGTGATATAAGTGGCATTACGTGAACGCAAATGTAATTCACCGACAGTACGCATTTGAAGATATGTCGCGCCTTGGGTCATTATCATCATTATCGAAATAATTCCTGCTAGTAAACCATAAGGACTGAGTAAACCAAGGAAAGAACCGGTGTAACTCAAATACAATTGGTCATTAACTGCAAAAGGAACTCCCTGTAACAAATTACCAAAAGCAACACCAATGATTAGTGGAGGAACAAAGCTACCAATAAATATTCCACGATCCCACATACTGCGCCATTTTAAACTCTCAAGCTTAGAACGATAATCAAAACCCACTGGTCTGAAAAATAGTGCAGCCAGCACTAATATCATAGCAATATAAAAACCTGATAATGCCGCAGCATAAACCATCGGCCAAGCAGCAAATAGTGCGCCAGCAGCAGTCACTAACCAAACCTGATTACCATCCCAGTGAGGTGCGATTGAATTGATCATGATCCGCCGTTCAGTATCTGTTTTTCCCATAAATAGCAATAAAATACCAACGCCCATATCAAAACCATCAGTCACGGCAAAACCGATCAGCAACAAACCAATCAGTAGCCACCATATAAACCTTAGAACTTCATAATCAAACATGAATGGACTCCTGTTTACTAAGTATTTTCGGATGAAATATTTTGTTGCTCATAATGATAACGACCTGTTTTAAGACTACTCGGCCCTTTACGTGCAAATTTGAACATTAAGAATAATTCAATAACCAAGAACAAAGTATACAGACCACATATTAGTGCCATCGAGAAAATTAGATCTACAATACTTAATGATGAATGCGCAACCGCTGTCGGTAAAATTTCACCAATTGCCCATGGCTGACGGCCATATTCAGCAACAAACCAACCTGCTTCAACAGCAATCCATGGTAACGGAATACCAAACATAGCTAAACGCAAAAGCCATTTTTTTTCGCCAATACGGTTACGAATAACAGACCAAAATGATAAGCCAAAAATAAGTAACATTAGGAAACCACAAGCCACCATAATACGAAATGCCCAAAATAAAGGTCCAACTTTAGGAATACTATCTTTAGCAGCCGCTTTAATATGTTCTTCACTGACATCAACAACATTAGGTGTATAGCGTTTTAACAACAATCCATAACCAAGATCTTTTTTATTTGCATCAAATGCTTTTCGTATAGCAGGATCATTATCACCAGCCTGTAATCTTTTTAAAAGTGCATAGGCTTTGATACCATTACGAATACGAACTTCATGTTGCGCCATTAAATCTTTTAAACCCAAAACAGGCGTATCAATAGAGCGGGTGGTAATAATTCCCATTAACCATGGAATTTCTACTGCGAATTCATTTTTCATTTTTTCACTATTTGGCATAGCAATAAGATTAAATGAGGCCGGCGGTGGTTGGGTTTCCCATTCAGCTTCAATAGCTGCTAACTTGGTCTTCTGAACATCACCCATTTCATAACCAGATTCATCACCCAAGACAATGACTGACAGTACTGAGACGATACCAAAACTTGCCGCTATCGCGAATGAACGTTTAGCAAAAGGTCGATCACGACCTCTGAGTAAGTAATAAGCACTGATACCCAAGATAAACATTGTGCCAGTACAATAACCTGCTGCAACGGTATGAACAAATTTAACTTGTGCCACTGGATTTAAAACTAATTCTGAAAAACTGAGCATTTCCATCCGCATGGTTTCAAAGTTAAAATCAGAAGCAATTGGGTTTTGCATCCAGCCATTAGCAACTAAGATCCACAGCGCAGAAAAATTAGAACCCAGTGCAACCAGCCATGTGCTAGCTAAATGTTGTGTTTTACTTAAACGATCCCAGCCAAAAAGAAATAAACCAACAAATGTTGACTCCAAGAAGAACGCCATTAATCCTTCAATTGCCAGTGGCGCCCCAAAAATATCACCAACATAATGTGAATAATATGACCAGTTAGTCCCGAATTGGAATTCCATGGTCAAACCTGTTGCAACACCTAAGGCAAAGTTAATAGCAAATAACTTACCCCAGAATTTTGCCATATCTTTATATATCTGTTTACCTGAGATTACATATACCGTTTCCATTATGGCTAGTAAAAACGACATACCAAGTGTTAATGGCACAAACAGGAAATGATACATTGCAGTTAAGGCAAACTGTAACCGGGACAATTCGACAATATCAAACATCTTGACTCCTTGCTCCTAGCAGGAAGACACCGACTTGTGACGACCTGACTTTCATAATGCAAAGATAAAAGCCTCATAACTAACAGCTTTATACATCTTAAAATAACGATAAAAAATTTATCAAAATACAACAAACATTTTAATAATAGTACGCTTATATACACTTATAATAAATAGATTTAATACGATTCAGATTGAATTTTTGCGACTAAATCATAATACTGCTACATTTAATGACAAGCTAAATTTGATCAGTAACAATTCTATTGAAAATAAAAAACAAAACCCATGTTATTATTTGATTTAAATAAATATTTATTAAAACCCTCAATATATTAAATATCTATTTATTTGTCTGTTCATGTTAATAAAATATGCAATAATTCATTTTAACCATTTACCAGTTAGTCGGCTTAAGACACCTCTCCAAAACGTTATTTAACAAATCATTAATATGATATTTTCAATCCGTATAATGCCTCTTTTAATATTGAAAAAACTAAGTTTTAGTATAAATCAGGCTATTTACTAGTCACTAATTGCTTAACGGTTTCACCAATCTCAGTTAAACTACCAACAGTTTTTACACCTACTGCTTCTAAAGCAGCAAACTTCTCATCTGCTGTACCTTTGCCGCCAGCATTCCCCCCATGCGCTTACCTTTTAGTGCCGTTACACCGGCAATATAAGCAACGATCGGTTTTGTTATATGTTGCTTAATATTTGCACCCGTTGCTTTTACAGCTTCACGTACTGTATTAAAAACAGGTAATCCTAGATGCGTTTTTCCACCTTTGCCTGATGTTACGCCACCAACCATTTTTGTCCCATATGCAATTGCCGGCTCTGAATGAAAAGTTCCTTGGCTACCTGTAAATCCTTGACAGATAACTTTAGTATTTTTATCAATAAAAATAGACGTTGCTTATTTCACCTCGACTGCCGCTACTGTTTTTTCTGCTACATCGCTCAAACTGGTTGCAACAGTGATTTTTAAACCACTATCAGCTAATTTTACGCCTCTAGCTCAGCATTATTGCCTTCAAGACGAACAATGACTGGGACTTTTACTCTAATTTCTTTAACTGCTCCAATAATACCATCAGCGATCAAATAGCAGCGAACAATGCCACCAAAATATTGACGAAAACGGCTCTAACATTTTCATCAGATAAGATAATTTTAAATGCTTCCGTTACGCGTTCCTTAGTGGCACCACCGCCTACATCAAGAAAATTAGCCGGCGATCCCCTTGTAACTTAACAATGTTCATGGCTCAACCGGCACCATTAACCATACAACCAATATTGCCATCTAAAACAACATAATTTATAATTCCACTCTGACACATGAAGCTTCACAAGGATCTTCCTGGAAAACCTCACTCATTTCCTGTAATTCTTTTTGGCGGTATAGTGCATTACTATCAATACTAAGCTTTCCACCTAAACAGATTAAATCCACTAGCTTAGCTATGACGAGGGGATTTATCTCAATTAAAGTCAGATCACGCTCGAGAAAGATTGGTGCTAATCCGATAAATATGTTGCTAAACTGCTTAACTTGTTTGCCGCTCAAACCTAACTTTGAAACCAAGCTCACGTCCTTGATAAGACATTAGACCATAATGGCCTTATGAATATGAATAAGCTCCAGTGTCTGTTTGTTCTGCGACTTTTTCAATTTCAATACCGCCTTCATTCGATGCCATAAAGACAACCCAACGGGTAGCCCGATCTATTACCGCGCCCAAATAAAGCTCTTTGTAAATATCGGTTACCGCTTCTATCAAAATTTGATTAACAGGCTGTCCATGGGTATCGGTTTGGTAAGTCACTAAGCGTTTTCCTTACCAATCTTCAGCAATTAGCCTGACTTCATCGCGATTATTAACAACTTTTACGCCACCCGTTTTACCTCAACCACCAGCATATACCTGACACTTTACAACCCAAAAGCTATTACCCACTTCTTCTGCCTATTTTCTGTTTTACAAGCATAACCGGTAGGTACTGACAAACCATAACGCGCAAGCAGCTGTTTTGCCTGATATTCATTTAAGTTCATGATACTATGCTCTATCCATAATTTAGTCTGACAAAGAAATAAAAAGTCTCTATATTCTTTTAGTTAAATAATGGTCAACAAAAAATTAACCAAGCTTCATTTCAGACTGAGTAAATAATTTCACTCTAAATTAATTAGCTAGACGTCCAGCAATAAACGAGCCGGCTCTTCCAACATATCTTTTATTGTCACCAAGAAACTCACAGATTCACGTCCATCAATTAAGCAGTGATCATAAGAAAGCGCTAAGTACATCATTGGCAAGATTTCAATTTTACCGTCAACAGCCATAGGCCTATCTTTGATAGCATGCATCCCTAAAATTGCACTTTGTGGCAGATTAAGAATCGGGGTTGACATTAAAGACCCAAAAACACCACCATTAGTAATAGTGAAGTTTCCCCCTTTCAATTCTTCAACCGTCAGCTTGCCATCACGTCCCTTAATTGCTAACTCTTTAATACGCTTTTCAATTTCTACCATGCTAAGCGCATCTGCATCACGTAATACCGGTGTGACTAAACCTCTAGACGTGGAAACAGCAATACTAATATCAAAATAACTATTATAAAGCACATCCGAACCATCAATTGATGCATTCACTTCAGGATAACGCTTTAAGGCTTCAACAACCGCTTTAACATAAAAAGACATAAAGCCCAAACGTACACCATGCCGCTTTTCAAAGCTTTCACCATAGTGTTTTCGTAAATCAAAAATAGGCTTCATATTAACTTCATTAAAAGTCGTCAACATGGCAGTATTATTTTTCGCTTCTAGTAAACGTTCTGCGATACGTTTACGCAAACGGGTCATTGGTACCCGTTTTTCACTTCGATGAGAAGATATTGATGATGTAGTTGTAGATGCGTCACTCTGTTGCTTAATCGATGTATTTGCGCTCGCTGTTGATTGGTTTTTAAGATATTTTTCAACATCATGACGCGTCATACGCCCCTCTACACCACTACCTTTGATATTGGCCGGGTTCAAATCATGTTCTGCAATTAAACGACGGACAGCAGGTGTTAGTGCACTATAACTCTCTTCTTCAAGGCTGGCAGTCTGACGTTTCGCCGGCGCTGACTCCGCAGTCTCTTTTAGCTCAGCCGAAATTCCCATGCTATCACTAAGATGTATACGACACAATAGTTGTTTAGATAGAACAGTAGCTCCCTCTTCTTCCAAAATTGACTCCAGAAAACCTGAATCTGCTGCAGGTACTTCGAGTACAACTTTATCCGTTTCAATTTCTACTAACACTTCATCGCGTTCTACCTGATCCCCTGGTTTCTTGTGCCAAGTTGCAACTGTAGCATCTGCAACAGATTCAGGAAGATCAGGAACAAGAATTTCTATGCTACTCATTTTCTATCCTTTAATTTATTTATTTTTAGTACATCATCAACCAATGCTTTTTGCTGTTCTTGATGGACAGACGCGTAGCCTACGGCGGGTGAAGCAGATGCAGGGCGTCCCGCATAGCTTAATAATGAACCTTTTGGAATTGCTTCCCTGATATTATGCTGACTACAGTACCAGGCACCCTGATTAAGAGGCTCCTCTTGACACCAGACAAAATCGCGAACATGTGCATAAGGCTCTAGCGCTGTTTCTAAATCTTTATGGGGGAATGGATATAATTGTTCGATACGAATAATGGCGATATTTTTTTGTTTTTTTTCACGATGTTGTTCAAGCAGATCATAATAAACTTTACCGGAACATAAAACGACACGTTTGACTTTTTTCGCATCTATTGGATCAATTTCACTAATTACAGGCTGGAATTCACCATTTGCTAACTCTTCCAAACTAGAAACTGCAAGGGGATGACGCAGTAATGACTTGGGTGACATAACAATCAATGGACGTCGCATATTACGAAGTATCTGGCGACGGAGCATATGATAGACCTGAGCTGGAGTAGTCGGAACACAGACTTGCATATTTTGTTCCGCACACAATTGCAAATAACGCTCTAAACGGGCAGAGGAGTGCTCCGGACCTTGTCCCTCATAACCATGGGGTAACAACATTACTAATCCACACATGCGCCCCCATTTCTGTTCACCAGAACTAATAAATTGATCGATAACCACTTGCGCCACATTAGCAAAATCACCAAACTGAGCTTCCCAAATAGCTAAAACCCGTGGCTCGGCTGATGCATAACCATATTCAAAAGCAAGTACCGCTTCTTCAGACAAAACAGAATCCCAGACGTCAAATATTCCTTGATTTTCACGCATATTAGCCAGAGGGACATAAACTGAGCCGTTAGTTTGATTATGAATAACTGCATGGCGATGAAAAAAAGTACCTCGGCCTGCATCTTCACCTGATAAACGAACTTGTATACCTTCATCAACTAATGTTGCATAGGCCAAAGTTTCTGCTGCTCCCCAATCAAGCAGTTTTTTATCCCTCGCCATTGCCAAGCGATCACTGTAAATTTTTTTAACCCGTAGCTGCATAACAATCTCTGTAGGAATAGTACTTAAACGTTTAGCCAAATCTTGTAGTCGTTTCTTTTTAACTTTAGCGGGATAAGCATCATTCCAGTCATGATTCAAATAAGGTTTCCAGACCGAATAGTCGGTTTCCATTGGACGCCATTCATCAACGACACAATCACCGTGATCTAATTTATCACGATAGAGATTAATCATTTCTGTTACTTCATCGCTAGTAACTGTCTTTTCCGCTATTAGTTTATCTGCATAAATTTTACGCGGTGTGGCGTGTGTTTTAATTTTTTGATACATAATTGGCTGGGTAGCACTCGGCTCATCCGCCTCATTATGACCATGTCGACGATAACAAACTAAATCAATTACTACATCGCGTTTAAACTTATTGCGAAAATCTAATGCCAGTCGAGTAACAAAAGCAACCGCTTCAGGATCATCTGCATTAACATGAAAAATAGGTGCTTGCACCATTTTCATAATATCAGTGCAATATTGTGTTGAACGTGCATCTTTAAGATTGGATGTGGTAAAGCCTATCTGATTATTAACCACGATCCGCACTGTACCACCAACCTCATAACCACGAGCCTGAGACATATTCAGCATTTCCTGAACGACTCCTTGGCCAATTACAGCTGCATCACCATGGATAGTGATGGGCAGTACCATATTACTACGACCTTTATCTAAACGATCACGACGAGCACGGACAGAACCGATTACCACTGGACTAACTATTTCTAAATGTGATGGATTAAAGGCTAAAGCTAAATGAACCAAAGCACCTTCTGTTTTGAAATCAGAAGAAAAGCCCTGATGATATTTAACATCACCAGTACCTAAATGATCTTTATGCTTACCGGCAAACTCATCAAATAGATCCTTTGGTTGCTTACCTAAAATGTTAACTAAAACATTTAATCGCCCACGGTGGGCCATTCCCAATACTACTTCACGCGTATCCTGTTGACCTGCATAACGGATCAAATCCTTTAACATCGGAATGAGCGAATCTCCCCCTTCTAGGGAAAAACGTTTTGCGCCAGGAAATTTGACACCAAGATAGAGCTCAAATCCTTCAGCAGCTGTTAATTCTGATAAAAAGCAAATCTTTTCTTGTTTGCTAAATTGCTCACTAACCTGTGTTGCCAGTTCTAGGCGCTGTTGGATCCAACGTTTCTCTTCAGTATTAGCAATATGCATGTATTCTGCACCAATCGAAGCGCAATAAATACGCTTCAGTGCAGTATACAGCTCACTTAATTTCATTGTTTCCTTGCCAATAGCAAAAGAACCAACATTGAACGTTTTTTCAAAATCAGCTTCAGTTAAATCATGAAATGCAGGATCTAAATCAGGCACAGTTTCCTGCTTCCACAGCTCTAATGGATCAATGTTTGCATTTTGATGTCCTCTAAAACGAAATGCGTTTATTAATTGGAGAACTTTAACTTGCTTTGCATCCAAAAACGGATTATGAACCGAAGTTTGGTAACGTGTAGAATCCTTCGCCAATGAGCGAAAATATTCACGGGTGTGAGAATGGGAGTATTCGCCGTTGGAACTTGCACCTGGTAATTTATCAAAAATGTCTCGCCAGTCTGCATTAACGGAATTAGGGTCAGTTAAGTAGTCTTCATAAAGCTGTTCGATATAAGACTGATTTTCACCAGCTAGAAAACTTGAGTCTAGCCAGTCCTTCATTACGCTGTTGTGCATTGTGATCCCTTAAGCCTATAGGCTTTAGTTTTCATCGTAGTTAACAGTACCGCTTTTTATATATACGGTTTCAATAAAGATTCTTTGAACGTGTTCTATGCAGAATTATTATTAATAAAGGAGCTCTTTATTAAAGGTTCCTTCTGTAATTTACCACACAAAATTAATATCAATTTAATATAATAGTTTTCTATTTTTTATTTCCTGCAATATTTTTATTATAGGAATTTTTGCCAAAACTATGCACTACGTTTTAATAACATCGATTTAATGTGTCCAATAGCTTTAGTTGGATTTAAACCTTTTGGACAAACACTGACACAATTCATAATGCTATGACAGCGAAATACACTAAAAGCGTCGTTTAAATTATCCAATCTAGTATCGGTTTCAGTATCCCGACTGTCGATTAAAAAACGATAAGCCGCTAATAAACCGGCAGGGCCAATAAATTTATCAGGATTCCACCAAAATGATGGACATGAGGTTGAACAGCAAGCACAAAGAATACACTCATATAAACCATCCAATTTTTCTCGTTGTTCTGGAGTCTGTAAATATTCACGAGCCGGTGGATTCTTGCCATCATTAATAAGATAAGGACGAATTTTTTCATATTGAGTATAAAATTGAGCCATATCAACAACTAAATCTCGTACAACCGGTAAGCCTGATAATGGTCGAATGACAACCTTTTTTTTATCACGACATAAAGACGATAGTGGTATAATACAGGCCAAGCCATTTTTACCATTCATATTTAATCCATCAGAGCCACAAACTCCTTCACGACAAGAACGGCGAAATGCTAAAGTAGGATCTTTTTCTTTTAGTTGGATTAAAGCATCCAATAACATCATGTCACAGCCTTCAGCAATTTCCAAACTGTAGTCTTGCATACGTGGCATATTATCGACGTCTGGATTGTAACGATAAATGGAAAATTCAATTTTCATAATCTACTTTCTCCGCAACACTATTAACGCCCGTGCATTAATAAGTACGTATTTTAAGTGGGAAGGGATCACGTAACTCAGGTTGCATATTTACTGCTCGGCGAGTCATAGTTCCAGATGGTGGTAAATATAGAGTATGACATAACCAACTTGTGTCATCGCGATCAGGGTGATCAAAACGACTATGTGCCCCCCGACTTTCAGTACGAAAATTTGCGGCTTCTGCCGTTGCAAAAGCCGTTTCTACCAAATTATCTAGCTCTAAACATTCAATACGTTGAGTATTAAATTCACGTGAAGTATCATCCAAACGGGCATTTTTCAAACGTTCACGAATTACTTTTAATTCTTCTAAACCCTTAGCCATCGCATCACCTTCACGAAAAACTGAAAAATTATGCTGCATACAGGCCTGTAATACCTTACGTATTTCCACCGGATCTTCACCGCTGTGTGTATTATCCCAGCGATTTAAACGCATTAATGCCGCATCAACATCAGATTCACTGGCATCACGCATTGAACCTTGTTCCAGTAAAGATTCTTTCAGATGTAGTCCTGCAGAACGGCCGAATACTACTAAATCAAGTAATGAATTTCCGCCCAAACGGTTTGCTCCATGAACAGAAACACAAGCAACTTCACCGACAGCAAATAATCCCGGAATCACAGCATCTTCACCTTTTTCATTAATCATTAACGCCTGGGCGGTTACTTTGGTTGGGATCCCTCCCATCATATAATGGCAAGTAGGAATAACAGGAATGTACTCTTTAACGGGGTCAACATGAGCAAAAGTCCTGGATAATTCAAGAATACCAGGTAATCGAGACTCCAACACTTTTTTGCCTAAGTGATCGAGTTTTAATTTAACATGTGCTCCCCAGGGGCCATCACATCCTCTACCTTCAAGGATCTCTGTCATAATTGAGCGAGCAACAACATCACGGCCTGCTAAATCTTTTGCATTTGGCGCATAACGCTCCATAAAGCGCTCGCCATCTTTATTAAGTAAATAGCCACCCTCTCCCCTACATCCTTCTGTTACTAATACACCCACGCCAGCAATTCCAGTTGGATGAAATTGCCACATTTCCATATCCTGCAACGGAACACCTGCCCTGACAGCCATTCCAACACCGTCACCAGTATTAATATGAGCGTTGGTTGTTGATTGATAAATCCTACCCGCCCCACCTGTAGCAAGAATAGTGGCTTTAGCTTTAAAATAAACGACCTCACCGGTTTCCATGCATAATGCGGTACAACCGACTATGTCACTATCCTGATTTTTAACTAAATCAAGTGAATACCATTCTGAAAAAATTGTGGTATGGTTTTTTAAATTCTGTTGATAAAGGGTATGCAAAAGAGCATGCCCAGTTCTATCTGCCGCCGCGGCAGTGCGAGCAGCTTGCTCACCACCAAAATTTTTTGACTGGCCACCAAATGGACGTTGATAAATACGACCGTCATCTAAACGTGAAAATGGTAACCCCATATGCTCAAGTTCTAGTATGGCTTCAGGTCCGGTTTTACACATATATTCAATGGCATTTTGATCACCTATATAATCAGAGCCTTTGACTGTATCATACATATGCCATTGCCAATCATCTTCATGGGTATTACCTAACGCAACGGTGATCCCACCCTGAGCAGATACAGTGTGTGAACGTGTCGGAAAAACTTTAGAAATCAATGCACATGACAAACCCAGCTGAGAAATTTGCAATGCTGCTCGCATCCCAGCCCCTCCAGCTCCAATAACAACTGCATCAAACTCTCTTACTGGTAATTTCATTTACGCTCCCCACACCACAATTGTTCCATAAATTAAATAACTAATTAATATAACAATAAAAAGGAGTTGTAATAATAATCGCAATGCAATTGACTTAATGTAATCGGTTAGTACCTGCCATAAACCTATCCAGGCATGTATCAATATGGAAATTAGCGTCAAAATAGTAAAAATTTTTGTTATCGGGAAAGCAAAAAATGTCCGCCAAACAGTATAATTTAACTCAGTTGTTACAATAAAAATGATAATATAAAACGTATAAAAACCAATAATAATGGCAGACGCACGAAGTAGCAGCCAATCTTGTGTGCCAGTACGGCCTAATGCTGATGCATTAACTACCATACAAACACCCCCACTAAGATCGACAAAATAGTGGTAATAATAAATGCAGCTATAGCTGAAATACGTCCTACAGACAAACTCTCATCAATAAAACCAAAATCCATCAGCATGTGACGACTGCCGCCACAAATATGATATATTAGTGCTGTCAATACGCCCCAAATAATGAATTTTATGAAAAAACTACCCATAATTTCAGTAGCATATTGAAAACCTTCCGGTGAAGAAAGCGATAATCCCAGCAGCCATAATAAAATACCGACCGAAATAAAGGTAATAACGCCAGAAAGACGATGTAAAATCGAAGCTATTGCAGTAATCGGAAAATGAATTGTTTGCAATTGAAAATTTATAGGCCTTTGTTTTTTCAAAATTTTTTCCTACACAGCTCTTTATTGTTTTCCTACCTCCGGACTTGGAGTAGAAATCAAACAGCGATCGTGATAACAAAGTACAACTCAGCTTAAAAATTAATCTATGACATATTTGCAAAAGTTGTTACTTATATTAACGCTGGGTACTCCTACCACAAGGTAATCCGGAGACCTCGTTTTCAGTATATGACCTTCACATGCCCATTACAATTACAACACATTATGTTTGGAGATATTTAGCTTGAACAGTGAGTGTGATCACGATTTAAACATTGCTCATTAAATTGACAATATAATTTAACAATAATTAAACATTTAAATTACATATGATTAAGTTCAATTAATTAGTCATTATTGCCAACAAAAAAAAATTATGTAAAATAAAAATGCTAGATTGTTATCCATAAAAAATCTAATGTTATTGTTGGTATAATTTAAAATGTATAAGGAACATAATAGATTATGAATTGTTAATAAATTAATAAAAAAATTTCATTAGATAAAACTTCGTTAAAAAACATGATTTAAGCCTTTTAATTAGTAAAATATCATGCAATTTCAAAGCGTTTTATCATGCTTTCATGGTTGTCGGATATTGCGTTTAAGCGCTAAGGAGACCCGTAATGGCAGATAAAGGAAAAAAGACTATAGAATTAGTCGACAAAGATGCAGAAAAAATTGAGCTTGAAGTACTAACCCCTACACTTGGGCTCCATGTAATTAATGTCCGAGGATTAGGCTCTAAAGGTTATTTTACCTACGATCCTGGCTTTACCTCAACCGCATCCTGTGAGTCTAAAATTACCTATATAGATGGAGATAAAGGTATTCTTTTGCATCGTGGATATCCTATTGATCAATTGGCTACCAATTCCACTTATTTAGAAGTTTGTTATATACTACTTTATGGTGAGAAACCTTCACAAAACGATTATGACAACTTTAAAAAAATTGCCACCGAGCACACAATGATCAAATCACTCGGCTTTTGCAAGGTTTTAGGCGCGATTCTCATCCAATGGCAATTCTATGCGGTGTAACTGGCGCACTGGCGGCTTGCTATCACGACTCATTGGATGTTAATAATCCGCGTCATCGTGAAATAGCGGCATTTAAATTACTATCAAAAATGCCGGCCATTGCAGCAATGTGTTATAAATACTCTATTGGTCAACCTTTTATTTACCTGCAGAATGACCTCTCTTATTCAGCGAATTTTCTTCATATGATGTTTGCTACACCTTGTGAAAAATATCAGGTTAACCCAATTATCGAACAAGCAATGGATCGCGTTTTTATTCTACATGCTGATCATGAACAAAATGCTTCAACTTCAACAGTAAGAACAGCCGGCTCTTCTGGCGCTAATCTATTTGCTTGTATTGCTGCTGGAATTGCCTCTCTTTGGGGGCCCGCTCATGGTGGCGCCAATGAAGCCTGTTTACGCATGTTAGAAGAAATTAAAACTGTAGAAAATATCCCTAAATTTATCAAACGGGCAAAAGACAAAGATGATCTTTTCCGTTTGATGGGATTCGGCCATCGAGTTTATAAAAAATTATGATCCCCGTGCAACTGTCATGAGACAGACCTGCGATGAAGTACTTAAAGAACTTGAATTAAATGATAATATATTAGAGGTTGCCAAGCAGTTAGAACATATAGCCCTCAATGATCCCTATTTCATTGAGAAAAAACTTTATCCCAATGTGGATTTCTATTCTGGCATCATTTTAAAAGCGATAGGGATCCCAACAACCATGTTTACGGTTATTTTTGCTATTGCTCGTACCATTGGTTGGATTGCACACTGGAATGAAATGCATAATAAAGAATTAAAAATCGCTCGTCCCCGTCAATTATATACAGGCTATAAACAGAGAGATTTTCATAGCAATTTAACCAAAAAATAATTAATTATTATTCGGATAAATAAACTGTGTCTTACTATTTTATTTTTCATAATCAACAACCACATAGAATACAAAACACAGTTTAGTGATATAATCCACCGTTTTAATACTTTTAGCTGGCTTTGCGTTCATCATTACAAAAATCAGGCAGGATTAAGTATATCGACAAAAATAACTTCAAAACCATAATCTTTTTGTAGCCATTCACCTAACACTTTAACGCCAAATCTCTCCGTTGCATGATGACCGGCAGCATAAAAATGGATCCCCATTTCTCTGGCAATATGGATTGTTTGCTCAGAAACTTCACCGGTCACAAAAGCATCAACTCCAGCCTCTGTGGCCTGTTGAATAAAACTCTGACCACCGCCTGTACACCAAGCAATGGTGCGAATTTCTTTTGGGCCATTATCACCACAGTACAATGGTTGGCGCGCTAATCTATTATTTAAACGAGACATTAAATCATCAGCGCTGATCGGTTGCGCAAACTTACCTATTGGTAATAAGGGCTTAATATAACTATCGATCTCAACCTCCATGATATTTCCCAATTGCACGTTATTACCCATCACTGGATGGACATCAAGGGGTAAGTGATAACCATAAAGGTTAATATCATTGCAAAGCAATGTTTTTAATCGCTTACGCTTCATATTAAGAATAACGGCGGCTTCATTTTTCCAAAAATAACCATGATGAACAATAATCGCATCCGCAGCTAATTTTACCGCTTCATCAAGTAATGCTTGCGATGCAGTCACACCAGTCACTATTTTTTTTACCTCTGAGCGCCCTTCCACCTGAAGCCCATTGGGCGCATAATCTTGATATTCGTAAATATTCAAGTAAGTATTGATTAGTTGTTCTAATTCAATATTATGCATTACTTACCTATTCTATTTGTAAATCTAATTTATTTTATTAAATATTAAACTTAAAAATATGTTTCACAGCAGCTTAAAACAAAAACGCCCTATCACAACAAGCAATCAAGTAATAGGACGTTTTATTTTTTTAATCAATTAATTACTTCATCGATTGTGTATCTTCAGCACTGGCCAACCAAACAGGTTTATCACTAGTCTTTAGCCACATCCGATGTAGATAACTATAGAAGCGGCTACGGTCATGACGAAAAATCATGACAGGAAAAACCACAATGCCTAATAATACAACACCAACACTAAGCAAGAGAACTTGATGCCAAGGATATTGACGATACTCAGACATAAAGATCCTCCTTATAAAGTTATCAATTGATATAAACAATTGAGATATATTGTGCAATGAATAAAGATATTATCTGATAAAAGCGAGCATTGCTACTCATCAGACTACCTTTATCCTGTTTTTTCAACATTTTTTCTTATATCGTAATTTATTTACATATTAAATAATAAAAAATCAATATTTATTACAAGAAATAAACTATATATTAACCATGGTTTATTGTTGTAACAAAAAAATAGAGATAACGGTAATAACTTGCAAGCTATTATATTGGTATTTTTATACTATTTTTACACTATATGTAGACTTTTTATCAGAGTCTTTGCATTAAAAGACTTAAGCTCTGTACATCAAAATCATGAGGATACAAATCGGGTCCATTTTTACTATCATAGGGATCATTCTAATTGGAATATTATTTCTCTATTTAATTTATGCGCTTATTCATGCGAAGGATTTTTAAATGGTTAGTAGTGCTTTATTATTAATTACCAGTTTTTAATTCTCCTGCTCGTTATTACTAAATTTGCAGGAAATTATATAGCTTTATTGATTGAAAATGATTTACCGATTTGTGTTTTCAAAATCGAATCCGGCTTATGGAGTTGTTGCCGCTTATGCAAACCAGGGGGTAAAATACATGAAATGAATTAGCAGCAATACGTTATCGTATTGCTGCTGTTCAACGCTATTGGTGGCATACTTCTCTTTCTGCAATTAATCAATCAACAAAACCTACCGTTCAATCTACAAAAATTTGTCAATCTAGATTGGGATCTTGCACTTAATACTGCTATTAGTTTTATCACCAATACTAACTGGCAAGCCTATGGTGGAGAAAACACTTTAAGTTATTTTAGTCAAATGACTGGTTCAACGGTACAGAATTTTTTATCTGCCTCTACAGGTATTACTGTAGCCTTCGCGCTGATCCGCACCTTTGCACGCCAAGGCGTAAAAACGCTATGCAATGCATGGATAGATATTGCTCGTATTACGTTCTATCTTTTACTACCATTAGCAGTTATTTTGCCTTATTTTTATCAGCCAAGGCGTGTTACAAAATTTTTCGCCATACCTAGTGGTAGAAACATTACAAAATCAAAACCAAATTATCCCGATGGGGCTCGTTGCTTCGCAGAAAGCAATCAAATTATTAGGCACTAATGGAGGCGGATTTTTTGCCACAAATTCAGCGCATCCTTTCGAAAATCCTACAGAGTTAACCAATTCTGGCCAAATAATTGCTATTCTTTTAGTTCCCACCGCACTATATTTTGCATTAGGCGAATGGTCAGTGATAGTCGGCAAGCGACAACATTAACATTAATTTGGGCGATGGAAATTATTTTCACTATCGCTGATGCAAGGTAACCCACAACTTATGCTTTCAGGTGCCAACAGTAATATTAAAGTCGCTTTGGGATTTTAAATTCGGCACTCTACGCCGTCATCACGACAGCAACCTCTTGCGGCGCCGTGAACGGCCATGCATAATTCTTTTACTGTATTACCAATGTGGCTTATGCAACTTGCCGAAGCGGTATTTGGGGGCGTAGTTTCAGGGTTATATGGCATGTTACTATTTGTAATGCTAGCCGTTTTTCTGGCTGGTCTAATGATCGACCGAGCGCCTGATATCTGGGGGAAAAATAAAAATTCAAGAAATTAAATTAACCGCTATTGCTATTTTAATCACCCCCAATTTCGCGTTACTCGGAACAGTAATGGTGCTTTCTCCCGAAACTGGACTCAGTGCTATTTTAAATCCTGACACTCACTCCTTTAGTGAAGTTCTTTATGCATTTTCCTTAGCTGCTAATAATGGTAGCGCTTTTACCGGATTAAATAGCAATAATCTATTCTATAACATTACGCTTAGTATTGTTATGTTTGTCGGTCGTTTTGGCTTAATCACCGCAGTAATGGCTATTGCTGGTATTATGGTAGGGAAAAAGCGTCAGCTTGAAAGCTTTGCCATATTACCCACTCATGGCTCACTCTTTATTGGCTTGTTAATACTAACTGTTTTCGTTATTGATGCACTCACTTTTTTACCTGCCCTGGTACTTGGGCTAATTGCTGAATATTTACAACTTTGGCATTCTGCCCAATAAGGGAATATAAATGAACAAAAATACCAGCCTATTGTTTGATAGTAAATTGATCCATCAAACATTATTTGACGCTATAAAAAAATGTGCTCCGCAAATTCAGTGGCGCAATCCAATAATATTTATCGTTTATATCGGTAGTATATTGACGACATTAATTTGGTTTTATCAATTATTCACTCCATCAGCTGACGATAATGAGCTATTTACCGGCATAATTACGGTTTGGTTATGGTTTACTGTTCTTTGCCATATTACCCACTCATGGCTCACTCTTTATTGGCTTGTTAATACTGACTGTTTTCGTTATTGATGCACTCACTTTTTTACCTGCCCTGGCACTTGGGCTAATTGCTGAATGTTTACAACTTTGGCATTCTGCCCAATAAGGGAATATAAATGAACAAAAATACCAGCCTATTGTTTGATAGTAAATTGATCCATCAAACATTATTTGACGCTATAAAAAAATGTGCTCCGCAAATTCAGTGGCGCAATCCAATAACGTTTATCGTTTATATCGGTAGTATATTGACGACATTAATTTGGTTTTATCAATTATTCACTCCATCAGCTGACGATAATGCGCTATTTACCGGCATAATTCCGGTTTGGTTATGGTTTACTGTTCTTTTTGCCAATTTTGCCGAAGCGCTGGCTGAAGAGCGCAGTAAAACGCAAGCAGCTAGCATTAAAGGGGAAAAACAAAGTATTACCATTCGTTTAGCCAGTGCCTATTATCGGGCAGCAAAAAAGAAAATTAACTCTGACCAAATAAGAAAAGGAGATATAGTACTGGTTGAAGCCGGTGAAATTATTCCTTGCGATGGTAAAGTGCTTGAAGGCGACGCTTCCGTTGATGAGAGTACCATTACCGGTGAATCAACCCTAGTTATTAGGGAATCTGGTGGTGATTTTTCTTCGGTAAATGAAGAACTCGGATACTGTCAGACTGGTTAATTATCCAATGCACGGTCAATCCTGGTGAAACTTTTCTTGATCGCATGATCTTATCTATGGTAAAAGGTGCCCAACGACGCAAAACACCTAATGAAATTGCGTTAATCATACTATTAACTGCATTAACAATTATTTTTTTATTAACCTGCTCAACATTTTATCCTTTTAGTTTATTTAGTGCTGAGTTTAACGGCAGTAGTAGTCCAATTTCTATTGTGGTACTAATTGCGTTATTAGTTTGTTTGATTCCAACTACGATCGACGGATTACTGTCTTCAATTGACGCTGCCGATATGAGTCGAATGTTAGCCGCAAATGTCATTGCAACAAGTGGACAAACCCTTGAAGCTGCAGGTGATGTTCGATGTCTTATTGCTCGATAAAACCGGAACTATCACCTTAGGTAATCGCCAAGCGTCTAAATTCTTACCTATTAAAGGTGTTACAGAACAACAACTGGCTGATTCTGCCCAACTATCGTCATTAGCTGATGAAAAACCTGAAGGACGTAGTATTGTTATCTTAGCTAAGGCAATTGTTTAATTTACGCGAGCGTGATCTACAGGTATTAAATACCACTTTTGTTCCCTTTTCCGCCATGGCTCGTATGATTGGCGTTAATGTTAGTGATCATGTGGTCAAAAAAGGCTCTACCGATTCTATTCGTCGTTACCTAGAAACAAGTCATACCAAATTCCCAGCCGAAACAGAAAAATTAATCGAAGAAATTTTGCCCGTAAAGGAGAAACACCATTAGTTGTTGTTGAGAATCAGCAAATTCTTGGTTTATCGCTTTAAAAGATATTATAAAAGGTGGCATCAAAGAGCACTTTGCGGAAATGCGCCGGATGTGAATTAAAACCGTGATGATCACCGGTGATAACTATTTGACAGCCGCAGCCATTGCCGCTGAAGCCGGCGTAGATGATTTTCTGGCCTAGGCAACACCTGAAGCTAAACTAGTCAGGCCCATGGGAGTCTGGTTGCTATAACAGGTGACGGCACTAATAATGCACCAGCACTAGCGCAAGCTGATGTTGCCATCGCCATGAAGTCAGGTACCCAAACAGCAAAAGAAGCTAATAATATGGTCGATCTTGACTAAAATCCGACTAAACTTATCGAAGTCATTCACATTAGTAAATAGATGTTAATGACCAGAGGCTCTCTTTCAACCTTTAGCATTGCTAATGATATTGCCAAATATTTTGCTATTATTCCTACCGCTTTCTCGATTACCTATCCTCAGCTTAACGTATTAAATATCATGCAATTACACTCCCCCTCTTCAGCTATTCTGTCAGCAGTTATTTTTAATGCGTTAATTATTTCCCATTAGCAATAAAAGGTGTTATTACCATCCCATAAGTACAATAGCATTACTACGCCGTAATTTATAAATTAAGTGGTTTAGTTATACCATTTTATTGGTATCAAGTTGATTGATCTACTGCTTAGCCTGTTTATGTCCTGATAAGGTGTTGAATATGAATGTCTTACGTTCTTCATTTGTATTATTTATTTTTCTAACTATCATAACCGGAATTATTTACCCATTATTTATCAAAGGGTTATAAAATACTTTATTTAATTATCAAGCTAAGTGGTCACTGATCGAAAAAAATAATCATACTGTCAGTTCAGCACTCATTGGCCAATCGATTACGGAGGTTAAATATTTTCATGGCGGGCCGTCAGCAACGACTGACACACCGTATAATGGATTAGCTTCTAGTGGCAATAACCTGGCGTGCAATATAATCCCGAATTGCAAAAACAGTTTGCTATCCGTGCTCAACAAATTAAAATTTTCAATAATCAAAACAATGTAGCCGTTCCAGTCGATCTGATAACGGCCTCAACCAATGGATCAGATCCTCATATTTCACCAAGTGCAGCTTATTATCAAGCAGCCCGGGTAACTAAAGCGCACCGACTTAATTTACATAAAATTAGACACCCAATAGCAGTTAACACTGAGCGGCCATTTTTAGCTTTTTAGGTGCCCCGTCATTAATGAGCTTAAACTTAATATTGCCCTTGATGCGCTTGAACAATCTGAGAATGCAAAATACAATAAGGTTGATTGATGGAGAACCAAGAACCGAAACGCCCTACCCCTGAAGATTTATTAAGTATTTGCCAATGAAAAAATTCGCGACAATTTAAAGATCTTTTTTGGCGCCCACGCTGGGGTAGGAAAAACCTATGCAATGCTACAAGAAGCTCAACTACTTCGCTCTCAAGGGCTCGATGTTGTCATTGGTGTGGTAGAAACGCATAATCGATCAAAAACAGCTGCGTTACTTGAAGGTTTGCCACAGCTGCCAGCAAAACAGATCCACGACCACGGACGTAAAATTAATACCTTTGATATTGATGGCGCTTTAGCACGTCACCCCGCCATTATTTTAATGGATGAATTAGCTTTTAGTAACCCACATGGTAATAATATCTTCATCCTAAACGCTAGCAAGGCATTAAAGAATTATTAGAGCCGGTATTGATGTTCTAACCACCATTAACGTACAACATTTAGAGAGTCTAAACGATATTGTCAGCAGTATTACTGGTATTCGAGTCCGTGAAACGGTACCTGACCATATTTTTGACCAAGCAAATGAAATTGGTTTTAGTCGATTTACCGCCTGACGACCTGCGCCAACGACTTAATGAAGAAAAGGTTTATATTTGCCCGGCAAGCCGAACAAGCAATTGAACACTTCTTTCACAAAGGCAACTTAATTGCCCTAAGAGAATTATCACTAAGGAGTACCGTACGTGTGGATAATCAAATGCGTGAGTATCGCGATACCCAAGGTTATTCTCAAGTTTGGCACACCCACGATAATTTATTAGTTTGCATTGACCACAACACTGGAAATGAAAAATTGGTTAGATCGGCAAAGCTAGGTTGTAGTTGGCATCCCGTTTATATTGAAACTCCTAAATTACATGCCTTAGCAGAGGAGAAAAGACACACCATTTCTCAAAACACTAAAACTAGGGCAAAATTTAGACACAGAAACCTCAACCTTAGCTGATGCAAATGAAGAAAAAGCAATTTTAGATTATGCCCGTGAACATAACCTAGATAAAATTGTCATCGGTCGTAAGCAAAATACGACTTGGGAATTCCTCAACTGTAAAATACGTCTTGATTTTGCTAAGCGCTTAGGCAAGTTAGGAGCTGAATTATTGCATTAGATGAAAATACCTCGTTGGGAAAGATAGCGAATGCCAACCACTAAATGATAAATGGCGAGGTAAATATTCAGGGTTACCTGTTCGCCGCTCTGCTATGTATTACTATTAGCCTATTTTCTAATCGCTTTTTGCTGAATTTCGATCATGCTAATGTTGTAACTGTTTATGTATTAGCGATTGTTATTATTGCTCTGCTGTATGGACGAAATCCTTCTATCTTTGCCGCATTTATTAATGCTATCGGTTCCGATCTCTTTATTGTCCAACCCCATTTTTCCTTTGTTATTTTTGATATTCAATATTTGATAACCTTCATTGTTATGCTGGTTGTTGGTCTTTTAGTGGGTAATCTCGCTGCTAGTATGTATTATCAAGCCAGAGTCGCTCGTTATCGTGAACAACAAACTTGCCATCTTTATGAAATGACCAAAAAGCTAAGCCGATCGCTGAATGAAATTGATATTGCGAAAACAGGTTATCACTTCCTTTCCAAGGCCTTAAAGCAAAAGTCAGTCTGTTGCTACCCAATGATCAGCAACAACTGGTTCCGCTTAAACTGGCCGGCTATGGAAAAGTTCAAATTGATCAAGCAATTGCCTTATGAAGCTTTGATAAAAATCAACCATCGGGTGCCGGAACAGATACATGACCTAGCGTATCTTACCAATTACAAACGATTACTACTTCAAAAGAAAATTTAGCAATATTAGCTATCGAACCGCAAAATTTGCGTCAATTACTGATCCCGGAGCAGCAACAACTGCTACAAACCTTTACCGGCTTGGTTACCAATGCATTTGAACGATTACAACTTGCTAGACAGACAGAATCTGCCAAACAGGATGCTGAAAACATGAACAACTGAGAAATTATTTATTGGCAGCACTTTCTAAAATTTTCAGACACCACTAACGGTAATAATTGGCCAAACAGAAATATTGATATTGGAATTAAGTACTGAACATTCACCGCATACCGAAAAGGTCAACCAAATACGTCAGCAAATCCTAAGTACCTCAAAATTAGTCAATAATCTGCTAGATATAGAGAGGATCCAGTCAGCCGGAATTGTACCAACTCTTGCCTGGGAATCATTACAAGAAATTATTGGTAGCGCATTACGCTCTCTCGAATATATATTAAAAAGCCATCCAACTAAAATTAATATTCCTACTGATCTATTACTTTATTGCGATGCCAATTTACTTGAGCGTGAGATCATTCATTTACTGGAGAATGTGATTAAATACTCTGCTGAAAATTCACCGATTGGTATTGTCGGCTCGAGCAGATGAAACAGATAAAGTCATGGCGCTTGATGCCTGTGCAGATGATTATCTAACCAAACCATTTAGCATCAGTGAACTGCTGGCCAGAGTGAGAGTTGCCCTACTCCACTACTATGCACGTAAAAACCAGCCAGACCCCGTATTTCGGTTTGGTGATATTAGGGTTGATTTAATTAATCTGCAAGTGACTAAAAAACATTAAGAACTCCACCTTACCCCAATTGAGTTTCGTTTACTTAATGAATTTATCGCTAATAGCGGCAAAGTGTTAACTCAACGTCATTTGCTAAGACAAATATGGGGCATAACTATATTCAACATAACAATTACTTACGTATTTATATGGAACATTTAAGGCAAAAGTTAAAAGATAATCCAACTCAGCCAGTACATCTACTGACTGAGATAGGAATTGGTTATCGGTTTATGCCTTAATAATAACTAATCTTATCCATATTAAGATAATGCACTTAATTATTGCATTATCATTGTTCTTATCAAGATTTACTCAAACAAATCTATTATGTAACCTTTACAGACTGATAAACTGCTTAATCTGCAATAACTTGATTAACAATCTGAATAGCTTCCTGCTCAATCAACTTAAGATGCTCCTTACCACGAAAACTTTCACAGTAAATTTTATAAGCTTCTTCGGTACCTGATGGTCGAGCAGTGAACCAACCATAATTCGTTATTACTTTTAAACCACCAATAGCAGCGCCATTACCTGGCGCTTTGATTAAGCAGGCAATAATAGGATCACCGGCCAACATATCTGCGGATACCATTTCAGCGGACAATTTAGCTAAACGTTGCTTTTGTTTATGGCTAGCTCTAGCTTGGATACGGCTATAGCAAGATTCACCAAAACGGTGAGCCAGTTCTTGATAGTGCTGCTGCGGGTTTTTACCTGTCACCGCTGTCATTTCAGCCGCTAACAGACAGAGAATTATACCATCTTTGTCGGTCGTCCATGGCGTTCCATCAAATCGAAGGAAAGCAGCGCCGGCGCTCTCTTCACAAGCAAAACCATACTTACCCTGATATAAACCATCAACAAACCATTTGAAACCAACAGGCACTTCAATTAATTCACGGTCTAAATCGGCAACCACACGATCAATCATGGCACTTGAAACTAATGTTTTCCCTACCGCAACCTCTTTTTTCCATTGTGGCCGATGGCGAAAGAGATAATCGATAGCAACAGCGAGATAATTATTTGGATTCATCAATCCCGCTGGTGTTATAATTCCATGACGATCATAGTCAGGATCATTAGCAAAAGCTAAATCAAATTTATTACGCAAATCTAATAAGCCTTTCATTGCCCAACGCGAAGAACAATCCATCCGGATCACACCATCGTGATCTAAAGGCATAAAACTAAATGTTGGATCTATTTCTTCATTAACTAACTCTAAATCGAGTTGATAATATTCAGCAATACGTTTCCAATAATTTATTCCGGCACCACCTAACGGATCAACACCTATTTTTAATCCGGCTTTTTTTATCGCAGCCATATCGATAACATCACTCAAAGCCACCACATAAGGCTCAACAAAATCTTGTTGCTGGTAGTGAGGATCTTTAATAGCGACTTGATAATTGTTGCGTTGAATAGCTGATAATTGATTAGCAATAAATTGATTTGCTCGACGCTCAATTTCAATCGTCAGTAGCTCATCAGCTGGCCCTCCATGGGGTTGATTATATTTGATACCGCCATCCTCCGGAGGATTATGTGAAGGCGTGATCACAATACCATCAGCTTTTTTTTCATGCTGACGATTATAATCCAATATAGCGTGAGAAATAGCTGGTGTTGTTGTAAAACCGTCATCTTGTTGCGCTACAACATCAACCCCATTAGCGATCAATACTTCAACAACCGTCATAAAAGCAGGTGCGGATAAGGCATGGGTATCTTTTCCCACCAAACAGGGACCAGTAATACCATTTAATCGACGTACTTCTACGATAGCTTGTGCAATAGCTAAAATATGTTGCTCATTAAAACTATTACGACAGGCACTACCGCGATGGCCTGATGTCCCAAATTTAACACTATTAGCAGGATTTTTTACTTGTGGTTGTAATAAATAATATTGTGCAACCAATTGTTCAACATTAATTAAATCATTTTGTTGGGCAAATTGCCCAGCACGTTTATGCAATGCCACTTATTTCTCTCCTAATAACTAAGTGACCAATAATATTGGTTTAAATCGTACCACACACCTTCTCAACCAATTCAATAGGAAACTTCATATCTTGCATAATTTGTTCAATCATATTGCGTTTACGATTGGTATTGGTATTTGTAATTACCCAATAAGAGGTCTCGGGTATAAGGCGAGGTTTTGTCTCCTTACCACTGGCCAATAAGGTCTGTTTATCGTTAGCAAAATAAATACGCGTCCTCCCATGGGTTGCTTCTGTTGCTGCCACAAAAACTTGTTTATTTAAATTGTATAGGGTGGATAAAATAAGCATAAAGCGATCAATCGCTTTGCTTTTAGCTGCATAATTGTTGGAAAGCAATAAATCATGCATCACACTTGCCGCTTCATGGGAAAAAACTGATTTATTTTTTTTCACTCCTGCCGTTATATTACTTACGGTTACAGAGAGTGGGATATGCGACTGACTAACGTCAAACCCTAACAGACGTCGTAATATAACCGATGCATTTTCACCTATATGCTGGGTATGACTAGCGATATAGCGGTAAAGTTCTTCGTCAATTTCAATCGTTTTCATGTTATTTCAATCTGTTTTAATTAAAATTACTTGCCAAGTATAAGATATAAACCTGAAAAACAAAACAATCAATATTTCAATTACTTAAGCTTAGTCTTTTAATAAAAAAATTTTTCGTATTGATTCTCAATAAGTATAGAAATAGCTTAATAACTTTACCTTGCCAAGAACAAAAATATCTTTATTGATATAAGACATTAGTCACATTATTCATATAAATAGCAAAATATTATCGTGTCACTTACCATTTTCACTCACCAACATCAGCTTAAATTTAAATACCCACCGAGCTGATAATTGTTGGTTTATCACTATATCCATGTCATCATACTAGCTATTGATTAATAAAATATAATTTGACTATATCGCCAAATAACTGGCTAAATTATCGTATCCATCAACCGAAAAATCCTATCTCTACTGCAGCTATTGTACTAATACATGGCCTATTTGGTGATCAACAAAATTTAAGCGTATTGGCACGCAATTTACAAGATTATTTGACAGTTATTCAACTCGATATTCGCAATCATGGCAATTCACCATGGGCGGAAACGATGCTTTACTCTGAAATGGCAACAGACGTTTTAACTCTTTTGACTTATTTAAAGCAAAAAAGCATTATTGCTATCGGACACTCAATGGGAGGAAAAATAGCAATGACAATGACAGCAATAGCGCCACAATTTATAGAAAAATTGTGGTTATTGATATTTCTCCAGTAACCTATCAAATTAATCGTCATGAAAATATATTTTCCGCCTTAGAAACAGTAGTACAATCAGGGGTCACCTCCCGGCAAAAGGCTGCTCTAATTATGCGTAACACAATCACTGAAGAAAGTAAAACTCAATTCTTACTAAAATCATTTGATCAAGGCAGATGGAAATTTAATTTACTCGTTTAAAAAAGAATATAGCCAATTGATGAGTTGAAAAACTATTCCACCCTGGCCTCACCCAGCACTCTTCATTCGTGGCAGCCTTTCCTGTTATATTACCGAAGCTTATCGCAAAGATATTATTGCTCAATTTCCGCAAGTTCAAGACCAGATTATTTTAGGATGTGGTCACTGGGTGCATGCTGAAAATCCAGCAGCAGCCATCCGAGCAATTCATCGTTTTCTCGCTATTCCTACTAATAAATAATGAATTTTTTACACTCATATTGTACAATTTAAATCATTTCATAAACTCATTTTAAAAAATAAGGCGATAAAATAAACTAAGTAATAATAAATAAAGCCTTTTATTAATATTAAATATATTTAAAATGGCTTTATATTTTAACATGTGATTATTTACCATGGATAACCAAAGAACGCTTGAATTAATTTCTATTATGATAAGATTAAATAGTAAAATAAATTTAAATGAATATAATAAAGAAATAACTCAGCATGATAATTATGTTGATTGTATAAAAAAATTCAACAAAAATATCAAATTTCACTAAAAGAAAAACGTTGTCAGAAAAAAGAGCTGCTGCATCTCATTTTGTCTGCAATTATTTATGATAAAGTCCCGCATATACTAGCCAGTTACAATGATGAGCAAGTATTAATACAATCTTCTGGTAATAAACCACCGGAGATTTTGGCAAAAAAAGATTTTCTTGATCGTTGAAATGGTCATTGGCTTAAAATAAACCAAAAACGATCCCACTTTAACATTCGTTGGTTTGTATCTGAATTCTTAAGATATAAACAAATACTTATTGAAATCTTGTTATTTTCTTTCGTGTTACAAACACTCGCACTATTATCGCCAATTGTTACTCAAATTATTATAAATAAGAATTTGATATATAAATACTTTTTAACTTATATATGCTTGTTTTTTGCTTTAATAGTAGCCGCTTTTATGGAAGTTATTTTAAAAGGTTTCAGAGAATATATATTCATACCGCCAACCGTATCGACATCCGGCTCGGATTAAAACTGATTAGGCATCTATTACACTTACCGCTCTCCTTTTCCAAAACCCGACTAGTAGGAGTTTTTAACCGCCAGTAAGTTTACTTTAATGCTCGATGTCCTTTTTTTTATTCGTCTTCATCTATGTAATGTCAATTCTATCAACGACACTAACATTCATTTTTTTGCTCTCGATCTCTTGTTATTTACTGCTGGCCTGGCAAATAATTCCAAAAATAAAAAAAGATAAAGAAGCGGCCGAAACACAATTTATGCATGCTGCAATCAATACCTCTTTTTTAACTGAAAACGTAGCTGGCAGTGAAACCATTAAAAGTTTGGCTGTTGAGCCACGCTTTATCCGGCCGTTGGGATACGCAAACAGCCGATATGATTCCGAGTAAATTCCAGGCACAACAAAATAAATTCTCAAGGCAGTCATATTGTCATGCTTATTGAAAAATTGACTATGGCATTGATTTTATGGCTCCGTGCAGCTGAAGTACTGGCGTTAAATATGAGAATAGGCCAGTTAATCGCTTCAAATGATGGTCTCTCACAGTAGTCAACCCTTAGGGAAAATTAGTGCAATTATGGGAGATTATATCCGTACTCGAGTCGCCATTGACAAACTAGCACAAATCATTAATTTACCAACCGAACAATACAGTGAAAGCTTACACCCGCAATTAACCGGCCAGATCTACTTTCAAAATATTCATTTTTGTTATCAACCGGATTTTCCTCTTACTATTAATCAATTCAATTTATCCATTAAAGCAGAAGAGATGATTGGCATGGTCGGTGCTTCAGGCTCAGATAAAAGTACCCTTTTGCACGGTTATTATTACACCTTTAGACCCCACAATACCCCAGAAAAAGGGACTATATTACTTGATAATATTCCGCTTTATCAGATAAACATCTCTACCTTAAGACAACAAATCAGTATTGTGTTACAAAAAATCTTCTGTTTAACCAATCTGTATTTAGCAACATTGCTCAATCAAAACCTGATGCCACTTTAGATGCAGTAATTACGGCAGCGAAATTAGCTGGCGCCCATGATTTCATTTTAAAAATGCCTTTAGGTTACGACTCACTTATAGCTGAAGGTTGTCAATCATTATCAGGAGGTCAGCGCCAGAGTATAGCCGTAGCTCGCACATTACTGAGCAATCATCGCATTCTGATTTTTGATGAAACCACCAGCACTTTAGATGATCAAACACAAGCAATAATCCAACAAAATATACAAAAAATTGCCCAAGCCCAAGGACGTACCGTAATTACTATTGCACACCGCTTATCAACGGTTAATCATCACCATCATATTATTGTCATGGATCAAAGCAAAATTATTGAGCAAGGAAGCCATACACAATTATTGCAACTTGAAAAACATTACCACTATCTGTGGTCATTACAACAATCGTTAAAGCAGCAGTAGTAGGACCGCTTCATGACGAATCGCATTACACGGAAGTTAAAGCAGCTCTTCCGCAATATAATTATGACTTCTTACCCACCACATCTGGCATTAATGAATAGCCACCATCACTTTTTGCTCGACTCACAGCAATAACTTAAGTATTGGAGGTGTTATTGCTATTAGTTGGGGGCTACTGGGAACAACTAGATGTTCAAGCTACCTCAACCGGATGACTTATCGTTTCCGAGCACTCACAAGTTATTCAAGCTTATGAGCAGAGTCGATTAACTGAATTACATGTGAAAAAGGGACAACATGTAAAAAAAGTGAACTGCTACTTATACTTCATGCACTCGCTGTCAGCCAAGACATTACCGGTATTTCACATCAAATCGAATATCATACGATTGAAAAATTGCTTTACCAATCTTTACTTAAAAACAGAGTCCCCCATCAGCAACCCTCCTTTATCAACTAACAAAGCGACAACAAGAAAAAATCTGCAAAAATTATCACCATGAAAAAGCACAATTTGATGCGAAAATTGCTAACTTAACCTCTGAGATTGAGGTTAATCATACGTCGTAAAAAGCGAAGAACAATGATCTCAACATGCTTTTTTTACTACAAAAAAATATCAAACAGCATTTAGAATGCCCGTCAGACATTATCTCAAAAATAGATGATCAGTAAATCAAAATATTTAGAGAAGAAAAAAGTTATTATAAAACAATAGCTTAATTGTTCAACAAAAATCAGAACTGGATATTTTAAATTCGCAAGAAAAAAATCTAAAAGAACGCCTCAATGCTTTTCAATCACAAAAACACCATAAATGGAATGAAAAAAAAGCAGTCAGAGATCCAACTCTCTATGTTAGAACAAGAATAGGCAAAATTTGATGAACGAGAGCAGTTAGAAATTGTACGTTCACCAGTTTAACATCGTTCAACAGTTAACCACTTATACCTTAGAGGCAATATTACAACCGGCACAAAATTTGATGATCATTGTACCTGATAACGATGTGCAAATTGCCGAAGTTAAGATCTTAAATAAAAACATTAGTTTTATTCGTACCGGGTAAAAAGTCACAGTAAAAGTCGATGCCTTTCCTTATACACGTTATGGCACTATCGATGAAGAAGTATTATCAATTTCACGTAATTCTGCCCAAGATGAGCAATTAGATCCTATCTTTCCAGCAAAAATTAGTCTGAAACAAAATAATCTAATGGTTGATGGTCATTCAATTGATATCAACCCCAGGCATATCTATTGTGGCAGAAATCAAAACCGATAAACGGCGGGTGATAGATTATCTATTAAGCCTAATTCGTGGATATCTGTCAGAATCAATGCGGGAGAAATAAGCGATGGAAACTTTTTCTACCGTAGCAATAGCTAACAACACTACCAAGCAAGGCCTAGAATCAGTAATCTGGCTTGGAAAACGACTGGGTAAATACATCACCATTAATCAGTTGACGCATTCCTTAGGCTTAGAATCTGAACACCTCACCAACTGGCAATTACGAGAGTGCACAGATTATATGCAATTAAAAAGTAAAGTAAACTTTCTGACTGCTAACAAGCTTAAGCATATTCCGTTACCCGCATTAATTGAAATAGACGGAATATGGTTGGTATTTACCAATATAACGCAACCAATCATTAAAGTAATAAATCCCATTACAGAAAAAACACTCACTTTTCCTTATTATAATATACAACACGCCACAACTAAATTTAAAGTATTACTTCTGGTAGAAAAAAATTAACAACCAAAAAAAATTAAATTTGGATTAGATTGGTTTTCCTCTTCACTTCTTAGACAAAATAAACAGCCAAGAGATATTTTTTTGCTGGCCGCCACTGTGCAAATATTTGCACTTATTCACCCAATTCTTTTTCAACATCTCATTGATAAAGTCTTGGTAGGACGTAGCCTAAATAGCTTATATGTTTTAGCATTTTCCATGGTCCCATTAGCGATAACCGAACCTATTTATAGCTTTATTCGTAATAAAATTTTTAATCATACCTCTGGCCAAATTAATGCTGAATTATCCGGCTGCTTATATCGTCATTTATTAGGGCTACCGCTTAACTATTTTAAGCAGCAACAAAGAGGACAAATTACTTCCCGAGTGTGTGAAATGGCTCAAATTAGGCAATTCCTGACTGACTCAACATTAATGCTGTTTATTGATCTCTTTTTTGTCACATTATTCATTGTCGTGTTGTTTAACTACAGTGTACAACTCGCCAGTATTGTAATTGGATCATTGGGTATCTACTTTATTTTTGGCTATTAATTGGCCCCATTATTCTTAAACTGGTAGAAAAAGAGTGTGAAGCTCAAGCCGATAATACTACTTTTCTTTCTGAATCAATCATAGGCATTGAAACCGTTAAAACAACCGCAACAGAGAATACGTTTTTACAACGTTGGCAAAAAATCTTAAGTCACTAATTACAAAAAAGCTTCCAGGCTCAAAAAAGCAGTATTATAGCAAGTCAAATCATTACACTGGTCAATAAAATAACTACCGCAATTCTATTATGGTTTAGCGTTAAAATCGTGATGCAAGGCCAACTTAGTCTAGGAGAATTAATTGCTTTGAATATGCTTAGCGCTCATGTTACACAAACGATTCTCCACCTGGCGCAAGTATGGCAATATTTTCAACATACCCTTATTGCACTTAATTGCACTTAAGCGTATTGATGATATTCTTGATGAACCTACCGAATATGGCCAAAAGGGGTATTGCTAATACAGCATCTATTGATGGTAATATTGAATTTAATCATATCAGATTCCGTTATACTAGCGATATGCCAAAAATATTGCAAAACTTATCATTGTCAATTAAAGATGTGCAATTTAGCGGTATTACCGGTCCCTCAGGATCAGGAAAAAGTACCTTAACAAAACTATTACAACGACTTTATATTCCTCAACAGAGCCAAATCACTATTGATGAAATGGAGCTGGATGTCGCTGATCCTGTTGCTTTATGGCGTAATATGAGTTTTGTTTTGTATTACAAGAAGAAAGTATTTTGTTTGCAGGCACCGTAGCAGATAATATTCGCTTAAGCAAACAGGCAGCTTCTGACGAAACCATGATCCAGACAGCGTAAATCTCTGACGCGCTAGATTTTATTCAACGGCTTCCACATACCCAGTTAGCAGAGAGAGGTATGAATTTATCAGGCGGGCAACGACAACTCATAGCACTTGCCCGTTCACTGTTAAACACAGCCACGCATTTTAATTCTTGATGAGACCATTTCTGCGTTAGATTATGACTCAGAAGCCGCTATCATGAAAAATATGCACCATCTATCTGTTGGTCTAACAGTCATTAGTATTGCCCACCGGCTTAATACGATTCGTTACGCTGATAAAATCAGTGTGATTAATGAAGGACAGGTGGTTGAATTCGATAGCAATGATAATTTACTTAAGCTAAATGGCATTTATGTTCAACTTTGGTATCAACAAATAGGATCAATAGCTAAGACCAATATTTAAAACCATTCAAATCGCCAGTAAGATTGCATTTTATAATTTTTTTTTACTGACTATTTTTTACATCACTTAATCAGCAATATATTTCTTTATCAATTATGTTATTCTATCAGATAGTAGCGATAGTTATCCTACTAGGGTATGATTGTTTTAAGTGACTTAGCAAATTTCCATCAACATTTAAATTTATGGCAAAAGAGCAGACTGATCGCACAACACGGGATTTATTTGCCAATGAACTTAGACCTAGACGCCCAAAAACCAATCCCTTATCTCGGCATGAACAATTAAAAATTAATAAACGTAATAAATTAAAACGTGATAAGAGTAAAGGTTTATGCTGGGTTGAAAAAATTAATGAGCACGCTATTACGGCATTAAACATGCTCGCTCAAAAACAAAAAATAAGCCGTAGTGAACTAATAGAACAAATATTGCTGACACAATTAGCAAAGAAAAAGCGATGAATTACAGTTTTGCTGGTTTATGTTTGCCTAAAACATACAAAATTGACAGAATTATGCGGCTATTTTCGTCAAAATAATAGCTATTTAATTATTCATTAATAAATAGTTATCATCTTTCCTGTATTAAGATTGATAACGATAAAATAACAAAACAATTAAAATTAAGAGGTTTATTTACTTTATGGCAATCATAGGTATCTTCTTCGGCAGTGATACTGGCAATACAGAAAATATTGCAAAAATGATCCAAGAAACTCTTGGCGGTGCTGATATTGCTGAAATTCATGATATTGCTGAAAGCAGTAAAGAGGATATTGAAGCATTTGATATTTTACTATTCGGTATTCCTACCTGGTATTATGGTGAAGCACAGTGTGACTGGGACGATTTCTTTCTAACATTGGAAGAAATTGATTTTACCAATAAGCCGGTAGCTATTTTTGGTTGTGGCGATCAAGAAGATTATGCAGAATATTTCTGTGATGCCATGGGTACAGTAAAAGATATTATTAAGCCTAAAGGTGCTATCATTGTAGGCCACTGGCCAATAGAAGGCTACAACTTCGAAGTATCAAAAGGACTCGCTGATGACACTAACTTTGTTGGTCTTGCTATTGATGAAGATAGGCAACCGGAACTAACCGCTGAGCGAGTGGAAAGCTGGGTAAAACAAATATCTGAAGAGCTAGATTTGTAAGCCATCATCGATAGATAAATGTCAATATTTTTTGTACATGATAATAATTCCTGCAAATTGTGTAATGATATTAAGACATATATAATTGTAAAATTAGTTTGAAATAAACAGTATGCTACTGTTAACAATGTTTTGATATTATGAATTCACTGCTAATGCAACAAGGTAGGATCCGCATGACCGACAACAATAAAGCATTGAAGAATGCAGGGCTTAAAGTAACTATTCCACGTTTAAAAATTTTAGAAGTATTACAAGAGCCAGGGTGCCATCACGTCAGTGCGGAAGATCTCTATAAAAAACTCATTGATATGGGGGAAGAGATTGGCCTCGCAACGGTTTATCGTGTTCTAAACCAATTTGATGACGCTGGCATTGTTACTCGCCATAACTTTGAAGGCGGTAAATCAGTTTTTGAACTGACACAACAACATCACCATGATCACTTAATTTGCTTAGATTGTGGTAAAGTTATTGAATTTAGTGATGAATCGATTGAAACACGACAAAAAAACATCGCCGAACGTCATGGTATTAAACTCTCTAACCATAGTCTTTGTCTATATGGACATTGCTCCAAAAAAGATCATTGTGATGAAAACGATTTGGGGCATCCAGCCCGCAATAGTAAAGAAGAAAAATAACCCAGCCTATCGTTGTTTTGTTATTAATCAGTTTAAAATAGAGGGAGAATAGCAAGCAGACTTCTCCTTTTATTCTACCGTAATATTTTACTGTATTGTTCTACCTTCTACATACTGCTGATACAAGGTACGAATATGACTTACATATCTGGCATGTGCTGCTAAGACGCCATCTTTTTTTCTCAGCTATCTGTGTAATAATATTAACTGTACCAATATGATCAACCGCAAAAAATTTATCAATCTTTGGAATAAGATCACAATCAACATAATAGTAATTAATATTATCCTTAGCTTTTTTTTATTTTTCTAAACTTCCATATTGCTCTAATAAATCGTTCTGTAAACCTAGGCCAAGTTGAGCGCTGTTAAAACATTCTGCTCGAATAACCTTTTCTGAGTAGATACTTTCACCGCAGAATAAGCCGCTAAGCCACTATCTAATGAATGACCACTTGGTTGAAAGAGTGTATTTCTCCCACTTTTCATATTTCATAGGTATTTGCAAACGATGCAGTAGCTGGCTAGCCTGCTTATAGCAATCAGGGATGTCACCAAATACATTATCAATATTCGATTCCCCAATGGGTTGCTTCTAAACTCGTAAAGCCAAAGATGTAAACAAAATCAGCCAATAGAACACATCATAATGTTGCTTGATGCTACCATTTATCTAAAATAGGACTTAATTTTTGACAAATATGCAACTCCATTTAGCGGCCTTTTTCGTAGTGACATTCCAACATTACTATTACGAATACTTTTTAATAGGCCGACGAAATTGCTCTTAGGTGATATTAGTTGCGGTTCCTCAGGCAAAAATACATTTTTTACTAAATTATTTGAATTGATAGCGCGTTCAACATGGCATAACATCCTGATTAATAGTCAATTAATTAATTTAATAATTATATTTGAGATAGGATGGTTATCTTGTTTTTAACCAACTAGAAATCTATAACTAAAAGCCTTATTTTTCTGTTAATAAAAATATTGTATCCAGTGAAACCCACTCTTCTTGTTAATAAAAAAACGTGGTTATAAATCACACTTTTACCTTGTCTATCAATGATATAATTCTTAACTAGCCATTCTTGCCCAACTATCTCTTAACCCGACAGTGCGATTAAATACCAGCTGTTCAGCAGTATGTTCATGGCTATCGACACAAAAATAACCCTCGCGTTCAAACTGATAAGCTTTTCCAGGCTGCGCGTTAATTAAGCTTGGTTCAACAAACCCATGCCGAATCACTAAAGAATCTGGATTAATAGCAGCCAAAAAGTCCTCTTGTGCAGCAGGATTAGACACTGTAAATAAGCGATCATATAACCTGATCTCTGCTGGCAAAGCATGTAATGCGCTTACCCAATGGATAACCCCTTTGATTTTACGTCCATCGGCAAGATCTTTATTCAATGTATTAGCATCATAAGTACAATAAATCGTGGTAATATTACCTTCAGCATCTTTATCAACTCGATTAGCCTGTACAATATAAGCATTACGTAAACGCACTTCTTTACCTAAAACTAAGCGTTTATATTGCCGATTAGCTTCTTCACGAAAATCAGTCCGATCAATATAAAGCTCTCGACTAAATGGCACTTGACGGGTGCCCATCTCAGGCTTATTGGGGTGATTATACATTGTCAATATTTGCTCATCAGCGGGCATATTTTCAATCACTAACTTTATTGGATCTAATACCGCCATTGCCCGTGGTGCATTTTCATTTAGATCATCACGAATACAAGATTCCAATGCCACTATTTCAACAGTATTATCTTGCTTAGTCACGCCAATACGCCGACAAAACTCACGAATCGATGCAGCCGTATAACCACGACGACGTAAACCTGAAATAGTGGGCATTCTGGGATCATCCCAACTTTCAACCCTATTTTCTGTCACTAACTGATTTAGTTTACGTTTTGACATCACCGTATAGGCAAGATTTAGACGCGAAAACTCATACTGTCTTGGATGACAATCAATCGTAATATTATCTAATACCCAATCATATAATCGGCGATTATCCTGAAATTCCAAGGTACAAAGTGAGTGAGTAATCCCCTCTAATGCATCTGAAATACAATGGGTAAAATCATACATTGGATAAATACACCATTTATTACCTAATTGATGGTGCTCAGCATATTTTATTCGATATAACACCGGATCCCGCATAACAATAAAAGGGGATGACATATCGATTTTAGCACGTAGACAGGCCTTACCTTCTTCAAATCCACCTGCTCGCATCTTGTCAAATAACTGTAGATTCTGCTCAATACTGCGATCACGATATGGACTATTTTTACCTGGCTGCTTTAAAGTTCCTCGATATTCACGAATGGCATCAAGACTTAATTCATCAACATAAGCTAAGCCTTTTTTAATGAGTTCAAGAGCATATTGATAAAGGTCATAAAAATAATCTGACGAATATTTAACGTTACCATTCCAATTAAAGCCTAGCCATTTCACATCTTCTTGAATAGAATTAACATATTCAACATCTTCTTTAACTGGATTAGTATCATCAAAACGCAAATTGCATTGACCCTGATAATCCTCTGCAATACCAAAATTCAGGCAAATTGATTTCGCATGACCAATATGTAAATAACCATTTGGTTCAGGTGGAAAACGTGTATATACATGAGTATGTTTACCTGTAGCTAAATCTTCATCAATAATCTGGCGAATGAAATTCGTTGGGCAAGTATCAGCCTCATTCATTGTCATAGTTCCTCAATGCAAAAGCATGTCAATAACGCTTTTATCATCTACGATATCCGAATTAGAAACAACCGTTTATTAACACATATTATTAAGCTTTACTTAATTAATAAAAAGCTCATAAAGGAAAAACGGGAGGTTCATAACCTTTCCCATTTTTATTCATCATATGATTATTATATCAAATCATAATAACAAAACACATTACTTCAATACATCATAAATTGGCGTTATTGCAGCGATTACTTCACCAGTTGCCAGTATTGTCAATCCCTGATAATCATCAAGATTACTGATAATAAATGGACTCATCATTGATTTAGCATGCTGCTCCAGGTAATAGAGATCTAATTTCAGGATAAGTTTGACCTACCTTTACATCACTATTTTCTTCAACTAAACGCTTGCATCCCTGACCTTTTAACGTCACAGTATCAATACCCATGTGAACGATCACTTCAACATCGTCATTAGTCTCAATACATAAAGCATGATTGGTATCAAAAATTTTTACAATCTTACTCGATACCGGAGCTAACACCTCACCACTAGTTGGTTTAATCGCTAAACCATCACCGACAATACGACTAGCAAAAGCTTCATCAGGAACTTCATCAAGAGAATAAATTTCACCGCTAACCGACGCAACCAACGTAAAAACCGTTTGTCCCGCATGCTTATTTTTACTTTTACTGTCGATTATCTTTTTCAACAAAATTTGATGGTGCAACTACTTCTCTTGCGGCAATCTTTTTCATCGCATCCGCAATCATTTCTGCTCGCGTTCCAACAATAATTTGAACATTATACTTATTTAAACGAATGATGCCTGATGCACCCAATTTTTTTACCAAAGAATCATTAACAATATCAGCGGCTTTTACACCTAGACGTAAACGAGTAATACAAGCATCGATTATTGTTAAATTATCTGTTCCACCCATCGCCGCAAGATATTGGTATGCTTCATGCGTAATATCTTTATCACTGGTAGTGATGTCTTTGTCATAATAATCAACGTGTTGATCGTCATTTGTCATTTCACGCCCAGGGGTCATTAAATTAAACTTATTAATCGCAAAACGAAATATGACATAGTATAAACAAAAGAAAATTAACCCTTGGAGAATCAACATATACCAATGCACTGCTAATGGATTATGACTCTGCAATAACATATCGACTAAACCAGCACTAAAGCCAAAACCCGAGATCCAGTGCATTGTTGCCGCAATATAAACAGAAAATCCAGTTAATAAAGCATGAATTACATAAAGAACCGGCGCAACAAACATGAATGAGAATTCGAGTGGCTCAGTCATTCCAGTAAAAAAAGCAGCGAAAGCACCGGCAATCATGATACCAGCTACTTTTGCTTTATTTTCAGGGCGAGCACAGTGATAAATAGCCAATGCCGCACCAGGTAAGCCAAACATCATAATAGGGAAAAACCCAGCTTGATAACGCCCAGTAATCCCTTTTTCGGCCATGCCGGCAGCCAACGATTTAGCTCCCGCCAAAAAGTTAGGAATATCATTAATACCCGCAACATCAAACCAAAACACTGAATTTAATGCATGATGTAATCCAATCGGGATCAACAGACGATTAAAAAAAGCATAAATACCGGCGCCTAATGAACCCTAATATTTAATACTTTCACCAAACACCACTAATATATTATAGACGAATGGCCAAACATACATCAGAATGAAAGACAACAGGATCATCAAAAATGAAGTCAATATTGGTACTAAACGGCGGCCACTAAAAAACGACAATGCTTTCGGTAATTCGACATCGCTATAGCGATTATAAAGTCCCGCAGCCAATACACCAACCAATATCCCGACAAACTGATTATTAATTTTGCTAAATGCCGCTGGGACCTGCTCGATAGCAACTCCCATAATCATCGAAAAAGCAGCCGGAGAACATAGGGTTATCACCACTAAAAAACCGACAAAACCAGTTAGTGCCGCCGAACCATCTTTATCTTTCGACAAACCATAAGCAACACCAATTGCAAACAGTATTGACATATTTTCTATAATTGCAGAGCCTGATTTGATCAATAAAGCGGCAATTGTACTATTAGATCCCCAGCCATTAGGATCAATCCAATAACCAATCCCCATTAAAATCGCAGCGGCAGGCAGCACAGCAACAGGTACCATAAGAGCACGACCTATTCGCTGTAAATAACTTAACACATTCACTATGTTATTCTCCTTGAATAACCTCATTACTGAAATCTTATTACTAAATATTATAAATATTCAATTTTTTATATATTATCATTGAGTCACTTAGACCCAACTATTTTGTATCACAAATTAAATAAGCTAAAGTTGTGATAAAAGTCTAAATCTAACTCTGTTTATTTGATTAAAAGAGTGGCTAAATAAAAATTTTATGAAAAATATCTTATATTACTAAATTTAAGGCATTAACCAATAGACAATCTTTGGGATATATAAACTCAATTAAGAGCAAAGAATAGCACAAAATCCTTAAAATATAGCTGATATGAAACAAAATTAAGTGAGGTAAAAAAATAATGAGGCTTATTCCTCTAACAACTGCAAAAGATGTAGGTCTTTTTTCCGCCAATTACATTGCAAATAAAATTAATCAATTCAGTCCAACGGCTGAACATCCATTTGTATTAGGACTTCCCACCGGTGAGACACCGCTAACCACCTATCATGAGCTTATTAAGCTTTTTAAGGTAGGTAAAATTAGTTTTAAACATGTGGTTACTTTTAATATGGATGAATATGTCGGTATCCCGAAAAATCATCTACAAAGCTATCATACTTTTATGTATGAAAATTTATTTAATCATATCGATATCAGAGAAAATAATATTAATTTACTCAATGGTAATGCAGAAAATATCGACGCTGAATGCAAACTTTACGAAGATAAAATAAAGTCTTATGGTAAAATACATCTATTCATGGGGGGTGTTGGTAGTGATGGCCATATTGCCTTCAACGAGCCTGCTTCATCTCTTTCTTCTCGAACCCGGATTAAAACGCTAACACCAGAAACCCGACAAGCAAATTCTCGTTTTTTTGATAACAATATTGATTTAGTACCTAAATATGCTGTCACTGTTGGTATAGGAACCCTACTTGAAGCTGAAGAAATTTTAGTCCTGGCAACCGGTGCAAATAAGGCATTAGCCGTTAAAGCTGCGGTAGAAGGCTCGATTAACCATATGTGGACTATTAGCTGCCTACAAATGCATCCAAAATCAGCTATGGTTTGTGATGAATCAGCAACCCTTGAGCTAAAAGTAAAAACTTTAAAATATTTTCGTCAATTAGAATTTGACCTCATTAATCAATTTGCTAGTTGAGTTAAGATAGCGAAATTTAACACTATCAACTACAAATAGATCAATAATGCGATATAATATCACCATAATATAAGAGTAAAATATCATGCATGCATTAACCAACTGCATTATTTATACAGGTTATGAAAAACTGAACGATCATGCAGTTATTATTGAAAAAGAACAAATAAAACAAGTTTGTCCAATTACAGAATTACATCAAGATATTGAAATTCATGATCTACAAAATGCTATTCTAGCGCCAGGATTTATCGATCTACAAGTTAATGGCTGCGGTGGTGTACAGTTCAATGATAATCCAGCAGATATCTCGATTAAGACTCTAGAAATTATGCAAAAAGCAAATGAACGAAATGGATGTACCAGCTTCCTACCTACATTGATCACTAGCACTGATCCGCTGATTAAAACAGCAATAGGAACTATGCGTGACTATCTGGCCAAATATAAAAACCAGGCATTAGGGTTACATATTGAAGGACCTTACATTAATACAGCAAAAAAAGGTACACATAATACCGAATATATTCGTAAGCCTTCTGCTGAAATGATCAACTATTTATGTCAAAATGCGGATGTGATCATTAAAATTACCTTAGCACCAGAAATAGTTGCAGAAAAATATATTCACCAATTAATTGAAGCTGGTATTATTGTTTCAGCAGGTCATTCCAATGCAACTTACGAAGAGGCTCAGAATGGTTTTAAAGCAGGCATTCAATTCTCAACCCATCTTTTTAATGCTATGCCTTCTATTTCTGGCCGTGATCCCGGATTAGTTGGTGCTATTTACAATACTCCTAATGTATATGCAGGAATTATCGCCGATGGTTTACATGTTCACTGGGCTAATATTCGTGATAGTAAACAATTAAAAGGCGATAAATTAGTTCTAGTAACAGATGCCACCGCACCTGCTGGACTTGATCCCAATAGCAGTAAAATAGATTATTTTACCTTTGCAGGTAAAACCATATATTGTCGTGATGGATTATGTGTTGATAAAAATGGTAGATTAAGTGGTTCATCCTTAACGATGATAGATGCTGTCAAAAATATCGTTGAACATGTAGGTATTGCGTTAGATGAAGCGCTAAGAATGGCCACACTTTATCCCGCTCGCGCTATTGGTGTCGACAAAAAACTTGGGAGCATAGAAAAAGATAAAGTTGCAAACCTTATCGTATTTAATCACGACTTCATCATCCGAAAAACCATTGTTAATGGCCGTGAAATCAAACTGTAACGAGCATATATACTGATGAGTCACAATTACATTTTAAAACAAATTGGTAATATTGATTTAGTTAAACAATTAAATAGTGCTGTGGTATATCGGATTATTGATCAAAATGGCCCTATTTCTCGAATTCAGATCTCAGAAAAGAGCTAATTGGCTCCTGCTAGTGTAACAAAAATAACCCGCCAATTACTCGAGCGAGGCTTAACTAAATAAGTCGCCCAACAAGCCTCTACCGGAGGTCGCCGATCCATGTCAATTATTTCTGAACATCATATTTTTCATAGCATCGGTGGGAGATTAGATCGACGTGACTGTACATTAGCACTTTACCCCTTAAACGGCAAAGTGCTCGCTGAAGCATATTCACCATTACCGGAAACCGGTCAACAAGAAATAGAAAATAATTTAATTGCAGCCATTGAAAATTTTATCCAGCAACATCAACACCCTAATCGCGAGTTAATCGCTATCTCAGTTATTTTACCTGGCTTAGTGAATTCACAAGCAGGAATTGTTCATTATATGCCCCATATAAAAATACATAACCGGCAGTTGCTGAGTAATCTGAAAGAGCATTTCAAAATAACCTGTTTTATTGGTCACGATATTCGTAGTTTTGCACCTGGCAGAACATTATTTCGGTGCTACACAAAATTGCGCCGCTTCAATTTTTTTGCGCATACATCATTACACTGGGGCAAGTGTGATTATTGGTGGTGAAATTTTATTGAACAACAGTTACAACCTAGGTGAAATCGGCCATATACAAATAGATCCATTAGGAGAACGTTACCATTGTGGTAACTTTGGTTGTCTAGAAACTATTGTAGCTAATAGCACTATTGAAAATAGAATTAGGCAACAACTTGAACAAAATTATCCAAGCCAATTAAAAGCAAATAATTGTTCTATTAAAGCAATTTACTCGGCTGAAAATAAAAACAATCCGTTAGCAATTGAAGTGATTAAACACGTAGGCCACCATCTTGGCAAAGCTATTGCGATTATTATTATTAACCTATTCAACCCCCCAAAAGTGGTTATCGATGGGGAAATCACAGCAGCCGAAAAAGTTCTCTACCCTCCATGCAAAACTGCATCAAAACACAAGCACTAAAAGATTTCCATAATGATTTACCGATTGTTACTTCACAACTGGTACATAATTCAGCTATTGGCGCTTTCACCTTAACTAAACGTGCTATGTTAAATGGAGAATTTTTACAATATTTGCTTAAATAGCAACAGAGTTGTAATACATTTACCTATACTTTTTAATATCGCGAATATAAAAAATTTATGCTGCAACTAACATTTATCTTTTAATTAAAAAATTTTTAATACACAACAGCAATTATTAATCGTTCCAAAAGTAGCAGCATAGATATACAGTATTATGCTCTAATTTATTCATTTTCCGTAAACTAACAAATTGCTCAATGACCATCAACATTTTACCGCAGTAAAATTAATACAATACCTTTGGTTGTTAATGAAAATTATCACCATCATTGAAGTAAAAAACATCTCTCATTTCATTATCAAAAATATCTTAACCTAATTGGCTTTCATATTTAACATATCAAGCTATTATTACTTGCTGGCAACGCCGTTATTTTTTGTTGATTTTATCGACAAAATGATTATAACCCAAACAAACAAATACTTTTCTGCAGAAATAGTAAAAAAATCAGTTGACGACTCGGGTCGATATACGCATAATTGCGCCCCGCAACACCAATAAAGGTTACGGAAAAAGATGGCTACGTAGCTCAGCTGGTTAGAGCACAGCACTCATAATGCTGGGGTCACAGGTTCGATTCCCGTCGTAGCCACCACAATTTGCGGGAGTGGCGAAATTGGTAGACGCACCAGATTTAGGTTCTGGCGCCGTAAGGTGTGCGAGTTCAAGTCTCGCCTCCCGCACCATTCTTTATAGAAATTATTTATGTTCTCGTTGGGGTATCGCCAAGCGGTAAGGCACCAGGTTTTGATCCTGGCATTCCCTGGTTCGAATCCAGGTACCCCAGCCATAATTTTCAATAAATTACATGTAAAAAAATTATTTTTTGCTATAATAATTTTACCAACATAATTTCTAAAATCTTAGTTAAACATCACTAAAGTAAAAAATTTCCAAAATATAGGTATCCGAAAAATCTAGATTAAGAATTACTGGATAATTTATTCAAACAATTACATATCATAGCCAAAATAGCTACCAATTACTTTTTTACTATTTATCGTGATACAACCCTTATCCTGCCAAACACTTAGTATTTAGCTTTATAAATAGTTAAGAGAAAAAAAGATAGATAATATTGGAACAAACTGGCAATAACAATTAAAAGGTAGCTACTTAAGCAATGTAAGTACGCCTCTGAAAAACAGCGGTGATCTACTTCAAACACGTAAAATAAAAATATCAAAATATGGCTATTGACATCACAGTAACATGATAGAAATAGTCAAAAACGTATGCCAAGTTGGACTACCAACACCAGTAAAAACGATAAAATTTATGAATAAAAAGAAATAATTATGTACAGTATAACCCGTGAATCATAAAAAATAACAAAAATGATGCTTTTTTGATCTAACTCACAATTTAACTAATTTTAACATTCTCTATAGCCTAAAGAACACTGCTTGACGGTACAGCAGTAAAAAATAGCATAACCGACTTTATTTTATAAACCTAAAGTATATTTAAGTACCTTTTTCTTAATTGCATTTAGCCGTTCTACTAACATTAAGGCAAAATTTCGACCAGATTTTACACCCGCTAACTGAGAACTAAACAGTGTATATATAACATCCATACCTGCCTGCATCAATCTATTATCTAGCATTCTATTCTGTTGATAAGTCAGTAAAGTTTGGCGGGCATAGAAAGGTAATAAATACGTCTTAGCATCAATTAATATCTTTAATAAACTATCAACATCACGGTAACCGATATTAACCCCCTGACCGGCAAGTGGGTTGATGGTATGAGCAGCATCGCCAATCAACGCTAGCCCCTCTTCAACATAACGATTAGCGTGATGACGTATCAGTGGAAAACTACCTTTAGCAACAACTTGCAATGAGCCAAGGCGAGTAGGAAAAGCTGAAACAATTTCTTGCCTAAGCTGCTCCAGCGACATAGCTTGTAGTTGTCTAATTCGAGCCGGTTTATCATACCAAACCAAACAGGCCCAATGATCAAATAAAGGCAAAAATGCTCGCGGACCAGAAGGAAAAAATTGTTGCCAAGTAATATCCTGCTGTGGTTGTTCCATCTTAACCGTAATAAGCAAACATGATTGACCATATTGCCAACCGTTACTGCCAATTCCAGCTAAAGACCTCACCTGCGAACGGGCACCATCAGCAGCAATAATTAAATTTGCCAAAAATTGCTGATTGTTATTTAAGGTAATTTTCCACTGTTGATTCTGACGCTGCATTGCTACCAATTTGGCGGGGCATAGTAAGGTAAGATTGGGATATTGAGAAAATTGTTGCCATAATGCAAATTGCAAAATACGGTTTTCAACCATATAACCCAGTTCAGGCAAACCAAGGCTATTTGCTTCGAACATCACATACGAGTTTTCCCCTTCCCACGTTTCTAATCTTCGATAAGGGGCCGCTCGCATATTTAAAACACTATTCCATACACCTAGTTGCTTAAGTAGATCCACAGAAGTACAACTTATCGCTGAAACGCGTAAATCAGGCTGCTCTAACGGATCAAACAGTGCAGGTTTAGTATGTTCAAGTAAAAGAATCCTCCAACCTTCTTTGGCTAATCCAATTGCCATGGCTGCACCTATCATACCTGCACCAACGACTACAATGTCATAATTTTTATCTATTCTATTCATATCAACTTTAGCTACCAATAGCCATCAATCTAACAGTAGGCTTAGTTTTTCTTACGTCATTTACTAATAATCTATTCAACATACTGGTCACCTATGCCCCAAACTAATACAATACATATCAAAATTTTTTAATTTAATACATAATGTTTTCAGTATGACAGATTTTGCTACTGAAAACTTCGGATATACAAAATGTTGACAAATAAAAAACTATACATTAAGACCTGGGGTTGCCAGATGAATGAATATGATTCATCGAAAATGGCTGACCTGCTCAACAGCACCCATGGATATCAATTAACAGAGGTTGTCGAAGAAGCAGATATTCTACTGCTGAATACCTGCTCAATTCGTGAAAAAGCGCAGGAAAAAGTATTTCATCAATTAGGCCGTTGGAAAAATCTAAAAGATGTTAATCCCGATATTATTATTGGTGTTGGCGGATGTGTCGCTTCACAGGAGGGGGATTTCATTCGTCAACGTGCCCCCAGTGTTGACATTATTTTCGGACCACAAACTTTGCATCGTCTACCAGAGATGATCAATCAAGTTAAAGGTACGCGTAGTCCAATAGTCGACATAAGTTTTCCAGAAATTGAAAAATTTGATCGATTACCAGAACCACGTGCAGAAGGTCCTTCAGCTTATGTTTCCATTATGGAAGGCTGTAATAAATACTGCTCATTTTGTGTCGTTCCTTACACTCGTGGCGAGGAGGTAAGCCGACCATGTGATGACGTTTTATTTGAAATAGCACAATTAGCCGCTCAAGGAGTGCGTGAAATTCATTTATTGGGCCAAAATGTCAATGCCTATCGTGGGGAAAATTTTGACTGTACAATTTGTTCATTTGCAGAATTATTACGTCTGGTTGCAGCCATTGACGGCATTGATCGCATCCGTTTTACAACAAGTCATCCAATTGAGTTTACTGACGATATTATTGCTGTCTATGAAGATATCCCTGAACTTGTTAGCTTTTTGCATTTACCCGTTCAAAGTGGTTCAGATCGTATTTTGGCTATGATGAAACGATCACATACTACCCTTGAGTATAAAAACATTATCCGTAAATTACGTAAAGCACGACCCGATATTCTCATCAGCTCAGATTTCATTGTTGGTTTTCCTGGTGAAACAGAAGATGATTTTCAAAAAACCATGCAGCTGATTGCTGATGTTAATTTTGATATGAGTTTTAGTTTTATCTACTCACCACGCCCTGGTACCCCTGCCGCTGATTTGCCTGACGATGTTAGTGAAGATGAAAAAAAACAACGCCTCTATCTACTTCAGCAACGCATTAATGAGCAAGCAATGAACTATAGCCGTACAATGTTGGGTAGCATTCAACGTATTCTAGTTGAAGGACCTTCACGTAAAAATATTATGGAACTTTCTGGCCGTGCCGAAAATAATCGGGTGGTAAACTTAGAAGGCACGCAAGATATGATCGGAAAGTTTGTTGATGTCGAAATTGTCGATGTCTATGCCAATTCTTTACGTGGGAAGGTAGTTAAAACTGAAGATAGCATGGCGTTAAGGAGCCAAAAATCACCGTAATCGGTTATTGCTCGGACACGTAAAGAAGACGATCTTGGTGTAGAGGATTACCAACCTTAATATTAAATAGAGCGACTCAGTGACCCAAAAAGATAATCCACAAATTGCCACTACCGAAATATTTTTAAAGCCGGCCGGTAACCAATGGTTAATCAGCCTTTGTGGCTCTTTAGATGAGAATATAAAACAGCTGGAACACAGACTCGGTATTGAAATCAATCGTCGAAATAACCGTTTCAAATTGATTAGTAAACCACTTAATATCAATGTAGCTAGTAACATTTTACGCCGCTTATATGTTGATACAGCCCCTATACGTGGCATTATCCCTGACATTATTCCTGAACAAATCCATTTATCTATTATGGAAAGTCAATTTTTTGAACAATCAGCTGAAAATGTCAGCAGTTACGGAAAATTAATAAACATTAAAACCAAACAAGGAGTTATTAAACTACGTACAGCGAGTCATGCTCAATATATTGCTAAGATGCTTAGCCATGACATTACTTTTGGTATTAGTCATGCTGGAACAGGTAAAACCTATCTCGCAGTTACTGCTGCCGTTGATGCTTTAGAACGTCACGAAATACGTCATATTCTACTCACTCACCCTGCTGCCGAGGCCGGTAAAAAACTTGGTTTTCTACCGGGTAATCTCAGTCAAAAAGTTGATCCTTATTTACAGCCTCTTTATGATACCTTATTTGAAATACTGGGTTTTGAAAAAGTAGAAAAATTGATTGAGCGCAATTTAATTGAAGTGGCGCAATTAGGCTATATGCGAGGTCGTACATTGAATGATGCTTTTATCATTCTTGATGACAGCCAAAATACAACGATTGAACAGATGAAAATATTTCTGACCCACATTGTGTTTAACTCTAAAACCGTGATCACCGGTGACGCAACTCAAATTGATCTGCCTCGTGGCTATAAATCAGGTTTACGTCATGCGATTGAAGTGCTTTCTGAAATTGAAGAACTTAGCTTTAATTTTTTTCATAGTGATGATGTAGTACACCATCTTATGGTGGCAAAAGTGGTTATTGCCTACGAAAACTGGGAAACAAAAGAACAAGAACGGAAACAGTTACTTCGTCAACAAAAAGAGCCATCAGACGCCTTATAAAAGAAGAGATATTTGCTTGCAATCAGTTATTCTTGATCTCCAGCTGGCCTGTAGAGATCATAATGGATTACCCAGTGAAATAACATTCCAACATTGGCTTGAGGCTTTCCTGCCACAATTTCAATGTGAAAGTGAAATCACAATTCGTATTGTTGATATAGTAGAAAGCCAACATTTAAATCTGACATATCGAAGAAAAGATAAACCAACAAATGTGCTATCCTTTCCATTTGAAGCACTAGACAATATTAAATTACCCTTACTCGGTGACCTGATTATTTGTCGTCAAGTAGTCGAAAAAGAAGCTATTGAACAACACAAAACCCTAGATGCTCACTGGGCGCATATGGTAATACATGGTTGTCTTCATCTGCTAGGTTATGATCATCAGAATGGTTTTGAAGCAGAAGAAATGGAGACAATAGAAACTGAAATTATGCAAAAATTAGGTTATCCTGATCCTTATCAGCATGAAAAAGCGTAATCATAATGCTACTTTTATGCTAAACAATGTATGATACGATAAACTACCTAGAGAAGTATTAATAAAACTCCATGAGCGACGACCATCCCACAAACAATGATAATCATCACTCGAAAAAGAGTTTTTTCGGGCGCCTAAATCAATTATTTCACGGTGAACCAAAAAATCGTGATGACTTAGTTGAACTAATTCGTGATTCAGAGCAAAAAGATGTTATTGATCCTGATACCAGAGAAATGCTTGAAGGCGTAATGAATATTTCCGACGAGCGTGTTCGGGACATAATGATCCCTCGTTCTCAGATAGTAACATTGAAACGAAACCAATCGTTAGATGAATGTCTCGATGTGATTATCGACTCTGCACATTCTCGTTTTCCAGTAATTAGTGAAGATAAAGATCATATTGAAGGTCTATTAATGGCTAAAGATTTATTGCCATTTATGCGTACTGATGCTGAACCTTTCAATATCGATAAAGTATTGCGACCCGCTGTTGTTGTACCTGAAAGTAAACGTGTTGATCTGTTATTAAAAGAGTTCCGTTCACAACGTTATCATATGGCAATTGTCATCGATGAATTTGGTGGCGTTTCTGGCTTAGTTACGATCGAAGATATTCTCGAATTAATTGTTGGTGAGATTGAAGACGAATATGACGATGAAGAAGATGTTGATATTCGTCAACTAAGCAAACATGCTTACTCTGTTCGTGCGCTAACCCAGATTGATGATTTTAACAAAACATTTGGCACACATTTTAACGATGAAGAAGTTGATACCACTGGTGGTTTGGTGATGCAAGCATTCGGACATTTACCTGCCCGAGGAGAAATCATCACAATTGATGGTTATATCTTTAAAATTACCATGGCTGATAGCCGTAAAATTATTCAAGTTCAGGTAAAAATTCCTGATGAAGCACCAATCCCAAACCTTGTAGAAGAATAGCACTAATGAAAAAAATGCCACTCTATCAACGTCAGTGGTTACGAGCATTGAGCGCGTTAATTTTCGGGCTCTGCGGAACACTGGCTTTTTCACCTTTTGATATCTGGTTAGCTGCTCTATTTTCTCTTTTTGGCTTACAGCTACTAATTGTTAATCGCTCAAGCAAACAAGCGAGTTTGATAGGATTTTGTTGGGGAATTGGTTTATTCGGCAGTGGTATTAACTGGGTTTATGTCAGTATTGCTGATTTTGGTGGAATGCCATTGGTGGTTAATGTTTTTTTAGTCATCTTACTGGCAGCTTATTTATCACTTTATCCCGCGCTATTTACTTATTTACTCAATCGATTCTCTCCACGTCTTAATATTGCTCGCTTTATATTTGCCGCGCCTGCAATATGGCAAATAACTGAATATTTACGAGGCTGGATACTAACTGGTTTTCCTTGGTTGCAATTTGGTTATAGCCAAATCGATGGACCACTCAAAGGCATCGCACCAATATTTGGCGTTGAAATGATAGCATTGCTACTGCTGATTATTAGCAGCTGCTTAGTTTTTACTTGCGTAAAACGCCGAGTTACACCTCTAATTACAGCCATTATCTTATTATTTTTACCCCTAATATTGAAAAATTACCACTGGTTCACTCCGGTCACAGAAAAAAAATCACAAATTGTTTTAGTTCAAGGTAACATCCCTCAAAGCTTAAAATGGCAACCAGGATTTCTCGAACAAACGATTAATGCCTATCTCGATCTATCTAAACCTTATTTTGGTTACGCTAATATCATTATTTGGCCTGAATCCGCTATTCCATCGATCGAATTAGATAATAACGTTTGGCTAACCTCATTAGATAAACTACTGCTCTTACAAAATACTCGCTTAATTACTGGCATTGTTGATGCCAAACCAAGTAAACAAGGAGTGATCGATTTTTTTAATAGTATTATTGTGTTGGGAGAAAATAAACCTTACCAATACCCAACCAGCAATCGTTATCAAAAACACCACCTAGTTCCTTTTGGTGAATTTGTGCCATTAAAAAATATTCTTCGGCCTATTGCTCCTTTATTTAATTTACCAATGTCAGGTTTTAGTCGTGGTGCTTATGAACAACAGCAGTTAACTGCTGGCAATATTCATCTAACTGCCGCTATCTGTTATGAAATTATTTTAGGCACCCAAGTTAGAGACAACTTTAAATCAAATACTGATTTTCTATTAACGGTTTCAAACGATGCATGGTTTGGACATTCTATCGGTCCATGGCAACACATCCAAATGGCGCGCATGCGGGCACTTGAGCTTGGGCGGCCACTATTACGTGCCACTAATAATGGTGTTACGGCAGTAATCACACCTAATGGAGATATTCAAGCAGAACTTCCTCAATTCACTCGCTCAGTATTAAATACCGAAGTAACCCCAACATCTGGTCTTACACCTTATGCGCGTTGGAGTAACTGGCCTATGTGGGCATTGGTTACTCTATTTATTATATTGGCATGTTTTATTAGGCAAAAAGAAAACTAATCAATTTAGCATATATTAATCATCATTATGTCTTAGCAACCGATGATACAGTTTTATCTAGTTCATTAATATTTATCATTAAAATTAGTTAATGATCTTTTTTATTATAATAATAATTTCGCTTTTGTTAAAAAATTGACATTTTATTAATTTATTTAGATTTATGCTGGTTAGCTATCTGAAAAAAGGACTATTAATGATTTCTTTAAAAAATGTTTCTAAATGGTATGGACAGTTTCAGGTGCTTTCTGATTGTTCGATGGATGTCAAAAGGGGCGAAGTTGTCGTTATCTGTGGCCCCTCTGGTTCTGGTAAATCAACATTAATAAAAACCATTAATGGTTTGGAACCAATTCAAAATGGTGAAATATATATTGATAATATTCATGTCAATGACAACAAAACAGATTTGGCTAAATTGCGGTCAAAAGTAGGTATGGTATTTCAACATTTTGAACTATTCCCGCATCTATCAATTATTAGCAACTTAACATTAGCACAAATAAAAGTCTTAAACAGGGATAAAAAAACCGCTGAAAAAACTGCCTTAAAATTATTAGAGCGGGTTGGATTAGCTGACCACATCAATAAATTTCCTGCTCAATTATCTGGTGGGCAACAACAACGCGTTGCCATTACCAGAGCACTCTGTATGGATCCCATTGCAATGCTTTTTGACGAGCCAACCTCCGCATTAGATCCAGAAATGATTAACGAAGTACTTTATGTGATGATAAAGCTTGCTAATGAAGGAATGACTATGATAGTAGTCACTCATGAAATGGGATTTGCTAAAAAAGTGGCTCATCGAATGATTTTTATGGACCAAGGAAAAATTATTGAGGATAGCCATAAAAACGATTTCTTTGCTGCGCCGAAATCAAAACGCGCTAAAAAATTTCTTGCAAAGATCATAAATTAATTTCACTATCCATCGTTGGGTGACAAAAAATCGTCGCCCAATCGGCTAAATAATAATATTAAAATAGCGTCTAACGCGACCTAGACTGATAGTCTAAAATTCCTCTCTCTGAATCTACATACCTTTTGCATAAATAAAATTAATTTAGGCTGGCCACTAAATATTGATCAATAGTTGTTGTTGGAGGCAATTATCCGCTATTCTATGCAGATAAAAATTTACAGTATCATTCGCGGCCAATGCCGCATTTTCGCCATAGGAACATCGGTGTCATGCAAGAACAATATCGACCAGAAGAGATAGAACAATACGTACAACGTCATTGGGAAGAAAACCAAACATTTAAAGTAATAGAAGATAATAGCAAAGAAAAATACTATTGCCTGTCAATGTTACCTTACCCATCTGGCCAACTACATATGGGGCATGTTCGCAACTATACCATTGGCGATGCTATTGCCCGTTATCAACGAATGCTAGGCAAAAATGTTCTGCAACCTATCGGCTGGGATGCTTTTGGTTTACCGGCAGAAGGTGCTGCGGTAAAAAATAATACCGCTCCAGCGCCTTGGACTTATGCCAATATTGATTACATGAAAAATCAATTAAAAAGGCTCGGATTTGGTTATGACTGGAGTCGAGAAGTCACAACTTGTACACCAGAGTATTATCGTTGGGAGCAATGGTTTTTTACTAAGCTTTATGAAAAAGGTTTAGTTTATAAAAAAAACTCCACCGTCAACTGGTGCCCAAATGATTTAACGGTCTTAGCTAACGAGCAAGTTATCGATGGTTGCTGCTGGCGTTGCGATACACCGCTCGAACGCAAAGAAATTCCCCAATGGTTCATAAAAATTACCGCATATGCTGAAGAGCTACTCAATGATTTAGATAAATTAGATGACTGGCCAGAACAAGTTAAAACCATGCAACGTAACTGGATCGGCCGCTCAGAAGGGATTGAAATTACCTTTGAACTGACAGATAACAATGAAAAAATAACCATTTATACTACTCGGCCTAGTACTTTTATGGGAGTGACTTATCTCGCTATTGCAGCAACTCATCCGTTAGCAAAAAGCGCGGCAGAAAAAAATGCTAAAATTAGCGCTTTTATTGATGAATATCGCAATACTAAAGTTGCTGAAGCCGAAATGTCAACCATGAAGAAAAAAGGTATTGCCACCAATTTGTTGGCAATTCACCCGCTAACTAATGAAAAAATCCCGATCTGGATAGCCAATTATGTGTTAATGGAATATGGTACAGGTGCAGTGATGGCTGTTCCAGGACATGATCAGCGTGACTGGGAATTCGCCAGTAAATATCAGTTACCCATTAAAGCGGTTATCGTTGATAACGAAGGCCAGATACCCGATTTAACAACCGGTCCATTGAATGATAAAAATCGACTGATCAATTCAGCTGAATTTAGCGGTATGAACAACGAAACCGGCGCCAAAGCTATTGCAGATAAACTGATTTTACAAGGTTCAGCTCAACGTAGAGTCAATTACCGTCTACGTGATTGGGGAGTTTCTCGCCAACGTTATTGGGGAGCGCCTATTCCCATGGTAATAATGAAAGATAGCTCTGTCATCCCAGTACCAGAAGAGCAGCTACCGGTCATCTTACCTGAAGATGTAGTGATGAACGGGATCACTAGTCCTATCAAAGCCGATCCACAATGGGCCAAGACCAATATCAATGGTCATGCGGCATTACGTGAAACGGATACCTTTGATACCTTTATGGAGTCTTCCTGGTATTATGCTCGTTATACCTGCCCTAATTATGACCAAGCAATGCTAGATCCAGCTGCAGCCAATTACTGGCTGCCGGTTGATCTATATATAGGTGGTATTGAGCATGCTATTATGCATTTATTGTACTTCCGTTTTTTCCATAAATTAATGCGTGATGCTGGTTTAGTAAATTCTGATGAACCGGCTAAGCGCCTGTTATGTCAAGGAATGGTATTAGCCGATGCTTTTTATTACTTAGGTGAAAATAGACAACGAGTTTGGGTCTCACCCGTTGATGTAACTGTTGAACGAAATGAAAAAGGTAAGATTACCAAAGCAACTGACCAGCATGGACATCAGCTATTCTATACCGGGATGAGTAAAATGTCAAAATCGAAAAATAATGGTATCGATCCACAATTAATGGTAGAAAAATATGGGGCTGATACGGTTCGCCTATTTATGATGTTTGCCGCTCCGCCAGAACTTACTTTGGAATGGCAAGAGTCAAGTGTAGAAGGTGCAAATCGTTTTGTTCGTCGTCTTTGGCGCACCGTTTTTGAATATACGCAAAAAGGTAAAACAGTGCCATTAGATAGCTCTAACCTCACACCAGAGCAGAAAAATCTACGGCGTGATCTACATAAAACAATCGCTAAAGTAACCGATGATATCGGCCGCCGTTATGCTTTTAATGCCGCAATTGCCGCTATTATGGAATTCATGAATAAATTGACACGTGCGTCCCATAATAGTGAACAGGATCGGGCGTTAATACAAGAATCGTTAGATGCTATCGTGCGGATGCTATCGCCTATTATCCCCCATGCCTGCTTTATCATGTGGAAAGCACTTGGTCACCAGGAAAATATCGATAATGCACCTTGGCCTGTTGCTGACGAACAAGCAAAAATAGATGATACTAAATTAGTCATTATTCAAGTCAATGGTAAAGTTCGTGGGCGTATAACTGTCGATATCAATGCATCACAAGATTCTATTTTAGCTATGGCAACGCAAGAATATGGTGTTGCAAAATATCTTGAAAGTATGAACATCCGTAAGGTAATTCATGTGCCAGGCAAGCTGTTAAACCTTCTTGTCGGCTAACTTAATGAGGAAACGATGTGCGTTATTTAATTACCTTATTTCTAAGCTTAGCCGTGCTGATCACTGCTGGCTGCGGATTTCGCTTACAAGATACCACACAGGTACCTGAAAAACTAAAAACATTGAGGTTAAGTAGTGACGATCCCTACGAACCTCTAGCACGTGCAATTAGACAGCAATTACGCCTAAATAATGTCAACTTAATCGATGAGAATCTTCAGAATGTACCGATTTTTAAAATTTGGGGTTCATCTGAAAACACCGAAACCGTTTCCATCTATCAAGATGGTAAAAGTGCAGAAAAACAATTAAATTTTTGGGTCAGTGCGCAAGTCATTCTACCCAATGGCACAGTTTATCCTATCAAAACGCGTGTCGAGCGCGCTTTATTTGACAATCCGTTGGAAACACTGGCTAAAGACGCCGAAAACGAACTTATTAAACAAGAAATGCGTGAACAAGCGGCTCGTCAGTTAATTCGTAAATTACTGATCCTCCATAGCACTATTCAAAATGTGCCTAGAGAATCAACTGCTGTTGAAAAAGTGCTATCGGTAGACTCACAATGATCCCTATTTACCCAGAGCAGTTAACTTCGCAGCTTGCTGATAAGCTGCGAGCCTGTTACCTGATTTTTGGTAATGATCCCCTTTTATCACAAGAAAGCGTGGATAAAATTTGTCAAGTTGCCCAGCAGCAAGGTTTTACCGAACGTTATACCTATTCGCTAGATACAAGCACCGACTGGGACACTATTTATAGCCTTAGTCAATCACTTAGTCTATTTGCCGGCCGACAAATCCTGCTCTTGACATTACCTGAAAGTGGCACGTCGACAGTCATAGCAGAGAAGCTTCTTAAGTTAGCTGAATTATTACATCCTGATTTATTACTAATATTACGCGGTAACAAATTAACTAAAGCACAAGAGAATAGTGCCTGGTGCAAAAAAATAGGCCAAGATGGGGTCTATATTAATTGTCTAACACCTGAACAGTCGAGACTACCGCAGTGGGTAACGCAACGAGCTAAAGCGATGTCTGTTGCTTTAGATAAACAAGCTAATCAGCTTCTTTGTTACTGCTATGAAGGCAATTTACTGGCTCTTAATCAAGCAATTGAACGTTTATCGTTATTATATCCTGACGGTAATCTAACCTTACCTCGTGTCAAACAGGCGGTAAATAATGCCGTTAATTTTACACCTTATCATTGGGTTGATGCGCTACTGGCAGGTAAAATTAAACGCGGTTGGCATATCCTTCAACAATTACAACGCGAAGATTATGAAGCACTGATTCTATTACGTATGATTCAACGTGAACTAATATTGCTTTGGACATTAAAACAACAAAATAGTGATAAAGATTTAAAAAAATCATTTGATCAGAATAAAATTTGGCAAGCCCGCCGCCCACTTATTAGCGCTGCGCTACAACGCTTATCACTTCGCGAACTAAAGCTTGCAATACAGTTAATTAACCAAGCTGAATTACATTTAAAACAAGATCATAGACACTCAATTTGGCCAAAATTAGAAACTTTATCTATGCTATTGTGCGGTAAATCACTGCCCGAGAGTTTTATTAATGACTCAACAAACTAAGCAAACAGCTAATTTTCCATCTATTCAAGCACTATTTGGTGGAACCTTTGATCCTATTCACTATGGTCACTTACTACCTGTTGAAGCATTAGCCAAACAAGTCGGCTTACAACAGGTTATTTTACTTCCCAATCATGTGCAACCCCACCGCCCACAACCTGAAGCAACCGTTAAACAAAGACTGGCAATGATAAAATTAGCTATCAAAAATAATCCTCTATTTAGTATTGATACCCGTGAGTTTGAATGTACAACCCCATCCTATACTGTTGAAACGCTACTATCTTTCCGACAACAAATTGGTAGGCAAAAACCACTAGCCTTTATTATCGGACAAGATTCACTACTATCGATCGATAGCTGGTTTGATTGGCAACAAATTTTAGATCTTTGTCATTTATTAGTCTGCGCCCGCCCAGGTTATACCACTTATTTTCCAACTTCATCAATGCAACGATGGCTAAAACACCATCAAGTGCATGACACGGAAATACTCAGCCATAAACCCTATGGTACCATTTACCTAGCTGATACTCCCTTATTAAATATTTCCGCAACTGAGATTCGTCAACGAAAACGCGATATAAAAAGTTGCAAAGATATATTGCCACCAGCAGTTTTGCGCTATATTGATAAACATCATCTTTATCAAAATTTCTCATAATTAACCAATAAATATAAAAAATTGACAAAAATATCCCTAAACTATTGTGAGTATATAAGGTAATTGGTACTATCTTCGCGCTTTTAACATTACTGTTGAAAATAATGCATAATTTCCGATAATTTATCCTAAAACTAATTATAAATATTCAACTGGTTTTACTAAAAAATAGATTAAAATATAGATTATCCTATGCTTATTTCTTTCAACAGAATTTTATAACTGAATAAAATATAACATTAATATTTTTTTATCTAACTTAAAATTAAAGGTGAACCTTTGCAAGGAACTGAACTCCAACAATTTATTATCGACCAGCTGGTCGATACAAAAGCGCAAGATATTGTCACTATTGATGTACGTGGAAAATCTAGCATTACTGATTGTATGATAATCTGTACAGGAACCTCTAATCGCCACCTGACATCGGTTTCGGATAAATTAATCGAAGCATGCCGTAAGACAAGAAGAATTCCTCTTGGCGTTGAAGGACAAGGTATTTCAGATTGGATTGTTGTTGATTTAGGCGATGCTATTGTTCATATCATGCAAGAAGATAGCCGCCGTATGTATGAACTTGAAAAACTCTGGAGTTAAATTTGAAATTACAACTGATTTCAGTTGGTAGCAAAATGGTTGATTGGATCCAAGCAGGTTTTCAAGATTATCTTCATCGTTTTCCAAAAGATATGGCTTTTGAACTCATTGAGATCCCTGCAGGAAAACGCGGTAAAAATGCCGATCTCAAACGTATCATCGAGAAAGAAGGAGAACAAATGCTGGCTGCTGTTGGCAAAGGTAACTGCATAATTACCCTAGACATACCAGGCACAAGCTGGACAACTCGACAACTTGCTGAACAATTAAATCAATGGAAACAAGATGGACGTAATATAAGCTTTCTAATTGGTAGTCCAGAAGGTCTTGCTCCTGCCTGTAAAGCAGCAGCAGAAAAAAATTGGTCACTGTCATCCTTAACAATACCTCATCCTTTAGTTCGAATATTTGTTGTAGAAAGTCTTTACCGGGCATGGAGCATTACAACAAATCATCCTTACCATCGGGAATAACATATTTACGTAGGTTATTAGTGTGAATGCGAAGAAAGAAACAAAAAAAAAGAAACGCATCCCTTTTCGCGATTACACCGCTGAATCTACTCTATTCATTCGTCGGGCGTTAATGGCTTTTATTATCATTGTGATATTAGTAAGCATTTTAATTGCTAATCTCTATCATCTACAAGTGATCCGTCATGAAGATTACCAAACTCGCTCCAATGATAACCGGATAAAATTGGTTCCTGTTCCACCAAGTAGAGGTATTATTTATGACAGAAATGGTATTCCTCTCGCGTTAAACCGAACATTTTATCAATTAGAAGTCATTCCTGAAAAAGTAACTAATTTAGCAGAAATATTTGCACAATTGCGTGATGTGGTTGATCTCACTGACGATGACATTGCAAACTTTAAAAAAGAGCGTAAACATTCACGCCGCTTTACCTCTATACCGTTAAAAACCTCACTAAATGAAGTACAAGTTGCACGTTTTGCCGTTAATCAATACCGGTTCCCCGGGATTGAAGTCAAAGGTTACCAACGCCGCTATTATCCTTATAGATCAGCGCTAACGCATGTTATCGGTTATGTAGCCAAAATTAATGATAAGGATATAGAACGTCTAGAAAATGACGGCCTACTAAAAAATTACACTGCCACCCATGATATTGGTAAATTAGGTATAGAACGGTATTACGAAAATATTTTACATGGTAAAACAGGCTATGAAGAAGTTGAAGTTAATAGTCAGGGGAAAGTCATACGTCAACTTCATGAACAACCACCACAGGCTGGCAAAGATATTTATCTAACAATTGATCTCAATTTACAAATTGAGATCGAAAAGTTACTAACGACCAGCCGAGCTGCTGCTGTTGTAACCGATCCCCGCAACGGAGAAGTACTGGCTCTGGTATCAACCCCCAGCTATGACCCCAATCTATTTGTTAATGGTATCTCTAATAAGGATTACCAAGCTTTATTAAATAATCCCAATCGCCCGCTAATTAATAGAACTACCCAGGGATTATACCCGCCCGCTTCAACCGTTAAACCGTTTATAGCCGTTGCCGCATTAAGTGAAAATGTTGTCACAGCCAACTCCACCATTTTTGACCCTGGTTGGTGGCAGTTACCAAACTCCGAAAAACGTTACCGAGATTGGAAACGATGGGGACACGGTAGATTAAATATTGTCAGAGCAATTATCGAATCAGCCGACACCTTTTTCTACCGGGTTGCTTATGATATGGGTATTGATAGTATCTCCGAATGGATGCAGAAATTTGGCTATGGTCACTATACTGGCATTGATCTCGCTGAAGAACGTTCAGGAATTATGCCAACTCGGGAATGGAAACAAAAACGTTATAAAAAACCTTGGTATCAAGGAGACACTATTCCGGTAGGCATTGGCCAAGGTTATTGGATCACAACGCCGATCCAAATGGCAAAAGCATTAATGTCTTTAATTAATGACGGCGTGGTTAAAATTCCGCATCTGCTTTATGGCACTAAATTAGGTAATGCTATGATACCTTATGAACAGAAAGATCATATTCAAATCGGCGATATTCATTCAGGCTTTTGGGAATTAGCTAAAGCGGGTATGTATGGCGTTGCTAATGCACCAAACGGCACAGCACGTAGAAGTTTTGCCAACACTCCCTACATAGCTGCTGTCAAATCAGGTACGGCACAAGTATTCAGTTATGAAACATACAATGCAAGTAAATTGGCTGAGCGCTTGCGTGATCATAAATTAATGATCGGATTTGCACCTTACCAAAATCCAACCGTTTCCGTTGCTATTATTCTGGAAAATGGTGGTGTTGGACCGACCGTTGGCGATCTTGTTCGTAGTATTTTTGATTATGTATTGCTTGGTAAAAAAACGATATCACAAACACCAGATATGAATGTATCTCCAGAAGAAGATCAGTAATATATGACCGATAATTCACATAAATTACCGATTTGGACACGTTTATATATTGATATTCCAATGTTGTTGATTATTCTTGCCTTAACAATATACAGTATCATGATCATGTGGAGCGCTAGTGGGCAAGACATTAATATGATGGAGCGTAAGTTAATACAAATCGCAATTGGATTTATTGTCATGATTGTTATGGCGCAAATTTCACCGCGTATATATGAAAATTGGGCGCCTTACCTATATATCTTCTGCATAATTTTATTAATTTTTGTCTATGCATTTGGTCAAATCAGTAAAGGTGCACAGAGATGGTTAGATCTTGGCTTCGTTCGTTTTCAACCATCTGAAATTGCAAAGATTGCTGTTCCATTGATGGTTGCACGTTTTGTCAATCGAGATCTCTGTCCACCCACGTTAAAAAATACCCTGCTTGCATTAATACTTATATTTCTCCCCACACTACTTGTTGCCGCTCAACCTGATCTGGGCACATCTATTTTAGTTGCCGCCTCCGGCTTGTTTATCCTTTTCTTAGCTGGTATGAATTGGAAATTGATTGCTATCGCGGCTACGGGTATCGCTTGCTTTATTCCTATTTTATGGTTCTTTTTGATGCATGATTATCAACAAGATCGGGTTATGATGTTACTCGATCCAGAAATGGATCCACTCGGAGCTGGTTATCATATTATCCAATCTAAAATTGCTATTGGCTCAGGGGGATTATTTGGCAAAGGTTGGTTACATGGCACGCAATCGCAATTGGAATTTCTCCCAGAACGCCACACTGATTTTATTTTTGCCGTATTAGCTGAAGAACTCGGACTAATTGGCGTAGTTATTTTACTCGCATTATATCTATTACTAATTATGCGTGGGCTAATAATTGCAGCTAATGCACAAAATACATTTGGTAGGGTTATTGTTGGTGGTCTGATGTTAATTCTGTTTGTCTACATATTCGTCAACATTGGCATGGTTAGCGGTATCTTACCTGTAGTAGGTGTTCCTTTACCCTTGGTAAGTTATGGCGGCTCTGCATTAATTGTTTTAATGGCTGGATTCGGTATTATTATGTCAATCCATACCCACCGAAAATTTCTGTCAAAAAGTTTATAACCACGAGGCCCATAATGCACTATCACTGGCTTATACTTAGCATTACAATAGCACTTTTAGCTGGCTGTGTTTCACAAACTAAACAAAGTACCAATATACCTATGGTGCCGGCACAAGATATATCAGGAGCAGAGCCCCGTTACGAACCTTATCATTCTGGCTCTAATAATGACTATCAGCTGAATAGTCAAACTTATCAAATAGTAAAAGATCCTGGCCATTTTAGTGAAACCGGTTTTGCTAGCATTTTTGGCTCTGAAGTTATCGGAAAAATAACTGCAACGGGTGAAAAAGCAAGCCCTTATGAATTCACGGCTTCACATCCTACTTTACCTATTCCAAGTTATGCCCGCATTGCTAATTTAATCAATGGAAGAATGATAGTAATTCGTATTAATGATCGAGGCCCCTATATACCAGGTAAAAATATTGCGCTATCACGAGCAGCTGCTGATAGGTTGAATTTAATGCTAACTGCGCGTATTAAAATTGATCCGATCTTAGTTTCCCCTACTGGCATTTTAACTGGACCTGGTACGATTGGTGTCAATATTGCTAAGCAAAGTTATGCCTTGCCTAAACCCCCGAAATTAGAGCACCATTCAGCAAACTTCTCCTCAACAAACAATCAATCAACACCTGAAAATCAGGCTCACCAACCCGCTTTATCTCAATCAATACAAACAACCACAAACGGTAATACAGTAGCAACTAATAGGATTGTTGAAAATAATCATACTAATACGTCGTCAATGAAATCTGCAAGTGGTTCTACTGAACGTTACTTTGTACAAATAGGCGCATTAAGTGATCAAACAAGAGCAGAAGCATTGCAACAGTCTGTTTCGAAACAGCTGAATACACCTGGCCCTATTCAACCCTTTAACAAAATATCTATCACGTACAACTTGGCCCATTTCAAAATTCTCAAACAGCAGAATAAATAAAAAACAAAATATTAACAGAATTAAAACAATCTAACTTTATCATAAATACCGAATAATCTATTGATTAATCAATAAAATCTAATTAGAGTAAAATAAAAATCAACTAACCTGGCATCTATATTTCAGAATAGAATATTACTTTTTAAGCTGATAATACGATGTCCACTCTATTAACATACGCCAGCGGATCCCGTGTATTATTATGAAATATGCAATTTTCTCCCGTTCTATCGGTAGCTTAATACTTATTACTAGTCTTATATTTTCCAGCACTTTATTTGCTAATAGAAATAATGCTATGCAAATCAACGTGATACCATCGGCACTAAATATTGACGCTGAAGCTTATATTCTTATTGATTATTATTCAGGCAAAGTTTTAGCTGAAAAAAATGCCGATCAACGTCGTGACCCAGCTAGTCTGACTAAAATGATGACGAGTTATATCATTGGTCAAACAATTAAAGCCGGTAAAATTAGCATGAATGATATCGTTACTATCGACGAAAATGCCTGGGCCACAGGTAACCCGGTTTTTAAAGGCTCTTCGCTTATGTTCCTAAAACCCGGTGATCGCGTCTCTGTTTCTCAACTGATACGTGGTATCAATTTACAGTCTGGTAATGATGCTTGTGTTGCAATGGCGGAGTATGTAGCTGGTGACGAAGCTAGTTTCGTCAAATTAATGAACGACAATGTTCAACGCCTTGGGTTAAAAAATACCCACTTTCTTACTGTTCATGGCTTAGATGCCGATGGACAATATAGTTCAGCTCGTGATATGACGCTAATCGGTCAAGCTCTGATCCGTGATGTTCCTGGAGAATATGCCATTTATAAAGAAAAAGAGTTCACCTTTAATAAGATCCGTCAATTAAATAGGAATGGTTTGTTATGGGATAAAAGCCTGAATGTAGATGGTATTAAGACAGGACATACTACCGCAGCAGGTTATAACCTAGTTGCTTCTGCTACCGAAGGAAATATGCGACTGATATCTGCTGTATTAGGTGGCCATAGCAGTAAAGGGCGTGATGCGGAAAGTAAAAAATTACTCACTTGGGGCTTTCGCTTTTTTGAAACCGTTAAACCATTACAAGGCGGGATGAAATTTGCCACTCAACCAGTTTGGTTTGCTAATACTAATCAGGTAAAACTGGGTATTGAAAACGATCTTTATCTGACCATTCCCCGTGGCCGTATGAAAGATTTAAAAGCCAGTTATACATTAAACAATACTGAACTACAGGCACCTTTAGCAAAAAACCAAGTTGTTGGCACGATTAACTTACAATTAGATGGTAAGATCATTGAACAACGGCCGCTTGTTGTCTTGAAAGAGGTCGATGAAGGTGGATTTTTTAGTAAAATATTAGATTATATTAAATTGTTTTTTCAGCGCTGGTTTGGCTAAATATTGAAAAATTACCTTGCAACCTGCATTACGGTAAATATGTTCAATTTATACCTTAATTTTTTTATTTAAGAAAGATGAATAAATATACTATCTAAATCATATAACATTTAATATTGTAACAATGGTGGTGCTAGTATTTTAGGAGAACCTATGAAAACCAAACTACATGAGCTACTAGAGTTTCCTTGTTCATTTACCTACAAAGTGATGGGGCTTGCTAAACCTGAATTAACTGATCAAATCGTTGAAGTGGTGCAACGACATGTTCCTGGTGATTATGTACCATCAGTTAAACCAAGTAGCAAAGGTAACTTTCTCTCAGTATCAATTACCATCACAGCAACCAATATTGAACAAATAGAAAGGCTGTATGAAGAGTTAGCTAAACTAGAATTAGTTCGTATGGTGTTGTAGACACAAGCTATTGCTGAGCTTGTATAAACCCGAAAATCTGATATTTTATGTTTTTTAATTTCAAGCATACCGCTAACTATGCTAGCAAGAAGAATTTGCGCAGATTATACTGCATAATTAGTGTACATACCTATATCAGCGGCAGAAAAAAATTGTTTAAAAAAACCATTATATTACGTCAACTCGGGCTGCATACTTACCAACCCATTTCCGATGCGATGCATCAGTTTACTAAAAAACGCACTGTTGATACACCAGATGAACTTTGGTTAGTGGAAAATTACCCTGTTTTTACCCAAGGCCAAGCGGGTAAAAAAGAGCACTTACTTTCGCCCGGAAATATTCCAGTCATCCAATCCGATCGTGGCGGGCAAATCACCTATCATGGCCCCGGTCAGCAAATAATGTATATTTTATTAGATTTAAAGCGTAATCAAATTAGTGCGAAAAAGCTGGTTACTACACTGGAGAATACGGTAATTAATACCTTATCCGAATTTGGTATTGCCGCTTATGCACAACGCGAAGCCCCCGGGGTTTATGTTGAACAAAAAAAAATATGCTCTCTCGGATTACGTATCCATAAAGGTTGTTCGTTTCATGGCCTAGCATTAAATATTAATATGGATCTCGGCCCCTTTCAGCGTATTAATCCTTGTGGCTATGCCGGTATGCAAATGACTCAATTAAATGATTTAGTTCCTGGCAGCCAGGTTAAAGATGTCGAACCTTTACTAATAAAACATTTCTGCAATCTATTAGGATTTCAACTTGCAGAATAAATTGTTATAATTTTTTTATAATTATTAAAAAAAATTGAAACATAACATAAATGATGATCACATGTGATAGCATAAAATATATCTATTATTGATCCGCAGCAGGAACCTAATGGAACTGGCAAAATTATGAGTAGACCAATTCAAATGGAGCGTGGCGTTAAATATCGTGACGCTGATAAAATGGCATTGATCCCTGTCAAAACAGTAATAACGGATCATACAGAAATTTTACCTAAACCTAAGTGGATGAAAATAAAACTTCCCGCTGATTTAAGCCGAATAAAAGAAATAAAAAACGCAATGCGTAAGAATGGCTTACATTCAGTCTGTGAAGAAGCCTCTTGTCCTAACCTCGCTGAATGCTTTAATTACGGTACCGCCACTTTTATGATTTTAGGTTCTATCTGTACTCGTCGTTGTCCATTCTGCGATGTTGCCCATGGGCGCCCCAATGCTCCCGATCCAAATGAACCGGTAAAATTGGCAGAAACCATAAAAGATATGGGATTAAGATACGTTGTCATTACTTCAGTTGATCGCGATGATCTACGTGATGGCGGAGCCAAACATTTTGCTGACAGCATTACTGCTATTCGACAGAAAAATCCAAACATCAAAATAGAAACGTTAGTACCTGATTTCCGTGGTCGTATGGATCGCGCCTTAACAATTTTGGCCACTGCGCCACCCGATGTATTTAATCATAATCTTGAGAATGTTCCGCGTATCTATCGCCAAGTGCGTCCTGGCGCTAATTACGAATGGTCATTACAACTACTAGCAAAATTCAAGCAAATGCATCCTGAAATACCGACAAAATCAGGATTAATGGTTGGATTAGGTGAAACTAATGAAGAAATAGTAGATGTTATGCGCGATTTACGACGCCACAGCGTTACTATGCTAACCTTGGGACAATATCTTCAACCCAGTCGGGATCATTTACCAGTAAAACGTTATGTCAGCCCTAAAGAATTTGAAGAAATGAAAAATGAAGCAATAGCAATGGGTTTCACGCATGCAGCCTGTGGCCCATTAGTACGCTCATCTTATCATGCAGATTTACAAGCAAAAGGCATAGAGATTAAATAATTTATCATTTAATCTCATACCAACATAAAAACCCGTCTCATTAATTGAGACGGACTATTAGAAATTTTTCTAGTAAATCAAATAGCGGCAACGTTTATAGCAGATGCCCCTTTCTCCCCTTCAGTAATGTCAAACTCAACTTTCTCACCTTCGGCCAAAGTCTTAAAACACTCGGATTGAATAGCGGTGAAGTGAACGAATACGTCTTTACTACTATCTTCTGGGGTGATAAGATAAAAATCTTTTACTTCGTTGAACCACTTAACGTTACCTTTAACTTTTGACATCAAAATTACCTTTACATAACTAAAAAAACACAATTTTTGCCACATATAGTACAGCAAAAATTATGCTTCATTGTCTACTACTAAGATCACGAGATTAATTAAAAACTTAAATTATCATTGTAATATAGGATAACAACCTTAAAAAACAATAAAAAAAACCAATAATATTATTTATAAATGTTTATTATAACATTTTTAGTCAATTTTTAGATTATTCCCATCTTTTCATAATCTAAAAGCCAGTTTTTTATATCTAACCCGCCGGTGTAACCTACCAATTTACCATCACGACCAATAACACGATGACACGGAATAATAAGTGCGATAGGATTACGTGAATTCGCCATACCAACCGCTCTACAAAAATTGGCTGAACCTAACGCAATTGCCAGTTCCTTATAACGCCAAGATTCACCATACGGAATTTCCCTAAGTTGCTGCCAAACTCTTTTTTGAAAATTGGTACCTGTAGGATTCAGTATGACAGAAAAATTGTTTCTTTCACCATTAAAATACTCCTGTAATTCTTTTATACACTGTTCGATATGAATATTTTTACTTTCTTTTTCATGCATTTGTTCAACAAAACTAACACCAATTATTCCATAATTATCAGCGACGATATGAATGAAAGGTCTTGGAAAATCTCTAGGGACAGAAAAATAATGGTGGTACATAACAACTTCCTTAAAATACTGAACTATTTTAACAATTCATTTTATCCCTCAAACAAAATTACCTCTGTTTACAAAAATAGTTTTGCCTATTGGAATATTGTTTAAAAAAATATCATAAAAATACAAATTTTTTATTTCTTGTTGAAATAATAAGTTATATAAAATTTCCACCAAAAATCAATAACACTATATATAGAATGGTTGAATAAAAATAAATCAAGATATAGTATTTATAATAATTGATCGATTATAAACTTAGTTATTATCGAATTAAGGAGCCAACAATGATTATTACCGTCTACAGTAAAACAGATTGTGTACAGTGCAATGCAACTTGTCTAGCACTAAAACGTAAGAATTTACCTTACGATGTCGTAGATTTAACCCGAGATCATGAAGCACTACGTTTTATTACCAAGTTAGGCTATCAACAAGTACCCGTTGTTATAGCAGGTAAGCAACATTGGTCAGGCTTTCGCCCAGATATGATCCGTCAATTAGCCAATAACTAAAATAATAATATGATTAAAAAACAGTCACTTATTTACTATTCCAGTAAATCTGAAAATTGCCATCGCTTTGTGCAAAGATTGGGAATCCCGGCTACACGTATTCCCATTGATACGAATGAAATGCTAACAAATGCGACACAACCTTACGTTTTACTGCTACCTACCTATGGCGCGGGTGATACCACAGGATCTGTACCTAAACCTGTTATTTACTTTTTAAATCAACAACAAAATAGAAATTTTTTACGGGGCGTCATTGCATCAGGAAATAGTAATTTTGGTGAAACTTACGCTATAGCAGGCAACATTATTTCTGCTAAATGCCAAGTACCATTGCTCTATCGTTTTGAATTACTAGGTACTGAACGGGATCTTCAACAAGTACGCCAAAGGCTACAAAAATTTTGGCAACAACAAATGCAATAAAGTAATACGGAGCTTCCTAATGACAGTACATCCTCATGAACAACTTGATTATCATGCGCTCAATGCCATGCTAAATCTGTTTGATAAAAATAATAAAATTCAACTCGATAAAGATAAGCAGGCTGCTCATCATTACTTCCGTCACCATGTCAATCAAAACACTGTTATTTTTCACAATTTGCAAGAAAAACTAGATTTTTTAGTTGCAAAAAATTATTACGAGCCTGCAATACTGGCGCAGTATGAATTTACTTTTATTAAAAAACTTTTCCAGCAAGCCTATAACCACAAGTTTCGCTTTCAAACATTTCTTGGCGCTTTTAAATATTATACTAGCTATACTTTAAAAACTTTTGATGGTAGACGTTACTTAGAGCGTTATGAAGACAGAGTTTGTATGGTTGCTCTAACTCTGGCACAAGGAAAACAAGTGTTAGCTAGCCAACTGGTGGATGAAATTATTAGTGGTCGCTTCCAACCAGCAACCCCCACTTTTTTAAATTGCGGTAAAAAACAGCGCGGTGAACTAGTATCTTGTTTCTTACTACGAATAGAAGATAACATGGAATCAATAGGCCGTTCTGTTAATTCGGCCTTACAACTGTCAAAACGTGGCGGCGGTGTCGCTTTCTTACTGACTAATTTACGTGAGGCTGGGGCTCCAATAAAACTAATTGAGAACCAATCTTCTGGTGTAATACCAGTAATGAAAATGCTAGAAGATGCCTTTTCTTATGCCAACCAACTTGGTGCAAGACAAGGCGCCGGAGCAGTTTATCTCCACGCCCATCATCCCGATATTTTAAGCTTTTTAGATGCTAAACGTGAAAATGCTGATGAAAAAATCCGGATTAAAACCTTATCACTCGGTATCGTGATCCCTGATATTACCTTTCATCTGGCTAAAAACAATCAAGATATGTACCTTTTTTCACCTTACGATATTGAACGCTATTATAGTGTGCCTATGTCGGAAATTACCATCACTGAAAAATATTCAGAGATGGTAAATAATAAAAAGATCCGCAAACAAAAGATCAACGCCCGTGAGTTTTTTCTCACCTTAGCAGAAATTCAATTTGAATCAGGTTATCCTTATATTCTATTTGAAGATAATGCCAATCGCCTAAATCCTATTTATGGCCGGATTAATATGAGTAATCTGTGCTCAGAAATCTTACAAGTTAATGATGCTAGCATTTACGACGAAAATTTAGATTATCGCCATGTAGGTAAAGATATTAGCTGTAATTTAGGATCAATGAATATAGCTAAAACGATGGATTCCCCTGACTTTGCTCATTCAATTGAAGTTGCCATTAGAGCATTAACGACTGTTTCAGATATGAGCCATATCCAATCAGTGCCCTCAATTCAAAAAGGTAATAAAAAATCACACGCTATTGGTTTAGGACAAATGAATTTACATGGTTACCTGGCACGTGAACATATTCATTATGGTTCAGAAGAGGGGATTGATTTCACCAATATCTACTTTTATACCGTAACTTACTATGCATTACAGGCATCTAATAAGCTAGCTATTGAGCGTCAACACTATTTTTGTGGTTTTGAACACTCTAAATACTCCTCTGGCGAATATTTTGATAAATATATCAATCAGCAGTGGCAACCTAAAACTGAAAAAATAAAACAGCTATTTCAACTCTCAGCTATTCATATTCCTACGACTGAAGATTGGCAAAAACTCAAGCGATCAATTATGAAGCACGGGATCTATAATCAGAATTTACAAGCCATTCCGCCAACTGGTTCTATCTCTTATATTAATCATTCAACTTCAAGCATTCATCCTATTGTTGCACGTATTGAAATTCGTAAGGAAGGTAAAATTGGCCGTGTCTATTATCCAGCCCCTTACTTGACGAACGAAAATTTGGAATATTATCAAGATGCTTATCAAATAGGCGCTGAAAAAATCATTGATACTTATGCTACTGCTACCCAACATGTCGATCAAGGTCTATCATTAACCCTTTTCTTTACTGATGATGCAACCACTCGAGATATTAATCGTGCTCAGATATATGCCTGGAAAAAAGGTATTAAAACCCTTTATTACATTCGTATCCGCCAATCGACATTAGAGGGAACAGAAGTCAAAGGCTGCGTTTCATGTGCGCTATAATCTATAGGTTCAACAAATGGCGATAACAAATTCAATAGTACGTGCAATCAACTGGAACCGTATTGAGGATGATAAGGATCTAGAGGTATGGAATAAATTAACCACCAATTTTTGGTTACCAGAAAAAATTCCACTTTCAAATGATATTCTAACTTGGAATACATTAACAAAAGAGGAAAGAAAACTAACAATTCGTGTTTTTACTGGTTTAACCCTACTGGATACTATCCAAAACAACGTAGGGGCGCCTGCATTGATGACAGATGCCTTAACACCTCATGAAGAAGCAGTCATGTCAAATATCAGCTTTATGGAAGCAGTCCATGCTCGTTCATATAGCTCCATCTTTTCGACCCTTTGTCTGACTTCCGATGTTGATGATGCTTATCAATGGAGTGAAGAAAATAGTGCTTTACAAAAAAAAGCCCATTTAATATTAGAGCATTATTGTAATCCTCATCCTATTAAGAAAAAAATTGCGAGTGTCTTTCTCGAATCATTTCTCTTCTATTCCGGATTTTACTTGCCAATGTACTGGTCAAGCCGAGGGAAATTAACCAACACTGCCGATCTTATTCGGTTAATAATTCGCGACGAAGCGATCCATGGCTACTATATTGGCTATAAATTTCAAAAATCATTAATCAAATATAGTGATAAAGAAAAAGAAGAAATAAAAGATTTTGCTTACTTATTATTATTAAACTTATATGAGAATGAGATTAAATATAGTGAATCTCTATATGATAATGTTGGCTGGACAGAAGATGTAAAAAAATTTCTTCACTATAATGCCAATAAAGCATTAATGAATTTAGGCTATGAGTCTCTTTTTCCAGAAACGATGACCGATGTTAGCCCAGCAATCTTGTCAGCACTATCACCAAATGCTAATGAAAATCACGATTTTTTTTCTGGTTCAGGTTCTTCTTACATTATTGGTAAAACAATTACCACAGAAGATGAGGATTGGAACTTCTAATTTATTAATATTCTATTAAATAATGATAAAAAAGCAATTAAATACAGCAACATAATATCATATATGTATACTTCATTTAGCCTACTTTTTATTAGCAAAACAAATTTCAAATCAATTTTTTCTCATCTGAGAACAAAAAATAAACCTATTTTCGCAATAATCACTAAAATTATTTAATTATAAAAAATAAAATCAATTAAATTTATAAATTAATTTAATTGGTAAACAAAAAATTACATTAAAGATTACTTAATAATATAAAAATAACACCATTGCAGAAAAATTAACATATTTATAATAATAACAATGAATTATAAATAAAAAACTTATCAGATAAAAAATAACACCGAGAAAAATAAAGGCTCAATCAACATTTTCTAAAAAAAAACACTTCTTTTTGATTAATTTTATTAAACATAGGGTTGTCAGCATATTTCATTATGTTAAATTATATAAAGTATGAATTTAAATAAGGATACGAAAAATTAATACATCATTAATTAACTAGCCATAGGATATTATTACTGCATGTCATTTAAACTTGAAGTTAAAAATCTATATAAAATATTCGGAGATCATCCGAGTCATGCTTTTAAACTTATCAATAAAGGTTTAACTAAAGAACAGATATTTAATAAAACTCGTTTAACTGTTGGTGTTAAAAACGCCAATCTAGCCATTGAAGAAGGCGAAATTTTCGTCATTATGGGTTTATCCGGCTCAGGAAAATCTACCCTAGTGCGCCTCCTCAATCGCCTAATCGAACCAACCAAAGGCCAAGTCTTAATTGACGGAGAAGATATCGCCAAAATTTCTCATGAAAAATTACGGAAAGTACGGCGTAAAAAGATCAGTATGGTATTTCAATCGTTTGCGTTAATGCCCCATCTCAATGTATTAGATAATACCGCACTTGGCATGGAGTTAGCGGGTGTTAGAAAGCCGGAACGAACAGAAAAAGCATTAGCCGCTTTACGACAAGTTAATCTTGAACAATGGGCACAATCCTTTCCAAACGAACTATCAGGGGGGATGCGTCAACGTATCGGTCTTGCCCGCGCATTGGCAAATGATCCTGACATTCTGCTAATGGATGAAGCATTCTCCGCGCTAGACCCACTAATTAGAACAGAAATGCAAGATGAATTACTGTCATTACAAGGTTATAAACAACGCACTATTATCTTTATCTCTCATGATCTTGATGAAGCGATGCGGATCGGAGATCGTATCGCGATTATGCAAGATGGCGTTATTATCCAAGTTGGCACACCTGATGAAATTTTAAATAATCCGGCTAATGATTATGTCAAAACATTTTTCCGTGGTGTTGATATCAGCCAAGTCTTCTCCGCTAAAGATATAGCCCGTCGTCGTCCCGATGCGCTGTTACATGTTGCTCCCGGCTTTGGCCCACGGTCAGGACTAAAAATACTAAATGATGAAGATCGTGATTATGGTTATTTAATTGAAAGAGGTCAAAAATTTGTCGGTATAGTTTCAATTAACTCATTGGAACAAGCGTTACACGATAAAAAAAATATTGAACAGGCAATCCTAACCTCACCTTGTGCTATTGATGCCGACACTCCACTTAATGAACTTATTTCAACCATTGCTCAATCTCCCTGCGCAGTTCCTGTCATTGGTGATAATCAACGTTATATTGGCGTTATTTCTAAAGGGATCTTACTGCAAGCATTAGATAAGGAGACCATAAATGGATAAACAAGCTCACATGAATCAAGAAATAATTGATGATCCTTGGAACAGTATAACTACAGAAACCTCTACAGATTGGCTAGATTCGTCCATAAACGATATACCAACTGAACATTTTGATATCATGCATCCCTTCCAACAACCACTAATACCCCTGGGTTCATGGGTTTCACATGCTATCGATTGGATAGTTTTACATTTCCGCCCGCTGTTTCAATGGATCCGTCTACCGATTGATTTTATGTTAAGTAGTTTTGAACAAACCCTAACAACATTACCTGCTACTCTTATCATTATTTCTTTCGCACTGTTAGCTTGGCAGTTAGCAAATAAAAAAGTGGCAATTGCTACTTTCATATCATTGGTTTTCATTGGGGCTATCGGAGCCTGGTCAGAAGCAATGATTACTTTATCTCTGGTATTAACTGCATTGTTTTTCTCTCTTTTAATTGGCCTACCATTGGGAATATGGTTAGCAAATAGCAAACGAGTAAGCCAAATAATTCGACCGCTTTTAGATGCAATGCAAACTACACCGGCATTTGTTTATTTGGTACCTATTGTCATGTTATTTGGTATTGGCAACGTCCCTGGTATTATCGTGACAATTATTTTTGCTCTACCACCAATCATTCGATTAACTATTTTAGGAATAAGGCAAGTACCCGATGATCTTATTGAAGCAGCAGAATCACTTGGCGCCAGTCGAAATCAGCTTTTGTTTAAAGTTCAGCTGCCGCTTGCTGCGCCAACTATCATGGCAGGTATTAATCAAACATTGATGCTATCACTTTCGATGGTCGTTATTGCATCTATGATTGCGGTTGGCGGTTTGGGGCAAATGGTACTTAGGGGAATTGGCCGCTTAGATATTGGATTAGCAGCCATAGGGGGTACTGGTATTGTCATATTAGCTATTATTCTGGATCGACTAACACAATCATTAGGTGAAAAAACCTGTATTAAAAAAAATATAGCTTGGTATCACACTGGACCTATTGGCTTAATTACCTGTTTATTGCAAAAAACTAAAACTCGTTTCTGGAAATAAACATGGAGTTATTTTCATCATATAAAATTTTAGCTCAATCATCTGACTTTACCCCCTAGAGAGGAAATAACAATGCGTAAAACTGTTTTCCTAGCTGCGGCTTTGACAACGTTAATCAGTATTAAACTTTCTGCCACTGAACTACCTGGTAAAGGTATAAAAGTACAACCCATTCAAAGCACCATTGCGGAAGAAACTTTCCAAACGTTGATCGTTAATAAAGCATTGGAAAAATTAGGTTACCAAATATTACCAACCCAAGAGGTCGACTATACCGTTGCTTACGTATCACTTGCCGCCGGTGATGCAACTTTTATGGCAGTCAATTGGCAGCCATTACACAATCACCTATATGAATCAGTTGGTGGAGATAAACGCCTATACCGCAAAGGCACTTATATCAATAATGCCGTTCAAGGTTACCTGATAGATAAAAAAACTGCTGATAAATACAACATCACCAACATAGCACAATTTAAAGATCCTAATATTGCTAAATTATTTGATACGAATGGTAACGGTAAAGCAGACCTCGCTGGTTGTAATCCAGGTTGGGGCTGTGAAGCCGCCATTAATAACCATTTAAATACTTATCACTTAAATACAACAATTGAGCATAATCAGGGTAACTATGTGGCGATAATAGCGGATACCATCACTCGTTATAAAGAAGGTAAACCTATTTTCTACTATACCTGGGCACCTTATTGGATCAACTCCTTACTTAAACCGGGTAAAGACGTTGTTTGGTTGCAAATTCCTTTTTCTTCTCTACCGAATAATGATAAAAGTAATACCACTTTAGCAAATGGTAAAAATTATGGTTTTCCGCCTAATACGATGCATATCGTCGCCAATAAAATTTGGGCAGAAAAGAATCCCGCTGCGGCAAAACTATTTGCTATTATGAAAATTCCAATTACAGATATTAATGCCCAGAATCTTCGTATGCATAATGGAGAAGCTTCACAAGCTGACATTGAACGTCATGCTCAAGGTTGGATAAAAGCTCATCAACAACTTTTTAATAACTGGATTAAGGTTGCTTTAAAAGCTAGCTAGTAAAAATCTTAGCATTACACATTTTATGTGATTTTTTATAAATAGGTTGAATGCTATCTTTTCAACCTATTTTTCATATTGTATTACAACTTAATGACAATAAAGACATTTCCTTTTATTTAAATAAATGAGGGAATTAATTTATCACTTATCATCAAGCAGATAACTAGCCTAGATTAACCATTATTTATTTTAATTTATATATATTTGATTTAACGTTAGTGTTATAACAAGCCAATTAATTAATATTAAATGTATATAATGTATTACAAATGATATTTATTTTGCGAATAAGAAATTATGGACTATTTAAATCTATTTTAAAATCCATTTTTATTATATTAACATTCAAAATATTTATGAATTAAATGGCAATAACAAAATAAATTTCGCGATAATAAATAACTATAATTGATAATTTTAGCTTTTGATATACCATTTAGATTGATTATGACAGTTGCTATCTTACCAACTGAAACTAATAAGGTATATAAATAATAGAAAGCACTCAAGCACAAAAAGAAACTTCATTTTCTTCCATAGAGCAATTAATTAATGAGCGCAAACACCAACAAGAAAAATCAACTATTCCCCTACCCTATCAACAAATTTTACTAACGCGTTTATGTATGCATGTTCAAGGTAACTTGTTAGAAAATAGAAATAATATGCTTAAAAAAAACAAGGAATTAACGAAACATTATTTATGGCATTAATAATTCTCGACCCCAAAAAAACATATATACAACCATCTGAACTTAGCAATGCTTTAGGTTCCTCGAGAACAAATGCAACGCGCATTGCAGATGAACTGGAAAATCGCAAATGGATTGAACGCAAAGAAAGCCACAATGATCACCGATGTTTACATCTCCATTTAACCGAAGAGGGTTCAAATTTTTGTAAAAAATACTTTCTCGTCAAAACTAAAATTTAGAAAAATTTGGTCTATTTTTAGCACTGAAGAAAAAAATACTATCGAAAAATTAATGAGAAAGTTATAGTTAAACTTTATGATCTTGACAATCAAACAATATTGATGATTACCATAAAACCATCTCCAATCATAAAAAATTATTAATAATAGCCATACCGTTTCCAGTGGTATAATTATAAGCTACTGGAAACTTTTTCTTATTAAGAGTAGATTAAATATTAGTAAAATGAATAATACGGAGTTTCATACAACATGGGCGTTAATAAACAACAAATAACAGCTATTAAAACACAAAAACGCCGAACTATAATTGTACTAGTCAGCATTTTTTTTACCATTACTACATTAACATGTGGGATTTATTGGTTTATGGTGCTTAGACACCATCAAAGTACCGATAATGCCTACATTACAGGCAATCAAATCCAAATAATGTCTCAAGTACCTGGCAGCGTTATTACCATTAACGTTGAAAATACTGATTTTGTAAAAAGTGGCACAGTGCTGGTTAAGTTTGATCCCAGAGATGCCATTTTGGGATTGGAAAAAACAAAAACTAACTTAGCTAACAACGTCAGGCAAACGCATCAACATATCATTAATGGTCGACAGTATCAAGCTAATATATCTCTTCGTTGTTCTGAACTAAATAAATTACAGCAAGATCTTCAACGTCGTGAAATGCTTGGCCAATCAAAAGTTATTGGTGAAGAAGAATTACAACATGCTCGTGAAGCGGTGACCAGTGCTAAAGCCGCCCTAGATATTGCTATTGAGCAATTTAATGCAAACCAAGCTATCGTGTTAGATACTCCGCTAGATAAACAACCTGCAGTTTTACAAGCAGCCACAGAGCTTCGTAACGCTTGGTTAACATTAGAACGGACGCAAATTGTTACCCCTGTTGATGGCTATGTTTCACGTCGTAGCGTTCAAGTCGGTGCTCGGATTACCCCAGCAACACCTCTTATGGCGGTAGTACCAACTGACAATATGTGGATTGACGCAAATTTTAAAGAAACCCAACTTGCCGATATTCGTATCGGTCAACCAGCAAAAATTACTACCGATTTTTATGGTAAGAATATTGTTTACCAAGGACGCGTTGAAGGCTTAGATATGGGAACGGGTAGTGCTTTTTCACTATTACCTGCCCAAAATGCAAGTGGTAACTGGATCAAAATTGTTCAACGCTTACCCGTTCGTATAACCATTGATGCAGAACAATTAAAAAAATACCCTCTACGGATCGGACTTTCTAGTGAAGTTACCGTCGATACAAGTAACAAAAATGGCCCGATACTTTCACAAAAAATCCGTAATAACCCAGCTTACCATACTAATGTGTTTAAAATTGATATGGCTCCCGTCGATCAACTCGTCACCGATATTATTAATAATAATTCAGGAACAAAATAAAAGGAGCTCATCGTGGCTAAAGAGCTATTACAAGGCGCAAAACTGACATGGATGACATTTGCACTATCATTAGCTACCTTTATGCAGGTTTTGGATTCTACCATCGCTAATGTTGCTATCCCGACTATCTGCGGTAATTTAGGCGCTTCTAACTCACAAGGTACCTGGGTGATCACCTCCTTTGGAGTAGCTAATGCAATTTCGATCCCCATCACAGGTTGGTTGGCTAAACGCGTTGGCGAAGTTAAACTTTTGCTTTGGTCAACTGCGCTATTCACCCTAACCTCATGGTTATGTGGTATTGCCGGCAATTTGGAAACATTGATCTTCTTTCGCATCTTACAAGGAATGGTGGCAGGTCCCCTTATTCCTTTGTCACAAAGCCTGCTACTTAATAACTATCCTCCTCTTAAACGCAATATGGCGCTTGCGCTTTGGTCAATAACTATTGTTATTGCCCCCATTTGTGGGCCGATCCTTGGTGGCTATATTAGTGATAATTATCACTGGGGATGGATTTTTTTTATTAATGTGCCGTTCGGTATCACTATTATCTTCATTATTATGCAAACACTAGCTGATCGTGAAACAGCAACTGAGATAAAACCAATTGATACTATTGGATTAATATTACTGATCATTGGTATCGGTGCATTACAAATTATGCTTGATCAAGGTAAAGAGCTAGATTGGTTCAATTCAACAAAAATTGTTGCACTGGCAATAACCACAGTAATTGCATTAAGCTCCCTCATTATTTGGGAGCTAACAGATAATAACCCTGTTATTGATCTTTCACTGTTTAAAGAGCGTAATTTCACCATTGGTTGTTTATCACTCAGCCTGGCTTATATGCTTTACTTTGGTACTATTGTATTACTACCGCAATTATTACGAGAAGTGTTTGGTTATACAGCAAATTTTGCAGGTTTAGCCTCAGCACCAGTCGGGATTTTACCACTACTGATAACGCCATTAATAGGGCGATTTAGCCATAAAATTGATATGCGTGTTATCGTTACTTTCAGCTTTATTGTTTACGCCATATGCTATTATTGGCGAGCGTGGACATTTGAGCCCGCAATGGATTTTGCTGCCGCAGCTTGGCCGCAATTCGTGCAAGGATTAGCTATTGCTTGCTTTTTTATGCCACTTACCACCATTACATTATCTGGCTTGCCAGCTGAAAAGCTCGCCTCAGCATCCAGTCTATCAAATTTTGCTCGGACACTTGCCGGAGCGATAGGAACCTCTGTAACAACCACCTTATGGACACAAAGGGAAGCGATGCATCATGCCCACTTTACTGAAGTTATTACGCACTATAATCCAGAGTCGCAACAATTTTACGCAAAATTGTCTGCACTAGGATTAAATGAGCAACAGTCATCAGCTTATCTAGCAAAAATCATTACTGATCAAGGGTTAATTATCTCAGCTAATGAAATTTTTTGGTTATCAGCAGGCGTTTTTATTGCTCTTTTAGTTTTACTCTGGTTGGCAAAACCCCCCTTCACTGAAGGAGATAGCCAAAATAGTGGAGGCACACATTAATAGCGAGACTGATAAAAAATAAGCTAGATAACAATAATAATGGTTATTGAGATAGTTTAGTTTTACTAACTATCTCAATAAAAGATGACTAAATTTTATTTTGTTGCCACCATTTGGCTAATATAATACCAGCAGCGACCGAAACATTTAGACTTTTAAACTGACCTGTGCCTCCAATACATAAGCTTATATCGCCTTTCTGACAAATACCGTCCGTTAATCCATTACTCTCCTGTTCCAATAGCAGTACTATTTTTTCCGGTAACTCAGCTTTGGCAATATCAATATTACCTTTATAGCTAGACATTGTAACAATGGTATAGCCTGCATGACGGAATTTATTCAATGTGGCAGAAAAATTATCTGATTGGATGCCTTGAATATACTCTGCACCACCTGCTGCGGTTCTAACCGCAGCGCCTGATTCCATTGCTGCAATATCATGGAGAATAATGCTTTTTACACCGAAATGAGCACAACTACGCATAATCGCTCCTAAATTATGTGGATTGCCAATATATTCAACGGCTAATACACAATCAATTTTAGTTGATTGGGCTAGATAAGCTTCAGCATCAAGCCCAATTCGCTTTTTAATTAAAAAACAAACTCCACCATGATGCTCAGTACCAGAAGCTTTTGTCAGCTCTTCTTCGTTAACCACATGATAGGCTCTATGATTTGCTGCCATCCACTTAAGTATATCCCGAAAATGGGGAGTGATGGACTGAATAAACCAGGCGCGAACAATTGCCTCGCGACGATGTTTAAACATCGCTTGGCAGGCATGTTCACCATAGATACGTGCCTCTTCTAAACGCTGGCGGCGAATTTGCTCTGGATCCACCTGACTTTTACCACTGATACCGCTATGGCTAGTAACAGGATCTTTCCGTTGAGAAATTGCTTTCCAGGGATCATCAATTGAACGTTCATTATTGCGATCACTACGGCGTGATGACGATTTTCTATTTTTAGCAGAAAGATGTTTATTCTTTCGTCGATCATTGTTTGTGTTGCTGTCGCTATTACGAACATACATCACTTTTACTTTACCGTTTTTACCGCTATATGAATCATTCATGAGTACCTCCAGCTACGTTATGCCCGGCAGATTACATGATGTTAGAATCTAACGCTACTGACTTTTTATACTTTATTATTAGCAGTACAAGATAGAAAAGCTGGCGCATTAACACAGAAAGATTAAATGTTGATGGTATAACAAGATTTTCAACCAACTAAAGCATAAAAGACATTTAGCTGACTTGTCGTTACTTATTGATAGTAGCTGTTGTGTAGATTGTATGTGCAGTATCTCTACCCTTTCCATTAAGAGGTTTACTGCTCAGTAAGTTTTAAATGCGAACATAACGCAATAGCGTTTTTCAATTAAACGCCGGCATTACTCAATAATACTATTTATATAACAGCATTGCTTTTTTAGATCAGGTTTATTTAATTATTTGATCTCCCCTAGATTTACCTTATTTTTAGCTACCAATGTGTATTATGACAAAACTTGAAATATTTCAGGTCTATACCTGATCATGACTGAGAGTTTTATTCATTTAATAATTAAACCATCTAATTTGTATTATTATAAAGAGATAAACATATGAGAAATGAATTTGCGACTAAATTAACATTACTACATGAAAATATTGGACTTCAATTGCCAGTGAATTTGAACCAAATTGATTTTTCAATCAGAGTAGATAGAAAGCTTTCCGTTAGATTGATTGACTAGATGGCTAAATAGCAATATGAAAATGCCCCGTTAACCTAAGTCAAAGAAATTGCTATTATTATTTGCTAATAACATTATTAAACAATATACAGTTATTCGAACGGTAAAGCTAAAAACATCCTGTTGATAAAAATCTAAGATTAACATTTAATACCAATTAGGCGGCAATATTGTTGCTAATACATTAAAAAATTGTTTCCTTGCGTGATCTATCATTGCACTGGGCAACATCGCAGTACAAGAAAAATTTACTCTAAGCCAAGCTATCTATTTTTCCACTCTTTAACTTGTTATTCAGAATCAAAAATGGTCGGGCAAAATTCATAGGCTTTATTCAATATAGCGCAGGAAAAATATCTTAATGTATTAGGCGATTCGGTGTCAGTATCAAAAATAGCACTCGAGGAAGTATATTTGACAAATACAGCTGTAAGCTAAATATTTTTTCTGTTTTTTCCTTATCAATTACCTCTTTTAATATATAGGTATTGGAGATATCCTGATAAAACTTTTTTGTTAATTGATAATCATTTGACTCGATAAGCTGATATGTTTTATTAGTTAATAGTTTTTCTAGCTGAATTTGTTCGTCTGGGTCAACTAATTTCTCTGTTGAAATAGATTTTTTTGTTTCTGCAATAAAGTAAGTCATACAACTTTTCATCTAGATCTAACAAATAAAGCAGTCGGTTAAAAGTATTTATTGGTCGCAGAGATTGATATCCACTATAAAATATTGGAAATTTATTTTTAAAAATATCCTCTAATTGATAATCAGCTTGATTTAAATTATTTTATTATTGATAAAGAAAAAATTGGGTTAGTACTTGATCCTTTCCTGTCAAATTTAGCATTAGTATTTCGGCTAATATATTCTGTGAGAGCATCATGGCATAAATATCTTCGTTAGCAAAAAATAGAATAAAATTTGCCGCATTTTTGTCTGAACAATCGGTTTTATTATTGCCATAACGGCCAAAATCATCCATCTGTACATAAGGTTGGATTTGGCTACTTTTCAGCTAATGATCATAAATAGCTGTCGTTTTTTCTTTTAATTCCTCTGAATCAGTTTGATATATAGCTTGGGAAATAGTCTGTATAAAGGCTGAATTATAGCTAAAAGAGTAAATCAGGATAATGTTGAAAAGTATCAATCATTAAATTAATAACAGATTTTTGTAATGACAGCGGCTAATCATTAAATTTTTCAATATATTTAGCACAAACACATTTTAGCCAATTTGAAATTTCAGTATTAGCATAATAGGGTGGTTCAGATAAAATATAGACCAAGGCTATTTTGTTCCCACTTTAACTCAATCGATAAATTTATTGCTTTATGCAAAACAATCGAATTGAGATCTAAATTAATAAACGATTGCAAAGATATTGTCGCACAACTTAAATTGCTGTTAATGAGATTCACATTTATTAGATTAGCATTTTTAAAATTTTCATAAGTAAGATTATCATCAGTCAAATCTTCGCCATATAAATTGGTATAAAATAAAATTACATTGGTAAAATAAACATTTTGCATATTAGCACTACGAAAATAAACTCACGTTAAATTTGCACCTATTAATTTAGCATTAGTTAATATTAAACTTACCCCCCTCCTAGTGTGTTCTAAATTGGCGTCAGTTAAATCAATACTGGACATCTCGGCATTTAACATATTTGCTGCTGTTAAATCAGCTCGCTCCATAATGCTACAGAATAAAAACGCTTGCGACAAATTTGCCGCCATTAACTTAGCATGGGTTAATCAGCATCCTGTAGATGAGCTCTGCTTAAATTAGCCATTACCAAATTGCAATATTTTAAATTAGCATCATTGAGATTTGAACCTTGCAAGTTCGTATTAGATATATTCGTATCGGTCAGAATCGCCCAGTTCAAACGAGCATTATTTAATTTGGCATCACTTAAATCTCCTTTGCTCAAATTAACTCCATACAAATTGCTGTCTTGCAAATCAGCATTAATCATTTTAATCGCCATTAATTTACTATGCAGTAAATTAATGTGACTAAGATCAATAGCTGCTAACTCAAAGCAATCAACTGTTTTTCTTGTTTGTAATTGCTCAATTGAACTTGCTAATTTTTTTATTTTAAAAATTTTTTTATATTATATAAATAATAATATAAAGTTAATTATTCTTTTAAAGTTGCTAAACACATTGTTATTTTAGCCTTTTCTTCCATAATAAAATCAGGCTCCAAAGATGAAAATAAAATATTTTCATCTTTTAAGATCCAAACATATTAACCTCTATGATGTTGAATTCTCCATTATTACCAATACCGTATTGCTCAAAACACCATTTTATTAATTTCTATTCAGGGTAATAATTATCAGCATAAAACACTGAAATTATTTCTTATTTCACTAAAATTAATATAATATTCTTTACTATTTAATATAATAAACTTTTAGAGTTTTTTACTTTTAAATTCCGCTTTCAATAGCAAATTAATTTTTAAACACCGTTCAATCTTATTGTGTAAATATGCAAAATGTTAAAATAACCACCATTCAAGAATAAAAAATATCTGTAAAAAACTAATAATTATAAAATTATCACTTCATAATTTATTTTTACAAATAATATATAGCAAACAAACTTTGTCTTCTGGCAGTAAAAATCACAGAAAAATACGAAAATATCAGCTACATTGATAGACAATACCCATGACAAGGTAAATATCTATGAGCCAGCGTGGATTCGACGCATTATTGCGACCTAAATCCATTGCAGTTATTCGTACCTCAGAAAAATCAGAACAAGCAGGATCCGTTATTATAAAGAATTTACTTTCTAGTAGCTTTACAGATCCGACCCTTCCAATTACCACAAATAAAAATGCGGTAATGAGAATACTCACTTATCCTACGATTGATAAATTACCATTCTCGCCAGACTTAGCTGGTTATCTGCACAAATTCAGACAAAAATTTAACCTGCCTAAAGCAACCCGGGAAAATGGATTATAAAGCGGCTATTATCCTCTCAGTTTGCAAAACTTAAAGCATTAACACAGCAATACAATATAAGATTATTGGAACCCAATAGATCCTAGCCCACTGGCAACAACTAAATGCCGCTTTTCACCAATTCCAATCCTAAAAGGCAAACTGGCTTTTATTTCTCAATTTGCTGCGGTTTTTAATATTATTCTGGACTGTGCACAACAGAGTAAAATTGGCTTTTCTTACTTTATTGCTCTGGGAAATAGTTTGGGATCTTGATATCGATGATCTGCTTGATTTTCTTGCTAGAGATAATAAAACTAGCGCCATATTACTCTATATAGAACATATTCAACAAACGCGAAGATTCCTTTCAGCTGCTCGCAATGCATCACGTAATAAATCCATTTTAGTTGTTAAAAGCGGACGTCCCCAACAAGCACAATATTTGCTAGGTGAATACAAAGTTTTGATGCTGCTTATGACACAACTATTCAACGGGCAGGATTACTTCGAGTTCAAGATACACATGAAATGTTTTCTGCAGTTGAAACACTGAATCACATGTCTCCTCTAAAAGGGGACAGGCTTTCTATCTATTATTAGTAATGGTAATGGGACCTGCCGCAATGCCGCTGGATGAGCTTTTTCGGCGCAAAAGAAAGCTGGCAACACTTCATACTAATACTCAACAAGCCATTTTTCCAGATCTTCGATCGAACCAAAATCCAATTAATATCGGTGATGAAACCATAGAATGTTACATAAAAATCCTTAATATTATACTAGATAGCCAAGATAATGATGCTATATTACTTATTCACTCGCCTAGTACTATTTTGCCCCGAGTTTACCTAGCGCTGAAAAGATCATTCAAACCATTAAATCATATACCCGCGGCAAATAGTTAACCATATTAACTAACTGGTGTGGCGAATATCATCCCAAGATGCACGTAAACGTTTTATTGAAGCGAGTATTCCAACTTATCTAACACCGGAAGGTGCCATTACTGCTTATATGCATATAGTAGAATATCGCCGTAACCAAAAACAATTGACTGAAACACCGGCATCACCTATCAGATTAACCGCTAACACAACAAAAACCCATGCATTAATCCAAAAAACATTAAAAAAAAGGTATAACCCAACTTGATACGCACGATGTGGAACCGATTTTACGGGCACATGGCTTAAAATTTTACCCACCTGGATAGCCCATAATAGTGATCAGGCAACCGCTATCGCTAAAAAAATTGGTTATCCGGTTGCTCTAAAGTTACGCTCTGCCGATATTCCTCACAAATCTGATATTCAAAGCGTTATGCTCTATTTATGTAATGTCAAAGAGGTGGAAGGCTAGCCAAGGAATTTTTGATCGCGCCGCTCAGAACTTCCCTAACACCATAATTCAAGGTCTATTAGTACAAAATAGAGAAAATAAAACAAGTTCTCTCGAGTTAAAAAATAGCAATTGAACAAGATCACATTTTTGGCCCTTTGATCTTATTAGGTGATGGAGATATCAAATGGCAACCAGAAACCAATTCTGCGGTAGCAATCCCTCCTCTTAACATGACATTAACCAGATATTTAGTTATTCAAGCAATTAAAAATTACAAAATAAAATCAACAAATTCTTCACATCAACTGAATATTGATGGTCTTTGCCAATTACTTTGTTCGCATTTCAAACTTACTGATAGATTGCCCCCAAATTCTACGACTAAATATTCACCCACTTTTAGCATTTGATGAAGAATTTACTTTACTGGATGTTGCAATGGAAATTTGTCCTATAGTTGATGATCCTAAAGCAAGATTAACAATTAGACCTTATCCTAATGAATTAGAAGAAATTATCTATCTTAAAAATGGCAGAAAATGTCTACTTAGGCCTATCCCGCCAGAAGACGAACATTTACTCAAAGATTTTATTACTTAAGTAACAGAAGATCTTTATTATCGTTATTTTAGTGAAATTAGCGAATTTACACATGATGACTTAGCAAATATAACACAAATCGATTATGACTGAGAGATGACCTTTATCGTTATTAAAGGAACTTCCGAGATTATTGGAGTAGTTCGCGTGGTAGAAGATCCTGACAATCAACGAGCAGAATTTGCCGTTTTAGTACGTTCTAATATGAAAGGTAATACACTTGGATATCAGTTAATGGACAAAATTATTAGATATAGTCGTAGCCGAAGTACTCAGCGACTTACCGCAATCACCATGCCTGAAAAAAATACTACAACTAGCACAAAAATTAAGTTTTAAGCTCGATCTTCAATTTGAAGATAGTATTGTCAACCTTGATCTAGCACTATAAAGAAAATAATTTTATAACTAAAATAAGTAGATATAATAATGTAATATAAAGAGTGGCTGAACAATAGGTCAACATAGCTGGGATTAATAGATACAAAAAACTAAACTAATGGTATCATGAATCATTAGTTTTCAATAAACCTAAGCCAAAGTATATAATCTAATCCCTTAATAAAAAAGAGAAAATTTACACTGTGATATTGTCCAAATTAAAAAAAGCAAAGCATCAACAATATCTTGAGCAATTAGCAAAATTACCTCAGTCTGCCATTGGAGTTGAAACTCTTTACCAAACAAAAAGTTTTCGTAAAGCCCTGTTAGACAAAATTGCTAGCGCTCAACAGTATATTTATATAACTGCACTTTATCTCGAAGATGATGAGGCAGGACGAGATATACTAAATGCACTTTATCAATCCAAAATGGCACGACCAGAATTAGATATTAAAATAATGGTTGATTGGCATCGTGCTCAACGTGGTCGCATTGGTACAAATGTTAGTGCTACTAATGCCGATTGGTATTATCAAATGGCGATAGCTCACCCAGGACTGCATATCGCTATTTTTGGTATCCCTGTCAATACACGTGAAGCACTAGGCGTTTTACATCTAAAAGGCTTCATCTCCGATGATACCGTTATTTATACTGGTGCCAGTATTAATGATGTATATCTCCAGCAGCACCAACGTTATCGCTATGATCGTTACCATATATTAGATAATGCCCAATTAGCTGCGACTATGAAAAGGTTTATCGACCAAAGCTTGCTATCTTCACCCGCCATTCAGCGTCTGAATCAAGCACATCGTCCCCGCAATACTGAAATTAAAAGTTTAATTAAACAATTTCGCCATAGTTTAAAAAGTTGTCACTATCAATTTCAAAATAATGCCACAAATGAAGAGCTAGCAGTAACTCCATTAATCGGTTTAGGCAAAAAAAATGAATTAAATAAAGCTATTACTCATTTAATGAACAGTACAGAAAAGAAAATGACTATCTGCACACCCTATTTTAATTTGCCCACTATTTTAACGCGTATAATTAGTAAATTATTGCGTGACGGCAAACAAATTGAAGTTATCATTGGAGATAAAACTGCTAATGACTTTTATATTCCACCAGAAGAACCTTTCAAAATTATCGGTACATTACCTTATTTATATGAAATTAACCTACGCCGGTTTATCTGTCGGTTACAACGCTTCGTAGATAGCCAGCAATTAACCATCAGATTATGGAAAGACGGTGAAAATAGCTATCATTTAAAAGGAATTTGGATAGATAATAACTGGCAATTAATAACCGGCAATAATCTCAATCCTCGTGCATGGGGACTGGATTTAGAAAATGCAATATTAATTCATGACCCCAAAAAAGTTCTACTACAGCAAAAAAACAAAGAATTAAAATGTATAACAGCTAATACTTATATTGTGAGGCATTACCAAGAGCTTGAAAATATCCAACGCTATCCAGTAAAAATTAAAAAACTTATTCGCCGTTTACGCAGGATCCGCGTTGATAGGTTAATACACCGTATTCTCTGATAGGCTAGCTCAATTTCCTACTATTAAATAATAAGTTTTTATTTTTATATCCAAAATCAATGTGTTATCTGTAGATAAAACGTAAAAAAGCCACCCAAAGGGTGGTTTTTTAACATAATCAAAGTCTAGCAGCTCCCTACTCTCACATGGGGAGACCCCACACTACCATCGGCGCTACGGCATTTCACTTCTGAGTTCGGCATGCGATCAGGTGGGACCACCGCGCTATTACCGCCAGACAAATTCTTTAGCTACTCGTCCTCGCTCACTTTACACTCTACTACGGCATAGGTAATATCCATTTTCCACAGTCACATTTCTATATGCGACTGTTCTAATATCCCTTGCCGTCTCCCTTCAACGTGAAAAACCTCGGACTGCAACCTCTGAACAAGCTAAAATTCTCTCTTCTCCTAAAACACCTTCGGTGTTGTCAGGTTAAGCCTCTCGGGTCATTAGTACTGGTTAGCTCAACGTATTACTACGCTTACACACCCAGCCTATCTACGTCCTCGTCTCGAACACCCCTTATAGGACATTACTGTCAGGGAAGACTCATCTTGAGGCAAGTTTCCCGCTTAGATGCTTTCAGCGGTTATCTCTTCCGCACTTAGCTACCAGGCTATGCCATTGGCATGACAACCTGTACACCAGTGGTGCGTCCACTCCGGTCCTCTCGTACTAGGAGCAGCCCCCCTCAATCTTCCTTCGCCCACGACAGATAGGGACCGAACTGTCTCACGACGTTCTAAACCCAGCTCGCGTACCACTTTAAATGGCGAACAGCCATACCCTTGGGACCTACTTCAGCCCCAGGATGTGATGAGCCGACATCCAGGTGCCAAACACCGCCGTCGATATGAACTCTTGGGCGGTATCAGCCTGTTATCCCCGGAGTACCTTTTATCCGTTGAGCGATGGCCCTTCCATTCAGAACCACCGGATCACTAAGACCTACTTTCGACCTGCTCGCGCCGTCACGCTCGCAGTCAAGCTGGCTTATGCCTTTGCACTAACCTCACGATGTCCGACCGTGATTAGCCAACCTTCGTGCTCCTCTGTTACACTTTGGGAGGAGACCGCACCAGTCAAACTACCCACCAGACACTGTCCTCAGCCCGGGTTACGGGCCTAAGTTAGAACATCAAACATTAAAGGGTGGTATTTCAACGTCGGCTCCATGTGTACTTGCGTCCACACTTCAAAGCCTCCCACCTATCCTACACATCAAGGCTCAATATTCAGTGTCAAGCTATAGTAAAGGTTCACGGGGTCTTTCCGTCTTGCCGCGGGTACACTGCATCTTCACAGCGAGTTCAATTTCACTGAGTCTCGGGTGGAGACAGCCTGGCCATCATTACGCCATTCGTGCAGGTCGGAACTTACCCGACAAGGAATTTCGCTACCTTAGGACCGTTATAGTTACGGCCGCCGTTTACTGGGGCTTCGATCAAGAGCTTCGCCTTACGGCTTACCCTATCAATTAACCTTCCAGCACCGGGCAGGCGTCACACCGTATACGTCCACTCTCGTGTTTGCACAGTGCTGTGTTTTTAATAAACAGTTGCAGCCAGCTAGTATCTGCAACTGGCTTCAGCTCCGGATGCGTGACCCTTCACCTTGTGCCAGCGTGCCTTCTCCCGAAGTTACGGCACCATTTTGCCTAGTTCCTTCACCCGAGTTCTCTCAAGCGCCTGAGTATTCTCTACCTAACCACCTGTGTCGGTTTGGGGTACGATTAATGGTTACCTGATGCTTAGAGGCTTTTCCTGGAAGCTGGGCATCAACTACTTCGCCACCTTAGTGGCTCGTCATCATGCCTCAGTGTTATAGCTATGCGGATTTGCCTGCATTGCCCACCTACACGCTTAAACCGGGACAACCGTCGCCCGGATAGCCTAGCCTTCTCCGTCCCCCCTTCGCAGTAACCCTTAGTACGGGAATATTAACCCGTTTCCCATCGACTACGCTTTTCAGCCTCGCCTTAGGGGTCGACTTACCCTGCCCCGATTGAGGATGCTCCCCCCATATTCAAACAGGATAACACGTGTCCCGCCCTACTCTTCGAGCTCACAATAATAACACCTTCAGATACGGGGCTATCACCCTTTATTGCTGGCCTTTCCAGACCCTTCTCCTGATGTTAATATCGATGCTGACTCTGGGCTCCTCCCCGTTCGCTCGCCGCTACTGGGGGAATCTCGGTTGATTTCTTTTCCTCGGAGTACTGAGATGTTTCAGTTCCCCCGGTTCGCTTCGTTTGACTATGAATTCATCAAACGATAGTGCATTAATGCACTGGGTTTCCCCATTCGGACATCGCCGGCTATTACGCTTCATATCAGCTTACCGACGCTTTTCGCAGATTAGCACGTCCTTCATCGCCTCTGACTGCCTAGGTATCCACCGTGTACGCTTAATTCGCTTAACCTCACAACCCGAAGATGTCTTCTATCAAATCACACGGTACGTCATGGCTACGTGCGATGAACTTTTTTGTTGTACACTGCGCTGACTGCACACCTGTACCGCAAATTTCACCCTACTCGCTAATGCCATTCGCCTGTGTATCTGAAAACACTTCACGTTGGAGTTTTGAGAGTTCTCCACACAATTTATTCAATAATGTGTGTTTCAATTTTCAGCTTGTTCCAGATTGTTAAAGAGCATTATTGGTAAATAGACTGCTTAATCCACTTAACAATAGTTTTTATATGGCGCCCCCTAGGGGATTCGAACCCCTGTTACCGCCGTGAAAGGGCGATGTCCTAGGCCTCTAGACGAAGGGGACACAAATTCTTTCCACCAACAAACGATTGGCTTATCGCTGTCAGCAATATCACTACCTCAGCAAAATATCTCTTGCCACTAACAGCCTAACACCGAAACCGCTTGCTCTACTTCTTCATCAGACAATCTGTGTGAACACTCACATTCCATCTCTATAGGTAAGGAGGTGATCCAACCGCAGGTTCCCCTACGGTTACCTTGTTACGACTTCACCCCAGTCATGAATCACAAAGTGGTAAGCGCCATCCCGAAGGTTAAGCTACCTACTTCTTTTGCAACCCACTCCCATGGTGTGACGGGCGGTGTGTACAAGGCCCGGGAACGTATTCACCGCGCCATGGCTGATGCGCGATTACTAGCGATTACAGCTTCATAGAGTCGAGTTGCAGACTCCAATCCGAACTTCGACGTACTTTCTGAATTCCCCTTCCCCTCGCAGGCTCGCCTCTCTCTGTATACGCCATTGTAGCACGTGTGTAGCCCTACTCGTAAGGGCCATGATGACTTAACGTCATCCCCACCTTCCTCCGGTTTATCACCGGCAGTCTCCTTTGAGTTCCCGACCGAATCGATGGCAACAAAGGATAAGGGTTGCGCTCGTTGCGGGACTTAACCCAACATTTCACAACACGAGCTGACGACAGCCATGCAGCACCTGTCTCAAAGTTCCCGAAGGCACTCCTCTATCTCTAAAGGATTCTCTGGATGTCAAGAGTAGGTAAGGTTCTTCGCGTTGCATCGAATTAAACCACATGCTCCACCGCTTGTGCGGGCCCCCGTCAATTCATTTGAGTTTTAACCTTGCGGCCGTACTCCCCAGGCGGTCGATTTAACGCGTTAGCTCCGGAGGCCACAGTTCAGGACCACAACCTCCAAATCGACATCGTTTACAGCGTGGACTACCAGGGTATCTAATCCTGTTTGCTCCCCACGCTTTCGCACATGAGCGTCAGTCTTTATCCAGGGGGCCGCCTTCGCCACCGGTATTCCTCTCCACATCTCTACGCATTTCACCGCTACACATGGAATTCTACCCCCCTCTACAAGACTCTAGCTAACCAGTCTTGAATGCCATTCCCAGGTTAAGCCCGGGGATTTCACATCCAACTTAACTAACCGCCTGCGTGCTCTTTACGCCCAGTAATTCCGATTAACGCTCGCACCCTCCGTATTACCGCGGCTGCCGGCACGGAGTTAGCCGGTGCTTCTTCTGTCGCTAACGTCAATTGCTAAGGCTATTAACCCTAACACCTTCCTCACGACTGAAAGTACTTTACAACCGGAAGGCCTTCTTCATACACGCGGCATGGCTGCATCAGGCTTGCGCCCATTGTGCAATATTCCCCACTGCTGCCTCCCGTAGGAGTCTGGGCCGTGTCTCAGTCCCAGTGTGGCTGATCATCCTCTCAGACCAGCTAGAGATCGTAGCCTAGGTGAGCCTTTACCCCACCTACTAGCTAATCTCATATGGGTTCATCCGAAGGTGTGAGGCCCGAAAGTCCCCCACTTTGCTCCTTAGAGATTATGCGGTATTAGCCACCGTTTCCAGTGGTTATCCCCCGCCTTCGGCCAGATTCCCATACCTTACTCATCCGTCCGCCGCTCGACTTGCATGTGTTAGGCCTGCCGCCAGCGTTCAATCTGAGCCATGATCAAACTCTTCAATTAAAAAGCTTGATGCTCAAAGAATTCCTGACTGCTATTCGTTATGAATTAACTGTTTTGTCACTCTTCAAGACTTAATCTTCAAATTTTTTGATGATGTCTTGCGAGTGCCCACACAGATTGTCTGATTAATTGTTAAAGAGCGTGCGACCTGAGTCGCCAAGTGGCGCATATTACGCTTTTCACCTTAACTCGCGTTTACGGGAAGGGCGTTATAAGGGATTTTCTGAAACTAACAACTATTATTTGCATTTTTTCTGTTTAAATCCTCATTTCTTGTGCTAACTTTGAATTGATAGTAACGATGCCAGTTGCCAATGACTTAAGCTAACAACGATCTTTAATCAAGATTATTGAATTCGTATAATACCATTGAAAAGACAAACATTGCCTCTTCAAATAAGATTAACAATTTAATTTATTGCTTAGCAACAATAACACCTTTTTTAACATCTAAAGTTACTTGTTTGCCTGGCACTAACTTGCCTGATAACAACTGTTCAGCCAATGGATTTTCTATCTCTTGTTGGATCGCACGTTTCAAAGGACGCGCGCCAAATACCGGATCAAATCCTGCTTCACCCAATTTTTCTAACACCGCTGGCGTGATTTTTACTTTATAGCCTTGCTCTTCCATACGCTTATATAAACGCGATAATTGGATCTGCGCAATTTCTATAATTTGCTCTTTATTGAGTGGATGGAATACCACAACTTCATCAATGCGGTTAATAAATTCGGGTCGGAAACTACGGCTGATAACTTCCATGACAATCTCTTTCATCTCATCATAGTCCAAACTACCAAAACGCTCTTGGATCAAATCAGAGCCTAAGTTTGATGTCATAATGACAACCGTATTACGAAAATCGACTGTTCTTCCCTGCCCATCAGTCAAACGTCCATCATCTAAAACTTGTAATAAAATATTGAAAACATCGGGATGCGCTTTTTCAATTTCATCCAGCAAAATAACAGAATAAGGGCGGCGTCGAATTGCCTCTGTTAAATAACCACCTTCTTCATATCCTATATATCCTGGAGGTGCACCAACTAGTCTAGAGACAGTATGTTTTTCCATAAATTCGGACATATCAATGCGCACCATCGCATCGTCACTATCAAATAAAAAATTTGCCACGGCCTTACATAGCTCAGTTTTACCAACACCCGTAGGACCTAAAAATAAGAATGAGCCAATAGGCCGATTTGGATCTGATAAACCAGCACGACTACGCCGAATAGCATTAGATACTGCATTAACAGCTTCATTCTGGCCAATGACACGTTTGTGCAGATCCTGCTCCATATGAAGTAACTTTTCACGTTCACTTTCTAACACTCTTGAAACGGGAATGCCTGTCCAGCGCGCTAATATTTCAGCAATCTCAGCATCAGTCACTTTATTACGCAACAACTTCATGCTTTTACTTTCCGCTTTGGTGGCAGCGTCAAGTTGTTTTTCTAATTCAGGAATTTTACCATATTGCAATTCTGACATTTTAGCTAAATCACCACTACGTCGAGCCTGCTCCAAACTTATACGTGCGTTTTCTAATTCTACTTTTATATGCTGTGTACCGATAAGCTCTGCTTTTTCCGCTTTCCACTCTTCTTCTAGCTTTGAATATTCTCGCTCTTTTTCTGTTAGTTTTTCCTCTAACATTTCAAGACGTTTTTTACTGGCTTCATCAGATTCCTTTTTCAGTGCTTGTTGTTCAAGTTTTAATTGAATAACCCTACGTTCTAAACGATCAAGCGCTTCCGGTTTAGAATCCATCTGCATCCGTAAGCTAGCACCTGCTTCATCAATTAAATCTATTGCTTTATCAGGTAGCATACGATCAGAAATATAGCGATTTGATAAACTGGCAGCAGCAACAATAGCAGGGTCAGTTATCTGTACATGATGATGCAACTCATAACGTTCTTTTAGTCCCCTTAAGATTGCTATGGTGTCCTCAACAGTAGGTTCAGCAACATAAACTTTTTGGAAACGCCGCTCTAATGCCGCATCTTTTTCAATATACTGAAGATATTCGTCAAATGTGGTTGCCCCAACACAATGTAATTCTCCTCGTGCTAGTGCTGGTTTTAACATATTACCGGCATCGATCGCACCTTCAGCTTTACCAGCACCAACCATAGTATGCAATTCATCGATAAACAGAATCACATTTCCTTCTTGCTTGGCCAGATCATTCAAAACTGCCTTTAAGCGTTCTTCAAATTCGCCACGATATTTTGCGCCAGCCAGCAAAGCACCCATATCTAAAGAGAGAACTCGTTTATTTTTCAGCCCTTCGGGTACTTCACCATTAACAATTCGTTGAGCGAGACCTTCGACAATCGCAGTCTTACCTACCCCAGGTTCACCAATTAAAACCGGATTGTTTTTTGTTCGACGCTGAAGGACTTGTATTGTTCGACGGATCTCTTCATCACGTCCAATAACAGGATCGAGTTTGCCTTGTTCAGCTCTTTCAGTTAAATCAATTGTGTATTTTTTAAGTGCTTGACGCTGCTCTTCCGCACCTTGATCATTAACATTTTCACCACCACGCATTTGTTCTATCGCCTTTTCTATATTTGCTTTATTCGCTTCCACCGTTTTAAGGGTATCTGCGAGGAAGGTCTTAGCATCAAAAATTGCCAGAAGAAATAGCTCTGAAGAAATAAACGTATCACCGTGCTGTTGTGCCAATTTATCACACAAATTTAAGTGCCGAATAAGATCATTTGATGGTTGGATATCACCAGCAGTACCATGCAATTGCGGTAAGGTATTGAGAATATGGTTTAATTTGTTACTGAGCTCACTGACATTAACTCCTATCGATGTCAATAAAGAACGTAAAGTACCACCATCTTGATCTAACAAGGCAACGAGTAAATGTACTGGTTCAATAAATTGATTATCTTGTCTAATTGCTAAAGATTGAGCATCAGCTAGTGCTTGTTGGAATTTGCTGGTAAGACGATCCAAACGCATAATACCTCCAAAATACAATTGCAATCATTTATACAGATTAAATGATGTTTTATTTCACATTATTCAAGGTACTTACTATAAAAATCAGCTATTGATATAAAAATAATAATTAACATTGTTAAATATTTATTTTAACCAGATTAATGATGCCATTCGCCCTGTGACGCCATCACGGCGATAAGAAAAAAAACAAGTTGGCTCACTAACAGTACAATAGGTTCCACCATAAACATTTTGGACACCAACTGCACTCAATTTCAAACGCGCTAGTAAGTAGATATCGGAGAGATATTTACCATTATCATAAGCTTTAAAGCCTTGCGCTAATTCTGCATCATGCTCAATAAAAGCACTTCTCAATTCACTATCTACTTCAAATTTTTCCGCGCCAATTGCCGGCCCCAACCAGGCCATAATAGAGGAAACCGGTGATTTAAATTGTTTTATTGCCTTTTCCAAGATCCCATCACATAAACCTCTCCAGCCAGCATGTACAGCAGCAATTTCAGTGCCTTGTTCGTTACAGAGTAAAACAGGCAAACAATCGGCTGTCATCACGACACACACCGATCCTCGCTCACAACTATATGCAGCATCCGCTTGCAGATTACCATTATTTTCCTTAGCCAAATCGATAATACGCGTGCCATGGATCTGATTAAGCCAGCAAGGCTGTGTTGGTAATTGCGCAATTTTCATTAAACTATTGCGATTTTGTTCCACTAGTCTTAGTTGGTCACCGACATGTAGTCCTAAATTGAAACTGTCATAAGGAGCCAAACTGTTGCCACCAATACGCGTTGTGCTAAAAGCCATGACTGTTTCAGGTTGCGGCCAGTCTGGATATATTAACCTATCCATTTACCAATTCATCGCATCTTTGTGCATCACTGCATCTGCTTTGAGTATATTAATTAGCATAACCATATCTGCAGGAATATCTGCGTGCCACTCCATTTCAATACCTGTACGGGGGTGATATAAACGTAACATCGTGGCATGGAGGGCCTGACGATTAAAATTGTTCATAATTTGATGAAACTCTTCCGAGACACCTTTTAATGGGCGTAGACGACCACCATATACCGGATCTCCAACTAAAGGGTGATTTATATGCGCCATGTGAACGCGTATTTGATGCGTTCTACCTGACTCTAACCTCAACCTAAGCCTGGTATAGGCGCGAAAATGCTCCATTACTCGATAATGCGTAATAGCTAGTTTGCCCATCGGGTGAATAGCCATATGTGTTCGCTTAGTTGGGTGACGAGCAATAGACTCATCTACCGTTCCACCAGCGGTCATACGACCATTTACTACCGCTTCATATTCACGTATAATTTCTCTTAGCTGCAAAGCTTCTACCAAATGAGTCTGGACAGGTATCATTTTTGCAATAACCATCAATCCAGTAGTATCTTTATCAAGCCGATGAACGATCCCTGCTCGTGGAACATTAATAATTTCAGGATAGCGATATAAAAGTGCATTTAGCACCGTTCCATCTGGATTTCCTGCACCTGGATGAACCACCAAATCACGAGGTTTATTAATGACAAGTATTTCATCATCTTCATAAACAATATTTAATGGAATATTTTGTGGCTGCCAATGCATATCTTCTTCGATCAATACATTAATAGCAATTTGTTCACTGCCAAATACTTTTTCTTTCGGCCTATTTATGATTTTTCCATTTACCTGCACTCTATTATCTAAAATCCACTCTTTTATTCGTGAGCGAGAATAATCAGGAAATAATTCAGCTAATGCTTGGTCTAAACGTTGACCAAGTTGAGATTCTAGAATTTGCGACTGAAGTTGTAATTGTTGATCCATAAAATTATCTACAGTAAAGTTTACATTTTGACGACCGTGCCGTTTTAATTAAAATATGTGCTATTGTAACTGATATTCCGTTAGGGAGCTTTATGGAGATCTCCCCAAAAACATTCAGAGGAAACAACCACGTGATTATACCTATAAAATATCTGCTGGCAGCCGCCGCATTGAGTTTACTTATTACCGGATGCTCCAGCAATAAGGATACTATACCAGAAAGCTCTCCGACTGATATCTATACCAGCAGCCAAGAAAAACTACAAAACGGTAATTATAAAGGGGCAATCAAATTATTAGAAACTCTCGATAATCTTTATCCATTTGGCCCTTATGCCCAACAAGCTCAGCTGGATATGATTTATGCCTACTATAAATCCGCTGAGCTACCATTAACGATAGCAATAATTGATCGATTTATCCGCCTTAATCCAACACATCCTAATATTGACTATGCTTTGTATATGCACGGTCTTACAGCACAAGCGTTAGACGATAGTACAGCACAAGATTTTTTTTGTATTAATCGCTCAGATCGCGATCCTCAACATACCATCGTGGCCTTTAGAGACTTTAGCCAACTGGTTCGTTTTTATCCAAATAGTCTTTATGCAACAGATGCTAGCAAACGTTTAGCTTTCCTAAAAGAACGTTTAGCAAAACATGAGCTGTTTATTATTAAATATTATAATAAACGTGGTGCTTATGTTGCCGTTATTAATCGCACTGGACAAATGCTAAAAAATTATCCCGATACCCAGTCAACACGCAACGCATTAAAATACATGGAAATAGCCTATAATAAGTTAGGGTTAACTCAGGAAAAAAATAAGGTTGCAGAATTAATCTCAGCTAACCCTGCCTAGGAGCGAAATAATCGCTAAATTTTTTTGATTAAAAACAGCAAAGCTATTTTGCTGTTTTAACGTTAATCAATAAAAAATAATTTTAGCTAAATACTAACTTTTTAAACCGATAAAAATAGATCAACCCATTAATAGTGCAAAAAATTAGCATCTTATGCAAGTAGCAAGCATTTTTTTGATAATACATCACAGTCCCATAATTACTTTAACTAAAGAACAAATAAAACCGATCAAGATCACTTTTTTCTATTAATTATCGCTATTTTGAAAATATCCATAACTCAATGACAAGTGAGGTAGTGATATGATAGTTAGTATAACAAGTAAGTGCATAGAAATTACACCTGCTATACGTCGCCATATTGAAAAAGGTTTGAGTAAACTTAGTAAATGACGAGTTTCTTTAATTAATCCTCACATTGTACTATCAAAAGAGCCTCAAGAGTTTATTGTTGATGCTAATATTCATACACCAAATGGAAAATTATTTACTAGCGCCAAAAATAGTAACTTTTATATTGCGACCAATGAATTAATAATTAAACTTGAAAAAAAACTTAATAAGCGTCAACATAAAAATGAAGCTAGGCAGGCTTATCCAGCCACAAAAGAGACAGGCCTAGCCGCACAGCAATAACCATTCAACCATTTTATTTTTCTCCAAGCGTGCTTATATTAGAGCGCTTTTTATTATTCTATTTGTTTTGCTTAACATAAAAATAAGCTTCATAATTCATCTTGAATGAAAACATTATTAATAACATAACTTAATCGTTATACTTACTGAGTTTTTTGTTAGCTTCATAATAATTATTATAAAGCCGTTTTTTTATTATTATTCATTGCACAATAATAAAAAATAAAACAGCAGAGAAAATGATGATGGACAATAAATTAATCTATTAAAATGCAGAAAAAATAAATGAACTTGATAGTTTGTTATTAAATTTACTCGCTGAAAGACACCATTTAGTAGCTAATATCGCTCAGGCTAAATTAAAACTGCATCAGCCTATTAATGATGCAAATAATGAACAGCAATTACTAAATAGATTAATAGCTGAAGGGAAGAAACAAGGCCAAGACAGCTTTTATATTACTCTCCTTTTCCAAACCATCAATCAAGATTGTGTGTTAACTCAGCAAGCTATTTTTCAGCAACACTTAGATCCCACAGTAAATGGTTCTGCCCGTATTGCTTTTTTAGTGCACAATGGATCCTATTCTCATCTTGCAGCTCGCCATTTTAGCCAACCTATCGAATGTAGCTGTGATAAATTCCACAATATCTTTGCTTTAGTCGAAACAAAGCAAGCTGATTATGGTCTTTTACCTTTAGAAAATTCCAGCTCAGGGGCAATTAATGATGTCTACGATTTACTACAAACCACTTCACTTTCAATCGTAGGTAAAATACGTTTTCCCATTAATCACTGCCTACTAGCGATAACTAAAGTGCCATTGGAAAATGAAATATTGCGACAGTAGTTCTAGCGCCATGCAAAAAGTAGTTAAAATCAATTCAGCTAAAGTGGCAACATTGGGTAGCCAAATTGGCGGTGCGTTATATGGTTTGGCCATTCTTGAACATAATATAGCTAATCAACCCAATAATATGACGCGTTTTATTATTATCGCGCGTAATGTGGTAAAAGTATCAGAGCAAGTTCCGGCTAAAACTACATTGTTAAACGCTACCAGCGAACATGCCGGCTCTTTAGTCGATGCATTATTAGTATTGAAAGAACATAATTTTGTTATGACTAAACTAGAATCACGCCCTAGCAATAACAAACCATGGGAAGAGATGTTCTACATTGATGTACAAGCAAACTTACGCTCATTAGATATGCAACATGCATTAGAAAAGTTAACTGCAATGACGCGCTCAATGAAAATTTTAAGCTGCTATCTATCTGATAATTCAGTACCTACCGGTATTAATAACAGTAAATTAACCGCTAATATCATTAGCTTGTTGTAATAATGCATAACTTTCTTGCATGAACCGTTTGGCATCCTGACCAAACCATTGACTTATCTGCTCAAATTGAGAAATAAACTTTTCCTTATCTTGATCTTTAAGCAATGCCACAGAATGACCAAAACTTTGGTAATATTTAACAATCAAATCAATGTTCTCATCGGATGCCATTATAATATCTACATAAAGCTGTGGATCTTGGGCAAACAGACGTCCAACCATTGCTAACTCTAATCGATATATAGACGATGAAAGGGTTAACAATTGTTGAAGATCGACTTTTTGCTCAGATAAATATTGCCCATAAGCAAAAGTAGTAAAATGACGAAGCGCCTGAATAAATCCCATACATTTATCATGTTCTACACTATTAATTTTATGTAATCTTGCTCCCCAAACCGTTAATTGTTCTAATAGCCATTGATATGCTTGTGGATTTCTTCCTTCACAATAAATAATTACCTGTTTAGCAATACTATTAACATCTGAGCCGAACATGGGATGTAAACCAACAACAGGCCCATTATGCACTGATAACATAGCTTCTAGGGGTTGCTGCTTAATAGAAGAGATATCCATCAATAATGTATCTTCAGACAACTTCGGTAATCTATGAATAACTTCTACCGTTGAATAGATAGGGACACTAATCATTACTACAGCAGCATTAGCTAATAATTTGTCCGCTGTATCCCAATCTCCTTCGCTGAAACTATAAACATTATAGCCCGAGAGTCTAAATAATCGGCTAAATAATTTTCCCATCCGACCTTCGCCACCCACAATAATAATAGGCCCTAGATCAGCATTTAATTTTTTAAACCCTTGATTATTTTCATGCACGTAAGATTCACGCATAATGCGGCGTAAGATATCTTCAATCAGATCGGGGGCAATACCTATTTTTTCCGCTTCTTTGCGACGCACTTCTAACATTGAAGCCTCACGCTCTGGCGCATAGATAGGTAAACCTTGTTGGTTTTTTATTTCACCAACTTCCGTCACTAATTGTATTCTTTTTGCTAGTAATGCTAATAATGATTTGTCGATTTCATCAATCTGTTGACGTAATTGTAATAATTCTGCTGACATCAATTTACCTTGTATTAGCTTGCTTTTTCTAGGGCCTTAATACACTCTTTAAGCACTAAGCGAATTTTAGTATGTAATTTTCTTAATACTACGTCTGTTATTTCCCAACTAATACAAGCATCATACCCGTAATTGACCTATTACCCTGAGTAATGTGTGCAATAATGAATTCAACCACCAGTGATTGGCGACGAAAATTTTTTCTCGAGTTACCATGGTTATAATCAATCATTAAAGAGGGCAATAAATTAGCATTGCTCATCTGTATTTCATAATTTGCAATATCTTGCGTGCTATTATAATTTGGCTTTTCCCCTCCTCTTAAAATGATATGACTATCAAAATTACCTTGCGTTTGTAATAAACAAACTTGATCTGATTGATTAATACCCATAAAGCCATGTGGTATTGCTGCTCTCATTGCATTAATTACCGTAACTAAATTACCAATCAGTACCATTTTTAAACCCAACTGGCATGGAGAGTCCAGAAACCATTTCACGATGTGTTTGCGATTCAGTTGTTCTAGCACCTATAGCGGCCCAACTAAATAAATCACCTAAATATTGTGGGCTATTTGGATCAAGAGCTTCTGTCTCCCATATTGACAAGCGATAATAACAGCTTAGGTGCGATATTGCGTGGTTTTTCAAAATAAATACGCATGACAATATATAGACTATTACTAAGTTCTATTGCTAACTGCTTTAAACGATGGGCATATTCCAGCGCGGCATCCACATCATGGATAGAAGAGGAACCAAACTAACAACCGTGGGTCACAATTCTGAATAATATCAGCAATAATTCGGCAAGAACCGATAACTATTTGCTGATTATTATGATCCAATAGATAACATTTTTTAAGCTCTTTCGGTGTAATTAAAATCTGTTCATCAGAAATATTAACATTATTAAGCTCATCTTTTTGCATGATCATTATCTTTACCTGTTTAACTTTTTATCCTGCATTGCATTACACTCATTTGAGGTTTAATTATACGATAACATGAACTGTAAATATTACAATCCATTGCCGACAACACGTAGTAACATTTACTTTACTATCAAAATAGAACAAAAAAACATATAATAAAATAAAAATAAACAAAAAAAATTCACACCTCTAATAAAGAAAAATATTTTTTTGTTTATAAAAAATCACACAAAAGATTCAATAAAAAATAACGACTAATAATGCAATAAGCTGAAAATAGATAATAAAAAAAGCTCGCAAAAACTGCTAGCTTTAAAGATTTTTAGGATGTCACGAAAGCGAATTATTTAGTGTTCAAGCGCTCTTTAATACGAGCTGCTTTACCAGAACGCTCTCGCAGGTAATACAATTTAGCTCTACGAACAGCACCACAACGTTTAACTGTGATACTATCTATAACTGGTGAATGTGTCTGGAATACCCGCTCAACACCTTCACCATTAGAAATTTTACGAACAGTAAATGCTGAATGCAAACCGCGGTTACGGATAGCTATAACCACGCCCTCGAATGCCTGCAAACGTCTTTTAGAACCCTCAACCACCCATACCTTAACTTCTACCGTATCACCTGGACGAAATGAAGGAATATTTTGCTTCATCTGCTCTTGTTCAAGTTGTTTAATAATGTTGCTCATAATTGCTCTCTTACCCTAGGTAAACTGATATATACAAGACAGTGTTATACAATGCCTCAATTAATACGTTGCTGTTCTTCATATTCCTGTTGGAATTCTGCCAACAACATTCTCTGCTCGTCAGTCAGAGCTAGGCTTGTTAGAAGTTCAGGTCTTCTAAGCCAAGTTCGGCCTAGTGACTGTTTTCTTCTCCAACGCTCTATTTCAGCATGGTTGCCCGACAATAAGACACTCGGAACTTCCATACCTTCTAACACCTCAGGACGGGTATAGTGAGGACAATCAAGTAACCCAGTCATGAAAGAGTCCTCTTCTGCTGATGCATGATGACCTAATACACCAGGAATAAACCGAGAAATTGAATCAATCATTACCATTGCTGGTAATTCTCCTCCACTAAGAACGTAATCACCAATTGACCATTCTTCATCAATTTCGGTTTCAATTATCCGTTCATCAATACCTTCATATCGACCACAAACTAAAATAAGCTTTTTATTTGCCGTTAATTGGCAAACACCTTGCTGATTAAGTTTGCACCCCTGCGGTGAAAGATGAATTACTTTAGCATCTTCACCGATCTCAGATTTTGCTGCATGAATGGCATCTCTAAGAGGTTGTAGCATCATCAACATACCTGGACCGCCGCCATAAGGGCGATCATCTACAGTGCGGTGCCTGTCGTGAGTATAATCGCGCGGATCCCAACACTGTATATTCAATAGGCCATTTTTTACTGCACGACCTATCACCCCATACTCGGTTATTACGCGAAACATTTCTGGAAACAGGCTAATAATCCCAACCCACATCTTGCGTTACACTCATAAAATCTTCAATCGGCGTTTAAAAACCAGGAGCCCAATCTACTTCAATTATCTTAGTAGTAAGATCAACGTTTTTGATCACCTTCTCATCAAGAAACGGTATTAACCGTTCTTTAATACCGAATGCATCTTTCAAATTTGCTTTGATTACCAGCACATCATTTGAGCCAGTTTCCATTAAATCCTGAACATAACCCAAACTATAACCTTTAGTAGTTATGACCTGGCAACCAATCAAATCTTTCCAATAATACTCATTACCCTCAAGTACAGGTAGTTGTGCTGAATCGACGATAATTTCACAATTGGTCATTGAATTAGCAGCACTTCTATCATCAATATGTTTTATTTTAATAATAATATCTTGGTTATGATGTTTCCAACCTTCTAATTCCAGTCGCTGCCACTGACCTGAACGTTGAATAAACCAAGGCTGATACTCAAAAATATCTTCGGTATATTCGGTGGATGAAAAAACTCTGAGCCAACCACGAACACCATGCGCAGAGCCTAATTTTCCTAATACAATAGGATTAACAGGGATCTTAAGGCAAGCCTCTTTGCTCATCGCAACCACCGTAGTAAATTAAGCTGCTTTCTTTGCTTGTTTGATCAGTGTCGAAACACGATCAGAAACTGTTGCACCTAAACCAACCCAATGCTCAACGCGATCTAAATTTAAACGCAATTCTTCCGCTTTACCTGATACAATAGAGTTAAAAAAACCTATACGCTCAATAAAGCGACCATCACGTGCATTACGGCTATCTGTGACAACGATTTGGTAAAATGGACGCTTCTTTGCGCCACCACGAGCTAAACGAATTGTTACCATAACATCCTCATTAGTTAACAAAACAACCAGACCCTATCGAGGAATAGAGTCTGGTTGTCATATAAAAACCCCTAATATTCTACTCTTTTTGACATAAAAAGCAATCAGAAGTACGAATTTGTTTATTTCACTCTCGGTTGTTATCCTCCTGGAAAACCAGGTGGCATCATACCTTTCATCCCGCGCATCATCTTAGCTAATCCGCCTTTTTTCATTTTCTTCATCATGCGTTGCATATCATCAAACTGCTTAAGTAGCCTGTTAACATCCTGTACCTGTGTACCAGAACCAGTTGCAATACGCCTCTTTCGTGATCCTTTAATAATCTCTGGTTTTTGTCGCTCTTTCGCAGTCATGGAACTAATAATTACTTCCATTCTGACCAATACTTTATCATCCATTTGTGACTTAACTGCATTAGGAACTTGGGATATACCTGGCATTTTACTTAACATACTCGCCATCCCACCCATATTGCGCATCTGTTTAAGCTGCTCAAGAAAATCATTTAGATCAAAACTATTGCCTTTTTTAAGTTTATGAGCAAACTTCTTCGCCTTTTCACGATCAACTTTGCTTTCTATCTCTTCAATCAGCGATAAGACATCTCCCATACCAAGTATACGAGAGGCAATCCTGTCGGGATAAAAAGGCTCTAAGCCATCAATTTTCTCCCCTATTCCCAAAAATTTAATTGGTTTACCGGTAATATGGCGGATTGATAATGCTGCACCACCACGAGCATCCCCATCAATTTTCGTTAATATGACACCGGTTAATGGCAAGGTTTCATTAAAAGATTTAGCGATATTAGCAGCATCTTGCCCAGTCATTGCATCAACAATAAATAGGGTTTCAATTGGATTAATGGCGCGATGAATTGCTTGAATTTCTTCCATCATAGCTTCATCAACATGCAGACGTCCAGCAGTATCGATGATTAGCACATCATAAAATTTTAATTTTGCATGTTGCAACGCATTAGTCGCAATCTCAACGGGTTTTCCGCTTGAGGGTGATGGAAAAAAATCAATCCCGACTGTTTGAGTAAGGGTTTCTAATTGCTTAATGGCAGCAGGACGATAAATATCAGCAGAAACGACTAAAACTTTTTTATTCTGTTTTTCTTTTAATAATTTTCCTAATTTAGCGACAGTGGTAGTTTTACCCGCACCTTGCAAGCCCGCCATAAGAATAACGGCGGGAGGTTGTACGGCTAAATTTAAAGCGCTGTTCTCCTCACCCATCGCTTTAGTGAGCTCATTTTGAATAATTTTAACGAATTCTTGGCCTGGTGTTAGACTTTTATTGACATCTTGACCTACTGCACTTTCTTTTACCAATTGAATAAATTTGCGCACTACTGGCAAAGCAACATCTGCTTCTAATAACGCCATGCGAACTTCACGTAATGTTTCTTTAATATTGTCTTCAGTCAACCTTCCTCGGCCGCTAATATTGCGCAATGTACGTGAAAATCTGTCAGTTAAATCATCAAACATGTGCTTAACTCAATTTTATTAAAGGGGATCTGCTGTCAGTTAATTTCTATTATAACACGATGATAATTCAATCTCTGCATCGAGTTACATAAGAATAACGAACAACAGTTGGAGGCAATGCAGGCAAACGCTATACTAACTTACTCACATTTAATAAATTAGTTAATAAATAAAAACATTATGTCAGTATTCGCTATTATCGCCATTAGTACCTATTTTTTGAGTGTGATACTCATCATGCTAAGTTTAACAGATAAACAAAAAATTTATGCTAAGCTGACACTCGTATTAGCGGTTATTGCTCTGGTAAGCCATGGTATCGCATTAAAAACACTGATCTTTATTAGCAGCGGTCAGAACTTAACTTTGTTAAACTTAGGCTCTATCGTCAGTTTGTTAATTAGTATCATTATGACAATTGTTGCCCTTAACGGCCGGGCCTGGTTCCTACTACCGATCGTTTACAGTTTATCTATTATTAACTTGCTATTAGCAACCATTATGCCCGGTAAGTTTATTACCCACTTAGAAGCAAATATTACGACTTTTATTCATATTTGCTTAGCATTATTAAGCTATGCAACCCTTATTATCGCCGCTTTATATGCTCTACAATTAGCTTTATTAGACTATCAATTAAAAAATAAAAAATTAATATTTACACCGGATATGCCACCATTAATGGCTATTGAACGAAAAATGTTCCACATTATACAAATTGGGGTCATTTTACTGACACTCACCCTCGGGACAGGGATGGTTTTTATGGATAATGTTTTTAATAAAGAAAACATCCATAAAGCTATTTTATCCATTTGTGCTTGGTTTATTTATATTATTTTGTTATGGGGACATTTTTATAACGGGTGGCGCGGTAGAAAGGTGATCGTTTTTAATCTGATTGGCGCATTTATTTTAACTTTGGCTTTTTTTGGTAATCGATTATTGCAATATCTCATAATAACTTAACTTAGATAGATTTTTTTATCACCAATTAATGAACAATATAGAAATTTTACTTTGGAGCAGGTCTCAACAAGAACTTTAATCATCATACTTATTGTCATGATAATTCTATCAGCCTATTTTTCTGCCTCAGAAACAAGAATGATGACACTGAATCGATATCGATTACGTCATTTAGCCAAACATGGTCATCAGTCTGCTCGTCTAGTTGAATCACTATTAAAACATCCCGACTGCCTTATTTAGTCTTATTTTGATTAGTAATAATCTGATTAATATTTCAGCCTCAGCATTAGCAACCATTGTCGGGATGAGACTTTATGGTGATGTTGGTCTTGCCATTGCAACAGGCGTTTTAACTTTTGAGATCCTAGTTTTTGCTGAAGTATTACTAAGAACAATGGCGGCACTCTATCCAAAAAAAATGGCTTTTCCTAGTAGTATTCTACTTAAACCTCTACAAAAATTGATGCTACCTATTGTTTGGCTATTGAATACTATTACCATCATGTTCATACATATCTTTGGTATTAAATCACCCATTATCAGTAGCGATGCAATTAGCAAAAATGAATTGTGTACGATTGTTAATGAATCCAAAAGTAAACTTTTTCGCCGTAATCAGGATATGTTGATATCAATCTTAGATTTAGAAAAAGTTACCGTCGGAGACATTATGGTTCCTCGCAATGAAATCGTTGGTATTGAAGTTAATACCGATTGGAAATCAATTATCCGCCAATTAACACACTCGCTCCATGATCAAATTGTTCTCTACCGAGATACCCTTGATGATATTTTATCGGCATGTTACGTGTTGGTGAAGCCTATCGACTGATGGTCGAAAAGAAAAAATTTAACAAGCAAAACCTAATTAGAGTTACTGATAAAATTTATTTTATTCTAAAAAGTACGCCATTAAATATACAACTAATAAAATTTCATCGTAACAATGAAAAAATAGGCATTATTGTTGATGAATATGGGGATATTCAAGGTCTGGTAACGGTAGAAAATATTCTTGAAAGGATTGTTGGTGATTTCACTACCTCTATTTCTCCCAGTTTAAGTTTAACCGAGGAAGTTTTACCACAAACCGATAGATCTGTATTAATTGATGGTACTGCTAATATACGAGAAATCAATAAGGCTTTTGATTGACATTTACCTATTGACGGCGATAGGACTATCAATGGTTTATTATTAGAAGAACTGGGTGACATTCCAATGCTAAATACTGAAATCCTGATAAGTAAATACCGTTTGGAAGTATTAGCTATTAAGGATAACTTGATCAAACAAGTTAGAGCAATGCCAATTGACTTACCCTCTAGGACAAAACAAAAATCATCCTAGCTATCATTTTAGCCGCTTTTTATTAGACTATTTTATGATGATAATTGAGTTAACTTTTCTTTCGATAACATCAATTCTCTATTTTGTTAATATAAATACCATATTCAATCACATTGCGAGCAATCTGCTGAGCTTCAGCTAAAGAGTGCATTTCATAAGTACCACACTGATATTTATTTAACTCAGGCATTTGATTTTGAGCCGTTACCTTAAGTACATCTTGCATAGCCATTTTCCAAGCATCAGCAACACATTGTTCATTAGGCTGGCCGATTAGACTCATATAAAATCCTGTACGACAACCCATCGGTGAAATATCAATAATCTCTACATCACTACTATTAAGGTGATCACGCATAAAACCTGAAAATAAATGTTCTAATGTATGGATACCTTTCTCTGTTAATAGCTGTTTATTTGGCACACAAAAACGAAGATCAAATACCGTGATAGTATCACCATGAGGAGTTTTCATCATTTTAGCGATACGCACAGCAGATGCTTTATTTTGGTATGATCAACCATAAAACTATCAAATAATGGCATTACTGTGTCCTCCAAAAAATTAATTTTTTACAAAATAAATGGAACTTTCTTTCTTATAGTAAGCCCTACCTAGGCAACACATGAAAATTGTTATCATCCTATTCTCTAAGAGATTTTATTTTGGCCACATTAAAGTGGCCATTTTCTTTTTTCTTACCCTGCAAGTATCTTTAAGTAACCCTCAAAACTTATTTTATCTGCTTGTTCAATTGCTAATTGTTTGCGAATCGAGGCGTAACGAACATTAGTAAATTCAGTATCCGTTATCACTTCATAAGGTTCATTGCTTAATTGTTGATAATAGGTTTTGGCCAACTGTAAGCCATATTGACTAATACTCTGTTCAATCATTGGGGATAATATTTGGCCAGAATAAGTAAGCTCTGGATTTTCAAACATTGCTATCAATTGAGAACAAATTTCACAATATCGGGTATTGCCGCTAACATCTAACACATCAGCAACTCTAATTAAATCATCAAATAATATCTGTCCTACTTCTTTTAAAGGTCTCATTGATTCACCACAACCAATACCAATTATTTGTCCAGGTTTACGACCTTCAAGGATCACTCGATTCCAATTCGTTCGACAACAATTCAACTCTTTTTCATCCATCACTGACGCATCTGCTAACACACACCAGATTAAAAAGAGATCAAGAAAATGAATCTGAGCTTCATCAATACCAATAGCAGTAAATGGGTTAATATCCAAAGCTCTAACTTCAATATATTCGATTCCTCTTTTTAACAGTGCATCTGATGGCGACTCAGCACCAATAAGCACTCGTTTGGGGCGAATAGGCGCATATAACTCATTTTCAATTTGTAAAATATTGGTATTCAGCTGCAAATGTTTGCCATCTTTATTGTATATACCTAATTTTGTAAACTCAGCCGATGGCTGTTTTATCGCTTGTTTTAGGCCTGCAACATAAGTCGTTAGATCATTAAAGGGGATTTTCAGATCACTTTGGAATTTGTTGGTATATCCCAAATCACTCATTCGTAACGATGTGGCATAAGGTAGATAATAGGTTCCTTTAGCTGTCTTTTCAAAAGGAAGATGCTTAGCGTCTCCGTGCAAAAAAGAACCACAAATTGCAGGCGACGCGCCAAATAAATATGGGATCACCCAACCAAAGCGGTAATAATTACGAATCAGTCGAAAGTAACCAGCAGAAATTTTATCCTTACCACTTTCGGCATCTTTAATACCAACCAACGCTTGCCAAAATTCAATAGGTAAAGAAAAATTATAGTGGATCCCTGCAATTGTTTGCATTAATGCACCATAACGATTCTTTAATCCTTCCCGATATAAAGTTTTAAAACGGCCAATATTAGAAACACCATATTGAGCAAGTTTAATGTTATCTTGGCGCTCTATAAAACAAGGCATACTTAGCGGCCACATCAATTCGTGATCAAGATGACGTGCTGTATAACGATGTAGATCTCTTAAAAATGCCAGAACGTGCCCAATATTATTATCAACCGGAGTGATGAATTCCAGCAAAGCTTCAGCAAAGTCAGTCGTGATCCATGGATGAGTTAATGCTTTTCCTAAACTATCAGGATGCGGAGACTTAGCTAATTCGCCAGCTGGCGTAATTCTCAGTGTTTCACGTTCAATGCCTCGACGAAGACCATGTAAAACATTAGAGCGCGCCTCTAACCATGATAGCGCTTTTGATACATTCGGGATCAAATTGACCTCCCGTTATCCGTTCGTTATTTTTTCTTTTAGAAAAGCTACTTTAACGTAGATAATTAGAATTGTCGCCGTCTAGATCATCTACACAAAATTACTAAAGTAATAGGTATATTTTATTAATAAACACATTTTAATTATAAAACAAAAAACCCTGCCGTTGATTAACAGGGTTTATTATATGGCGCATCCAGAAGGATTCGAACCTCCGACCGCTCGGTTCGTAGCCGAGTACTCTATCCAGCTGAGCTATGGATGCAAATTCGTTTTGCTATTATTAAGGATCCGCTAATTATCCTTAATAAACAATATTTATTCTTTATTCGAAAATTAATGGGGCATCCAGAAGGATTCTAACCTCCAACCGCTCGCTTCATAGCAGAGTACTTTATCCAGCTGAGCTATAGATGCACTATCAAAATGGCGGTGAGAGAGGGATTCGAACCCTCGATGCAGCTATTAACTTCATACTCCCTTAGCAGGGGAGCGCCTTCAGCCTCTCGGCCACCTCACCATCGAATAGCAACAAGAAAATATTAAACCATCTCTCTGTTGCGTGCGCTCATATTACTTTCCCAAACTTAGAAGTCAAACAATTTTTCCAATCTTTTTACGTTCTTTAGTTCGTTTGCACATTTCACAATCAAGATCAGTAGTTTAACAACGAAATAAAATAATATGGCATTTTATGTTCACCAATAAAAAGTTGTCAAAACAGGGAGATCAATAGAAAAAAACAGATCAAACGTAGGTTCTTATCTTTTAATAAAGGAAACTATTCCAGCGTAAAATAGTTTATCTAAATATTTCCTTTTATAATCTTATGTTAGTTAATAACATAATGATTTATTTATAAACTTTTTTAAAAGTGTGTTGACACCTGACAATTAAAATCCAGCATTTTATTAATAATATGTAAAAAAATACTAAAAAACCATTTTTTACAATCTATGTAATTGATTCTATGGGATACTCAAGTTGAAAAAATACAGTCATAAAATAGACGGCAATAAGAAACAGCGCTCATTCTATAAATATAATTAACATATACCTAAGAATGAACGCTTTACTAAAAATTACTGATTATTTGGCTGGCATTTTTCAGCTTGGATCCGTTGATAAATTTCTTCACGGTGAACAGAAACCTCTTTGGGTGCATTAACCCCTATACGTACCTGGTTGCCTTTTACACCCAGCACCGTTACTGTTACCTCATCGCCTACCATGAGCGTTTCACCAACTCGACGAGTCAGAATAAGCATTCTTTGCTCCTTGAAAATTAAAAAGAGTCGGGTCTCTAGGTTTCCCCGCTATTATCCATCACACACCGTGAAAACGTAAAGCAATGATATTCACCTAAAGTATTTAACCTAAAGCAATCATCATACTAATATTGTAGCTAAAAATATAATTTTGTACTTAGGTCATTTAAAAACAATCCATTAAAGGCTGCATATTTAAGTTATACAACCCTCATGGTTAACTCATGTCAAACGTGAATTAACCCACTCTTCAACTGATGCTAATGCAGCAGGAAGTGCTGTTATATTAGAGCCGCCCGCCTGAGCCATGTCAGGTCGACCACCTCCTTTTCCGCCCACTTGCTGCGCAACAAATGAAATTAAATCACCAGCCTTTATTTTAGCAGTCAAATCATTAGTTACACCAACAATTAGACTGACTTTATCATTACTTATAGTAGAAAGCACAATAATTGCTGATTTTAATTGATTTTTTAAGTCATCAACAATCATACGTAGCTGTTTAGGCTCAGTGTTATTTAACTGAGCAACTAATAGGTTAACTCCGTCAATTTTTTTAACTTGTTGACTTAAAGAAACGCTTTCTTGGGCAGCTTGTTGCTCTTTCAATTGATTTAACGCCCTTTCTAATAGCTTAACTTTATCTAATGTCGCTTTAATCTTTTCCATCAGACCATTAGCATCACCTTTCATTAATTGGCCAATTTCTGCCAACACATGAGATCGCTGGTGAACGTCATCTATAGCAGCTTGTCCTGTTATTGCTTCGATCCGACGAATTCCAGCTGCCGTACCCGATTCGTTGCTAATACAAAATAAACCTATATCCCCAGTCCGATTTGCATGAGTGCCACCACACAACTCAATAGAAAAATCCCCGATACTAAGAACGCGTACCTGCGCATCATATTTTTCATCAAAAAGCGCCATCGCACCTTTATCTTTTGCCGCCTCTAAATCCATTAATGTCGTTATAATAAGGTCATTTTTACGAATTTGATAATTTACAATATCTTCAATTTGGCGTATTTGCTTAGGCGTCACCGTGGCAAAATGAGAAAAATCAAAACGCAAATATTTCTCATTCACTAAAGATCCTTTTTGGCTTACATGATTTCCCAATACATCACGCAAAGCAGCATGCAACAAATGTGTAGCAGAGTGATTGAGACGAATAGTGTTACGACGTTCAATGTCAATTCTTGATTCAACTGAATTATTTATCTCTATTGAGCCAGTTATTACCTTACCAATATGGCCAATTGCTTGGGCATATTTTTGTGTGTCAGAAACAGCAAATTGACAATAGCTATTGCTAAGTATGCCGCTATCACCAACCTGACCACCTGACTCAGCATAAAAAGGGGTTTTATCAAGAATAATAATCCCTTCTTCACCTTGGTTTAATACATTGACAGGCTTACCATGATGAAAAATAGCCGTTACTGTAGCTTGTTGATTGTTATTTTCATAGCCTGAAAAATCACTATGATTATCTACTTTAATGACATCATTATAATCGGTCGCAAATCCACTAGACTCCCGAGCTCGGTATCTTTGCTGCTCCATCGCAGTATTAAAACCTAACTCGTCAACTTTAATATTACGCTCACGACAAACATCAGCGGTTAAATCAAATGGGAAACCATAAGTATCATAGAGGCGAAATGCGATTTCACCAGATAAAGTGTCCCCTTGTAATTGTGCTAATTCATCATCTAATAGTTGCAGTCCACGCTCTAAAGTACGAGCAAACTGCTCCTCTTCATTCTCCAACGTTTTTTCAATCGTTGCTTGTTGAGATTTTAGCTCATCAGCTGCGTTACCCATTACCTGAATCAATGGTGCTACCAATTTATAGAAAAATATTTCTTTAGCTCCTAGCATATATCCATGACGAACTGCTCGACGAATAATACGACGCAATACATAACCACGTCCTTCATTAGCAGGAAATACACCATCACCAATAAGAAAAGCACTTGATCGAATATGATCAGCGATGACTCGTAACGATTTATTATTCAGGTCCGATAAAACGACTACTTTAGCAATAGACGCAATTAATTGACGAAATAAATCAATCTCATAATTTGAGTTAACATGTTGTAATACAGCTGCAATACGTTCAAGCCCCATCCCTGTATCAACAGAAGGGGTTGGAAGTGCAGCTAAACTACCATCAGACTGGCGGTTAAATTGCATGAAAACAATATTCCAAATTTCAATATAGCGATCACCATCCTCTTCAGGTGAACCTGGCGGTCCTCCCAAAATATGTTCACCATGATCATAAAAGATTTCTGTACAAGGACCGCAAGGACCGGTATCCCCCATTTGCCAGAAGTTGTCAGAAGCATAGGGAGCCCCCTTATTATCACCTATCCGAATGATACGTTCGGGCGGAATACCAATCTCTTGCTGCCAAATATTATAAGCTTCCTCATCAGTGTGATAAACCGTGACCCAAAGCCGTTCTTTTGGTAAATTAAACCACTGCTCACTTGTCAGTAGTTCCCAAGGATATTTGATTGCATCCTGTTTAAAATAGTCACCAAAGCTGAAGTTACCTAACATTTCAAAAAAAGTATGATGGCGAGCGGTATAACCAACATTCTCTAAATCACTATGTTTGCCTCCAGCTCGAACACAACGTTGCGCGGTTGTTACTCGAGAATAAGCTCTTTTATCCCATCCGATAAATAGATCTTTAAATTGGTTCATTCCTGCATTAGTAAACAATAATGTCGAGTCATTATTTGGTACTAATGAACTACTAGGTACAATTTTATGCCCTTTAGTATGAAAAAAGTCGAGAAACGCTTGACGGATCTCAGCTGTGCTTTTACTACTCATAATTATCCTGAAATCAAGCTGGAAAAACAGATTTATGACCTGATGTGATAAACACATTTTTATCATAAATCAAGTTAGCAATGGCGTTTTACTTGGCAAACCTGAGAAATCCTTAAATTGTTTTATGACTAAATCGATGACAAGGATCTACTTACTGATGTGTATTAATACATCGCTCAAATGCTCAGGCTTTATAGATACTCCTTTCCCTAAATATATCGTTTTCTAACTAACACAACAACGACTAGTCTGGTAAGTTTAACACAAAACGATTTAACTATTATTCAGTGAAAAAAACTCTACATTAACACTATTTCATTATATTTATTTTCCTATTATAGAGACAAAGCTGTTAAGTTTTGTCTCTATCTACATTAGAAAGATAATTCCCAATAGATAATCTCTGTGGCTAATTTCACATAGTTTAAATTACGTATAAACTATAATTATCAGCTAAGTAGAAGATTAAGAAAAACGATAGCTTAAGTCTAACACAAGTTAATCAAAAACTGCGCCTGAATATATTAAGCTAATAATAACAATTTACTATATAAACAAAGCACCTTTTGTAAAAAATGAATCAATCATATCGATTAATTGTTAATAATATTGTAAATCTTAAGACTATTTTACTAAAGTGTGTTTCAAATCATAGTTCAATCCAACTTGTATTAATAACTAATTCATAATAAGCAAAAGGCTATATCCAGAACGAATATAGCCGATAGATTTAATCAATTTTATTTATTAATTTAAAATTATTCTGGTAATGAAGTTTCCTCTAGCGCTGTCATCTCCGTCATAAAATCAGAAGCTGCGCTACTAAATTCACCAGCATGATTAAGCAACATAGCTCGTAATTTTTTATCTAATTCAGTATAAATTTGCGAGCGTTCTTTCAAATAAACTGTCGCATTTGCTTTGCCTTGACCTATTTTTTCGCCATTATAACTGTACCAAGCACCCGCTTTTTCAATCAATTTATACTTCACACCTAAATCAATAAGTTCACTATAAATATTAATCCCTTCTCCGTACAGGATTTGAAACTCTGCTTGTTTAAAAGGAGCTGCAACCTTATTTTTTACTACTTTAACCCGAGTTTCACTACCAATAACTTCTTCACCATTTTTGACGGAACCAATACGTCGAATATCAAGACGCACTGAAGCATAAAATTTTAATGCATTTCCACCGGTCGTTGTTTCAGGATTGCCAAACATAACGCCAATTTTCATTCGGATCTGATTAATAAAAATTAATAGCGTATTAGAATTTTTTAGATTTCCGGCTAACTTACGCATCGCTTGACTCATCATACGAGCAGCTAATCCCATATGTGAATCACCAATTTCACCTTCAATTTCAGCTTTTGGTGTTAAAGCCGCTACAGAATCAACAATAATAACATCTACCGCCCCAGACCGTGTTAAAGCGTCACAAATCTCCAGTGCTTGTTCACCCGTATCCGGCTGTGAGCAAAGTAAATTATCAATATCAACGCCAAGTTTTTTGGCATAAATAGGATCTAAAGCGTGTTCTGCGTCAATAAAAGCACAAGTCTTACCTTCACATTGAGCTGCAGCAATAACCTGTAATGTTAACGTGGTTTTACCGGAAGATTCTGGGCCATAAATTTCAACAATACGACCTAATGGCAAGCCTCCCGCACCTAAGGCGACATCAAGAGATAATGAACCGGTAGAGATAGTTTCTACATCCATAGAACGATCTTCACCTAAGCGCATAATTGATCCCTTACCAAATTGCTTTTCAATTTGAGCCAATGCTGCAGCAAGTGCTTTCTGTTTGTTTTCATCAATAGCCATTGTTTAACTCCCACGAGCAATGAAGACAATACTTCATTGCAGATAAGACAATTTGATATCGGTTGTTAATAATTATACTGTATAAAAATCCAGTATCAAGTTAATTTTTGATTATTTCTTTCACTAATGTGGTCAGTGAAAATATCACTGCTTGGCGTCGGATCTGAATACGCTCACCTTTAAACAAGCAACAACGGGTTACTATCCTTGCGATAGAAATAGACTTGCTAGCAAAACCAAACCAAACTGTACCAACCGGTTTCACGACAGTACCGCCATCAGGACCGGCAATACCGCTAACTGAAACCGCAAAATCAGTATTAGCTCGCTCTAACGCTCTTTCTGCCATCTCTATTACAACTTGTTCGCTAACAGCACCATATTTACGCAAGGTGGTTTTACTCACGCCTAGCATGTCATGCTTAGCTTCATTGCTATAAGTAACAAAACCTCGCTGAAAATAGGCAGAACTACCTGAAATATCAGTAATGACTTTAGCAATCCATCCCCCTGTACACGACTCTGCACAGGTTATTGTTTTACCTTGTTTTCTTAGGCTATTGGCAAGATTATTACTTAATTCATAGAGCAATCGCTCACTATTCATTTTAGCCATTTTCCTTTTTCATACATCTTGCGATATAGATACCAAATCCAGAGGATCTCGATTACTATCACAAAGGTTATACCAAACACTATTCCTATAGTAATAATAAAAATACCTGTTTTGAGTACTACTGAATAAAATCCTAAGATAACTAGCATGGTGGTATTTTCACTTAAACTCTGAATAGCGACAGCGTTACAAGCACCAATCGTCTGTTTGCCCTTTTTCTTGTAATAGGGGATTAAGCGGAACAATAAATAAACCACCTAGTATACCTAATATAATAAGGTTCAAATAATAAGTAGATAAGAGATGTTGTTGTATTGAGAGAATAATAATTAACACACCAATAAAGATCCCTACCGGCATACAACAACTAACCTTATTGGGTGTAACAATACGTGCCGCAAATCAGGCGCCAATGATGATACCAATTACCACCACCCCATTGAGCAAAGTGGATGTAGTATTATCAATAATATTAAGTGCTATTGGCGCCCAGAGTACCAATAAAAAACGTAGTGTTACGCCAGCGCCCCAAAAAGACTAGAACCAATTAAAAAAAATTCCCTCCATGATCACACCAAAGTGCTTTAAAGAGACGAATAAAATCCAAAATTAACTGGCGAAAAACCCACTGTTGTTTACTTTTAGCCAGCGCTAATCGAGAAACATATAAACTGATCGCCACAGATTGTGGCATAAAACAGTACACACATAGCTAAAGCAAATAACAGATTAATATCGGGAAAAAACCACCTGCAACAGAACGAAGCAAAATTGCCGCTACCATCGAAGCTTCAATAAAACCATTAGTCTTAACTAAATTATTGCCAATGGTGATCTCACCTAAGATGCCATATTTTGCTGGCGAGTAAGCTACCGCAACAATGCCAACTAAACCATAACAGAGAAAATGGTCCAATCCTAACAGAATGCCTACCGCGCCACGATCAACTTACTAATATTAGCCAATAACATGACTCGATCTTTAGCAAAACAATCCACTATTTGTCCCACAAAAGACGCTAATATAATATAAGTAAAAACAAACACCAGTTGTAAGATAGGTTGACTCCAATTGGGATAAAGAGCTTCTTTGAGTTGCGCTAAAATGACAAATAATAGGATATTATCAGCAAAAGCAGAAAAAAATTGAGATAAAAGTAACGTTTCCATACCTCTTAGTTAATAGCGGTTGTGATACTATCAAATCATTCATGAAGATTCCTCTTCCCTCATTTTTTTTAACGCCACAAAATCAGGTTTTCCACTGCCGAGTACAGAAAACATTTTTAGGTAGCGAATATCTCTTGGTACCGCTATTGCCGCCGCTAATAATCGACGACGATCTAATGTGTTATCGGTGGTATATAAGACCAGTCTTTCCTCTTTATTATTGGTGATGTTGATCTCGACGCCATGCTTAGCATAGGGTGATATCCTGCCAACAAGATGCTCGACTGTTTCTAGTTAAACCCCTTTGCCCGTTAGTTTTGCTCTACCGAGGATGATACAGTAATCGTCACTATCATATCATCTGTATCATACCATCCCTCCTCATTCTCTCCTTGGCTATTTTCTGCATGAGGCGACTCTAAATGATTAGGATCCTCGACTCATAAATAGCCTTTCATGACATTCGGGCCACGTAACTGTAACCCGCCGGCTTTCTCAATACCTGATACCAATAATAATCTGGTTTCTATGCCAAGTAAAATTTGACCAACAGTACTAACTTTAGCCGCCATAGAAACGTTGATTGATATAATCTATCTGGACACATTCGGTTACACCATAGCCTTTAAGTATTCGGATACCGAATTTGTCGAACCATATTTTTTTGGTGCTTTCAATAAACTTTTCAGCTCCCGCAACAACATAACGCAAGCATGCAAAATCATAAGGGCGGGCAAAACGGGCATAATGTGCCAGAAAAGTAGGAGTAGCAAAAAGTACAATGCAATTTTTGTCATAGACCAACTCTAGGATTACCCGATAATGCAGTAGACTAGGATAAAGTAGTACATAACTAACTGAAAAAATCGGAATAAATAAACCTACCGTCAAGCCAAAAGCATCGAAAAGGGGTAATGCGGACATAAATCGATCTTTAGGTGTACCCTCCGATCCTGAGGTAAAAAGGATCAATGCCGCATCACTCGGTTTTGCAGATATAAGCACCTTTTTTGACAATAGTAAGTGATATAGGCTCCATTTTTTATCTTGCCAAGTTAGAGTATCTTGCAAATCTTCTAAAAAATCTAATTAACTTCAGTAACCTATTCAGGGAAATGTGACAACTTGGCTTTTTCAATAAACTGCCGAGAACTAAAAATTGTTTTAATGGATGCTGCTTTGATGGCATTTTTTAACCCATTGCTACCAGAAGTATAATTCATCATGACGGGGATTCGTCCACGCAATATTGACCCAAAATAGTAGCAGCCATCATTGTTACATTAGGTAAAAGTAAGCCGATATGTTCATTCTGTTTAGTATAACGTTCAATAATACGTCCAACCGCTAAGATTTTCTTGAGTAAACTTTGATAACTGTCTATTTTAAAACTAATATCTTCGATACAGTCAGTGAAGCGGCCAAAACGGTTCATCGCATCAAAATAAGCTTCAATCAATGTTTGTGCTGCGGACGATTACGCAACCGAGCTTCTTTCCTGATCTTATAAAGTAGTGCTCCCGGTAGCCGACGACGCTCTGCCGCTCGTTTCGTTTCAGGCATGGTAATTTTTGTTGCTGGTAAAATCGTTAATGTCATTTTAGGGAAATATTTGAGCTTAAAAATCCCCTTCAACCGACTGAAATAACTCAATTCAGATCCATCAATTCTAATAAGAATAACTTTAGCACCTGTTTTGCCGCAACAAAAGCAGAACCATCATAAATTCTCATCAGTGAACCATGAACGCTAATTCTTACTTCAGGAAAAATGACGATCGTGCGCCCTTTCTCTATTTCTCTAACTAAAGTTCGAAGGGCCATTGGATTCGCGGAATCAAGAGGAACAACATCGGCATAGGGTTTTAATAATTTAATAAAGCGTAGTGTACCGATAGATGAATAAACAGCAAAAAAAGTGCGAGCAGGATCTCGTCTAGAAACTAGAGACATGATTAGGTGTTATTAAACATCGCTCATATTCCTTAAGTTTTATTTCACCAACAACACAGTCACACGGAAAAAAACTGGAATGTTGTACGCAATAATTTTATCACCATATCTCTTTCCTTACTCCTTAATGCTATTAATCATTTTAGAGTAAATCTATTACCTAAGATGACTAACATAGCAAAATTGAAATCATACAAAGTATTTTTTATCGTTTTGCAAAAAACTGTCTATTTGGTAAACAATTTTTGTCGTAGATAAAGCGGCATCAATAATGTAATCAGCAGTATCTAAATAGTAGCCTTCTCTTTCTTTTATTACCTCAACTATCTCTTCTTCTATAGGCTTACCAGTTAATGTTGGTCGTTGCGAAGTTCCAGGATCAGCAGACAAACGCGCAATCAATACATCAGATGGAGCTTGTAAATAAATAATACAGCCATTTTTTTTCATAAAGTCACGATTTTCTTTCAGTAAAATAATTCCTCCACCCGTTGAGATCACTGAGTTTGGCTGCTGTATTGATCGTAAGACACTGGATTCCAAATCACGAAAGCGAGCCCAACCCTCTCGTTCAACTAACTTTGCAATACTTATTTTAGCACTCTGTTTAACTAAAAAATCGGTATCAAAAAAATGATACATCCTAGATTCAGCTAACGCTCTTCCTACAGTTGTCTTCCCAGCACCTCTTGGTCCAATAAGATAAAGCATGTCAAGTTGTCCTAATAGATAATTTATTTCATTAGTTAGAATATATATGTCAGCTTATAAGATTGATTTAAAATTTACAAAAGCAAAAAGCCTAAATTACTACGATTAAAATAAAGCCACACAGCAACAGTGGGTCTCAAAAAATCGTGAAGTAATAACTCAAGAACGCGTTAAATTATCACCATAACCAATCCATTTATAGGTTGTTAATGTATCTAATCCCATCGGCCCTCTGGCATGGAGCTTCTGCGTACTTACCGCAACCTCCGCTCCTAATCCAAATTGCCCACCATCAGTAAATCGTGTACTAGCATTAACATAAACAGCCGCAGAATCGACATGCTGAACAAAATAATCAGCTTGTTGAATTGATTCGGTCAAAATAGCATCAGAATGAGCCGTTCCATATTCCCTAATGTGCTTAATAGCAGCATCAATATCGTTGACAACCTCAACGTTAACATCAAGTGACAACCATTCGTCTCTAAGATCTGCCTCCATTACTTCAACAACTTTTACCGGACTCGACTTTAAATAGGACATTGCATGCTGGCTGGCATGTAGTGTCACATTTTGCTCAGCCATTTTCTGAGCCAAAAGCGGTAGAAATGTAGCAGCAATACTTTTATGAACTAATAAAGTTTCCAATGAATTACAGGCACTTGGACGCTGCACCTTAGCGTTCACAATGAGTGGAAATGCTTTGTCAAAACCAACGTGCTGATCGACATAAATATGACAAACACCAATCCCGCCAGTGATAACTGGAATGGTTGATTGTTCACGGCATAGCTTATGTAACTCTGCACCACCGCGCGGGATCAACATATCTACATAGCGATCCATTTTCAGCAATTGTGCTACTAATTTTCTATCTGGATCATCAATAGACTGAACCGCTGCCTGTGGAATATCATTTTTTTGCAACGCTCGCTGAATAATTTTAACGATTGCTTGATTAGTCTGTGAGGTCTCTTTACCACCACGTAAAATTACCGCATTACCTGTTTTCAAACATAACGAGGCAACATCGATCGTTACATTCGGACGTGCTTCATAAATAACGCCAATCACGCCCAGGGGGACACATCGACGTTGTATATTTAAGCCATTATCTAATAAACCACCATCGAGTATACGTCCAACCGGATCAACTAATTTACATACCTTTCTTACATCATTTGCAATGGCATCTAATCGCTCGACAGTTAGCAATAATCTGTCTTGCATAGCTATACTCATATGGCGAGCTTTTGCTACCGTCATATCCTGAAAATTAGCGGCTAAAATTGCATCACTCTGTTGTTGTAAGCAATCCGCAATACCCATTAAGACATTATTTTTCTGTTTTGTGTTTAGCCCTGCCAGGTACCATGAAGCTTTTTTAGCCTCTTTGCCTATTTTTTCCAACATCATTTACTCACTATCATATCGTCACGGTGAACGGCAACAACACCATACTCATAACCCAAAATTTGATTAATTTCTTGCGAATGATGCCCTGCGATTAGGCGTAGAGCATCACTATTATAATGTGTCACACCATGCGCTAAATCTTTGCCGAATAAATTAAGAATACGCACAACGTCGCCGCGAGAAAAATTACCACCAATTTTTTTTATTCCTTTTGGTAATAATGAGCTGCCTTTTTGCTGGATCGCTAGAGCAGCTCCCTCATCGACAACAATTTCACCCGCCAGAGGCGCCCCAAAAATCCACCGCTTTCGGTTCTCCATCGGAGTTTTTAAGCGATGAAATTTTGTCCCTACTTTCTGACCTTCGAACACATTTGCGATCACATTAGGTTTATCACCAGCAGCAATAATCACTTCAATTCCCGCTCGACCAGCTATGCCCGCGGCTTGCAGCTTTGTTGCCATTCCACCAGAGCCTAAACCGGTCACACTATCACCTGCAATGCATCTTAGTTCATCACTAATATCATGAACTTCAGTAATCAATTGTGCATTTGGATTGTGCCGGGGATCTGCTGTATATAGTCCCTCAATATCCGTTAATAATAGTAACTTATCCGCATCAGCTAAAATCGCAACCAATGCCGATAAATTATCATTATCACCAACTTTAATTTCAGCTGTCGCAACTGCATCATTTTCATTGATAACGGGAATAATACGGTTATCCAGTAAGGCTTGTAATGTACCCTTTGCATTCAAAAAACGTTCGCGATCTTCAATATCAGCTCGGGTTAATAACATCTGACCAATATGAATACCATAAATTGAAAACGACCGTTCCCAAAGCTGGATCAGATGACTTTGCCCCACTGCCGCAAGTAATTGTTTCGAGGCAATTGTCTCAGGTAATGTTGGATAACCTAAATGCTCTCGACCGGCAGCAATTGCGCCCGAAGTTACAATGACAATCTGGTGACCTTTCTCATACTGCTGTGCACATTGTCGCACTAATTCAATAATACGTACCTGATCCAGACAAAGAGATCCTCCCGTTAATACGCTTGTTCCTAATTTTATTACCAACGTTCGACTATTGTTCATCATGCTTCTGCTATTAACTCTCTATTAAAAATTTAGTCATCAGTTTTATCAAGTAAGAAACGTTATGCCAACTGACATAACGCAATTTTAATGAAAAGTTGATTTTACAATAGCTGCAAATAATACAAGCTATAAATTAATTGCAACCATTTTGGGACAAGGGATTAATGTTAATTCCAATTTATTAAGTGAATCACTTAAACGTTTATGGAATTCTTGCAATGTATCTTCAAGCGATTTAATAATGTTTGATTTATTAATTTCGATATGCTGCCAATTACCCGCTTTATCAAACATACCTAATTTATAATGATATACAAATCCGTTGAGTTCTCGTCTTAATTCCAACCACCATCCCCAAAATTCACGCTTTTCTGGGGCAGTTTTTACATTAACACAAATAGCAAGACAGTCGAAAAAAAAGAGATCATCCTGACATTGAGATTCACGGAGATAAGGTCCTAACCTGGTAAAATGCTTCAATAATTTACTTTTAGAATAATTTGAAGTTAAAGCCATAATAAGGATCTCCTTGTTGTTAAGCTACCTTACCTTTTTAGCAAATAAGGAAAAATAATCAAGTAATCAAAACGATTATTCAATTTTGCTTTTCAACCAACTCACTACTCCAGAAAGTGACTGATGAAAATTTTGATATAACGGCTTGGCTGGTAAGGTCAATAACTTACCTTCAATAGATGAACGTAGGATAAGTAATGCATCCCCCTTAGGGCTGAAAACATCATTTTGCCAGTTAACAACCATAAATGGTACAGGACAACAGCGCACCAATAATCCCTGATTTTTTAACGAGTAACAATTAAGCTCTGAACGTAAAACTGCTATCATCTACCTGATAGAAGCCCAATCGGCTGGCGAAAATATCGATATTCATTATTGGTATTTGATACTGATATTTTACTCATTAAGTAAGGCTATGGACAATTGGCCCTAAAACGGCACCTTTTAAACGTTTATGCTCTAAATAAGCTAATCAAAGTGCAATATTAGCGCCAAAACGCAAACCAATTACACCTACTCGAGTATGATCGATCCATGGAATATTAGCCAATTGATGGCATATCCAGGGTTAACATAGCAAAACCTTGCGGCGCTAAATATTGGCTGAAAAGGCGGTAATAATCTAGTTGCAAACCATCTAATGTTCCGCAACCCAAAATAGTGGGACAAGGTTCTTCGCGGGTATCAGGCAAATGCAAAAAAAAACAATCACCTATTTTTTACCATCCTCTATTTTGAAAGAAATTTTTTTAGTCGAAAATCGGTTAATTGTGCTGCTTTTTCATAAGCCTTATTCGCTAATAACACCCCTTGTTCAGCAAGATGATCACCTTTAAGATGAGGATAAGCCGCAATACTGAATAAGTTAGCTGTTCGTAACCAAGCCTGAATAACTACTATTTTTGTTAGCAATTAAATAGCTTTTTTCTGCCAAGTCAACGCCTGTTGTGACCATTCATAAGCCCAATTTCCTGGCTGATAACCAATTACAGTATCGAGTAAATTTTCACAGCTACGAACACGATTATTTGCCGCAATTCGACTTAATACCTCTTCAATCTCCAACCCATCATTGCCACGCCAAATCCATATTAGCCGATTAATCATACGATACCAGCTAAAATAACTAGTCCCCCTCGAATGTTGAGCTATTCTTTAATAAATATGTTTTAGTATACTATATATAATTAGAACAGAGGTCTCAGTTTATTTCAGTTTTGATTTAAGCTTAAACAACTTTTCTGACAGATTTTTTTTCATTCATATCTACTTTATTCTGTTAAAAATTTCAGCAATAAAAAAGGGCTGCCACTAGCATCCCCTATATCATATACTTTAATTAATGATTAAAGAGGAATAAATAAAATAATTATTATTGTTCACAAATTGGCTTAATAAAAACCCTTTTTCCATATCCCCGATAGCTTGCGCAGTGTCGCCAGTATCGACCAAATCATCGACAACAATATAACCTTCACCATCACCTTCCACTCGCTTAATAACCTTGAGTTCTCTTTGGCTATTATGGTCGTAACTTGAAATACAGACAGTATCAATATGGCGTAGACTTAACTCACGAGCAAAAATTGTACTTGGAACAAGCCCACCGCTGCTAACAGCAATAACGCCTTTCCATTGCTTAGCAGGTCGTTGTGCCAAAGTACGGGCATATATTTGCAACATATCCGTGTTACGATGTATTTTTCACTCATAAAGTTTTGATCCCAACGACTAGAGACTATTTTAGAAAAGCACATTAGTGAAAAAAATATTGCGCGAGATTACAGTAATTTGTAATAACAAAAACCAGAAATTAATCAATATCATCACAATCAACTAAAAGGAATAGATATCATAAGGTGATATTCTGAATTAACAAAATAAATAATATTGAACAAGCCTGCGAAATTAATTAGCAATCTAGATAATAGGGTAGTAACAGGAGATAAAACGTGTCTGAACTTTCACCACAGCCGCTTTGCGACATTTTTGCACAAATTTGTGCAATTCCGCATCCATCTGGACATGAAGAAGCATTTGCTTCCTATATTATTCAATGGGCAGAGAAAAAAACTTAGTGTTGACCGCGATAAAGTCGGTAATATTCTTATTCGCAAATCGGCAAAAGCCGGCATGGAAAATCTCCTCCCTGTCCTTCTTCAAGCACATTTAGGTATGAAGCCACAAAAAACAGTGATACTCAGCACGATTTTACCCAGGACCCTATCCGTCCCTACGTAGATAATGATTGGGTAAAAGCTCAAGATACCACATTAGGTGCAGATAATGGCATTGGTATGGCTTCCGCTTTAGCCGTACTGGATGATGAGAATGTTAAGCATGGACAAATAGAAGAGTTTTACTTACTATGGCGGAAGAAACCGGTATGATTGGTGTTTTTGGTATACAGCCACATTGGTTACAAGCGGATATTCTGATCAATAGCGATTCTGAAGAAGAAGATGAGATCTACATGGGTTGCGCAGGTGGTGTTGATTTTATAACCACTTTTACATTCGCAGGAGAAACAATTCCAGCTAATATCATAAAGTGTTCAAAATAACACTTAAAGGATTAACCGTTGGTCACTCGGGTGGTGATATTCATTTAGGATTAGCTAATACGAAAAACTATTGGCACGTTTTCTAGCAGGCCATGCGAGTGAATTACAATTAAAACTCATTCACATTCAAAGGGGTAGTTTACATAATGCGATACCACGTGAGAGTGAAGCAATTATTGCAGTGCCTATATCTGTGGTAGCTAATTTAGAAACCAGCAAAAATCACTATCTAGCGATGCTAAAATCTGAATTTGCAGCAATTGAAAAAAATTTAGTCATTAGCATTGATCAGACAACAACCGAATTATTAGCGCTAACAGAGGATTATCAACCTCATTTATTACACTTTCTCAATGCTGCGCCTAATAGTGTTATACGGATGAGTGACGAAATAAAAGATGTTGTTGAAACTTCACTCAATATCGGCGTTGTTGATATGGATGAAAAACAGACCGAAATTACTTTTTTAATTCGCTTATTAATTGAAACGTGCAAAAATTATGTCGTTAACATGTTGACATCATTATCGATACTTTCCGGTGCGGAATTTGAACATAAAGGCAGCTATCCTACTGGAAATACGACCCGAAATTCCCCGTCATGGCACTTGTTGGCAAAACCCACAAAATCAAGGTGATCAATGCTAGTTTAGAATATGGTCTATTTAAAAAACCTTATCCTCAAATGGATACGGTCTCCATTGGGCCAACAATATATGGCGCACACTCACCTGACGAACGAGCCAATATTAAAAGTGGCGCTAAATATTAGCAGCCGTTAACATCCGTACTCAAATAAATACCTGAGAAAAATTAATAATTCAAGAAGGCTAAGCTAGTCTGCTTTTCACCAACTCAGTATTAACTGTCTTATTAACTGCTGATAAAATATGATATTGTTGATAAATAACAATTTTATTAAAACGGATTATTTTGGATGGCATTTTGAAGAAAATCTCGAGAAAAATGTGCATAGGTCATTGTTTGATTTAAGCTAGAATGTCCGAGAATTTTTGAAGTGTGATAATACTTCCATCATTCATCATAAAGCGAGTGGCAAATGTATGTCTTAGAACATGAGTTGCTTGTCCATTTGGGAGTGTGGGTTTTACTTTTTTAATGTTTCTCTAAACACAGAATACAAAACCGACGAAAACAGCAAACCTTTTTTGTTTTCACAAATTAATTGAGATAGCTCATCAGATATAGGAACAATTCTCGGTTTATCCGTTTTTGTAAAAGTAAAACGAACTTTATTTTCAATGACGTATTCTCGTTTTAACCATTTTGCTTCTCCCCATCGAGCCTCTGTACTTATATAAAAGACAGTGATTTTATAATAATTCCCATTTAAATTTGAGAGTAAATCTCGAATTTCATCATGAGTAAGATAAGACATTTCTGTTGCTTTTTTTATTGGGATCATATTGGTGAAAGGGTTATCAGCTTGATATAGTCCTGTTTTTATAAGTTGGGTAAATATTCCACGAAATGCAAATAAATCTCTATTTATGGTAAATGGTTTTATCCCCGCAGCTAAGTGTGACTCCTGATAAAGAGAAATACTGGATTTTGTAACTAAAAAACCCGCAACTACACCCATTGCTTTACAAACACACATAAGATAGCTTAACTTTCCATAATCAGTATGCTTACCATATATATTCCTCCACCATTGCTCAACGATTTCATGTAATGGACGAGTATTTTTTAATTTTTGCCCCCATTTTTTTTACTATGGTTTGCCATTACATAACGTTCAAATGCAATTGCTTCATATTCGTCTGCTCCGTTTTCCGTTACGACCAATCGGCTTGATATCCACTTCATAACGACCATCTTCAAGTTTCTTAATTGGCATAAGAAATCACTCCAATGGTACAAAGACTTTTTGAATCAATGAATTTGCAAAAATCTAAATGTATTGTTAACAAGTTTTCTTTTCTGATTGGACTGACATTGTTTTTTCTGGCCCACTGTGTGCGAGAGCTGGTGCAATTTAACCAGCTTCTGGATTGGTTTCATCAAACATGAACCAATCCATATACTTCAGAAATAGTGCTATAGAAAATAATTTTTCTGCTGATTCAAGTGATATATTCATTTTTCCTGATTCATAACCATGATAAGTATGATAATTAATTTCTTTTAAATCAGATATTTATTTTGTTTTTAATTTCTCAGATTTTCTGACCAGTTTTCATTTTTAGGGGTTGACATATTTTTTTCGTGGCCTCTAAATTTTAGATTAAAAGAAAAAATCCTTGAGAGTTTCAAAAAGAAAATGCGGGCTACAAAGAGGTTCAATAAAAGAGATTATCAGATGACTAAGGAAATCGTAAATGTTTCCAGTGTTTCATATGGCGTTACTCAAACTAAGTTTGCAGAAATAATCGGTAAAACCAAACAAGCAATTTCAAATATGCGTAAAGATGGCAAACTACCCGTGATTGAAATGAAGAACCCCAATGGTTCTCGTGGTGAATATACTATGTTCATTTACCTGCCTGGAACTTGGGGCTGAAGATGGCTTATGAGTCTTTACCTAAAGAAATTAGAGATGGCTGGCTAATATGGTTAGGACTGAAATAATGATGCTTAAACAAATAAGTACTCACAGTTTTTGTTACCGGGATTTTGACATTATTAAATTACCCAGAAAAACAATAAATCCCATCATACGTTACACGTCTGGTATGGCAAAGATTCTTTAGGCAAGTTTGATGCGATGGCACAGCACATTCACTATATCGATAAACTTATAAAATGGGATAAATAATGGGAGACCCTAAATTAAGTGTCAAAGCGACAAGACTGGCTTATATTAATGGGCATTGATGAACTATCGGTTGTTCCCTCCTGTGACGGTAAATTAATACGTTTATACCTTCATGATCATTTACTGATACAGATTGAATTATCACCAGAAATTAAACATTGGCGATTTAATCATTAAAAATATAAGTATTCGCTTTTTATTTAACATCAGGAAAATTTTTATATCACTAAGTTGGCATTATAACAATTATCATAAATGTGCTGGCTATTATCAGGAGTTAACATGTGCAAAAAGCTGTCTGATTACAATAAAAAATATCAAGAATTGTATAACCAATACGAATTAATCGTTAAAAAGCAGCTTTCACTTAGCATGGACAGTATACGGGCGAGAAAATATTGGCAGGGAATATTACCATCTGCCGATCTTTCCGTTTTAGCCGATGTACTGGCAAATGCTTTGTATTGTGCAGGTCATGAAGTATTGAGAGGAAATGATATCCCGATGATTTAAATGATCTTTTAAGTGGGCTAACTAATACGTTATTTCATTGAAACGTACAATATTATTAGGAGTTGACATGTGTAAAAACCTTTCTAATATCGATAAAAAACAAGAATTGTATAACAAATGCGAGAGGATCGTGAAAATGCAACTTTCACTTTGCATAGATAGTATACAGGCCAGAAAACACTGGCAGGCATTTTTACCGTATGCCGATCTTTTGATTTTAGCTGATGAACTGGCAATGGCTTTGGGTAGTGCGGGGCATCAAGTATTGAAAAGCAAATCATGATTTGCCACTCATGTAACGGTGAAATTGAAAGTGTCGTCACCGTGTATTGCATAAACGCATTTAAGAGGTTAAGAAGATGCCACTATTTTGGAATACCACCGCCGATGAAAGCAACAACTTTTTACCAGCGGGTAAGCGAATTTTCCGCTTCTCTATCAACACCCTACAACGCAATACTTGCCCTTTTTCTGGCGGGTTTGCTGGTCGGTCTCTTCAATCTCTCGCTTCCGCGCTTTAATCTGGTTTTCATCTAGTTGCGACAATTCAATCAGCCAGCCTTCGGTATCTTCTGACCTGAGATTTTGCACTACCGGCTTTTTCACCAAATGTAACAACAAACTGAACGGCGGAAATCAAAGCAATCAGAAAACCCAACAACCATCCGTGTTGAACACCACCAAAAATCGCTGCCCCGAAAAGCATTTGCCAAAAGGTACAAAACTGATTAATTCGCCGATTAAAAGTTTCTATCATTTCGGCAAGGTAAATCGAGTAGTTGACTTCAAATTTAATCTGTTCGGATGACTGTTCCATTTTGGAACTCCTTATTTTTATGGTTATCCCCGGTCTTTTGTTTTTATTGCTGTGACGGGGCAGGTTTATGTAATCGGGTCGTCTTCTCTTTCTTGGGACATGGACTTCACGCTTTGGATTTTATGCCCAACTCTCCTTGCAAAGAAAAAGTGGGCATAAACACTATACCACAACACCTTGTTTTAGGTCGGGGCAACAAAACCGATAACTTAATGAGGATATTTATGCATAAATTGAAGCAGCACTACCATTATTGATTAACCGGCTAATCCGTTAAAAACTATCATATTAATAAGAAGAATAAGAAACTGACATTAATAGATAAATTAATATTGTTATTTGGCGGGTTATTTATTTTTTATTTTCTCACGATGATTATTAAATAAAAATGATAATGAATAAAATCCAATTAACGAATACGTTAATTCACTCGGTTAAAACATTACAAAATAATGCCCCCGATGTGAATAGACAAGAAACGGGTATTTATCGAAAGAAGGATTAGCCATTAATGTGCGCGTCAATAGGTTAATTAAAGCCGCGAAATGTCGAACCGTTCATTTTAATGATAATAAAGAAAATCCGGATAATCAGTGTCTGTCAGGCTTTATTGAATATTTAAGGGAAAAGGATAAACTCTTCGTTAATTTAATTTTTTATTTAGCCAGGATTGATAATAAAAAACATTATTTAAAGTTTGATGAATTTAATAAGGAAGAAAAGCAGGCAATTATTAAATCGCTATTTCAATTACAGGTGCTGGTTGCATTAACGCCTAAAATATCGCACTACCACTTTAAATTAGGAATAAAAATTAAAGGTGTTAACCACACTGGTGGATTGTTTTACCCAAAATAAGGAAAGGTGAAATTAAAGAATATGACTGCACAATCCGTAATATTAAACCTCACAGAAACGCTAAAACAAAATCGGGAAGATGAAAGAAAACACCTCTTGATACGATTTTCCGCCCATTTAACGTCGATGGCTTACCAAATCCTTCATCAAAAAATAGCTTATCAGGAAGCGAGTGACCATTTTGAACACTAGGCAGAGAATTTGAACCATGTCTGACCAAATTGATAAAGCGAATGATCTCGCCAAGCAACAATTAATTTACCAAATAAAACAGGTGGCTCAGCGTAACAAAGGCATCTCCAGTTTTTATTGTGAAAAACCGATCCCATAAGCGCGCCGTATCGCCTCCCCAGGTTGCATGTGTTGCGTCGACTGCCAGTCTCTTTGGGAATCAGCATAAATACATTTCAAAAAGAGCAGAAAATGAAGGTCCGTTACAACGAAAGCAATCTATATGCCGTCGATGGCGGCCTGTTCAAATCAAGGCCAGACTATCACACATTGTAATGCAAATGAAGTTGCAAACACGTTTATAAATACCTCTCAGGGGAAATAACATGCACCAGTCAGATTTTATCATTAGCCGATTAATTCAGGATTTTCATTTTAAAGAACAAAACGGCTATCTGCGTCAGGGTGTTTGTCCTCAGTGCAATAAAAAAAGAGTTATTTACCGCCATTGAAAAGCCCTTTTTACTCAAGTGTGGGCGTGAAAATAAATATGGTACCGAATTGATTGTTAAAGAAATTTACCCTGATATTTTCAATGACTGGTCAGCGTACTATCCTAAAATACAACAAGCCAAAAATGCCGCGGCTGATGCCTCTTTGCAACAGCTAGAGGGTTAGATATTGCGCCGTTAAAGGGGTTGTATATTAAATCCAGTTATCACGCTAAAGGGCTGGATTCTGCAACCGTAAAATTTACGTTACCCAATGGCGCAAACTGGGAACTCATTATTGATAACCCACAACGCTTTGACCGAAAAGCGAATTTTTTGGCAGTTATAAGGGGTATTGGTGGAGTCTGATGCAACAGAATTTTCCAAAGGCAACTGAAATTTGGAAGGGATTTTTGATGCGATTAGCCTTGCTCAAAATGGCCTGTACGCCGTGTCCCTAGGCCTTAGCAACCCACTTAAACGGCATTGGGTGAGGATAAAAAGCCCCTGTTAGTCTGGGCGCTGGATAATGGCAGTGCGGGTAAAAAGCGATAAGAAAACACATTGCCCGCAATCAGCAAGAAGGCTGGAAGTCCTGTGCTGCATTGCCTTCGCAAATAAAAAATGAAGACTGGAATGATTTACATCTAAAAGGCCGGCTAAGGCTTTATGATTTGATGCGTTATCGTTATTATAGTGATTTATTACTGGCGAAAAGTGCGACCGATAAAGCGATCCGGATATTTAGTTATACCCACCGCAATAACTTTTATTTTCAATTCGATAGCCGTTTTTATTGGTTTAAACTGGATATTGAAAGGCACTTAAAAGCGGTTGAGCGAATCTTAGACTCAAAAAAGCTCACTAAAGAGGAAGCCACCACAAAAGCGCTGAAAGAATCCGGCGCTGTCAACGAAATTACCAACTGTTACCCGACCCCGCTTTATTTCTAGAAATCCGAAGAAACCGACGAATCCTGGTATTATTTAAAACTGGATTTCCCGTAACAAAGTCCTAACGTCAAAGCCACCTTTACCAACAGCCAATTGACCAGTGCGTCTGAATTCAAAAAACGCCTTTTGCATGTAGCCAAAGGGGCGGTTTACACCGGTGAGATCCATCAGCTTGACCGCTTTTGCAAAAATGAATTACGGCATATCAAGGAAGTAAAAACACAAAATTTTATCGGTTACAACAAAGCGCTGTGCGTGTATGTCTTTAATGATATTGCCGTGCAAAACGGTAAATTATATCTCCTTAATGAAGAGGATTATTTTTCACTGGAACAGCTTGATATCAAAACATTAAGTACCAGTCCACGGCTGGAAATTAATCATGAACTGAATGACTTTGATGTTCACTGGCTGGATGATTTGTGGGTTGCTTTTGGTGTCAAAGGTTATACTGTGCTTGCGTTCTCGTTGGGGTCACTGTTTGCTGAACAGATACGGAAATTATGCAAAAGTTACCCTTTTCTTGAGATTATGGGCGAACCCGGTTCAGGAAAAAGTACCCTGATAGAATTCTTTTGGAGATTAACTGGACGCGCCGATTACTAAGGCTTTGATTCGTCAAAATCGACGTTGGTAGGCCGTGCCCGCAATTTCGCCCAGGTGAGGAATCTTCCTGTTTGTCTGATAGAAAGTGACAGAATGTAGGATAATGTAAAACGTACTTTCGATTGGGAAGAAATGAAATCACTTTACAATGGCCGTGCAACACGCTCAACAGGCATAAAACCAACCAAAACGAAACCTATTAACCGCTTTTAAAGGCAGTATCATCATGCCAAGAATAGCAGTATCGAAGCCTCCAGAGCGGTATTAGATCAGATTATTCATCTGCATACCGCGACAGGTCAGGGAAAAGCGAAAAAAACCGACAGGCCGCGATTCGACTTGAACGCTATCCTATTGAACAATCGTCGGGTTTTCTTCCCAAAGCAAAGCTCTGTTAAATGAAAATACGATTGTGACGGCTTAGGAGAAGTTTCTTGATAAAGTTCAACGACAACTCTTTGATGATAAAGCGATTGGACATGAACGCATCGCTAAAAATCACGCTCAATTCATTGTCCTGTCACGCACGTTATCGGGTTTTCTTCCCATTAAAGAAAACTGGATAGCAGAAACAGAAAACTTTATCGTCGAACTGGCAAAAGAACGCGTCCAGGCATTAGAAACCGGTAATACCCTGGTCACTGAGTTTTGGGATATGTTTGATTATCTCAATCAAAATGCCCCACATGGCGTCAATCACCGTAACGAAGAAAATATTTATGCAGTTAACTTCAATCATCTGGCACAAATGGCCAGTGAATATCGCCAGAATATGTCCAATCTGTCAGAAATCAAATCCCTGCTTAAAATGTATAAAACGCGCCGCTTTATGGGAATTAAAACCGTGAGAAGTCACGTTAATAGCCAGTATAATCAGGCATTATCGACCTTGAGTACGCTAAAAAACCTGACGTAGTTAAATATTGGGTGTTTGAAACAAATTCTTAAGAAGTGAACAATATTGTCTTTATTTTTATCAGGATTAACCCAGAGTGAAGTTTTATACATAAATTATTTTCTTTAAAGTTTTTTCAGCAGATAAAGTAAAATCTTTAGATAATAAACTTAAAAAACTTCTTCCTTAATTACATATCATCAATATTTATTTAACATAAATGTGTATTATTATATATTTTCAAAATTTTGGGGTATGTTTCGGAAAACGGTTACAACAAGGTTACATTTAACGGTTACAAAACGTTTAAAACTGAAAACATAACTTATTGATTTATAATAATGTAATTTTTTATTCTGTTTTATAACCCGCTGTAACCGCCTAAAGGTTGCAAAAATAGTATTTTAATTAAAGATTTAAGTGTTTTTTTTGCTCATTGTAACTGTTGTAACCGTTTTCCGATGCATACCCACCTTTTTTTGGGGAAGTTAAGTTAATTACTTGTTAATATGTTAAATTCTAACAGGGCTTTTCTTTTGCTCTTAAGGTCTTTATTTTTTATAAAAAAATAAGTGCCTGGATTTGCACAAATTTTTATTCACTTAAAAATGCGGGTAAGCCCATACGGGGTATGGTTTAAGGCTATGCTTACAGATGCATAAAACGATATATTGAACGGGCAGGCGCAGCAGAGCTACCACTGTGATTTTTCATGTTTTTTTGTACTACGTCAGCTATCATTCTTTGCACTTGGCACAAGCTTATATTATATATATAATTATGTGTATACGTTAATATGGTCACAAGTGCTTAATGTCTACTACAGTTTAAGTGAGATCTTAAAAAAGCAGAATTAAATTTTAAGAAGCTTGGCATCTGATTTGAGGAAGCTGCACAGGTTTCAATGGCCCTATGTATTTATCTCATCAGGATCGTTTCAAAAATGAGGAATTACGTTGGTAAACCATAGGACAAGTCGGTGGTCGTCTTATTGTTTTTGTCCCACAGAGAGAAAATACTATGAAAAAAATTACCTTTAAACAAAAGGCCTTACCAAAATTAACCGATAAACGAAAGGCAGAATTGAAATCGCTCGCTGATATGCCAGAGAGTAAAATAAATTTTAGTGACATCCCACCAATGGATGAAGCTACATGGCAAAATGCCCAGCGGGGTAAATTTTATCGTCCTATTAAGCAGCATGCTTCTGTCCGCATTGATGCCGATGTTTTATCGTGGCTCAAAGGATCAGGGAAAGGCTATCAGACGCGCTTAAACGCAATTTTGAGAGAAGCCATGCTCAAAGATTTAAATAATCAGCGTTGAAAAATATAGCAATCAACAGGACCTTCCAAGGACAGCTAAAAACCTTACTCAGAGACTAGACGCACATTTTCTACGCGTTTCTAGGCCGTGCTTACAGGTGCATAAAAAACGCCCCCTCGAGCGGACAGGCTCGGCGGGACTACCACTGCAATTTTTCATGTTTTTCAGAACCGCTCTTGAAAGATCAAAAGTATAACCCGATCTGTAATTTCAACTCCGAGCCTCAAATTCAGGTAATTACCTGATAAAAAATGAAAGAAAAATCATAAATAAAGATGAGTTGATTAGATAGAAAAATTTTTATTTTTCAGATAATTTCTGCACAAAAAAACTTAAAATAACAAAAAAAACTATTAATTAATCTATTTTCTACATAAATATATTTATTACAATAAGTTATTGTAACTCCTGTTGATTACTATCATCTGATAAACGCAAAATCGCTTGTATATTTTGGATGCTGAACTCGTGTCGGATAAAAAATAAATTAGGTATTTTTTAATAAAAAAACCGAGGGAATAAAAATGTTTTATATCAACACCAATATAGATCATTACACCAAATTTATGGAAAGTAATCTAGGTATCAATGATATGGATGTTAAAAAAGCGACATCGCCTACTACAATACTGGAATATCTTATTGATTTTATTACATTTTGAAGAGTAAGAAAAGAACTTACTAAACAATATAGCGAGTTCTGTTCAAAAATCGTTGATACTCTCGAACAATCTAATGGTTTAGATCGATACGAAATTCCAAAAGAGCTGAAATTTAATTTTTTAGGTAAAGACGTTACTTTTTCAGACAAGAATCATGGCGTGTCTATCAACGTTCAAGGTAAAGTAGGTGATCACATAATTAGTGAAAAATGCTTTAATAATTTCTGTACGATTCAGTTATTAATGAAACGTGAAGGTTTATCTGAAAATCAAGCTAGGTTAACAAATGACGGAAATATTAGTTTAGCAAACGCTGACCTTTCTAACAGAGATTTGTCAGGCATTGATCTAAGAAATGCGGAATTGCATGACTTAAACTTATTTAACTCGGATCTAAGTTTTTCAAATCTAAAGGGGGACAAAATTACAATTCACCAACCTCGATTTCGTATGTTAAGAAAAACAAGCAAAACGAAATACGTATATGAATAATCTCTGTGATTATCTAAAAACTACTTATCAAATAGATAGTAAAGATAATAGAAATCCCAAAAGTGAAGGTTTATTTAGGGTTCCGCCTAATGAAACCGAATTCCATGATGTCAAAAAAGCTTTTAATGAAGGAAAAATCAACTTTGAAGATCACTCAGTACATTCGATAAGAAAAATCCTTTCAGAAGAATGTAAAAGATTAACCCCTATTGATGATGCGATGTTAGTAGAAATGGAAAGCGGACAAGAAGAATTTTTATCTATATTTAATAAAAAGGTTCAATCAATGATACCTGAAGAAAGGAAAGAATTTGAAATGATTCTTGGTTTATATGCGGATGCTTACCATTTGGCTGAAAAGGGTTCTAGAGGTAGTTTTAACAAACATACGGTATTAACCGAATCGCTTTCTTCATCCTTATTTTTTGGCACTAAACAAACTCTAAACCTTCAAATTATAACAAGAAAAGAAGAATTATCGAAAAAAATAATAACTTCATACAAGCATTCTAGTGATGTTGAATTACCTGTTCAAGACGATAATCATAATATTCATACTCAATCAATAAAAGAACAGAAAATAGTCAAAGAGGCTGCTATATCACATGCAACGACAAGAAATGAGTTAGTTAAAGCCAGAAAAACATTTTTCGAAAAGCTTACAACAACAAATGTAAATAATTTGAATCAACCAATTTCAACGGGTGCGTTAAGAGATGTTACAACTTTACGAAAGCTTT